>CAWHDI010000053.1:0-22309 GCA_963827985.1 uncultured Chloroflexia bacterium | reverse complement strand
AAGCTGATTGTCCCAACCGGTTTATGCGTTTTCATGTAATCGGTGAGCGTGGTAAATCCAACGTAATCAAGGTCGGAGACACTATCCACAAGCTGGTTCAGGCCGCCTGTGTTGGGCAGCCAGGAAAGGTATGCCGGCAGCTTATAGCCGTACCAGTAATCATCGTCGGCGTCCCGTATTCAGGAAGAGCAGGACGTCGTTGTTTATGTTACCTTTGAGCTGCTCACGATCGATCGTGAATTCCCGCTGACGATGCCGACGTTTTCAGCCATGTCGCCGTGGTTATATGCAGGAATGACGGTCATTTGCTCGCCCGTATCTTTATTGATCTCGGTCAACGGATTGTGCGCCTCTTCCAGCGTTAACCCGCGCCCGAAAACACGGAATGCATCGAATGTGATGGAGCTATAATAGAGCACTACTCCCTCTATACCCAACTCCTTGTAAAGGCGAAAATGCCCGGCGTGGTCATCATCTCCTGCGGCCGCACAAAATGCCCCCATGTGCCGAAGAGGTAGTGCAGTCCACTGCCCTTATCGTTGGTAATTGCACGTTTGACCGACTCCCTGAACTCATCCTCCGTCAATGCCGATGACAGGGCATTGTTGTAGGACATCAGGATAACCTCATCACCGTTTTCCTTCACACGGCGCTGAAGGCTGCTGATAATATCGGGAGCATATCGTGGAAGCTGTTCCTGCAGCGAAATAGATTGTCATGTCCAACACCTTCTCGGGAATTACCCTTGTGTTTTTCTCATCCAGTGTACTGATGATTTTGCGCATGACCCTGATATCCTTGCCGAAGCCTGCCTCATCGTTCGTATCCACACGGTAGGAATGATACAAATTGCCATGGAAACCAAAGGCAACATACACCTTGTGGCCGTCTGCTTGCCGACGAACTGCAATTTGGGAACGGCATCAACTGCGAGCAGCACAACGAGGTTACTATGACTGCGCAAGTGATAAGAGCGGTCTTCTTCTTACGGGGCATGGGAACCTCCTTTATCTTCCGGTTGCGATAATATCGTTTACCACACGTCCGAAAGCGCTCCGCCAGATAAGGTGAGAGCAGCCGATAATTTAACTCAAACCTAACAATAAGTTAACCAGCTTTTAACCGGCGCACCCTATACTTAAAATCAAGAGCCAGCTTAACAAGCGAAGAAATCGAAACCGCGTTTATCAGCCGGATACGAGGGAAAAAACATGGTCAATATCGAAAAATGCGACCTGTTGCACGCGGCGATACTGACCCTTTTACTGATTTTAAGCGCCTGCTCCATAAATGCAATAGCTCAATCATCTAGCCCGCAGGTAACAGCAGAACGGGCATGGTCCTTCGGCCTCATTTCGGATACGCAGTGGACCATAGCTGATGACGGCTACAATCCCAACACCACGGCCGCCAATATCATCAAGCAAGTGGACCAACAATTCATCAATGCCGGTGTCAAGCTTGTGGTCGCCATCGGCGATACCGTTGACAAAGGCAGTAAGATCAATATCGACACCCGCGCCCTTTACGCTCAAGACCTCTACAATGCCGGCATCGGGTTTTATCCCCTCCGCGGAAACCATGAAGCGGCGGAAGACCCCTCTTACCTGGACTCGGGGCCGGAATTTCAGTACGCATTCCCGCAGATCGGCAGCGGAGTGAATAACAATACACCTGCCGACATTACTACCGCCATCATCCCTGCAACCGACCTGTCCAACAATCCTCCTGCATCAAGGACGGGGAGCCCCTTTACGGCCGGTTCCAACTTCTCCACACCCACCACCATCAATGCCGCCAATAAGAGTATCTCTTACTCCTTTCAATATAATAACGCCACCTTCATGCTGCTCGACCAGTTCGACGCCTCAGGCAGCTACTATAACAGCACAATTCCCCTTCAGCAGCCCTGGATCAATGATACTCTCTCAAACCGCCCGGCCAATACGCACGCATTCGTCTTCGCCCACAAGAATATCTTGGGCGGCAACCACAAGGATAATATGTTCGGCTCTCAACTTCCCAAATATGACGCCGACGGAAAACCCATTTTTGACTCCAAGGGAAACCCGCTGTTCGAAGACGATCCAGGTGATTGCTGGGGATTCGTCCCGTACGGCAGCGATGCCCAGAAGGCCGCCCAACAGGCATTCATCGCCGCAAACAAGGCGCCGAGAACAACTTTCTTGTCCTCGATGCAGGCCAACAAGGTCGATTTCGTCATATCAGGCCATGATCATCATCATTACGAATCGCTTGTCACCAGCCCCGACGGTCAGAGCAAGGTACACCAGCTCATAGCCCAGTCCGACAGCTCCAAGTTCTATAGCCCGGTCGCACCAGTTTCGGCAAACGACGCGCCAATCCAGCAGGACCTGGGCCGCGTGGGCTACTACATTTTCACGTGATGGCCCCAGCGTGACGATAGATTACTTTGGTGATTCCACCGGTGGTTCATATTACGGCCAGAACGGCGGGACCTTCAACTTCACCAAAATATCCACCATAAACTACAGTTTGAACGGCAAACAAAAACTCGTCGCCCAGGGCACATGCGATAGCATGACGACAACACGGCAGTCGCCTCCGCCATGGAACCCGGTTTCCAAGGGCACATCGATGTCCATCCTCTCCGGCGTAAACAGCAGCACGGCAACTACCAACTATGGCAAGAAGATCGGCAACGAGGTTACCACGGGTTGGGCCACTTCAGACCAGAGGCTAGCCAGCGCCACACTCAGGCTCGGGAGGATGTCCGCGACCTCAGGCAGTAATAAAACGGACGAATACGTTCTGTCCATGAGCTATGTACCCGACGGCGCCGGCAAAGTCCGCATCCAGAACGGCGGCTTCGGCATACTCACCAGAGATTCAAGCGGCAGATGGGTGAATGCGGAAACAAAGAATACCGGCAACGTCAAAACAAAGTTCGTCTCCGGGGCCTGGAACCCCGATTATAAGCTAGGTACCTATGGTGTAGATACGGCAACGAACACGGCCTGGGCCGTAATCAATTACAACGGCGATTTTGCGGTGGGCTGGTTTCCTCTCTTTTGAGAAATGCTGATTATAGACTGACCACTGCACCAGAACGAGACCACATATCAACAATTTCGTTATCAGGAGGTAAAAAAATGGCAGTCAAAACTAAAGAAGAAGCCGGATGGGCGCTTGCTCAGGTAAACGACGAAAGGCGTTTCTTTTGCGATGACGGCAGTATCTGCGGCAGCCTGACGGAACTTGCAGAATGTCTGAAAAAGATGTCTCCCGAGACATTCGATCACCACGTTACATCAGCCAAAAATGACTTCAGCAATTGGGTGCGGCTGAGTTTTTGGCGATGATAAGCTGGCTGACGAACTGCTAGAAGCCGTGGATGCTGAGCATGCGAGAAAGATGGTCATTGAAAGAATAATATGGCTTCAAAAGAAAGTGGGGCAGACTGGCCGATAATCTCTAGTGGACTGGAGGCATACGCGCCCTGCAAGGTTGTCAGCATTCGCAGAGTCCAAAACGGAAACTTCTTTATAGCGGTCCATGTTTTGAATTTTCCGTGGAGGAAGCTGGAATTATGTGAACCACGGTGTTAGAATTGCGCCGAATGCCTAAATCCTCAGGCGGTTTGAGAAAAACTGCTTCTCTTCTGGCGATTCTTGCGTGTGTGCTCCCGGTAGCATCCGCTTCATGGTCCTGTTCACCCCAACGCTTTGCAGGTGAGACCGAGTCCGTCAAGCTGGCCACTCTCCGACTGGAAACATCGGCACTAGCTTATATCGCACAGGACAGACAGTTATTTTTGGAAAACGGACTGGCAGTAGAAATCCAGGACTTCGACACCGGGGTAGCTGCCATAGATGCTGTTAAGAAGGGCGTAGCGGACATGGCGGGGCTGTCGGAGTTCGTGATGGTCGGAAATGTACTGCAAAAACAACCGGTCAGTATCCTGGGCACTTTCAACAAAAGCCTGACAACCAATATGGTCGCACTGAAAAGCCGGGGGATTTCGAAAGTTTCCGATCTTGCGGGCAAAAGGGTCGGCCTGGCAAAGGGGACCAGCGGAGAATTTTACCTGGGCAGATTTCTTGAATTGCATGCGGTGAACATAAAGGATGTGGCCATAGTTTCGCTGGCCCCGACCCAATGGCTGGATGCCATTTCCTCCGGTGATGCGGACGCCATCGTCGGATGGGACCCTTACACGACACAAATAGAAGGAAAGTTCATCAACGAGACAGTTACCTGGCAGGTACAGAGCGGCCAGCCCGCTTTCGGAGTTATTGCCGCAAGCAATGACTGGATCGCTCATCATTCCGGAACCATCATCCGTTTCTGGCAAGCTCTGTCCCAGGCGCAGGACTTCCTGGCGCACCATCCCGACGAAGCCCGGGCCATCGTACAGAAACGGCTGAACTATGATGACGCATACATAGCTGCAGTCTGGCCACACTACACATTTATGCTTTCACTCGATGAGGCTCTCATCGCGGCAATGGAAGATGAAGCCCGCTGGATGATAGCCAACAATATAACCAGCGAAAAGGCCGTCCCCAATTTCCTGGACTATATCCGCGAAGGCGGACTCAAAGCCGTGAAACCGGGAGTCGTAACCATCATCCGATGATGTACGATCCCGGTGTATGCCCGTCCTTTCTCAAACTCTCACCACAAAAGTAATATAATAGCCATAAAAAGGGGGCAAGTTATGGATGCGTACCAAGCAGCCTTGAACCGCCGTTCCATAAGGCGGTTTAAAAGAGATAAAGTACCCTGGAAAATTCTGGAGAAATGCGTGCAAGCCGCCCACCTTTCACCTACCGGAACCAACAAGCAGCCACTGGAATTCATCATTGTAGACGACGGGGAAAAAACCGCGGAAGTTTTCAGCACGCTCACCTGGGCAGCGTTGATACATCCTGCAGGCCATCCTCCGGCGGGTGAAGAGCCTTCAGCCTACATTGTCATACTCTTGAACAAGGACATCTCGGGGACCACCCCTGAATACGACGCGGCGGCCGCCGCCCAGACTATCTGCCTGGTAGCAGTGTCCGAAGGGCTGGGAAGCTGCATGCTGGCCAATATCAAGCACGAAAGCCTGGCAAAGGCCCTGAATATCCCGGAGAACCGGCGCATCGTGCTGGTGATAGCGTTGGGCTATGCCAACGAATCGCCGGTGGTGGAAGATTTAACCGATTCCTTCAAGTATTACAAGGACGAAAAAGGCGTGCTGCATGTCCCCAAACGAAAACTGGCGGATATCACTTATCACAATAATTATGGGCAGAGGGTATAACTCCATATCATCCAGCCATTCCAAACACTGTAATGATTTTGAGGGAGGTGTGAAAACTGTCTATGTCAGCTTCAGGTAACCAGGCCATCTATCAACATCCCGAACAGTTATTGCAGAACCTTATTCGCTTCGATACCAGTAATCCACCAGGCAATGAAACAGAATGCATTAAATATGTCAACGAATTGCTGACCGGGGCAGGTTGTGAAACTACTATACTGGCTAAAGCTCCAGATCGCCCCAACCTTATCGGACGACTGAATGGCCAGGGAACGCGCCGCCATTAATGCTCTACGGGCATGTGGACGTTCAGATAACGACAAACCAGACCTGGCAACACCCACCATTCGAGGGAAAGATAGTGGATGGCTACATCTGGGGCCGGGGTGCCCTGGATATGAAAGGCGGCGTAGCTATGATGCTGGCCTCTTTTCTAAGGGCAAAAGCGGAAGGTCTGGTCCCAGCGGGCGACGTTGTATTGGTCCTTTTAAGCGATGAAGAGGGCCTGAGTAACTTTGGAGCAAAGTACCTGGTTGAGAGCCATGCAGGGCTATTTACAAATATCCGTTATGCTCTTGGAGAATTTGGAGGCTTTACTTTCTATGTTGATAAGCAGAGATTTTATCCCATCCAGGTAGCCGAAAAGCAGGTTTGCCTGATGAAGGTGTATCTACGTGGTCCGGGTGGGCATGGCGCTCTACGCTTGCGGGGAGGTGCGATGGCAAAGCTTGGCAATTTGCTTCAGCAACTGGATAAGCGACATTTGCCGGTCCATATAACACCAGTCGTTCGACAGATGATACAGACAACGGCATCGGGCTTGCCCTTCCCGGCAAACCTTGTCCTGCGCCAGCTCCTGAATCCCAAGGTGACAAACCTGGTATTGGACTTGCTTGGGACGAGAGGGGAAGCCTTTTATCCTGTGTTACATAACACTGTGAACGCAACCATTGTACACGGAGGTACGAATATTAATGTGATCCCCAGTGAGATCGTCCTCCAGATGGATGGACGCCTATTGCCAGGCTATACTCCCGACGATGTGATGGCCGAACTGCGCCAGCTCAGCGGCACCGAACTGGAATTTGAACTGCTACGATATGAGCCGTTTCCTGCCAAGCCGGACATGGGATTATTCCCAACATTGGCTGGTGTCTTACGGGAGGCGGACCCGGACGGCGTGCCAATGCCTATGTTGATGCCTGCAATCTCAGATGCCCGCTTCTTTTCCAGGCTAGGCATTCAGACTTATGGTTTCCTGCCCATGAAGTTACCCGCAGGATTTAATATGATGCATCTGATTCATGCTGCTGACGAACGCATTCCGGTAGAAGCGGTCACTTTTGGCACAGAAGCCATTTATAAAGTCCTGCAACGTTTCGGGAGATAGCCACCGGCTCAGCCGGCGGTTTTACTTAATCCACTGATCGGAATTTACGATCTCATCAATCTTATCTTCAAGTATGGTAAGCCGGGCCGGCGCACTGGGGTCACCGAAATAGTGCCTTACGCTCTTAGTTTTTCCGTCCACGGTAATGGACGTGGCGGCGTACGGAGCATCGGTGACCGAAATTTCTGTGTAGCTATCCTTTAGCGAATCGTACTTAGCCTCCTCGAACACCGAAATCAGTTGTTTAAACTGGTCCTGAGCTAATTGCGCCTTCGGCCTTTCCTTTGACCCTTACGGAGCTCTTCCCTTCGAAGATGACGGCGCCATTGCCGTACACCGTCAATTTATAGGCGGGGCAATTGCCGAAGCAAAGGGTCCTTTCCAGTGTAATAACAGCATCCTTCAAGTTAGCAGACGACGCAAGGCCATTTACATTTGAACATGAGCAGGCATTAACAACAGACGCCAGCAAAAGAAAGACTGACAGGACAACCCATAAATACCGTTTTGTTAACATGGGCAACTACCTCTTGAGTCACGCAATAGAGCAGGCGGGAGGGCCCTCAATTTGCCAGTTCGGCAATGGATGCCAGCCGCCACTCAGTGCCGTCCACCCCGATGGTAGTCCAGTAGACCGTCTTTTTCACACTTATCCCGGTCGCATCATCGATAAAAGTGTACTCAGCCGTACCTGTTTTCTGTGCGACCAGCTTCTCACCCATGGCGATCAGGGCTGGAAATGCCTTGTACCTCTCATCCGTCAGCAAGTTCTTGCCGGTCTCAGCGCCATTGGAGCAGTAAATGACGAGCCCGTCGGTCTGGGCGACATTTACCTTTATGACTCTTGTTTCCGCAGCGGGAGCTATAGTCCCGGCCACCAGGTCCCCGGGCTTGAACAACGCGCTAACCGAGCCCAGTACCTCTCCCCTGGCGGTTACTATCGGCCAGATCAGCACCACGGCATCGATCCCCTCCACCGCCCTGAAGGAATTGCTCAGCACCGGTTTCTTTTTCTCACCCAACGCTGCAAAGAACATTTTCGAGGCATCGGTGGTTGCGGTGTCCGTCCCTTCATAACGGCGGTATGCATCAGGCGCCACGGTGACCATCTTCCCCTGGGGGTCGGCGGCCGAGCAGTCCACCAGATAGGGGTATTTCTTGCACAGGTTGTTCAATACTGCCCTCGTCTGTTCGCCCTGCAGCCCACTCTTGGCTATTTTTGCAGCGGCATCGGATACGGCATTGTTCAGGTTCAACAGTTTGGACTGGAGGATCCCCTGCAAATTCTCGGTGGCTGACTGAAGTTCCTTTTCAGTTTTCACCGGGCCGAGGCAGCCGGCCATGATAACTACTGACACAGCCAAGACGGCGGCAATTAAGACGGACCATGTCTTTTTCATTTCAGGAAACTACTCCCTTGCAAAATATAACGAAACTACGGTTTCGACGCCCACTATGTTATCTTAAACGGGCGCTTCAGAGCAACGAATGTTCCTTACCTGTAAACACCGTACTCTTTAACGAAATCCGTCATAGCCCTGACGTTTTCCACTTTGGCCTCGTCAGGGATTCCGACATCGCCGTCTACAATAAGGCCGCCGTTTTTGCCAGCGACATCGATCAGCTTCTTGCAGTACTGCCTGACCTGTTCGGGCGTTCCCGTGCACACGAGAGATGAAGGCACATTACCCTTGATGCAAACGCGATCGCCCAGCACCTCTTTGGCCTTGAAAACATCAGTCTTCTCGAACCAGTAAATGGCTTTACCCGCAGGAATATCACTGATTATGTCAAGCCGGTCGGTATAGTCAGCTTCGAAACATGGCATGGGCACCAGTCCCTGCTCAATCATTGCCAGCATGAGCTTCGCAGTGTGGGCCAGTAAAAACGCTTGAACTGCTCCCGTGACATGAAGCCCATGGCCCCCTTGTGCAGAGGAATGAACACTATCGGGCTGAGCGAGGCCGAGCTGGAAAAGCTTGCCATCTGGATGGCGGTCGGCAGCAGTTTATCCAGCGCCTTAAGCAGGTTATCCGGTTGACGGTACATATCCAGCATTATGCCCTGCGTGCCCCTCATGGAATCGCCCAGGGTATCAAACGGCGCGTGTGAAGTTCCGCCCATCATGATGGGATAGCCGAGTGTCTGCATCTCGCCGTTAAAAATGCCCACGCTGACGGCGAGATTGATAAATGCTTCCTGCGCCTGGATCAGAGATTCCAGGGCGGAGGTTACACCGCTGAATGCCCCACCAACCATCATCATCATGATACCTACATAGTAAGGGACGATCATGGTCAGTGGCGGCATCATCTGGAACGGGGCCATCGCGCCGCTGATACGGGGCAGATAAGTCCTGACCATATAATCGGATGGGTCGTTCAGGAACATGTCATACTCGTTGGCCTTCATGTATTCCGTTTCCACAAACTGGTAGCTGCGATTGGCGGGAACGCCGTGCCCGGGCCATCTGAGCTGCTTATAGTCCAGCGCCTCCAGCATAGTTCCTGAAAGGGTGTTCAAATGGTTCGTAGCTGTGTCCCATTGAAAGTCCAGCGCAACTTTCTTGAAAGCTTCGTAGGCCTTGTCGGTGTCATACATCAGCTCCTGCGCAGTCATGCCTGAATAACCGGCAGCAAAGAATGCCACCATGGGAGCGATGGGGACGCGGTCCGGCTGCTTAAGCTGAATAGCGTCGGAGATCCTGCGGGCCCTTTTGCGGTAATCTTCCTCCGCCTGGGCGCTATCGAACACTACATCGGGCGCCGAGCACCAGCGGTCGAGTTTTTCTTTGGTCTTATCAATGTTGGCTTCCATTCTTATCGCCTCTCCTGCGCTATCTTATTTAATACCGGTCCACTGTTTGGCCAGGGCGACGCCCGCCATAGCATCGGCGCCATATGCGTCTGCTCCGGTATACTTCCTGATTTCGTCGTTCATCTGGCCGCCGCCGATCATGATCTTAACGTTGTCACGCACCCCGGCATCTTTCATGGCCTCGATGGTCACTTTCATAGAATCGAAAGCCAGCGTCAGGAGTCCGCTCAATCCCACGATGCCTGCGCCGGTCTCCTTTATTTTATCGATGAAGCTCTGCGGCGGCTGGTCGATGCCGATGTCGTAGACTTCAAAACCGGCAATGTCGAGCATAAAGCATACGATGTTCTTGCCGATATCATGTATATCACCGGCTACCGTACCAATAATGACCTTGCCCAGGCGATTGATGTCCTGCGCCTTCACCAGCTTCGGTTTGACCAGGTCCGCTATCTCTTTTGCAATCTCACCGGAGTATACCAGCTCAGGAATAAAATACTCGTTTGCAGCGAACCGCTTGCCCACAATTTCCATGGCTTTCCGGCTGTCGTCGAGGATTAACATCGGGTCTTCGCCGGCATCCAGTCTCCTCCTGACTATTGTCAGTGCCTCCTGCTCCTTCAAGTCCGCCATCAAATCAACCAGGTCGTTGGCCATCGAATAACTACCCCCTCGAAATAAATATTGGTCTCGCCCGCCATGAGCGCGACATTGTAAATCAATGACAATATTGTACGATAAAAGGGCAAAACAAATATATAAAGGGGGTTCCCTGAACCGTACATAGAAGTGGTCAAGGAACTCCAGGATTTCCGCTGACTGGACGTCAGGATCATTCGCCTCTTCGCTACTGAGAACTAACGTATCGTAGGAATGAAGGAATTCAAAGCGAAATAGGATGCCAGTCTATCCAAAATTCACGAATTTTCACAGCTAATTTCATAATATTTTCATATACGTAGACTACAATTTACTTAGAAATTATCGATAAAGGAGGATTATCATGATGGGATATTGGTTCGGCGGAATGGGATGGTGGATGGTATTTGCAGGTATTCTTTGTATTGCGTTTTGGGGAGGACTTATCTGGCTAGCCGTCTGGGGGATAGGTAAAGTCACCTCTCACGGGAATACCAGTGGCACAATCAGCAGTCCGCTGGAAATCGCCAAAGGGCGCTATGCCAGGTCCGAGATCACCAAAGAACAATTCGACCAGATCAAAAAAGACCTGAACTAGTTCGGACACTTAAGGACCATTAAGCCGAAGGATGGAAAAGCAGGCTGAGAATGCCGGACTTACACCATCTCCCCGGCTTTATTAGCGCATTATTGAGCAAATGAAATGAATGGCATTGTAATCAACATTGACCCGGCGATATTCCGTATCGGAACCTTCGAATTTCGCTGGCGCAGCCTGATGACCTGATAGCCGCCATGGCCGGTATAGCTATTCTGGTAGGCTGAGCCGGTTACAGCAATTTCTTAGATGCTGCGATGATGCGACTGACGTTAGGCAGCGCTGCATCTTCCAGGCTGCGTGAATATGGAATGGTGCCTTCCGTGCATACACGTGCGTATTTGAAAGTCAACCCCGCTTCCAGCAAAATGGCAGCGATCTCGCCGGAAAGGCCAAAGTCCCTGTAATCCTCATCCACTATCAGCACCCGCCCGCTTTTAGCAACGGCCCCGCAGATCGCGCCTCGATCCAGGGGCGAAACGCTCCGCAGATCGATGACTCCAGCCGAAACAGACTCCTTCTGCAACAACGACGCGGCCTCGAGGCAGCGGTGAACACCCACTGCAACGCTCATCAGCGTAATGTCGTTGCCCTCACGGCGCACGATTGCCTTGCCCAGCGGCAAAGGCTCCCAGCTATCGGGGACCGGACCCTCAGCGCCTTCCGCGGGAACGTCATAGCTAACAGTGGTACGACCGCCTGAACCAAGGTATTCCAGCCAGTAGCTCGAAAGCAGCTTGTGCTCGAGGTAGACTATCGGCCCCTCGTGCTGAAGAGCGGTCAACATCAGCGCCCCGGCATCGGCAGGCGTGGATGGGGCGACTACCGCCAGTCCCGGGATATGCGCCAGCCATCCCCAGAGGGACTGCTCGTGCTGTCCGCCGTCCCCATAGCCACCGCCGCAGGCTGTGCGAACTACCATGGGAGCCTTCCATTGGCCGCCCGAGAAAGCCTCCAACTTGGCTGCTTCGTTGAGAAGGGCGTCCATAGCCACTCCAATAAAATCCACCAGCATTATCTCGACTACCGGCCGCAGGCCGGCCATAGCGGCGCCGACCGCCAGCTCCCAGAAAAGCAGACTCACTGATGGGCGCAGGCCGCACCCTCTTTTCACCGAAGCGCACAAACAGGTTCATGCGAAGGCCGTGCACGTCCTCGCCGAAGATAACGATCCTGTCATCGGCAGCCATGGCTTGCCCAAGCGCGTCTTCAATCGCCCCAGCGAAGGTCATGGTCCGCATTTTCTTATTTTCCGCCATTGGCGCTTTATGTCCCCTTTGTCACTGTTCGGACCACCAGTGCTATTTCCTCATCAATTTCTTTCTCAAGGGTGTCAAGGCCGGCGTTCTGTGCCTGCAATTTTCGCCTCGCTTTTTCAACCGGGTCCCGCAGCCGCAAGCTCTTATCAACCGCGGTCTTCCCTACCAGCAAAAGCAAATTCCCCAGGCAACTCGCACGCTCAGCCAGCGATGCTCCCGGCTGCAGGGTACATGCAGTCATCAACGGTCCGGCAAGCTCCAGCATGTTGGCTCGCCGCAGCGGGTCACCCAGGTAATGTCCTTCCAAGCCTGGGACACCGTGCCAGCAGGAATGAAGGCCCATCCCCATCACGTGCGCGCCCGGTCATCGCACTTGCCGCCGCGTATACGAGCTTCAACATCGGACCCGTCCACCTCGACAGAGTTAATGCCGAACGCCCTGGGGCGATCTATGATGTTACCGCCTGTGACCTTCGGTGATTGGGTGGTGATGGCCCAGGTATTATCTTTACAAACGAAGATCACCGGCAGCTGCCAGGCGGAGGCCAGGTTAAACGATTCCAACAGCATGCCCTGGTTGGACGCCCCGTCGCCGAAGAAACACACGCTGATATTGCCGGGATGGAGGTACTGAGCAGCCAGTGCGAAGCCAGCAGCCAGCGGCCCCGATGAGCCAACTATGCCAGAGGATGCAGCCAGGTGTTTGGCCGAGAACATATGCATGTGTCCGCCCATCCCGCCGCACAGGCCATCGGTCCGACCCAGCAACTCTTTCAGCAACAGCACAAGGTCAACACCGCGCATGACCAATGGTGGGGTGCCCCTGTGATCAAGGGCCATGGCGTCACCATCACGAAGGCAGGCGACCACACCTGCAACAACAGCCTCCTCACCCACTCCAAGGTGCATTTCACCGGAAATTTTGCCTTCCTCCCACAGGGACTTGACCGCTTCTTCGAAGCGTCTGACTCCGCAACATCAGGCGATAAAGCGCCTGCAGGTCAGTGCCCATGCACACCTCTCCACATCATAGCTGATCCTAAAGGCTATTATATAGAATGTTGGATTGCCCGTCTACAACATACAAAAAGGTTATGCGTGGCCGTATCATTCCCTATGCAGGCCAAGACCTGTTTGCAGTTATTATTCGGCTCAAGGATAATGTAGTTCACCTATGAAGAACATACTGTCGGAACAACATCATATGAGCGACAAAACCGCCACACTTTTAATGGCGGTAACCGCGATTCTCTGGAGCCTTCGGCGGGTTACTAATTAAAATGGTCAACTGCCATCCGCTGGCGATATCCGGGCTCAGAAGCGCCATCGCAGTCATTTTCATCCTGTTCCTGGTGCGCAAACCCCATTTCACGTGGTCCTTCCCGCAAATCGGCGGGGCCATAGCGTTTTCGGGCACCGTTATCATGTTCGTCCTGGCTACCAAGTTCACGACGGCAGCCAATGCCATCCTGCTACAGTATGTTTCCCAGCTGCTGATTATAACCGTGATAGGGATGTGGATCCTGAAAGAAAGGACCAGGCTCATTGACGTGATAGCCATGGTATTCATCTTCGGCGGAATGGTCCTGTTTTTCCTGGACAACCTGTCTGCAGGCGGCCTAATGGGCAACATTTTCGGCATTATCGCCGGCATAAGCTTCGGTTTTCTATTCATTTTTGCCAGGATGCAGAAGGAAGGGTCCCCCGTTGAAACGATACTGCTGGGGAACATCCTTACCGCAATCATCGGGGTCCCTTTTACGTTCGTCCAATTTCCGGATACGTCCGGCTGGATAGGCATTCTGCTACTGGGCGTAGTGCAGCTTGGCATCCCTTACGTCTTATATTCGATCGCAATAAAGCATATTACGGCGCTCGAGGCCGTGCTGACCTCCACGATAGAACCGGTGCTGAACCCCACGTGGGTATTCCTGGTACTCGGCGAAAGGCCAGGCGCATGGGCGTTTGCAGGCGGACTAATTGTAATCGTAACCGTGATCGTGCGGGGCATCCTGTCCAATATACGACGTCCAAAAAGTGACGAGTGGAATACCGGTTAAGACGCCCGCGTTAATGCAAGTTACTTGACAATTTATGAAGCGTAACCTTATGATACCTTAAATATTCAGTAGCACGAGCGAGGTGGGATATGAGGCACGGGTTTCTCAGAGTGCTCGACTGGCTCCTTATTGCACTAATCGTAATCTCTTTCATTTTCCCCGAAAAAGCGTTCGCCTGGAGCGGAGCAAAAGACTGGCTTGGCAACTATCCTACCCACCAGGAAATCCTCAAAGCAGCTTACAAGATTCTCCAGTCCAGGGACGGCCCTGTCCTTGAAAATAGCCGGTTCCCCTCAATTGATGATGTACACAAGTACGAGGGTATGGGGTGGACCACCAACATCACGTTTGATATCATCGGACACAACCAGTACAACGTTCTCGGTCCAGGTCCGGATGATGAGACCAGGACGGCCGAGTCGGATCACTACTATAATCCGCGGATCACCAAAGGGGGAGGGCCGGACGCCACCAAAACCTACTTCTCCGAACTGTGCGACGGCATGTACGCATCCAATCCATCACCGGAAGCCAGTTTAGCCAGGGGCGCCGCCTGG
Source organism: uncultured Chloroflexia bacterium (assembly GCA_963827985.1). Taxonomy (GTDB): domain Bacteria; phylum Chloroflexota; class Dehalococcoidia; order GIF9; family UBA5629; genus JAFGLP01. Next base: position 7,699 of record CAWHDI010000053.1, on the reverse strand, counting down.
TCCTCCCATTTCATTTCCGACATGTGCGTCCCCTATCATGTTATTGGCATGCCGGGCGCGGATGCGAAATTGATGGATGCTGCGAGCAATTACCTGATTGATGATGAGAACAAGACGGGGCCGGGCTTTCTCAGCAGCCGTCCCACCTCCAGTAAAGAACCGCCGGCCGGCTTTGGCAAGAACGGCAACTTTTCACAAAACATCCGCCGCTACGTGATATGGTCAGGCGAAGCGGGCCCCAAGGCTAAACGCGATTGGTTTGACCCCTGGTACCTGAATGGCGGGATATATATCTTCGGCTGGGGCTGGGGGGATTTTCAGTTCCTCAGGTCCAGCCATGTAGAGTACGAGAAATATGCCCATGAACAATACATGAAAAATCCTTATACAGGCCAGGATACAACCGTTCCGCCATGGGCCAATGCTCCTCCCAGCTGGGACAACCCCTATGGCGGCCAGGAGAATATGGCACAGGATTATGCGAGGAACGCAGCCAAAATCACCAGGGACAACCTTGGAAAAATACTGGAAAGACCCGCCTTCCGCCATTTACAATGCTATCGAGCTAAGCTATACACTGTGGCGATCATCCATATCCGCTCTCAAGCCCAAATACGAGGTCACACCCATGGGAGCTCCGGGTCCGAGACCTATAGAGTTAAAGGCACGATATCAAATGCTGCCGAAGAGCAGGCCTGGCAGGTGCAGGCCAGGCTTTCCATCGATGGAGGCAGTATCATAACAACGCCAGTCTCCAGCCCGCCAAGTCCACCGATTTAGGTGCGGGAGTGCTCAAACGGTCACCTGGGATATCACCACAGACAATATTGATAAATGCAAGATCAAGCTTGAAGTCATCGGCCAGTATCACGGCACACCGGACCTGGGTTATGCAATAGTTGAATCAAGCAATGCCAATATTGATGTAAGTGTATCACCCAGCAGTGTAGACGCCGGAAAGCCGGTCACGATAACTGTAAGGATACAACCGGGAACCGATATTGCCCCGACAATTAAGGACTGGGGGCCGTTGGAGCAGCAGGGAATTTCAGCAAGCAACCGGACGGATCGTTTACAGGCGATTTCACAGTGAAAAAGCGATACGAAGGATAAGACCTATACGATTACGGTAGAATCCAGCCAACCCCACCTGACAGGTCCGGCAAATATAACTGTAGGGAAGGCTTTCAATAGTTGTACAATTGACTTTCAGATCGGCGTGACCATGGGCGGGGATGGTAATCCCGTCTTCACTCACGACACGCGTTTCAGCATGGAAGCAACCGGATCATTAACAGGGCAAAGGTTCGAGGGCACCATTACCAAGACGGTGGCCGACAATGTGCTCGTCGCACAGGGCGGTTCCACAAACATCAGTTTAACCGTGACTCCAACATCGGACCCGAAAGTATGGCAGGTAACGGATTACCAGCTTTCTACGTCCTACTCATGCCCATCCTGCTATGTCCCCGTCAAGCAGGGGACCATCCAGGCCTCGGGGAAAAAAGCACTCCAATCGCAACGTGCCGCGTCCGGTGTAGTTACCGGACGGGTCAGCGGTGAATCTGTGCGCAGTTACTTCGACGATTTTAACTGGACCATACAATATCAATCGCTTAGCAAACCTGACAATAAGACCGTATATAACATCAGCAAGCTGGTCGGGACATCAGTCAGCTACTTCCAGATCACTTTACAAAACAAGTAACCGCGGAGCAAGTCCGCCGCATCAGTTAAGAGGGACCACGCCCAGGATAGTTAGAGTGGAGCCGCCCTGCGGTGTAAGCGTGATGGTGAATGCATCGCCACCATGCAAGCGGGGCTTAAGGGATCCCCACCTGGATAGACGATTTGGTCCCGATCGAGAGCTGAATTGCCGGCCCGCCTTATGCAGGCCAGGAAAACACAATTATCAACGGGCCACAGATGCCCTAGTGCAGGTCCATCACCGCTGTAATGGCCGCAGGCAATTGTCTCTGGATGGTGATAGTGGAGCCCAGCGCCGGCTTAACCTGCACGGTGAATGTATCATTGGCCTGTAGAGTCGGACCTGCGGGGCCGTTGTCACCACCGAAGAGAAGATCGCCAAGATTGGGACCGCAGACGAGAGCGCCAAGGCTCAGGATGCGACCGCTGTCGTTCATGACAACATTGACATCGTTGACATCAATGGTGATCTCAAACTGCTCGCCGGTTTCCAGCAGGTTGTTGCCGTTGTCAGCGCCCAGGGGCGTGTATGTCCATGGAACATTATTGAAGTAAGCGTCATGGGTCGTCAGGCTGATGACGCATTTATTCTTGCCTGTCTGGTCAACGCTGCGGGGATCTACGCCGTTGGGAGTCATGTCGATGGGGTTGCCGGCTATGGCATTCTTAACCGTGAATTTGATTGTGCCAACCTGAGTAGGGCTGAGGTTATCGGCCTCGGCCAGGACCGAGCCCGAAAGCTCGAGGTTGCTCTTAGCTTCATTCAGGCCTGCGTAGATGGTTTCCTTGCCACGCTCTGCCGAAAAGAGACCGGCGCTCAGAATTGCATAGCCAAAGACTGCCGCCACGGTAACAAAGGCTATTAAAATAATAGCTGTTTCCAGGCCGGTCATACCCTGCTGGCCTTTTGCCAAATTCTTAAATGTTTTCATTCGATCACCTGCGTAATTCTATTTGGACCAATGACCATAGTACCCTGATATCTGCCGTAGAAGAAGACCCTGGTGGCATAATAACAACGACCCATTAGTCCCAAATGTCTGCTCTTATACGTTCCCTGTATTATGCCGAATTACAGAAGCACGACTAACGGTCCGTAGCACTTTAGTGCAGGTCCATTATCGGCCCGATGGAAGCAGGCAAGGTCCTCTGGATGGTGATAGTAGATCCCAATGCGGGTTTGACCTGCAAGTTGAATTTACTATTAATCGTAAGGTTTTCGCTGAGAGGTCCCGCAGAGCCCAGGTCGGTCACATCAACAGTGATCTCAAACTGTTCGCCCGTTTCCAGAAGATCATTGCCGTTGTCAGCGCCGACGGCGGTTTTGGTCCATTTCACATTGTTGATATAGTCTTTGTCTGTCGTCAGGCTGACGACGCATTTGTTCTGGCCAGCCGTGGCGCCGGAGTTGGGAGTCATGTCGATGGGGTTGCCTGCAATGGCGTTCTTAACTGTGAACAGGATTGACTTTACATTTGTGTTATCGACGCTTGTGGCTACCACCGAGCCTGAAAGTTCCATATTGCTCTTGGCTTCGTTCAGGCCGGCATAGATGGTTTCCTTTCCTCTCTCAGCGGAGAAGAGGCCTGCGCTCAGCACTGCATATCCGAAAACTGCCGCTACCGTAACAAAGGCAATTAAAATAATGGCCGTTTCCAGGCCGGTCATGCCGTGCTGGTCTTTTGACAGATACTTTAATCCTTTCATTCCATCACCTGCGTATTTCTATTTTGACTGATTGACATATTACGCAGGTATTTGCAGCGGCAAAAGGCCCGGAAAGTACAATTTGAATGACCCATTTGTCTCATATCGATGATCGCATCAATATGGCCGCATGGGGTTAACGTCCGCTACCATTGAGAGCATTACACGACTATGCGCCCCTGGCGCTACCCGGCTCAAATCATTTTTTCTGCTGAGCAGCTTTGACTTCTTCAACCAGGGCACGCCGGTCTACCTTGCCGCTGGCAAGCATGGGTAGCATGGGGCGTACCTCAAACTGCTTGGGTATTTTGTAGTTGGCAAGATGCTTTTTGCAAAGCTCGCGGACGCCTTCAACGTCCACCGTCTTGCCCGGCACCGGCATGATGAAGGCCTTGCCCACCTCCTGCCAGGTCTCGTCCGGGATGGGTATGACGGTTACGAAGGCCACGCCCGGGTATTGCTCAATGACGGCCTCGATCTCGCGGGGATAGACGTTATAGCCGCCCGATTTAAACATCTCTTTGGTGCGGCCTACGATTTTGATATAGCCGCGGCTGTCCATGGTGGCCAGGTCGCCGGTCTTCAGCCAACCGTCCTTAGTCAGAGTCTCGGCGGTGGCCTCGGGACGGTCCCAGTAGCCCTTCATGACCAGGTCGCCTTTAATCCATATCTCCCCCACCTGGCCTTCGGGGGCTTCCTTGCCCTTGGTATCCACCAGTTTAATTTTGAAAGGCGGATAGCACTTGCCGGCGGTCTGAATGAGGTCCTCCATGGAATCTCCAGGCTTGGAATAGGTGATAAACCCGGCATTCTCCGTCTGCCCGTAGCCGGTCATCAGCATGGCCCCTATCTTCGATAACCTCTTGACCATTTCCTCCGAGGCCGCCGAACCTGCCCAGACAATTGTTTTCAAGCTGGACTGGTCGTAGCTGTCGTAATCCGGCAGCATGAATTGCAGCATGAACATGGCGGGAACCTGTCCCATGAAAGTTACCTTCTCGTCCTGTATGGTTTTCAGAGTGGCCGCCGGATCGAAACGGTCCATCAGCACGATGGTCGAGCCCCAGTGCAGGCCGCCCATGGCAAGCTCCACGGCGCAGGCGACGTGGTTGATGGGGAAATGGATGAGCGACTTGCCTTCGCCGCGTTTATTGGTTGGGGCAAGGAAACGCTCATTCTGAGCGGCGGCGCTGGAGATGATATTTTTATGGCTCAGCAGCGCGCCCTTGGGCTTTCCGGTCGTGCCCGACGTGTAAATGATGAGGGCGGGATCATCCTCTTTGACCTCTTTGATGCGCTTGCTAAGGGCTGAATCCAGGCTGCTGCGGTCCTTTGCAAGCTCGGCATCCCAGCTCAGCGTGCCTTCCCATGGATTATCGATGATGACCAGGCTTTCAAGCCCGGGATTGGCCTGTTTAAGCGCCGAGACATCATCCTTGTAGTCCCGCATCAGGGCATCATAATTCCGCACTATGAACCCGACCTTCGGCCTTGCATCGCCCACCATGTAGAGGAACTCATCACGGGTATAGCGGGGGTTCGAGTCCGAACCAGATGCCGCCGACCATGGCCGTGGCCATGTAAGTGTAGAAGAACTCGATCGCGGGCCGCACACAGGGTGAAGACCCTGTCGCCTTTTTTAACGCCCAGCTCGAGCAGCAGTTTGGCGACCCTGAGAGTTTTATCGTAAAAGTCCTTGTAGGTGACCCTTCTATCCTTGAAAATGAGGGCCTCTTTTTGGGGGTATTTGTCCGCCCAGCGCTTTACGTATCGCCAGATAAGTTTTTCCTCAGCCATGATACCTGCCTCCTGTATTTCTATATATAACGGCGGGGTATATCGAATTTGGGGGGCACCACCGCCAGTACATTATGCCATTTTTCGTAATTACGAGTTTCGTCACGGCATGCGCGGAGTAACCAGCTCATAGAGCAAGCTGTGGATACGTGATATACTACTAATCCATGCGAAGAACAGTATTAGCAGTCCTGCTGGCAATAATACTCGCCTGCATTGCCGTAACTTCCTGCCGGGGTGTGACTGCTCCTGAAGGACAGGTTGCGGCCAGGCGCCCCGGCGGAAATCACCATCCTTCATATCAATGATACTCATGCGCACCTGGAGGACGTTGCCGCGCAGGGCTACCCTCGTGAAAAATGTCAGGGCCGAAGTGGGACCGGACAGAGTACTCATGTTCGACAGCGGTGACGTATTCATGGGCACGCCTTACTTCAACCTGATGCATGGCAAAGCGGACCTGGAATTCATGAATACTCTTGGTTATGATGCCATGACACTGGGCAATCACGAGTTCGATAATTACGACAAGACGCCGCAATATCTCAATGACTTCATTGCGGACGCAAAATTCCCCATAGTCTGTACGAATATTGATTTCTCCCGGGTGCCTGCACTCAAGGACAAAACACTGCATTACACGGTGATCGAGAAGGGCGGGCAGAAGTTCGGCATCATCGGGTTGACCACTGAAGACACAGTGGAAATAGCCAGCCCAGGGAAGGATGTAATTTTCAGCAACGCCTTTGCCGCTGCCCGCCAGGCGGTAACTGAGCTCGAGAAAAAAGGCATAAATAAGATCATCGCCCTGACGCATATCGGCTGGGATAAAGACATAGCGCTGGCGCAGCAGGTCAGCGGCATCGACGTGATTCTCGGCGGGCACAGCCATACCCTGCCTGCTGTTTACCCGACAGTAGTAACAAACAAGGAACCAACACTGGTTGTCCAGGCCGAGGCGTATGATAAATACCTGGGCAGGCTGGACCTGTCCTTCGACGAAAAGGGTGTGCTCACCAAGTACACCGGCACGCTGGCCACGATTAAAGATGCCGCAGAAGACCCGGACTATGCCGCCAGGCTGGCTAAATACAAGGGTCCTATAGACGAGCTAAAGACTGCTATTGCAGGCGCCACGTCGGTCGACCTTGACGGAGAGAGGACCCACGTAAGGACCATGGAAACCAACTTCGGTAACCTGGTAGCTGACGCTTTCCTGTCCAAAGCAGAAACGGTCAAAGCCGATGTCGCCATAGTCAATGGCGGGTCGATCCGCACTTCGATACCGGCGGGTGATGTCAGCCTGGGACAAATACTGGAGGTCATTCCTTTTAACAACGATACCGTAGCCTTTGATATAAGCGGGCAATACCTGGTGGCAGCTCTGGAGAACGGCGTCAGCCAGGTAGAAGCAGTTTCCGGAAGGTTTCCTCAGGTAGCCGGGCTCAGGTTTTCCTATAATCCGGCCAATCAACCCGGGGGCGCGTTCAGAGCGTGGACATCATGACGGACGGCGTCTACAAGCCAATCGATAAATCAGCTATGTACCGCGTTGTGACCAACAGCTATATGTTCGGCGGCGGCGACGGCTATACCGCTTTCAAAACGGCAAGAATGTTGTGTATCTCGGCTTCATAGACTACGACATAGTGACGAAATACATCGCGCAGCATTCCCCGGTCAACCCCAAAGTAGAAGGGCGCATTGTAGCTGTGAAATAGCCTGTTGTCCGGAGACCGCTATTACGCCATCTGGGTAGACAGAAATACCTGGATACCCATCTGCTTGATTTGATCCTGAACATTTTCAATTCCATCGATGTGCCTGTCTTCGTCGTTCAGAATGGCCTCCAGGATTTCACGTGTAGCATAATCGCTGGCATTGCCGCATAGAGCTATGGCAGCATTGTAAGATTTAATCGCACCGGCTTCCAGACCGTGATCGCTCACAAACATCTTCGGCACATCAGCGCCGATGCTCATCTTTCTTAGATCACTGACAACCGGAATGCCTTCGAGGAACAGGATTCGTCCGATTAGTTTTTCCGCGTGTTTCATCTCTTCAACGGCACGTTTTTGAATAGTCTTGCCGAGCTTTTCGTAGCCCCAGTTTTCACACATCTCAGCATGCACCATGTACTGATTGATTGCAGTTAACTCGTCGGCCAATAGAGAATTCAGAACTTCGATGACTTTCACCGCCCCTTTCATGTAAACCTCCTAATTTATACGTAACTATTGTCGAAGCAAAATTATTATAGCATGAAAATATTGTACCTATTTAGACACGACGTGCGGCGCTGATGTGAAATAGACAACGGCCGTGACTAAATTTGCCATGTGCAAATAAAGAAGCGTAAAATCCGCCAAACAGCAGACGACGATTGAAGGTCACTGAAGGCCTGAAAAACTCATAAGAAATCGAAAAGAGCCCGGCATAACCATTTACTAAATACGAGGTGTAAAAATGGAAAAGAAGACGCTTTCCC
>CAWHDI010000052.1:0-7223 GCA_963827985.1 uncultured Chloroflexia bacterium | reverse complement strand
ATCGACCTGCCTTTTGCCTGCTTCGCCCCGCAGTTGGAAAAACGATTCGGCTACGCAAGACATGCCCGCCAGCAAGGCCGGCACGCCGGAGAGAATGCCACCTGACGGATTTATCGGCATCTCACCATTAAGCTGTGTTTTGCCCGAATCGATTAGTTCTCCTCCTTCGCCCCGTTTGCACAGGCCGAGACCTTCGCTCCATAGCAATTCCTGGTAAGAGCAATGCTCACTGATTTCGAAGACATCAATATCTTTGGACGGGGTCTTTATGCCCGCCATCTTGTACGCCTGCTTGCCGGCGTCAATCAGTGAATCACAATCCGCAAGCTCTCTGTCGCCTGGGTTATGAGCATCCCGGCAGCTGCCGAATCCCTCTATCCAGACCGGTTTGTCCGTCAGCTTTTTGGCCTTCTCTTCGGTAGCTATAATCATGGCGATGGCCCCATCCGAGGCAGGGTAAGCCTCCAGCTCGCTGATGGGTGAGGCCAGCATTTTGGATTTCAGTACATCTTGTACCGTGAGATCTGCCGGCGCCATTGCATAAGGATTGTTTTGGCGTTCTTGCGATTCTTGACAACAACCTTGGCGCACTGCTCACGAGTTATTCCGAATTTATTCATGTAACGCTGCGCCTGCAAGGCTGCAGCACTGACATAGTCCAATCCCAGCATTCGTATGTAGACCGGATCGAACCCGCAACTGGTAAGCTGGTTCCTGGACAGGATCTGTGACTCCTTGCATGACCCGGCCAGAAGAACGATGTCGTCATGCCCCGACATCACCGTGGCCGCGGTGTAAAGAACACCCATAGAGCCATCCTGGGCGACCTTTATAACGTCCCGTCCATGCCCTCCGACTGCGTCCCCCAGGGGAACGTCAGATATAGTCCTCGCCTCCCAGAAATCGTCACTGACAACCACCGAGCTGTCGATGCCGGTCCCGTCTTCCGTGAATTTGAGGCCGGTCTGCCCCATTACCTGTTTCACAACTTCGTACATCAGCTCTTCCTGGCGGACATCGTTGCGACAGGCGGAGTACTTAGTTTGCGCTACTGCTACAATTCCCACTCTTTTGCTCATGTATGCCGACTCCTTTATTTAAATAGCATTCTGCGAAAATTCCTCAGCAAGCCACAGCACTAATTAATGCAGACATATAAACCCTGATCTCAGCAACCTGTACCACCCGGTAGAAAACTTAACAACTGTTGATTATGAACTCATGAACCCAGTGATGTGCTAATGCACCGACAAGACAAAAGACGAACGAAGGCACAGCTTGAAAAAGACCGGGCAACGACAAGCTCGCACAATGATTGACCCTAAAATCATTCGTGAATTCCATTGGTGCTAATAGAATTATGTGAAACGCTGTTTTAGGCTATCGTCTCTTGATAAACAGACTCCATCCTTCCCGCTGTTTACCGACGACATTGTTTCACATGCGCAGACATTTGTCAATGGGAAACCATATGCCTGTCAAAATGCCCTCCAAAATTTCATTTTGTCACTAAAACTTTGTTTTTATATGCCCGCTGAATTACAATATTAAAATTTCCGGAACTCAAGAATATTTTTGGGCTACCTAGCGCCAAGCAGGGACTCATGAACGCAGAACAGGAAATAAAAAGAAAGTTAATTGCCGCAGCAATGGACGAATTTTACGAGGCGAGCTTCGACGAAGCCACCATGCGAAGCATTTCCAAACGGACGGGGTTTTCATCGGCAACCGTTTACAAATACTTCGACAGCAAGCACAAGCTGGCCATGGTGCTTGGAGCGCAAATCATAGAAAAGTACAACAGCGAGATTGAACTTCACCTTAAAGGCATTGAAGGTACGCGTAACAAGGTAAGAAAAATCGCATGGTACTATTTTCATCATTTCCAGGAAAACGAGAGAGAAGCGTGGATATGCTATGTTACCATGGCGCCCGTCTACTACAGGGAACTGCAATATCAAATGCAGTCTTTTGTGACCGCCCAGGCAGATTCATTTGAAAGTATGCTGCGCGAAGGGCAGAAAGCCGGCGATATCCGGCCCGATGTTAATGTCAGGGCAGCACGGGCCATGTTCTTCGGATCGCTGCGGGAATTTGTGACCAGGTGGCTATACCGTAAGAGACAGGGCGATACCAGCGACCTGACAGATTACTTCGAGCCCTTTGCAAACCTGTTCCTGACTTCTATCGAGGCAAGGCCAGATGTTACCATCAATTGCCCTTATGCAGCGCTGAACACTCCAGGCGGCAATCACCGTGTCCGCACAGGCCGCGTCAAGAATGATCCCGCCGTAAAGCCTGTGACCCGCCGTAAACAGATTTCCCGCACGTATCCCAGGGAACACCGTTGACCTTAGCTAATTGTTTGCTTAAATGGCTTGGCTTATAATGGTTAGCATCATTAATCGGATACGGCATACCGGGTAATATTTCCCTGACGGAGTGAACCGCACATGACAACACTGAACCATCTTTTCTCACCGATAAAAGTCGGCAGCCTGCAATTGAAAAACCGCACGATTCTGCTGCCCCTATCCATTGGCGCAGCAGCGGGTGGGAAGCCTTCCAAGGTCATGAACACATTTTTAGCCGAGAGAGCCCGCGGCGGCGCCGGTGCAATCTGCGCGTCCTTAAACCCTCTGCCCGGCGGTTTTCAGATGGTAGATGCGCTGGTAAATGACATAGGCGACGATACGTACATTCCAGCCCTTAGAGAATTAACCAACCTGATACATGATTGCGACGCCCCAATCGTGGCACAACTTGTCTCACTGGAATTCTGGAAGAAAGACGCCAATGCAGCTATCGAGGTAGTCGGCCCTTCCGAAATATCCATCCGGCCAAAGGGGCACAAGCCACGTGCGCTCACCGTAGAAGATATACACATTTTTTCCCGCCAGTATGGAGAGGCGGCCAGGAGGGCAAGGGAAGCAGGCTACGATGCAGTAGAGGTCATGGGAGGTATTGGGGGCTCAATCAGCAGGTTTATGTCCCCCCTTGCCAACCAGCGCACCGACGAGTACGGGGGCAGCCTTGAAAACAGGATGCGCTTCCCACTGGAGATAATACGATGAAATCAAGGCGACAGGCAGGAGAAGATTTCACAATTCTCTGGAGATACTCCGGGCATGAATTCATCGAGGGAGGATATGATACAGAGGAAGCATGCAGGATAGGCGGTGTGCTGGAAAAGGCCGGCGTAAGCTGGCTAAATATCCAGGTCGGCTGGCATGACAGTCCCTCCCCACTCGTTACCAAAGAAGTCCCGCAGGGCAAATGGGTATATATCGCAGAACAAATAAAGAAATCCGTGTCAATCCCGGTCGTCGCCAGCTACAGGATCACAGACCCTGTAATGGCAGACCGCATAATAGCTGAAGGTAAAGCCGATCTTATCGGCATGGCCAGGGCGCTGATCGCCGATCCTGAATGGCCGAATAAAGCAAGGGAAGGCAGACTGGATGAAATAAACCGCTGCATCTGCTGCTGCCGCTGCCTTGATCAGGGTCTCTCGCAGCACCAGCAATTGCAGACTTGCAGTGTAAATGCACGTGTGGGAGATGACATCCTGACCAATATCACCAAGGCCGCCAGGAAGAAAAAGGTCCTCGTTGTGGGCGGCGGACCTGCCGGGATGGAAGCGGCCAGGGCGGCAGCACTGCGCGGACATACGGTTACCTTGTGGGAAAAAGAGGACCATCTGGGCGGACTGCTTGAATATGCCAAAGTGCCGCCTGATAAGGGAGAAATCGTTTATCTAATAGATTACCTGAAAAACCAGATGAAGCAGCAGGGCGTGACCGCTGGTGCTGAACAAAAAGGCTACGCCTGATTCGATTGTCGAACAGAAAGCGGATGCAGTTATCCTGGCCACCGGCTCCGAAGTACTCGTGCCCAATATCCCGGGGGCTGACAGGCTCAACGTATTGACTTCACTTGAGATACTCAGCGGAGAAAAACCCGCAGGAGACAACGTTGTTGTAATTGGCGGAGGGACGATTGGCTGCGAGATTTCCCTTATGCTGGCAGAGCAAGGGAAAAAAGTCACTATCCTTGAGATGCTGAGGAAAGTCGGCATGGATATCGGCCCCACCGAGCGCTTCATAATGATCACATTGCTGAAGCAAAACGGGGTCGTATTACAGCCCGAGACCAGGGCAATCGAGATTACCGAATGTGGAGTAAAGGCGGTAGCAAACGGGGAAACACGGCTGTTTGAAGGCGATACGATCATACTGGCTGCCGGCATGAAACCTTATAATGAGCTTGAATCTCAAGTGAAAGGGAAGGTGGCAGAACTCTATACAATCGGCGATTGCGTTGAACCGAAGAGAATTGGAGAAGCTATTAAAGCTGCTTACCGTGCCGCCCTGATGATATAGCTCGCAGAATCGGCCCGTTTAGTTAAGCGGCAAGGTAAAAAAGAAAGTCGAGCCCTGGCCCGGTGTCGATTCCACCCAAATTCGGCCGCCATGTGCTTCTACCAGGCGGCGGCAGACATTAAGTCCAAGCCCAACGCCGCCAACGCGGTCGATCTTTTCCAGACGCTCAAATGGTTTGAAGAGCTTTGCCTGGTCTTCCGGCGAAATTCCTTCTCCCTGGTCCCTTACTCCAATAATCACGTTGCTGTGGTCACGCTCAGCAAAGACGGTTACGTTGCCGCCCTTGGGAGAGTACTTTATAGCGTTTTCCACCAGGTTATGAATAATTCGCTCCACGCGTACGCGGTCAGCCATTACAGAGGGCAGTTTTTTCGAAACATCAATGATCAGCAGATGTTTTGCCGATCTATTTATCAACTTCTCGACAACATTATGGGCCACCCGGGCGATACTGACGGGCTCGCTACGGATTACCAAACGATTGGCCTGGGCGCGGGATAGTTCGAGAAGATTGTCTACAATTCCTGCCAAAGACTCGGCAGAAGAAGCGGCGTCTTCCAGCAGCTGAAATGCTTCTTCCCTTGTAATGCCTTCAGTCATGGCAGTATCTATATCGCCCATAATTATGGTGATGGGAGTCTTAAGCTCGTGAGAGACCATGCCAACGAACTCATCCTTGAGCTGCTCGACCTTCTTTCGTTCCGTAATATCCATCCCGTAGACGTTCACATAGAGATGACCGGGGATCGGCACGCACAGCAAAGACAACCAACGGCCGTCAATCTCGGTCTCGAATTCTGTCTTGAGTCCACCCTCGACATCGCCGCACATCTGCCGCCATATATCTTCCGGCACGAAGTCTCCCACCCATCTATGCCAGCTTTGGAGAAGGAAACCGGCAGCCTCGTTGGCGTAGGAAATGCGGCCATCCAAGGTCGTGCGGAGCACGGCATTGGGATTTTCAGAAGGGAAGCGGGCAAGGTGCTCAATCTCAGCCTCTGCCTTTTTACGTTCAGTGATATCCTGGCCCTGGGCCACGATGGCTTCCACCGTCTTTCCTCCCGCGCCGTAGATAGGGGCCGAGTTCCACAGTAATATGCGGACGGAACCATCCCTGTGCACGATCGGGATTTCTATGACCTCCCACCGCTTTCCCGTGGTAGCGTCAGAGATGTGAGCCATGGATGACTCGCGGCTATCTTCAGGGAAAAGGATGTCCAGTTTCTGACCGATCACCTCTCCGGAAGTGCGTCCGGTCAGACGCTCAAATGCATGATTGAAACGCGTTATCTCGTACATTGGGTTCCAGACGATTATGGGAGCATTGGCATAGTCTATGAGATTATTGAGATAGTCACCTGTCTCCCTAAGAGATTCTTCCACCTGCTCCCGGTACAAAGCGGCAGACACACTATCGGCGATCGTCTTCATAAATTCAAGTTCTTCGGCGTCAAACGCGGTCCGCGACCGGGTGCCGAAGGACAATGTGCCAATGGTCCTGTCTCCCACTCGAAGAGGATGTGCCGCATAGGCCTTTATACCCATGGAACGGACCAGGTCCGCCCGTCCGTCTTCACTCTCCATGATATTTTCCGACACAATCCTGCTTCCGTCACGCGCCACGCAGCCGCAAATGGCCTGCCCGAGGTCCAACCATCCAATGTCACTTGCAGTCTCCATGGGAATACCGGCGTAGGCATTCAACTTGAGACGTCCACTGGCCTTATCGATAATAAAATTAAAGAACACATCGCATTGCAGATATTCCATGACCTTTTCGGCAATTGTTTGAATCATTTGTTCTGGTTTGCCGCTGGAGAGAAGTGAACTGTTCGACTCGCTCAAAATCTGGAATCCTTTCCTTGAATGTAGCAGCTCTTTCTCTGACTTCACACGCTCCGTGACATTGCGGAAATAGCCCAGAACGCCGTTCACATTACCATCGGCATCGTGCGCCGGCTGGTAACTCCCTTCGAAGTATTGCAGGTCGCCGTCCGCATCGGCCAGCGAGGTGTAAACATATTCTGCATTTCCGGTCGCCAATACCCTTTGCTTCACCACCGTAATTTTATCGGCGTCGTCTTTAGCCAGGATCTCATGATCCGTTTTACCCAACATATCTGTTTCAGATAGGCCCAGCTGGGGATTTATTACCGACACGTAGCGAAGATCTTTGTCCTGCATTAGAACGTGATCCGGAGTGCCGGTGGCGATCAGCCTGAATTTCTCCTCGCTGCTCCGTAGTGCAACCGTCGCCCTGTCACGTTCAGCTCTTACACGCAATGCGCTGACACCAAAGGCAAGGTCCCCGGCCAATTCCTCCAGCAATTCAACTTCAGACGGCGTAAAGGCGTTTACTGCGGCGGCATACAACGTAAATACGCCGAACACCGCACCGCCAGGCTCACTCAGCGGGATTGCGATGCTTGAACGGTAGCCCCTGGAAAGCGCCGCCTCCCGCCAGGGTACGGCAGAAGGTTCCCGTTCGAAGTCCTGGAAGAAACAAGTCTTCCCCGTCCGGGCGGCTGCACCGGTGGGGCCGCGCCCACGCTCAGTATCAGCCCACGTTATTCGGGCATTAGCGAGATAGCCGTCTTCCGATCCACCCCATGCAACCGGCCTGATTGACCTGGCCTCGTCATGTTCAACCATTCCCACCCACGCCATACGGTACCCGGCCCTCTCGCATATAATGCGGCACACATCGTTCAGCAGGGTCTGCTCATCGATCGCCTTGACCATAACCTGGTTGCAGTCGCTGATCGCACGCAGCTCACGGTTAACACGGAATAATTGCTCCTCAGCCTTTTTACGTTCCGTAATATCTCTTAACGTTATGAC
>CAWHDI010000051.1:0-13328 GCA_963827985.1 uncultured Chloroflexia bacterium | reverse complement strand
CACCAGTTTTGAAACGATCGGGCGGTGGCGATCATAAGGCAATGGTAAACGCCGGGCGCTGGTTCAAGCCTGGCAAGCGGTTAAAAACGGCGAGCGTGAAGGCGAGCACGAAAAACGCCAGCCAACCGTCAATCATTTTGCCCGTGCCCCAGAACCAGGCGGCGGTTGGGGGAAAATCACCGGTAAATGCGCCGAAAATTTTGAGCCAGAAAATCCAGCCGGCGTGCAGGCCGATGGAAAAATACAGGTTACCCGTACGCTGATACGCGAGCCCGAGCAGCACCCCCGCCAGCGTCAGGCTGAAGAAACCCGGCACCAGCGCATGAAAATCCACAAACCCGGCCAGCATCCTCGGCAACAGGACCAGCCCGGAACTCCAGGTGACTGCACCCGCGAAATCGGCACGGTGCAGGAAATGAACCAGCGCGTAAATCAGGCTGCTCAACAGCAGCGCCAGCGGCCAGTAAAACACCCGGCGCAGCCCGCCAAAAATGCCGCCGCGAAATAGAATTTCCTCGAGCGTGGCGACCACGGCCGCGTTCCCGCCGCGCTCAAAACCGTTTCGATGATTTTTTCAACCGAAACACCTCCCGTCAGCGCCCGCCCGCCGGAGAACAGGACAATTCCCGCGACCACCGCCAGCGAGGCGAAGCCGAGCAACAGGCCGCCGAACAATTTTTTTGACTGGCCGTAGGGCGGAACGAGGCCGGTTTCGCGCAACGATTTCGCGCCCAGCGCGCGCAGCAACGGCCACACGCCGGCCAGGGCAAGAATCAGAAAGGAACGGTCCAGGAACCGATGAAACGGGGCGCCAGCGAGTTTGGGAACGGACTGGGCGAAATGCTGCGCGAGCCAGTAAAGCCAGGGCGCGAGCAGCGCGCCGCCGAAAAAGACCACGACAATGTAGATGACCAGCGCCCAAAGAGGCCGCATAGCCGGAGGATAAACCCGGCCGCGATTCGCGCCAAGCGCGAATTCCTGGTAATGAAACATTTGGCAGGGCGAACGCCGGTCGCGCCGGCTTGTCGCGCCGAAATCTGATGAAGGCGAAAGCCTGGCGAAGGCTGATCCTTGCGAGCCGGACGTGGCACGCTGGAGCTATGCGGAGGCGGCTCGTCAGTAGCCTCGCCCCACCGATAGCCGCAAAACGCATCACCATCGAATTCCGGATACCTGACGCCACGATTGCGCGTCTGAATTTTCGGGGTGAACAGGTTTTATTGGCTATTGCCGGCAGGTTGTGTTATGCCATGGACAGACATGGCGAACGGTTCACAAAGCGCGGCGGGTTCTGAACCCGCGGCGCAAGGCAAGTTCGGACGGTTTTATCTTCAGGAACGTCTGAACGATGGCGGCATGGCGGAAACACTGGCGCATGCGCACGGATTTGATGTCGAGACTCCTTTTAAGGAGCTCCCTAAAGATATCAAGAAATTGGTACTCTTTGGCGAGGGCGGCGGTGAATGGGGTTCTTTTGAAGGTGTTGTCCCGAATCTCGAAAGGCGTTTCCGCGAGACGGAGAGCGAATTTATAAAGACGGAAATAAATAAATACATGTCTGTCCAGCCATGCCCCGAATGCGGAGGCATGAGGCTAAAGGCTGAGAGCCTCATGAAGATGAAATCGGCAAACAGCTCGAATCTGAGATACTGCGGTTAGCCAAGAAATCAGGAATGAGGATGGTCGGACCCAATTGCATGGGCATCTATAATCCTTCAGCCGGCGTTACTTTTGCGGGAGAATTTCCTCCGGAACAAACAGGTTTCCCCCGCACACCGGGTTCCCTGGGGTTGCTTTCACAGAGCGGAGGGAATTGCATTTCTTTCATCAGGGAAGCAGATTCAAGGGGGCTGTTTTTCAGCAAGGCGATCAGCTACGGGAATGCAGCGGATCTCAACGAGTGCGACTATATTGAATATATGATGGAAGACCCTCAAACGAAAATTATAGCTGCATATATTGAAGGCGTCAGAGACGGGACTCGCTTCATCAATGTCCTGAAAAAGGCGGTCGCAAGGAAACCAGTGATAATAAACAAGGCGGGTAATACCGAGATCGGGGCCCGAGCGTGCGCATCACATACAAGCGCCATTGCCGGATCGGCCAGTGTCTGGCACGACCTGCTGAAACAGGTTGGGGCCGTACAGGTGGGCAACATGTCGGAACTGGCAGACGTCGCCCTTGCTTTCGATAAGGTCCAATTACCTCAGGGAAGAAACGTTGCAGTTATCGGGACCGGAGGCGGTATCGCGGTGCAGGCTGCCGACGATATAACAAGGGAGGGGCTTAATGTACCAGTGCTTCCGGTAGAGGTGCGTCGGAAGCTCACTGGTATTTACGGCACCGAGGCGGGCAGCATATTCAGAAACCCGGTCGACATGCCACCATTCGGCAAGACCGCAACTCACGTCGATGCCATTAAAGCCATAGCAGATTCGGACTGCATCGATATTGTAATGATGCAATTTCCCTTCGACCTTTGGGCATTGATAAAACGCAATATGCCGGCGGACCCATTTGTGGAAGTGGTAACGGACCTAAAGAAGATTTTGCAAAAACCCCTTGTTGTTGTGTTGCATTATGCCGCCAGCACAGGAGCAAGGCGGCTCGCCGATGAAGTCCAGGCAAAGTTCGTTAACCTTGGATTGCCGGTCTATCCATCGATACCACGAGCAGCTTCAGCAATACGAAAATATATTGAGTTCAACGAGCGCCGGAAGTAATTAAGCGCGATTCCTGCATTGCATTAATAGTAGGCATAGAGATATTATCTAAATCGACAAATGATAGAGATATTGCAGAATAAATACTCTTCGACCCGGTTCCAAATACTGGTCGAGATCGCGGCCTCCGGGCCGAACGTGCAGCAACGGCAAATTGCGGCCGAGCTGGGGATTACGCCCCAGGCCGTATCCGACTACATCCACAAGATGGTGGAAGAAGACCTCGTAATATCCACAGGACGTTCCAGTTACAGCGTGAGCGTGAAAGGGGTCAACTGGATGCTGGAAATGCTCAGGGAACTGCGCAGCTACGTGTCCAGGGTCACAAAAGTTGTCACCGACATTACTACGTGCGCCGCCATAGCTGAGACTGACATATCGCGCGGCCAGAAAGTTGGACTGAGGATGAAGGGCGGACTATTGTACGCGACAAAGGAAGCCGGCAAAGGCGCCAGAGGGATATCCGTTTCCAGTGTCAAGAAAGGTGATGACGCAGATATTACCAGTATAGAGGGCCTGGTGGAATTGCAACGGGGAAAAGTGACGGTTTTGCAGGTGCCGTCGATAAGTAAGGGCGGTTCAAAACGCGTGAAGCCGGGCAAGCTCAAGTCACACGCTGAGGGAGAGAAAAATTTCGGGGCCATAGGAATCGAAGCCCTGATTGCATTGCGACGGGCCGGGATTGAACCGCGGTACCTGTACGGCGTCACCGAAGCGGCGGTAGAGGCGGCCCAATGCGGCCTGCCTATCACTGTGGCTTGCACTGATGATGCCATGCCGGGGCTGATCAAACGGTTGAAGGAAGAAAACTTAATCTACGAAATCGTCGACCTGACCCGACAAGGCATAGTACCCTTGTAAAACAAGCACAGTAACACAATTTTGAAGGACATTGACGGACGCGTCGTAAGAGAATATTATCTTTGCAATGACGGCGGCGATGGTAATCGTTCGGTCGCGAATTAATACAGATAATCCCGGGTGATGGAACGGCCAGCTTTGGGAGGCTCAAGAGGGCAAATGAATTTCGCAGCTATCCAGGCAGCACGTGAAAAAAGGGCAGCGATTATTGCTGCCTGCGGCGGACTGGCTAGAGCAATAAGCAACGGAGAGATCCCTTCAACGGTTGATATTACAGTTTCAGAAGCTATTATCCTGGGACTGATTAAGCAAAACGTCCATGCCTTCTTCGCAGTATTCGGGCATGGGAGCACGGACATGGCTGAAGTGCTACGTGTCTATCAGAAGCACGGCCTGGTAAAGGTCGTGAACACACGTAGCGAGATCGAGGCTTCTCACGCCGCGGCCGCCATGCGCTGGGTCACGGGTCAGAAGTCAGCCGTTATCACATCCATAGGTCCGGGCGCCCTGCAGGCGCTGGCTGCATCGTTGGTACCGGCATCCGACGGGCTGGGAGTCTGGTACATACTTGGAGATGAGACCACCGAAGATGAAGGGCTCAATATGCAGCAGATCCCGCGTCATGAGCAGGACCTGTTCCTGCGACTTTTTTCCACTATGGGACAAGCCTATTCCCTGCATACACCCGGAGCCATCCCGACAGCGCTGAGACGTGGACAGTCTACGGTGGACCATCCCTTTCGGGCAGGTCCATTCTTTTTACTCTTACCGATGAACATCCAGCCGGTTTTGATCAATGGTTTCAACCTGCGCGAACTAACTGAGGAACATATTGCGAAACCTGCAGCCGCCGAGGCCGATTATTCCGGTGCGGCCGACTGGCTGCTGTCGGCAAGAAAGGTGGTCGTGCGGGTTGGAGGCGGAGCAAAAAATGCGGGGCGAGAAATTGCCGAGTTGCTTGAGCTTGTAGACGGAGTGGCAATTGTCTCGCCACTAGCCTCCGGCGTTATACCTTATAGCAGCCACCGCAACATGACTGTGGGGGGCTCCAAGGGCTCCCTCTGCGGAAACTATGCTATGGAGCACGCTGACTTATTGCTGGCAATAGGATCGCGTTTCGTCTGCCAGTCCGATTGTTCGCGTACTGCTTATCCTAAAGTGCAGCGTGTGATTAACATAAATGCTGAAACTGAAGCGGCATTGCATTACAGCGATACACTGCCCATGGTGGGTGATGCCCGGCTTACGCTGCTGCGGCTACTGCAAGAGCTAATAAGAAGGGGGCAAAAAATAAAACTCGGCCTTCAGCCTGGTTCAAGACCTGCAAAAGCCAGCGTCAGGCCTGGGAAGAATTTAAGCAGCAGCGTTATAAGCACCCCGTTCTTTTCGACGAGAAATGGAAACGGCAAGTGCTTACTCAGCCGGCTGCTATCAAAGCCGCAAGCGATTGGGCCAATGCGAAAAGCGTGGTCAAGTTTTTTGATGCCGGTGATGTGCAGGCCAACGGATTCCAAATCGTGGAAGACGAAGCGCCCGGCCTCACCTTCACGGAAACCGGAGCCAGCTATATGGGGTTTGCTGCATCAGCGCTGCTTTCCACCGCGGCATCCGGGGATAAATTCTTCGCATTGGCCTTCACGGGAGACGGCTCATTCACCATGAACCCGCAAATTTTGATTGACGGGATACAGCACGGCGTCAGGGGCTGTATACTATTGCTGGATAACCGTCGTATGAGTGCCATCACAGGGCTGCAAAAAGCCCAGTATAGCCACGAGTTTGCTACCGACGACTCAGTTGAAGTGGACTATGTGGCCTTGGCCAGAGCGGTAAAGGGCGTGCAGGCTATGAGCGGAGGATTTTCCACGAGATCGTTATTGAAAGCTCTGGACAGGGCATATGCATATGAAGGGCTTTCATTGATACATGTTCCGGTGTATTTTGGAGACAATGAACTGGGTGGGATGGGTGTCTTCGGTCGCTGGAATGTAGGAAACTGGTGCGAAAGCACTCAGGCTTTACGTCACGAAATTGGGCTGTGAAGAAAGGACTCTATGATGACAGAATATAATGATCAACAGATAAGGGAGCTTGAGCAGATTGCCGCTGCTTTGCGGCGTGATAGCCTCAGGATGATATATCAGCGTCAGGCAGGGCATCCGGGCGGCTCGCTCTCCGCCGCCGATATCATGGCCGTGCTTTATTTCCATACTATGCAGATTAATCCTCAAAATCCAGGATGGCCGGACCGCGATCGTTTCATCCTGAGCAAGGGACATGCCTCAGCGTTGCTATACTCCACTCTGGCGAGGCGCGGGTTTTTTCCCCTCCTCCGACCTTGATCACTGGGGTGAACTGGCCTGTCACCTGCAAGGGCACCCGGACCGTTTGAAAACGCCGGGAGTTGACATGACCAGTGGTATTTTGGGTCATGGCATTGCTGTGGGAGCTGGACTGGCGCTGGCAGCGAAGCTTCAGAGCCAGGGATTACCATATCTATGTTCTTCTCGGGGATGGCGAATGCCAGGGCGGCATCGTCTGGGAAGGAGCCAACGCCTGCGCCAAATTTGGTCTTGCCAATCTGACAGCAATTGTGGACTATAACAAAGTGCAACTTGATGGGCCTGTGGACGAGATAATGCCAATGGAGCCTTTTGTCGATAAATGGCGTTCCTTCCGCTGGAATGTGATCGAAATTGACGGGCACAACGTAGGACAGATACTTTCCTCCCTGGATCAGGCTCGCAGTGTAACGGGAAAGCCCAGCGTGATCATTGCCCATACAATAAAAGGGAAGGGCGTTTCCTTCATGGAAAACAAAGCCAGTTGGCACGGAATAGCGCCAAACAAAGAGCAGTTTGAGACTGCCATGGCGGAGTTGAAAGGAGGAGGTAATTAACATGGCGAACCTGGCCATGCGTGAAGCCTACGGAAAAGCGTTAGCGGATTACGGCGCAGTAAATCCTGCGGTGGTCGTACTTGACGCCGACACGTCGTCCTCCACCCTTTCCAGTTATTTCGCATCTCATTTTCCAACACGTTTTTTTAACATCGGCATAGCAGAGCCATGTATGATAGATATGAGCGCCGGGTTGGCACTAGGAGGTATGTTGCCCTTCGTTAACGCTTTCGCCGCCCTGGTTGCCTTGCGGGCGCTCGAGCAGATACGCACTTGCGTATGTTACAACAGGGCCAACGTGAAAATCGCCGCCAGTTACGCAGGTGTCTCCGATTTCAAAGATGGGCCAACGCATCATGCTATAACAGACATTGCCATCATGCGCTCTTTGCCCGAAATGACCGTAATCGTTCCGGCTGACGCCGGAGAAGCCGCGGCCTTCGTTAAATTAGTTGCCGAATATGACGGACCTGTCTATTTTCGGCTTAACCGTTCAGCTACACATCCCGTTTCCCAAGCCGGAGAACAACTGAAAATTGGGAAGGGTATTGTACGCAGGAAAGGAAAGGATATTACCATAATCGCCTGTGGCTCTATGGTAGGACGAAGCCTGCAGGCCGCGGATATACTGGCCGACCGCGGAGTCGATGCCAGTGTACTGGACATGCACACGGTCAAGCCACTTGACAACGAATTAATCCTAAGGACTGTTGGAAAAACAGGAGCAGTGGTTACTGCCGAGGAACATACGGTGATCGGAGGGTTAGGATCGGCGGTAGCTGAACTGCTGACGCAGGAGATGCCAGTTCCGCAGGCCCGTCTGGGAATCAAGGATACTTTCGCCTGCACCGGGCCTGATCCCGAGACCATCATGGACGCCTATGGCCTGGGCATCAAGGATATCGCCGATGCCGCCTGGCGAAGTCCTGGAAAAAAAGAAGAAATAGGCTGGAGGGCAAATGCGCATAGCTGTAATCAGCGAGACCAGTGCCGCGGATAAAAATATCGATATAATAACCGCCCTCGATGGATTTGGACACGAGGTTGTTAACGCCGGCATGAAGAAGAGCGGCGAGCAGCCTGACCTGTCTTACATCCATACCGGCTTGATGGCCGCAATATTACTTAACACCGGGGCTGTTGACTTTGTAGTTGGTGGCTGCGGTACGGGGCAGGGGTTTCTCAACTCGGTCATGCAATACCCGGGTGTCTCCTGCGGCCTGATAAGTTCGCCGCTTGACGCCTGGCTTTTCATGCAGATTAACGGAGGAAACTGCATCTCACTTCAGCTCAACCAGGGTTACGGATGGGCGGGCAACGAAAACCTGAAGTTCATCTTCGAAAAACTATTCTGCGTGGAAAAGGGTTTCGGCTATCCTCCGCACCGGCGTGAACCGCAAAGGCAATCTCGACTACTCCTGGAAAAGCTCAACAACCTCACCCATAAAAATATGCTGGAAATTATCCCACTTCTTCCTGAAGAAGTTATCGGCCCGGTCATCAGCTATCCCGATTTCTTAGGTTTGATAGAATCTGGCGGAAAAACCGGCAGACCGATTTTATCCGCATTGCGAAAAAGAGCACAACGCAGCTAGAGCTGGCAGTGGCGCCACAATGAATAGGAGGTTGAAAAAATGAGCACCAAACCTGTAAGTGCAGCTATCGTTGGCTGTGGCCGAATCTCTGACTTGCACGCACTTGGATACCGTGGGAGGGAAGATGCCAGGATTGCGGCTGTATGTGACACTAACAAAAGCGTGGCGGACTCCAAAGCTAAAGTGTGGGGAGTGGAGAAGGTTTATTACGACTATAGAAGATTACTGGAAGACAGGGATATAGACCTGGTCGAGCTGCTGGTGCCTCATCACCTTCACGCTGAAATGACGATCGCTGCCTGCGGGGCCGGAAAACACGTCAGCGTGCAAAAACCGATGGCCACCTGCGTCGCCGATGCGGACCGCATGATAGAAGCGGCCCGGAAGGCCGGTGTGTTGTTGCGCATCTACGAAACGTTTGTCTTCTATCCGCCCGCTGTACAAGCCAAAAAAATGATCGAAGCGGGAGAGATTGGGGAACCGCAGATGCTGCGCATGCATGTCAATACCGGCAAGACTGAGTGCGGCTGGGAAATCCCCTTCGACGCCTGGGTCTGGCGGTTTAACGAAAAGGAATGCGGTGGAGGCCCTTTGGTTTTTGATCATGGTTATCATTTTTTTTCCCTGGCTTACCACCTCATGGGCCCGGTGGAAAAGGTATATGCGTGGATTGATAAGTCAACTGTTCTGCCCGAAGTTTACCTCGATGCGCCTGCGGCGGTCATGTTCAAGTTCAAGGGAGATAGGCGGTACGGTGTATTTGACGTGGAGCACACGCCCAATATGCACATTCCGTCCGATTACTATGTGGATGACGATCGTATTGAGATAATCGGCGACAAGGGAATACTTTTTATAAACCGGTATACAACACGAACTATTGATTTGCCTGAACTATTGCTGTACAGGGACGGCAAGACCACACCCATCCCTGTCGACCGGGTGGACTGGTCAGAGGGTTTCATTGATTGTACCCGGCACATGATCGATGTTATTCAAAAAGGCGGCAAGCCGTTCCTCGACGGAGCGAGAGGGAAAGCGGTATTGCAATTCACTCTGGCGGCGCTGGAATCATCTAAAACAGGGCGTGAGGTGAGGCCGGACGATTTGAAATAGACTACTAATCAGGGAGGTCTATCTGTGAGCAATATTCATGAAATCATGAACTATATCGGGGGAAAGTGGCAAAATTCCAGCAGTGCAGAATACCAGGATGTGGTCAATCCTGCCACAGGCGAGGTGATGGGACGTGTGCCGCTCTCATCGGCAAATGAGATCGACCTGGCCGCTCAAGCCGCTTCCATCGCTTTCTCAAAATGGAGACAAACGCCCGCTAATGATCGTGTTCAATTTCTTTTCAAACTGAAGAATCTATTGGAGGAGAATTTCGCGGAGCTTGCGCGCACTATCACAATGGAATGCGGAAAGACGATAGAGGAATCCAGAGGCGAGGTGCGCCGCCTGATCGAAAACGTGGAGGTAGCCTGCGGCATACCATTATTGATGCAGGGCTACAATTCGGAGGATATCGCCCCCGGAATAGATGAGTTTATGATCCGCCAGCCTGTGGGTGTCTGCGCAGCGATTGCGCCATTCAATTTTCCAGCCATGGTACCATTCTGGTTTCTGCCATATGCCATAGCATGCGGAAACACATATATCGTTAAACCTTCGGAGAGAGTGCCGCTGACCATGCAGATGATATTTCGCCTGGTGGAGAAAACAGGGTTGCCGGCAGGGGTGCTTAACCTTGTGAACGGTTCTAAGATCGCAGTTGATGCAATCCTGGATAATCCGGCCATACGGGCCATCAGCTTTGTAGGCTCAACACCTGTAGCCAGGTATGTGTACAGCCGCGCCACGGCCAACGGCAAACGTGCCCAGTGCCAGGGCGGGGCTAAAAATCCGGTGGTGGTCCTGCCTGATGCAGATATGGAGACGTCAACGCGCATTATTGCCGATAGCCTTTTCGGCTGTGCCGGGCAGCGCTGCCTGGCCGCATCCCTGGTGATAACAGTAGGCGAGGCCCGCAAAGTTTTTACGGAGTCCATTGTTGAAACTGCCAGAAACCGGGTGGTTGGTTATGGCCTCGATGAGAAAGTGCAGATGGGACCGGTCATCACGCCTCAGAGCAAGGAACGCATCGAAGCCATGATAGGAAAAGGTCAACAGGAAGGGGCCAAGGTCCTGGTGGACGGACGCAATACCCGTATCAACGGCTATGAGAACGGCAACTTCATTCGCCCGACTGTTTTGCAGGATGTGCCTCCAGACGGAGAGATTGTGAAAACGGAGATCTTTGGGCCGGTGTTAGGGATGATGCATACTGATAACCTGGACCAGGCTATAGCTATGATTAACAGTGGCAGATACGGAAATATGTCCTGTTTGTTTACCGGCAGCGGCCCGGCTGCACGCAAATTCCGCTACGAAGTTATTGCCGGTAATATAGGGATTAATTTGGGCATTGCCGCGCCCATGGCCTTTTTCCCCTTTACGGGGTGGAAAGAAAGCTTCTTCGGCGATTTGCATGGCCAGGGCATGGACGCCGTTGAATTCTTTACACAGAAGAAAGTAGTCATTGAACGATGGCCCAAAGAATGGGTACGCAAGTTCTGATAATGAAGTCTTCCGTGCCTGGCACAGACTATGTGATCTCCGAATTGATGGTCTGATATAAAAAGGCGCGCGGTTCCGCCTTTTAGCCAGCTATTTTGTACTCTGAAGTCGCCGGGGCGAATCCAGTCCATGATATTGAAAACGTATGCGGACGCTGATATAATAATCAACTATACTTGATAATAAACAAGCACAATTGATATGAATAAAGTTGGAGTTGTGGTCCTTGCGCACGGCAGCCGGGGGAACGTGGAGCTTCCGAAGTACCTGAAGTCCTGCAAAAACTGTCCGATGGACTGAAGCTGCTGCTTTCTTCGGAAGTTGAAATAGCCGGCGCTGCGCTGCAATTCAATCATCCAAGCCTGGAAGAAGCGGCCGAATCATTCATATTAGGCGGGATCAAATCCATTATTATTGCTCCTTATTTTCTGTTTCCAGGGAGGCACCTTACGGAACATGTCCCGCAGGCCATAGCGGAATTGAAGCGCATTTATCCCGATGCTCAATTCACGGTCACTGAAAACCTCGGCCTGCAGGAGTATTTCGTGGAGCTAATTGCAAGACGGATAACCGATGCTTACCCGGGTATTGCCGCCGACACCCCTCCGCGCATTGGCTCTTCAGAGACGATAGAAAGGCAGAGTATGACGGTTGTTGAAAGCCTGCTGCCAACCGGTATGGAAGCAAAGGAAAAAGAGGTCACCAAGCGTATTATTCATGCCAGCGGTGACCCAACGATTGCCCACTTGATTAAATTCAGTCCCGGCGCAGCGGAAGAGGGTATCAGGGCAATAACCCACGGCAGCCCAATATACACAGACGTTAAAATGGCGGCGGCGGGAATCAACAGGAATTTGGCTGACAATTTTGCATGCCAGGTCCACTGCGCTCTTGACGAATTCACGGGCAGCGAATCTACATTGGAAGCCGGGACACGTTCCGCATCAGCCATGCTCAACCTGGGAACCAGGCTTAATGATGCCATTGTGGCCATCGGAAACGCACCGACCGCCCTTCTTGCGCTTATAGATATGGTCAGGAAGAGCGGGATTGCCCCGGCACTGGTAATCGGTATGCCGGTTGGTTTTATTATGGCCCGGGAATCCAAAATCGAGTTGACCAAACTTGCTGTCCCTTACATTACCATCTCGGGCACACGCGGAGGAAGCGCACTGGCGGCAGCCTCCATAAATGCACTGCTGCGGTTAAGTGCGCAGCAAAGCAAATAAATACGAGAAAACGAATGTCAAAGCAGAAGCTTTGCCGGCTTACGTACCTTACACTGCCAATTGTTTTTGTCATCAGCCTGTTTTTTGTTTTCCTTCTCCAGTACACGCCATGCACATAGCGGAGGGAATATTACCGGCTGACTGGGCGGCACTCTGGTATGTCATCGCTTTTATATTCGTGGGCATTGGAATATTCTTTATTAAGAGAAATACGTCGCGTGTGCAGGGGCTAATGCTATCGCAACTGGCAACAAAGCATGAATTCATTGTCGACCCTGGGCGCCGGAGTGATATTAAGAGCCTATGACCGGGCGGAACGGGTGTATGAATCTATGCTGGTGCGAGGATATGCAGGCGACAAATCCAATGCAACCGGATACGCGCTCAGTCCCGTGGACCTGGCGGCCGCATTGATATTCGCAGCAATTCTCACGGGGCTATACATGATAGGGCAGTTTGTAAGATGATCCGAATAGAGTCCGCATCATATAAATATCCGGATGGCACCGCGGCATTGCGTGATATCAACCTGGAAGTGAAAGATGGTGAAGTGCTGGCTTTTATGGGGGCCAACGGCTGTGGCAAAACCACGCTGCTAAAGCTGCTTATCGGACTGCTAAAGCCGTCTCCGGGGAAAATAACTCTGGACGGCAGGGAATACCGGTCGTTCAAACAGGAAGAAATATTCAAACGTATCGGGATGGTCTTTCAGGACCCAAACGACCAACTGTTTGCTGCAACCGTCGAACAGGATGTCGCAGTAGGCGTGGCAAACATGGGATACAAGCCTGAAGAAATCTCACGCAGGGTAAAAAGCGCTCTTACGCTGGTGGGAGCGAAGGACATATCCAACAAGGCCATTCACACATTGAGCTTCGGGCAAAAACGGCGAACGGCCATTGCGGGTGTGCTGGCAATGGAACCTCAGACAATACTGCTGGATGAACCGACAAGCGGGCTGGACCCGATGGGGACCAGCATGATCATGCGCTTGCTGCGCAATTTGAATCGCGACAAGAAAGTTACCATGGTAATCGCCACCCATGATATAGAATTAGTGCCTCTTTTTTGCGACCGTGTTGCGGTTATGAGAGAAGGACGTTTGGCAACGATAGGCGCTCCGCAAAAGGTATTTCCCGGATATCCCCGTCATGAGAGAATCCGGGATGAGGCTACCGAGAATAGCTCACTTGATGGAAATACTCAACAAAGCAGGATGGTCTGGATAATCTCGGGATGCCGATGACAATAGGCGAAGCAAGAAAGGCCCTGGATAAGATACTATTAAAGAAAATATGTGTCTACCGGGGAAAGCCCGTGGAGATAAATCAGGTATTATGACCGGAAGGGGCAGACACGATAATTTACGTTACGGCTTCACCACTGGCGCCTGTGCGGCCGC
>CAWHDI010000050.1:0-12527 GCA_963827985.1 uncultured Chloroflexia bacterium | reverse complement strand
AGCTTCCCTTATATCCGAGGCAACAGCCAGAACAGGATCAATCCGCTTTTTGGTGTAAATGGAAAGATTTTCGATCGTCAATATATCACTTGGATTGACCATGAATACGCGAAGCGTATTGCCATCCAGGGATATCGGCAGTACATTGTATTTTCTTGCAACGTCTTCGGGAACAAGCTGTAAAGCCTGGGGCATCGGCGACTGATATTGCATATTCAGACGCGTATACCGGACCTAGCGGTGCCGCCGGCTGCATTCGACCTCATCCTGGTATCATTTGGATCAACAGACATAATCACCTCATATGGATGTGCTACGATACAGCAGAAACCTCGCCGACCTCTATTATCTTGATCTTCTGCTGGTCGGCGAATTGTCGTGCTTCTTTCGCAAGTGAGGGAGCAATAAGCAGCACTTTATCGTGAATACCTATATCATATGCCTTGGTGTCGTAAGCCGATACCGCCTCAAGACCAACTTCCTTCGGATCTGTCAGTATGCCTACAGAAATTGTATGTGTGAATAAACCGTCATCGAAATAAGCGATGATATCCAATGTGTATTCTGCACCGGACCTGCCGCGTATACGGGCCATCTCTTCGGTGCGATAGCCCTGGTCATGCAGGTATTTCAGCAGTTGAGACCGGCCGGTAAACATGAATGGGACCTTATTTATAGGCCGCGAAACAGTATCATTTGCGTTGTTAAGGAAGTCCTCCAATTCCCTGGCATTGAATGACTTAATGCGTTGCCTTTGGGCAAACTGCCTCGCCTCGTTATTCAGGGCGGGCATTGCCAGCAGCACTTTATCATGGATCCCCAAATCATAGACCTTGTTGTCAAATCGAAAGACATCTTCCAGACCTATATCTTCATTATCACGCCCGATGGCTATGCCTATACCTATTATAAAAGAAAGAAATCCGTCGTCCCTTCTCGCGAGCATGTCCATTATATGCGTTACTCCTGACCCCGACCCGCTGCCCACTTTTGCCTTTTCGAACACATCGTATCCCTGCCTCTTCAGGTAATCCGTAAACTTCGATTTGTACTGCGTGTCAAAGGTCAGCCAATTCCTGCTTTGCTCATTTAAAACGTAAGAATTTATCACATGAACAACAGCTTCCTCATCTGCAAAGGATGCGGAACATTTGAGGCATTGCCATTTCACGTTGATTTCAGTCGATAGCGCACCGCAACTACGGCATTTGTAATTGACGCCCAAGGCTCCTGTAATCCGTGCCCAAGAATTTCAACGGTTTTCGACAATGCGGGCAAATATACTTGCCGCTTACAGTGAACTCTTCTTCCAGTCCGTTCTTTCCACACGCAAAATGCTCAATTATTCTTCCTTTGGCGATATTACCAGAACCGCATTTAGGGCACTTTTGACTGGGCCTCAAATTCATCGAATTGCATGACGGGCAAAATATCAGCCGGTCATAAAACCGGGCCTCCAACACATTCTCTTCAACCAGCCCGTTAAGTAACCTAATGACCTCATCCGTACCCTTCCCCAGCATGGCCTCTACCTGGGGATAAACCGCTCCCGACTCCCTGGCAAAATCTATGGTTGGACGTATTTCCTCAATACTGTCCGTCCATCATGTCTTTTATCAGATTCAGCACTTTGGAATCGTGCGATGCGGTCTGGGAGGCCTCTATTATCTGAATCATTTCAATCCCCATATCCTTTTATTACCATTAATTTCGCAGGTTTGCAACCTGTCAGCAGGGCCACAGCAACCACGTTTACCAGTGAAACCAATCGTAACTCAGGTTCACTGAGCTAAATCTAGCATGTGATATGGCATTTTGCAAATACAATGACGTTTGTGGTAGATTTCCTCTAAATACAAAAGTTGATGAAAACTTGTTAAAAAAGGATGCATATAACGTACTAAGTACTAAAGTCCTTATGCGTAAACGATGGGCCTGCCATATAACGCTGATACTAATTGCGATCATTATTTCCCTACCTCTTTTCCAGTTTTCAGATACAACCCGGGTTAACGCCGCGCAACGCACTCTTTCGTGGTCCATCGTAAATACGCCCAACAACTTACCCGGAGGAATAATATTCAGCCCTTCCGAAATCAATGCAGTTGCACTGGGTCCTGACAATCGAACATTCTACGCTGCCAATACGGATAACTCGACATCGTCACTTTACAAATCCGGCGACGCAGGGGTGACATGGACTGATATCAGCGCCCGGCTGGCAGCTGCCGGGCACCCCTGACTGTCCTGCCGGTATGGAACCTTGCCGTTTCACCGGATGACTCTAACTTTGTTATAGCCGTCACGGGCAGTACGGCAAACGGCCCGACAAAGGTATATTTTACCAGTGACGGAGGCAGCAACTGGAAAGACACGAATTTCACAGCGGCTGCCCTCGAATATATAAGCTGCGTAAGTATCTCCCGGTTGTATGCGACATCAGGCAATGCTCGTGACATTGCCGTCGGTACCCGCAATGCAGCAGGGACAGGCAGCGTGTATAACACCCAGTTCAATTCCAATTTGCAAGGAACATGGAGCAAGCAGCCTTTTGCAACATCGCCCACAACCAACAACATTTATTCGCTGAAGTTTTCGCCGAATTACAATACTGATTTCACTATCGCAGTAATATACTTCGATACCGGGACCACATCACTACGATTCAATCTCGGATTGCATAACACCACATCCAATACTACCTCCTGGAACGATGCTACCTACGGCGCAGGCTACCCGGTTAATCTCAACTTTGGTAGCCTGCCAACTTTGATTGGAACGGACCTGGCATTGCCCTCAGATTTTTCGGCAAACGTGCTGACGCAGCAGGGCTGCTTCGCAAGCATCCAGACGGACACTGCGCCCCCAGCAAGTTCCACCCGTGTATACTATATAAACACCAGCCTGTTTCCCAATGCATTTAATATAACTCCTTCTATGACTACGGTGCCTACGGGCCGCATCTCATCCATAGCCTATAAGGGAAGTGAAAGCTCAGGCATACTACTGGCGGGAGAGGTGTTTGCAAACCCAGGTAGAGGCCTGGTCAACGTATGGCAGAGCGCCAACGCACAGTCATCCACCATCGGGGGGGCAACCTGGACAAAGTCAGATGATCTCAAATCGCCGACAGGCGGGGCGGCCCCAGGAGGTACTAACCCGACATTTTTATATCGCGCCAACTCTATTCTGAATTGGAGCGCAGACGGCACGTATGTCTACTGCGCAACCAGTTCGGAAAACGCCATTGCAGGAGGCACAGGATTTGCCGCGGGACAATGGCCTGTCTCTAAACTTACGGGTGTCCCTGTCGATGAGTCCGCCTTTTCACGCAGCTCCGACAGCGGCATCACCTGGAACCAGATCGGCCTTATCGATACTCAGATCGACCATCTTACGGATGCCGCAGCCCTGGAAGCCGGAGTGACTGCTACTGCTACCACGACTTCAGCCACGACTACTATCTTCAGCAGCGTCCTTTACCTCTCAACCGCCGAAAATACTACTGATAATTTTACCAGCGTCTGGAGAAGCACAAGCGACCCGCTCGGCAATTTCTGGGAGCGAATTTTGCTTCGCCCAAAGCTATCTAACAACAGTATATTGCGAATTAATCCCCGAATAGACCAGCACAGCACGGCCGTAGTATTCGCAGACGTCCAGGCAGAAAACATCACGTATTCATCGGACCAGGGACAGACATGGCAGATTATACAAGCAGGAACACAAGTGGATGACATTGCACTGGAGAGTGATACGAAGATGTACGTTCTTGACGATTATACGGTCCGTCAGGTGAACAGAAGCGACAGCGGCTGGGTACTCGGATTAAAACTAAATACAAACCTGGACTCAGCAGCACATACAATATGGTCACCTTTAAAAAGCCCCACCGGCACAGACATAGTTCTGGTTGGCTCCGATTTCCAAACAAGCTCGGTTGCCTGGGCAGATTTTTCACAGATCATTGCTAAATTCACCGCGCTTAAGGCTTTGCCCGCAAAGAACAGTTGGGTACACGTAGTTTCGGACAGCCAGTACGAGCAGAACCAATTTATTTATGCGGGCGTCAATGTCAATACCCTGCCTATTACCAATAGCAGCGACGGTAACATTTATCGCTGGCAAATCGGGAAAAGCACTGATTGGGACGAACTCGATCCCCCAAACCTGGCATTTTACGGCATTGACTCAGTAAATAGCGTGCTATACGGCGCCAGAAATTTCAGCACCACAGATTTGGTAAATAGCGGCGGAGTGGACCGCACCCTGTACCCGACAGTCAGGGTCCCACCTGCTCCCGAATGGGATGACCTTACAGCCGGATTGCCCCAAATTGGAAAACCCAACTACCCGGTCCAGTTCAATAGAGAGCCAACTTCCCTGAAAACTTCTTCAAATTCCTATAACACACTGTGGGCCATCGATAACCGGCCGTATCGATTTGACACTGCCAATGGCATCGGATGCCTGTGGTCATTTGTAGACTCCCTTGCCAGGATAGGACCAGCTCCAACATCGCCGCCAACAGGAAGCTATGTCGGTGCGGACCCGGTGTCCGGAAGGTCCCAGCAGATAGACTTCAAATGGCGCCCGCTATCCGACGTAATTGGCTATGATATTCTATTGGCCAAAGACGTCAATTTCACCCTATTGTTAAGCCAGGTACTAAACCTGACACCGGTTGACAATAAAACCGGCGCCTGGATAGTTGATACCAGCGGACCAGCTGCAACCATCCGCCTGGATATCTCCCGGGATACTGGAGGCTGGCAGGCCTTACTATTGGAGAGTGAGAGCCAGCCGTGGGATACCGATAGGCGAAAATGAGACAATCATCCACAGCCCCTGGTCACCTGTGATGATGTTTTCCGTACAGCCCGGCTTCATGGTTAAGTCCGAAAACAACGGGCCCACGTTGCTCACTCCTGTCGACGGACCCTGCCAAAGCTGCAAACCGCCGGTACGCTTCTCGTGGACACCCGTCAAGAACGCCACTGCGTACGAATACATATTGTCATCGGACCCTGAGCTCAAAGAAATTATTACCAAAACAACAACAAATTCCACAGCATTCGAATACAAGGACAAGCTCGAACCATCCAAGCCATACTACTGGCAGGTTAAGGCCATATCTCCCGTTGTAAGCGACGCCAGCCCGGTCGGAACATTTTCAATCGAAAGCACCGCTCCGACTCAATCGCAACAACAGCAGGTTGCACAGAACCAGGCAACTGCCAACTCCCAATCCCAATCCCCGTCCGATTTCTGGATTTGGATTATCATTGTGATAGCTATGGTGCTTCTCATCCTGATCAATATCTATGCATTTATTTCACGCAGCAGAGACTGACCCAGGACTGATTTCCGTGTACAATATTGACACAACATTACCAGGTTCTATTTGATAGTCGAGTGTAACTATGAAAAGTGAAAAGAAGTTGCCGGCATTCGCATCTCAAGTCAAGGGATTTCTGGCGGAGGACGAGGGCAAAGCCCTGTTTGAATTAGCCCTTGAGGCAGCTCGCTGCGGTCCATGTCTTGAGATCGGCAGCTTTTGCGGTAAATCCGCCGTATATTTGGGTACAGCGTGCAAGATAAGAGGCGTGACCCTGTTTACAATAGATCATCACACTGGCTCAGAAGAGCAACAACCGGGGCAGCTGTACTTTGATCCGGAGATATACGATGACAGGAAGGGAAAGATAGACAGCTTCCCCCTTCTGCGTGAGACGTTAATAAAGGCAGAACTGGAAGACACGGTTGTGCCGATGGTTACGTGGTCTAAGGTGGCAGCCAGGAATTGGACAACTCCTCTCGCTCTTGTTTTCATCGATGGGGGACACAGTTACGAAGCGGCCGTAACCGACTATTTATGCTGGCATGAACACCTGTTGGCCGGCGGGTATCTCATTTTTCATGATATCTATCCCGATCCGAAAAAAGGGGGGCAGGCTCCCTACGAGGTGTATAAAAAAGCACTTGGCAGCGGTATGTTCGATAAACTGCCGATGGTCAACTCGCTGGGTATATTAAAGAAGCGCCTTGCTATTGTGGTCCAGAAGTAAGCTGGTCGAGGACATCGGCCTCAGCATATCCGCAGCCAACACTACGGCCGCCGAAGTCCAGGACGGCTTCTGCAGCGGCCAGATTTCATTTTCGGGGTAGGCAATTCCATACCAGTACGCTCCATCCTCGTCCCTCATGTGATGGATCCAGTTATAGACAATGGCCGACTGCTTATACTGACCATGGGCCGCCAGAGATATGGCCAACTCGCTTGTTTCAGCAGCCGTTACCCATGTCTTCTCCAGATTACATACAGAGCCCTTGCCGTGAACGATGAATTTGTCCCAGCTATCGTAGATCCGGTTGACAGCTTCCTGACCATGGATCACGCTGCACAGGGCGGGATAATACCAGTCCATGGCAAATGCAGAAAAGTTTTCCCCATCCGCAGGTGTTTCATATGGCAGCGGCATGTTAAGAATGGCGTTTCTCAGCCGGTCATTGGCAACCATCCACTCGCGATGGTCTTCCCCTATGAAATCCGCCATCTTCAAGGCGCAGTTTATGCTGAGGTAGGACGAACTGCAACTGGCTATCTGAGCGGATGGGTACAATTTCCCATTGACATCCCGCGCCCAGTATATCTCTCCATTGGGCCCTCTCATTTCAAGAATATAATTAATTGCAGACCGCACGATGGGCCACATATCAAGAACGAATTTGGGGTCCCCTGTGATCAGGTAGTGATGCCAAACTCCAACAGCAATATATGAAATTGCATGTGAGACTTTATACTGGTCTCGTGGCAGACCGTTCCTGTAATTTGCGTACCAGCTTCCGTCCGGAAGCTGGACATTGGCAAGCCATTCATAAGCGTGCTCCGCTTCATCGTGATAATTGCCGGCATCGATAGCCATAGCACATTCCACGTGGGTCCACGGCTCCACGATGCCACCTTCCAATTCAGGGACCGAACCCTGCTTTTCCTGTAATCCTACAATGCCTTCCAGCGTAGGTTTCAGAAACCAGTCGGATAACATGTTGTCGATGCTATAATCAGATTGAACAACATCATCCGCGTACATGTTTCACCCCGTCTTTACTTGCACCTGCGCTTCAATAGCTTCCCTATAGTAATCCGCCGTCTGTTTAGCCGTATTGTCCCAGTTAAAAAGCCGCTTCACCCGCTCCTTTCCATTTACGCCCATCTCTCTTCGCTTGTTTTCATTATCAAGAAGTCCCGTTACGGCTTCAACGATGGCACCAGTATCGCCCGGCGGGATCAAGATGCCTGCATCGCCCACAACTTCAGGCAGGGCACCTGCCGTAGTTGAGATAACAGGAGTACCGCAAGACATAGCCTCAGCAGCCGGCAATCCAAAACCTTCGTACATCGAAGGCACAACCAGCATAGCAGCCTCCGAATAATGCCGGACCAGTTCATCAGTTTCGATTTTACCTGTATACCTTACACAACCAGCCAATCCCAACTCTTCTATTACCCCTTCCGTATAACCTTTGTGCATGGGCGTACCTACTATGACCAGGTCAATTGCCCTGGTCTTGCGTATCTCAGCCACAGCTTCCAGCAAATACTTCAAACCTTTTAGCGGGGTATCGCCGCTATTGACGGTAACGATCCGGTTGGCAGCACGGATTGCGCCCGGCTGCTCCCTGAAAGTATCCTGGTCAACACCGCAATAGATTATCTTGAATTTATCTGCAGACAGCCCAAAGTCAGCAGTAATTTCTTTGAGCGAATGCTCAGAATCCGTGATGAAATGAGATAGACGGCCGGCAACTTTGATCTGGGTGTCAACGAAAGCATACCAGCGCTTAATACCCAGTTTTTTAATGAATGAACCGGCAGCATTAACAGCAAGCTGGCGATCGATGGTTACCGGGTGATGAATGGTAGTCACCAGCGGTTTACCAAGCTGCTTGATTTTATAAATCCCCTCGGTTATACACTGGTTATCATGAATAATGTCGTACTTCCCCAGGTGCCCATCCTGCCGGAACATGTCGTATGCACGCATGCCGAAGGTGGTTGGCTCAGTTAAGAACCCGCCGCATTCACCTATCCATTCAACAAAATTCGGCCAGGTGTTCAGCCAAAGTGGATTTATAAAATAGCGCCTCCACTCAGGAAACCGGTACAGGTCAAGGCTGGGCAGTTTTATCAGCCTGATACCATCTACGAGATCCGGATATGGGGGACCCGCCACGACATCTACTTCATGTCCCAATTTCTGGAGAGCTTGACTGAGATACCTGACATATATTCCCTGGCCGCCAGAATACTTATATGCTCTATAGCTCAGTAAACACACCCGCATTATTTTCTACCCGGTTACTACCTCGAAAGTCACATCAAAAAGCATCGCAATTTTACATTTATTTGATCATTTTTGCAATAGGCGCAAGCTATGCCATCAGTTACGAACTTCTTTTATTCGTTTACTTTCGATAGCTTCGCGGTAAACATCGAGCGTGTGTTTTGCAGCGTCCTTCCAATTGAAATTTTCCAGGATGCGCTTGCGGCCAAGCTCACTGTATTCACTTCTCAACTCCGGGTTATCCATCAGCCGGGCGATTGCGTTGGCAAGCGCAACGGGATCCGCCGGCGGGATGAGAATCCCGGCATCTCCCACCACTTCCGGCAGTGCTCCCGCCGTTGTCGATACGAGGGGCGCTCCACAGGCCATAGCTTCCGCCGCGGGCAAGCCAAAGCCCTCATAAGTTGAAGGTACTGCCACCAGTGTGGCGGTCCTGTACAAACTTATCAACTCTTCCGTGGAGATTTGATCCCTGAATGAAACAACATCGGTTATGCCGAGCTTTTCCATCAGGCTCTCGGTGACGCCGTCTCCCATGGTCCTTCCGACCACGGTCAATTTAAGATCATATTTCTTACGCAACTCGCCTAACGCCGCCAGCAGGAAACGGAGACCTTTAACCGCAGTGTCACGGCTTATCACGGTTAGTATCGTATCCTTAACACGCTCTCCATTGTTGGAGGGGCTGAACTTTTCAACATCAATGCCATTGTAGATGACCTTCAGGTTGTTCTCGGGTATCTTGAACACCTCGTGGATGTGCTTCTTCGCCATATCAGAAACGGTAATAATATACGGCAACTGCTGAGCAACTTTTATCTGCATCCCTGTGAAGGAAAACCAGCGCCGGTATCCCAGCCTGTCTTTTAGGGATTTGGCCTGGCTTATGGCCATGTCCCGGTCGATGGTAACAGGGTGATGGATGGTTTCAACTACCGGATACCCCCATTTTTGGATATCCGCCACACCGTAGGCGAGTGTCTGGTTATCATGTATAACATCATATTTCCCATGGTTTTCTTTACAAAGGTACTGGTAAGCACGCATCCCGAAAGAAAGCGGCTCCGAGAAATAACCGGTAACGGTCCCACCCCACTCGATGAAATTAGGATATGTATTGAGTTTGCGGGGATCGATAAACAAACGATGGAAGGAGTTCAGTGAATAAAGATCAAGGCTTGGCAGCTTTATCAGCCCCACGCCATCATCCACTATTGGATAAGGAGGGCCCGACATCATATCCACTTCATGGCCCAGGTCCCTCAGGGCATTACTTAAATATCGCATATATATACCCTGACCGCCGGAATATGGATAGCTGCGATAGCTCAAGATGCAAATTCTCATGACGTCATATCCTGCAATATTTTGGGCGTCCATATCATAACAAATTTGCTTCTTTTATGCGATTGACGGAATTCTACCGATCTTAATGTTTATCTATTACTTGTTGACAATTTCATAAATATGCTGGTAATATAAATTTTGAATGAATATTCATTCTTTTACTATGGAAATATGACAACCCGCCAGAAGCGAAAGGAAAAAATAACCCGGGCACGGCAGAAACAGATACTGGATGCCGCTCTTTCCGTATTTTCATCCAAAGGGTTTGGGGAATCCACTGTTGCCGATGTAGCTAAAGAAGCCGGTATCGGTGTGGGCACAATCTACAATTATTACAAAGACAAGCATGACTTATTGATTTCGCTGATTGCCGATAGACTGATATCTGAGGACCTGCTCAGGATATTCGGTACCCAGCCAGCCCGAAGCAATGAGAAATTCATGCAGTCGATGCTGGAAGAACGCCTGTCATTCGGACTCGATAACGCACAGAAAATGTTGTTCCTGTTCTTTGAAATCCAGCGCGATCAAAGGCTCCGTCGACAGTACGTGACCCAGGTAGCAGGCCCTCTACTGAACAAGCTGGAACAATACATCACCGCCCAGGTAGATAATGGCAGTTTCCGCAAAGTGGATGCCAGAGTTGTGGCACGCACGTTGGCCGGAGCAATTATCGGCAATGTTATACTCTACAGGTTGGAACAGCGAGACAGCCCATTTAAGAAGTCTCACGTCAAATCACTGGCAGCGGAACTAACAAAGCTATATATACATGGATTAACGGCGATGTGATATTGAAATGCCCAGTCTACTGAATGATTTAAAAGTCTCTTTCTTCCTGTTCTATAAATATGTCAGCCGAGGCAATAAGGGCACACTAATACTGACCGTAATGGTCGCCGCACTAGCGTTCATGGAAATCAACATCATTTCCGGCATTTTGAGCGGAGCTGTAGCCCTTATCTACCAGCAGTCCAAGAACAACTATGTCTCAAACCTGGTGGTGCAGCCTGGCAAAGACCAATGGGGCAATAAAGAACAATATCTGACTCAGGTCGGCATTCTCAAACGCAAGATAGATGAGATACCGGGCGTTATCGCAAGCAGTCCACGTTTAATTGCCGGTTCAATCATAACTTATGATCCTGACAAAACAGGCAAGGACATACGGACGATAAGCTGGCCTATAACCTCCATCGATCCTCAGCAGGATTCCAAAGTCTCGGGAATAATCAACCATATAGTATCCGGTCAGTTTCTGGATGAAAACGACCGCGACCAAATCGTAATGGGAAGAGAGACCTCCGGGGGTTTCGGAGCCACACTGGAAGTGCAATCACTCAAGGGAGCACGGGTTGGAGACGATATAACCGTATCCTATGAGAACGGGACCGTGAGAAAGTACACACTAAAAGGCATATATACCACGGATTTTCCATTATCTGATATGACTGTCTTCGTCACTCAGAAAGAGATGGAATCAGTGCTGGGAATACACGACCGCGCATCCGAAATACTTATCAAGACAGATGAATCATATTCAGAAGACTACTATATTGACGAACTCCGGCGGGACGGCATCGAAATGCCTGATATAAAGCCATGGCAGGACTTTATAGGATTGGTACTTGGAATAGCGCAGACTTTCGACATTATCAAGCGGATCATTTTGTTCATCGGTCTCATGGTTGCCGGCGTGACGATATTCATCGTAATTTTCATCGCGACAGTCACCAGAAGAAAACAGATTGGCATTATGAAAGCCATAGGTATGAAAGAGGAGATCATTGTGGCCTCTTACGTCCTTCTTGCGCTCTTTTACGCGCTGGTCGGTATTGGCCTGGGCACTCTCATAATCGAAGTTGCAATACGACCGTATTTTGCTGCTCATCCGCTAAGCTTCCCCGTAGGACTGGTCAGCCTCAATATAGTGCCTGCCGAATATATTGTGAGCTTCGCCGCCATGGTGGCAGTCAGTATCATCGCGGGGTTGCTCCCTTCATGGAGGGTCACACGAGAGAACATCATTAAGGCGATATGGGGATAACAGTAAATTGATCAGCGTAAATAATCTGACAAAGACATACGCCGGCCGTGTGCCGGTACATGCTTTGAAGGGCGTCAGCTTCGATGTACCGAAAGGCCAATTCGTGGCAATAATGGGGCCAAGCGGTTCGGGAAAGTCCACTTTGCTGCATCAACTGGCACTTCTGGACGACCCAACAGGGGGGCAGATTTCGCTGGATGGATTAGACGTATCAACACTTACGGACCATCAGCGTACCGCATTCCGCCTGCAACACCTGGGTTATGTATTTCAAGAGTACGCATTGATCCCTGAATTGAACGCAATCGAAAATGCTTTCCTGCCTCTGATGCTGCTGGGGATAAGTCGCAAGGATTACATACGTGCCACAACTGACCTGATGAAAACAGTCGGGCTCGGTGACAGGCTACATCACTTGATCAGCGAACTGTCCGGTGGCGAGCAGCAAAGAGTAGCCATCGCCCGCGCGCTCGTCAACAAGTCAAAAATTCTCTTTGCTGATGAACCGTGCGCCAACCTCGATACAGAGAACAAGGGCATCATTCTCAGACTTTTGCGCAAACTTTGCGATGAGCTGGGGCAGACTATCCTTATGGTGACCCACGAACCTGAGCAGCGAGAGTTTACGGACCGAGTTATCTGGATCAGGGATGGTCTGATCGAGAAGGAAGATTTAATTAGCGCCGAAGCACGCGAGAATGCTCTCAGTAACGCGTACCACACCGATCAATCCACAAGTATCGATTTCTTGAATAAATTCAATAATGGGGAGTCCTGATATGTGC
>CAWHDI010000049.1:0-47878 GCA_963827985.1 uncultured Chloroflexia bacterium | reverse complement strand
CGGGATACATAGCCAATGTCGCCCAGTCAGACTCAGCTCTGATGGGCATAAGGCTGCTCAGCAGCTTCGTCCCGGCAGCCTTCGTTGTCATAGCAATTGTCATCCTGAGTTTCTATCCCATAAGTGAGAAGCTCCATCAGCAGATAGTGGAAGAATTGGGGAGTTGATCAGATTTGCAAGCCAACATAGATGAAAATTGTCCTTAGACACTCTGATCAAAACAAGATTAAGTTCAAAATTATAATTATGGACGACAAGTGCTGATTTTGATGTTATCGTCATGGTGGATTTCTGCGTGGCTCATTGTCAGCATAGTATTCGCAATTAATAGGAGTCAGGGTTGAATGGCAAGTTTGCAGGTAGCCTGAAGCCCTGTTTTTCCCTGGCGAAAAATTAGTCAATGTAAATTAAGCTAAATTACTAACGGAGGTCATTAATGACAGAGGAAATCTTTATACCAGAGTGGACGAAAGCTCCACCGGAGCCAGGCTCATACCGGTCTATAGTGAAAATAGGAAGCCCGACCAAGTCAAGATACCGTCTGACCAGTACTATAAATTGGTAAAAAATGAACTTAAGTTGGACCAGGTTATTTCGATGAGAAATGTGACGGCAATCAGCCGCTTGGCCCAGTACCTTCAACTACCATCGGGGAAGACATACTTAAGGACCTCACATCCATTGTGGGCAGCGATAATATCCAGGTTGACAATTATAACAGGGTAAAATACAGCTATGGGAAATTGCCTGAGGAGACATTCCCACTCAAGCGCGGCAAATTGCACGAGATTACCGGGGCAGTCGTCCATCCGCGGGACAAGCAGGATGTCAGGAAAATAGTCGACTATTGCAACAATAAGAAAATCCCCATTTATGTATATGGAGGCGGCTCCGGCACTACCAAAGCGTTGCTTCCTGAAAAACATGGTATTACGCTTGTTCTAAACACGTACATGAACAAGGTCCTCGAGGTCAATGAATTAAACAGTACCTGCCGGGTACAGGCCGGCTGCATGGGGCCTCAATATGAGGATGACCTCAACCATGCGCCGGAGCGGTTTAACGCCGTGCACCGTTTCACGGGCGGCCATTTTCCTCAGTCTTGGGAATTGTCGAGTGTGGGTGGATGGGTCGTTACCAGCGGCAGCGGCCAGGCTTCGACATATTATGGAGAGCCTGTAAACCTCGTGCTGAGCGTGGAAGTCATTACTCCTCGGGGGGTTATCAATACGATCGACTATCCGAGCACGGCCACAGGGCCAAGGGTGATTGATATGTTCAAGGGCAGTGAGGGATGCTTCGGCGTAGTCGTGGAGCTGACAATGAAGATTTTCCGGCACATGCCTGAGAACAAGAAATATTTCAGCTATATCTTCCCCAGCTTCGATAGCGCCATTGCGGCCACCAGGGAGATATGCCAGGGCCAGTTCGGCCTGCCTGCCGTACTCAGAGTCTCGGATGCGGAGGAGACCGGACATGCCTTCCAGATGTATCCCCAGATGGCTCCCGTAGAGTGGTTCCT
The DNA here is from genome assembly GCA_963827985.1 of uncultured Chloroflexia bacterium. GTDB lineage: Bacteria > Chloroflexota > Dehalococcoidia > GIF9 > UBA5629 > JAFGLP01. The sequence goes on along the minus strand of CAWHDI010000049.1, from coordinate 46,356 downwards.
TGGCGCATTCGGATTGAAACAGGGCAAACGTTCCATGTGCATGGGCATTATCGAGGGAGATAAGGACTTCATAAAACTGGTAAGCAAAAAGATAGGAGGGATAGCCAGGAGCCAGGGCGCTCTGAGTATCGGTGGGCACGGGGCAAGGACCTGGGAAAAGGACAGGTATGAATCGTTCCTGATAGGCGAAACCATGTCGGACTATAACATATTGATGGATACAGTTGAGACGCCTGTACGGTGGGATAACATACATCACATTCATGACACCGTTCATAGCTATGCTCATTCTGTGCCCGGGACGATGTGCATCAGTCACGCTTCCCATTTCTACCCGTATGGCACAAACCTGTATTTCATCTTTGGCATCAAGGGCAGCGTCGATGACTACATAGCTTACCGCACAGGTCTCGTCGACGCCATGATCAAGGCCGGGGGTACACCCAGCCACCACCACGGCGTGGGAAGGCTGATGAATCAATGGATGGAGTCCTTCCTGGGCAAAGAAGAGATGGATGCACTGAGGGCAATGAAGAGTCACTTCGATCCAAACGGCATAATGAACACTGGGACTGCCCTGGGGCTGAATATGCCGCAGGAATTGAAAAAGTAAGAAATAGCCATCACTTGTGCGAGGTATTTCTCGAGAACTGAATCTATAGGGGGAATGATATGTCACCTGAATCAAAGGCTGCTGACGATCTTTTCCTGGTATTTGATGCCGGCACGCAGTCCATAAGAAGCGGGCTGGTGGACCTGGCCGGCAACGTGTTGGACCACGTGAAGATACCTGTTGAGCCCTATTTTTCCGAGAGGAGGGGATGGGCTGAGCTGCATCCCGGAAGAATACTGGAACAAATTCTGCGAGGCCAGCGGCCAGCTGATAAGGAAGAACGGTGGCCTGAGCGACAAGATAAAGGCAGTCGCAATCAGCTCGCAGAGGGGTACCTACATCAACCTGGATAAGGACGGGAAGCCACTGCGTCCGGCCATAACCTGGCTGGATGAGCGCATGACCCTACCTTTCAGATGGGCTCCCTGGTACCTGGAAGCAGGGATCAAAGCCATAGGATGGTATGGCAATCTCGATAAGACGGTCAGGCGCGCCGGCTCAAATTGGATCAGGCAGTGCCAGCCGGAAATCTGGGATAAGACCTATAAGTACGTCCTGATGTCGGCGTATTTGAACTACATGCTCACTGGGAACATAGTTGAATCCCTGGGCTGCAACTTCGGGTACCTGCCGATAAACAGGAGGACCAACCGCTGGGCGGACAAAAACGACCTGATACGGCTGGTGTTTCCGATTGAGCAAAATAAGCTGCCTGATCTCGTTGTACAAGGCGAAATCCTGGGGAGGATTTCGCAGAAGGCGTCTGGTGTAACGGCCATACCCCAGGGGCTACCACTGGTGGCTTCGGCTGGCGACAAGCAGTGCGAAGTTATGGGCGCGGGATGTGTGAGCAGCGACATGGCCTGCTTGAGCTTCGGGACGTTGGCGGGCATAAATACAGTGACTGATAAGTACATTGAGTTGAAAACAAATTTCATCCCTTACCCGGCAGCAATGCCCGGCTACCATTCTCCCGAGATGTCGGTCGTCAGGGGCTTCTGGATGGTAAGTTGGTTCAAGGAGCAGTTTGGACTGAAAGAGCAGCTGGCGGCAATGGAGAAAAATGTCTCCGTAGAAAGACTGCTGGACGAAATGATAGCAGATATCCCGCCTGGATCTGCGGGCCTGATGCTCCAGCCATACTGGACGCCGCACCTGTGGGTAACTGGGGAGGAGGCAAGAGGCTCGATTATAGGTTTCTCGGCCGTTCACTCACGTGCCCACATCTACCGGGCCATACTCGAAGGAATAATGTTCGGGTTGAAGGAAGGTGGGGACATTATGAGACTCAAGCTGAAGAAGCCGTTCACGAAGCTGCGGGCCTGTGGCGGCGGCTCGCAGAGCCATGTAGTATTGCAGATCGCGGCCGACGTTTTTGACCTTCCGGTAGAGAGCCTGAAAGTATTTGAGACTGGCTCAATCGGCGCAGCCATCAATGCCGCAGTCGGCATGGGATATTATCCCGATTATGTCTCTGCAGTTAACAGCATGACCGGCATCGGCAGCGTCGTGGATCCCATTCCCAGGAATAGGGACATCTATTTTGAGTTATATAACAGGATATATAAGAAGATGTACGGCAGACAGAGACCGTTGTACAAGGAATTACAGGAAATCGCCGGCATGTTCCCGGATGAAATGCAAAAACCGACAGTGTAGGGAGCCGGCTATTGTCCGAAGAATCGTGAAACGTGGCAAATAAATTGATGTTAAGACCGTTCGGTGCCTGGCAGACGGTTGGAGAAGAAATCAGGCAGGCGCCAATTACGCGCCCCTTGAAGTGCCACATAAAGTTTAATAATGAGATAGGAGAAACTTAATGAAAAGGTTCATTGAAAGTCATAGCGGACGGCTCTACGACATTATTATTGTGGGAGGAGGTATTACGGGATCGGCAGTTGCATATGAAGCTGCTACCAGAGGTTACTCTGTAGCACTGGTCGAAAAAGGGGATTTCGGCGGGGCAACTTCATCAGCAACCTCCAAAATGATTCATGGCGGCTTGCGCTACCTGGCCAATTTTGAGTTTGGGATCGTCCGGGAATCGCTGAAAGAGCGGAGGATTCTTGAAAACATTGCGCCTAACTTCGTGTATCCGGTGCCCTTTATAGCACCTTTACACCATGGGTCGAAAGCGAACAAATGGATACTTGAACCGGGCATGATCATATATGATATTTTGTCTTACGACAAAGGCTTTACGTGGGATCGAACCAAGAAAATCCCGCTTCACCGGTTTCTGTCCGGTAAAAAGGTACTTGAGCTTGAACCGGTTGTGAAGGCTGAGGGCCTTACGGGCGGTATTGTTTTTTACGACTGTGCCAGCATTAATCCTGAAAGGCTAACCCTGGCGTTTGTTAAGTCTGCCATTAAGTACGGTGCTGATGTATCTAACTACTCAAAAGTAGAGGACTTCATCAGGGAATCCGGGAAAGTGACCGGCGTGATAGTTCGTGACCTGTTGAATGAAAAAACGATTGAGCTACGCGGGAAGGTGACTATCAATTGTGGTGGACCGTGGGCAGACCTTATTCTTGATGTTGCACACGGTAAACCAGGGTCACAACAGATAAGAAGGTCAGAAGGAATTCATATTGTAACTCCCAGTCTCACCAACAAGTATGTTGTGGCGGCGTTGACACCTGGCGGAAGGCATTGCAATATCCTGCCCTGGCGGGGGTATTCGCTGGTAGGAACTACTGACCAGGAATATATAGGGAACCCCGACGATTACAAAGTGACAAGGGCCAGAATTGAAGATTTTATCGCGGAGGTCAACGGGTCTTTTGCTGATCCGAATTTAATTAAATATTCGGACATCCTGTACGCCTACGGAGGTTTACGGCCTCTCGTCGAAGATGAGACTAAGGATGTGTACAAGACTTCGAGAAGATACGAAATATACGACAATGCCAAGGACGGCCTTGAAGGACTAATCACAGTTGAAGGCGGCAAGTATACCACAAGCAGGAACCTTGCAGAAAATGTTCTTAGAACAGTAATTAAGAAATCCGGAGCTAGGTACAAAAAGTCGATTACTGCGAAGACACATCTTTCAGGATGCGAAATAACGGACATTGATACTTTTGTAGCTGCGGCCAAGACGGCCAACAGTGATTTCAACGAACCGGCTGTCGATTATCTCGCCCGGATTTACGGAACTGAATTCAACAACGTCGTGGAAATCGCAAGGAGTGACAAAAAGTTCGCCGTCCCGCTGAACGCCGACGGCGAAATGCCCGCTCAGGTAGTCTACGCAATCAAACAGGAAATGGCACGTAGTCTGAGAGACATACTTATCAGGAGGACCGGGATCGGAACCCTCGGTAATCCGGGAACCAAAATATTGGAGATGATTGCAGGGATAGCTGCTCGGGAATTAAATTGGGATACAGCGAGAGTCGACCGGGAATTGGAAACTGCAGCGAAGGCACTTTCAGTGCCCGATAAGTGACATAATATAGGTATTGATTAGTTGAACAACCAAGGGTAGATATGAAGAATATCAGTGATATCACCGACTTGGAATGCGCAGCTATACGTGGTGTGCTCTTCGACATCGACGATACTTTTACGCTTTCCGGCAAGTTAATCCCGGAGGCCTTCGGCGCACTCTGGGATTTGCACGGGCATGGCCTGATCTTAGCTCCTATTACCGGCCGCCCAGCGGGCTGGTGCGACCACATAGCCCGTATGTGGCCTGTTGACGCTGTCATCGGCGAAAACGGCGCCTTCTATTATTACTACGATGGGAAATCGCGCAGGTTGGCGCAGCGTTACGTTCTTAGCCCAGAGAGTATTGCGCAGAAGCGCAAGGAGTTAGAGGATATTGAGCACGAAATCCTCCTTCGTGTGCCCCGGGCCAGGATTGCATCCGATCAGGCGTTCCGTATCTTCGACTTGGCCATTGACGTTACAGAGGACGTCTCCCCCCTGACTTCGCAAGAAATTGATCAGATCTGCGAGGTTTTTGTTGACCACAAGGCGACATACAAGATCAGTTCAATTCATGTTAACGGGTGGTTTGGAGATTATACCAAGCTGACGACCACCAAACTATTCCTACAGGAACGATGTGCAATTGACTGGGATGAGGCAAAAAAGACTTTTCTCTTTATGGGCGACTCGCCCAATGACGAGCCGATGTTTGAAGCGTTGGATGTCACAGTGGGAGTTGCCAACATTCAAAGTTTTGCGGACCGCATCAGGCATCTGCCAAAATATGTAACAAACAGCCGGGGCGGGCTCGGTTTTGCGGAAACCGCACACATTATTCTCAAACATAAGTACGGTAAAGAGGTGAATCCATGAGCGAAAAATCCATGGTAGCAATCGTTAAAGGCAGGATGCCTCCGGACCAGGCTGAGATCGACAGGATGGTGCGGGAAGCTGTGAATCTGATCGGTGGTTTATCAGGTAAAATCAAACTTGGTGGCCACGTTGTAATTAAACCTAACCTTTTCGCACCTTACCCTCCACCTATATCGGTTGACAGGCAGGGTTATTGCAAGCATGGTCAAACTGTGTCCGCGAAGCAGGAGCAAAGCGTGTCACTGTTATCGAGGGTGTCAGCGTGGGGACGCTTATGAAACGCTGTCAGGCCTTCCAGGACCGAATGTGGAATGGCACGTGGCTACAAGACCCTGGAAATCATGCGCATGCTCGGAGTAAAGACAAGCTGTCGAGGAAGCAGGAGGTGAGGTGCTGGGCGTTGAGGATGCTGAGAAGGTTGAAGTGGATATCAAAGGTGGCATTGCACTGCACCGGGTAAATTATCCCAAAGTTGTCCTTGAAGCCGACTATTTTATCGATATGCCGGCCATGAAGACGCACACGATGACAATGGTTACCCTGGCTATCAAGAACCTTCAGGGACTGCTTGATGAAAAGGGAAGATATTTTTCTCATCGCGATGATATGTATCAGCACATGGTGGATATAAGTAAGGTTAGGAAACCGGACCTGGCAGTATTGGATGGACTGCTGGCGCAGGAAGGTAACGGCGCAGGAGAGGGAGGGACCACGTTGGAAATGGGAGTCATAATGGCGAGCACGGATGTTGTGGCCCTTGATTACATAGCATCGATGTGCATGGGGATAAGTAATCCCATGATAGTGAGCACGACCCGCATAGCTGCACATGATGGATTGGGCATCGCAAATCCCTTACAGATTGAAGTTGTCGGAAGTCAGGTATCGGAAGTAAAGAAAACTTTCGAGCTGCCGTTTACATATACAATGCCGTATGACAGCCTGGTAACGGGTGTTTATCCCAATATTGATATCTACATAGGCGGGGCCTGTCCGGCCTGCTGGCTTATGGCCTCACTGGCAGCAGGTTATCTCGGCGGCATCCCGCAGAGGTTCTCTCTGATCGTAGGAGTCGATCCCAAGATTCCGCCGAAACTCGGGACTGATATGGCCCATACCTTTTTCCTGGGCGAATGTGCCCTTGCGACAGGCGGTGACCTCAGAGAGATCAGGAACGGCATGCAGCTTGCGGGCATTGACAGGTTCCTGGGCGGATGTCCTCCATATGAACAGATGCGTGTGAAACTGGAGGATATCCTTATTGACATGGGATATCTTCATGCGGACGATTTGATTAAATCAGCAGGTAAACACAAGGAGAAATTCTTTAAGTATTACAGTTCCTACGATCCTACGTGGAAACCTGAATAAATACTACAGTGGGAGGTTGAACGTGGCTGAAAAGCAGTATGTTATTGCCATTGATTCAGGAACACAGAGTGTGCGGGCTGTTATATTTGATCGGGAAGGCAACCAGGTGGCCATTGAGCAGGCAGAGCATGAGCCCTATTTCTCTCTTAATCCCGGTTGGGCGGAACAGCTGCACGATGATTTCTGGGCCAAATTATGCCACTGCACCAATAACGTTATAGCCAGGGCAGGGGTTCCAGCGGAGGAGATTTCCGCGCTGGGCATTACTACGCAGCGTTCCGCTTCGTTTCCCGTGGATCGAGACGGCAATCCTCTTCGCCCTGCAATAATCTGGCTGGACCAGCGAATTACTGAAAATCCTCCTCCCATCAGCGCTAAAGCTCGTGTCCTCTTTGCGGCCATTGGCCTTGGAGATGCCATGCGGAAGGCCCACCGTGAATCTAAATTTCTTTGGATCCGACAGTATGAACCGGAAATCTACAAAAATACGTACAAGTTCCTGCAGGTTTCAGGGTGGCTGGTGAAAAAGATTACCGGCGAATTCAAGGACTCAATCGGAATGATGGTGGGTGCCTGGCCTATGGACTATAAAGCTCTAAAGTGGCACCCGTTTGATGTGGCATATGAGACACTGGCTGTGAAAAAAGAGCATTGCGTGGACCTTTATCCGCCGAACACCGTCCTTGGATATGTTACTAAAAAGGCTTCGAAGGAGACTGGTCTGCCGGAGGGACTTCCGGTCGTTGTTGGGGCGGGAGATAAACAGTCGGAACTGCTTGGGGCAGGGGGCATCGCCCCTTCGATTGGTGTAATTAGCTATGGTACAGCGACGTGCTTGCAGGTAATTAGCTATAAATATATCCAGGAAAGGAACATGAAGTTTTACACGTGGCCGGCGGCAGTACCTAACGCATGGGATATTGAGATGTTCATTTACAGAGGATTCTGGATGGTGACATGGTTCAAACAGGAGTTCGGCCATAGGGAAGCTATCGAGGCGCAGCAACGGGGTGTGGAGCCTGAGGTGATTTTCGATGAACGTGTGCGCGAAATACCTCCTGGTTCTATGGGGCTGATGCTGCAACCGCACTGGACACCCATGATATATGATAAATATGCCAAAGGGTCCATCATCGGTTTCGGCGACGTTCACAACCGGGCGCATATTTACAGGGCCATACTGGAAGGTATAGGCTTTGAACTGAAGCGCCTCACTGAAATTGCTTGTAAACGGACAGGCATTCCTCTGAAGGAAATACGTGTGGGTGGAGGAGGCTCAAAGAGCGATGTCGCCGTGCAAATCGCGGCGGACATGTTTAACCTCCCGGTTTCTCGTATGGCAACATCGGAAATATGCGCGCTCGGCGCTGCCATAGATGCGGCTGTGGGCACAGGAATGTTCCCGAACTTTAAAGAAGCAGTGGGTGCTATGGTGAAAAAAGGCCGTACGTTCCAACCCAACCCGGCGAGCCACAACATCTATCAGAGCCTGTATAAAGAGGTATATCTTCAGACTTACAAAACATTAGAACCGCTGTATCGCAAGATTGCTAGAATAACCGGATATCCGGCGTCGAACTAAATTGATTAAATGCTAGGGCAATCGTTTGCGGCGGCTTTTACCCTTAACTGCGTCTGTTGGCTGTTTCTTGCCGGAACCGGACTTCGTGTCGGCGGTCTGCCCATCTATTGAAATCCCGCCCACGAATTTTTCCAGTATCACGTCCGCTTTGTCATAGTCCAGGCCGAATGAAGCCAGGCAATTATTGCGAAGTTCTTTAGATACACTTATTAAAGACTGGCATCTTCGCTGCGAAATAGGCCCGTAGACTGCTGTCAGTAGTGCGCCCGTAAGTGGAGTGACCTCTTTCAAAACCTGGTAGCCGCTCTCCGTTAAATACACATCTACCTTGCGCTTGTCTTTCTTAGAACGTTTTCTCAGTATAAGATTACGTTCCTCCAGCCTATCGAGCAAAGCGCTGACTGACGGGGTTTCAATAGGAATGAAGCTCTTGATCCTCGTCGGGGTAATAGGTTTAGGCGACATGAATAAGACCGATAGGGCAATCCACTGTGAAATTGTGAGTTGCTTCTTTTTAAGCGTCATGGCGAAGCTGGTGGCAAAAATATTGTAAGCCTGGGAAAACGTCCATGATACCTGCATAACTTCATAGGTTGGAAAAGTGGTAGAAAGCTCCTCAACGGACTTTTCTGTTCTGTTATAAACCTTTGATTTGCTCATTGGCAATAATTGTATATTAAATTACTTGGCCAAACAACTGCTTTTGATAATCGGATGTTGCTATACAATAGCAGATATTATCGATTAATTATATGTCTAATTAGTAAATAATCTCACATAAAATGCGTTGCGGAAACCCGGCGTAAACCTAACATATGTCAGGGCAAAATGATATTCCCACGTTTCGTTGGATGTGGCGAATACCACGGTGATTAGTAATGCGCTCCGTTATTCCAACTTTCCCGCCCTGAATGCCTTTATGTAAGCCATGCCATGCTTGTCCTTGCCAAGGAGCAGGTTGGCGGTGAGGATATTGGCCATCAGTTTCTTATCTTTGGGGTCGGCGATGGTGGAGTCCAGCCCTGCCCCCATGCACATGGACATGAAGTTCTGGTTAATCAGTCGGCGGTTGGGAAGCCCGAATGAGACGTTGCTAAGTCCCAGGATGGTGTGAACACCCGGATGAGCGACATTGACCCTGCGTATGGTCTCGAAGGTGACTGAACTGGCCAGGTCGTTGGTGCTAACGGCCTGTGCCAGGACATCGACGTAAATGTTATCGAGGGCCACACCCTCTGCGAGTAACGAGGTCACCAGCCTGTCTGCCACCTGGCTTCTTGCATCAGCCGTGTGCGGTATGCCCGAGTCATCCACACAAAGGGCGACTATTTTGCACCCGGAATTCTTTACGATAGGCAGGAAGGAGTCATACCGTTTCTTCTCTGCGCTGATGGAGCTTAACATTGGTTTAATTTTGCAGATATTGAGAGCTGCCGTCAGTGCTTCGGCATTGCTGGTGTCGAGGCAGAGGGGTTTATCCACTGTATTTTGCACTATCTCAACCAGCCACGTCAGATATTTTGTCTCTTCTCCGAGGAAGGCCCCCGCGTTGACGTCTATATAATCTGCGCCGGCATCAACCTGCTGCCTGGCTTCTTCCTGGATGAAAGCAACGTCCTGCTCGCGTATAGCTTTGCCGATGCTTTCCCTTGTGGAATTTATTCTTTCGGCGACTATTAACATACGTATACCTCCAGATTTTTGAGAAAAATCAACTATACCGGTCCGTGAAGCCCGCCGAAGCCGCCATCCTCTTTCTTGCTAGCCCTGCGGTATGGGCATTTTGCCAGTCCGCAGTGACGGCAGCGGTTGAAATGTTCCTGGACTTGGGTAACGCCGGCGCCCGCGCAGTAAGTAATGGATTTCTTGGGTACCATCATGCATTGCTCGTTCAGGCTGACGCCGATGGAAGCGGCGGGCATTATGTCAAAAATAAGTCTCTGGTCGGTCAGCGGCCATTCCCGGTAGCCGGGGTTCAGGAAAGGCCCCATCTCGATTCCTCTGGCCGATGCTTTCTCACAGATATGCTGGTGTACTTGGTCACCCAGGCTTCCCAGTGCCACAGACCCGGCTATGTCCAGGTTCAGCGCTGCCGTATGCTCTCCTCTGGCCGATAACTCGGCGAGTCTTTTTTCAAGCGAGTCACCGATCGTGCATATGGCGATCATCAGCGACTTGCTCCCTTTATACCACTCGCTGATCCTTGGCCCGATGCTGAAGCAGACTCCGTTTTGAAGGATGAGGCTGTCTTCCTTCAGTTCGGCTATGGGGGACTCCTTGCAGATAGCGAGCGGTTTAACCAACGGGCCGGCCTCCTCCGCTGCCCTGTTGATCAGTTTAAGGATAGCCGGGTTGGGCTCCCTTTTAGGGCTGTATCCCTGGACGTGCAGGATCGCACGAGGATCAATAGTGACCTCGATTTTGTCCAGGTATTCTACTTCTTGCAAATCCACCTTAATCCGGAGCCTATTGCGGCAAATGCTCTTTCACCGAGTTGATCATGGCCTGAAAATTCTCGAACTTGGTGTCGGACGGAATGGTGCATCCGGTGCTCAGTATGAACCCGGTTTTCCCTTTGCCGACATTATCGATCAGCTTCTCGCAGTAGGCGGTCATCTCTTTGGTTGTGCCGATGGCATTCAGCGAAGCCGGAACATCGCCCATTATGCACATGTGGTCCTTCAATATTTCCTTGGCTTTGAAGATATCCGTAGTGCTGTCGAGCTCGCAGATGCACATCTTCTTCGGCAGGTCCAGCAGGTAAGGCAGGTTGAGTGTCCAGTCCTGATCGAAATGCATGACTGTAATGAGACCTTCTTTGGCAAAAGCCTCGATCATTTTTTTCATATAGGGGAACTCGAAGCGCTCGAATATTTTCAGCGGGTAGTAGAAACAGCCGCCCCGTTCCAGCACGAACTCAACGCCGGGGATGCCGGTAATCCGTGCGGCCTCGATGGCATATTGCGTCAGTTCATCCACCATTGCGTCCATTGCAGCCTGCACCTTGTTGGGGACCCTGTAAAGGTCCTGGGTAAACGAGACAAGCGAGCGGCGTGTGGAGAAGAACATGAGGGGGGACATCACAATGGCGCCGGCGAGGGACGGTATCCCGCGGGCGGCCCATACTTCCCCTTCGTGCTTGTAGCGCTCTATCTGGCGCTTGGCCCATGCCAGCAGGAAATCTGGGTCGACCGGCATAAAACGGTTGAAGTGCTTCTTGCAGAACCCGGACCAGCCCAGGTTGGCGATATCGTCGTAGTCGTCCACGGTCAGAAGCTCTTTTTCGATGAACTGGGGAGGTGAATCGATATCCATTCCAGGTTCCTTGCCGGGGTAGCGGGTGTCACCGATTCCAACCTGCAGTACAGCCTCGATATGTGGGGGAGCAGGCACACTGTAGCCCGGCAGTATCATGGCGTCCCAGCCGCCGACATCGTCAAAGGTGTCGACAATGGCCTGGAATCCCCTTGTGGGATGGGCAATTCCCTCTGCAACGGTCATGCCCTTATGGCGGGATGGGAACATGACGTCCATCAGCGGGGCGACAGGCACACGGTCAAAAGGCTCCAGCTTGATAGCTGCCCACGTGCGTTCGGTCGGGGTCATCGTTTCCTTGATCATCTATTTCACCGCCATGGCCAGTTTCTTGCAGATCTCCACGCCTTCCGGCGCATCGTCGGTAAATGCATCGGCGCCCACATATTTGCGCACGACCTCGGTCACGATCCCGCCTCCGATGATGACCTTTACTTTATTACGCAGCCCGGCGGCTTCCAACGCCTGAATTGTCAGTTTCATGGATTCGAAGGATGGCGTGAGCAGGCCAGAAATGCCAAGGAGCGGCGCTCCCGTCTCCTTGACTTTGTTTACGAAGACTTCAGGGGCTACGTCGATACCCATATCGTAGATCTCGAAACCCGCCGCTTTAAGAAGTGTTCCCACGATGTCCTTGCCAATGTTGTGAATGTCTCCCTTGGCCGTGCCCAGTACCATCTTGGCTATCGGTTTACTCGATTGCCCTGCCATCAGTTTTGGTTCAACGACGGCCATGGCCTCTTTAAATATCTCGCCCGACATGATCAGTTCACCCAGGAAATACTCTTTATTTTTGTAGCGCTCCCCGACGATTTCCATGCCCTTACGGCACTCGTCGACGATCGACATCGGATTGACGCCCGAGTCGATTTTGTCTTTAACGATTTGCTTGGCCTCATCCTCTTTGAGGTCGGCGATGGCATTGGCTAAGTCAGACATAACTCCTCCTTATAAGAATCAACTTAACGGCGATAGAATCTCAGGTTATACTAGAACTTGCAAAAATTTACCTGCGGGTGATTCGACTGAGAATAATCGCCGTTTGTTCCTCGATATATTCATCCAAAGAACATACTTTGGAAAGGTACCACCACCTGATGGCCCATATGTCGCCCACTACGAGGATGTTATGCGCCGTCAGCAATACATTGTTTATCTGGAATTCACCTGTTTCAACACCTTTTCGCAATATAATGGCGCACGCCTCGACATCTTCGGCAGCGGCATTCATAATAATGTGCTGTGCCTTGCGGTCAAGGTTTCTGGCTTCCTGGTACGTGAATAGGGTGACGTTGTGTGACAGGTCCAACAACGTGTAATAAGTGCGGATGAAGTCAGTCAGCACTCGCTTGGCCGAAGTAGTTGCAAGCCTTGCCGAAATGCCGTCAATCCACCCTTCGGGCCTGGTGATCGCCGCATGGATAATGAGATAGAGTATGTCCTGCTTGGATCCAACGTAATGATAGATACTGCCGACGCTCATGCTGATGGCTTCGGCCAGTTCGCGCATATTGGTTTGATGATAACCTTGCTTAACAAACACCTTTGTGGCCCGGTCGATTATCTCCTTACGCTTGGAATCGACGAGCTCTCTGTCGCTGCTGTATGTCCGAATGCCATCCTTTTGCTTGTACGTCTCAACTTGTGCGCTTCCTCTGAAATGTAGATGAGCTGTTGTAACTCAGGATGTGGCAACAAATAGCTCTGCTTTCATTTATTACAGAACGAACGGTCATTCTGCATCAGGTACATATTAGGATAGAGACTATGTATTGTCAAGTAGCGGCTTTAAAGTCCGGGGTAGCCATAGAAATCGATGTCAGTTGTCCCAAAAGTAATCGACGGTTCTGGGGCTTTTACATTTGATGCATTTGAGCAATACAAACGCGTCAGCCAATCTGTGAAGGGAACTACCTGTTTCACTGATCGGGATTTTCATTATTGCAGCCCTGCCAGCCAATTCATCGGCCCAGATGGTCTGCATTTAAAATTTAGAGCCCTATAGCTTTATTTGTTAATTCAGGTGGCCTGAGGCCCGAACTTTGAATCTATGGTCGGGGTGGACGGATTTGAACCGTCGACCACCTGAACCCCATTCAGGTGCGCTACCAGGCTGCGCTACACCCCGTGTCTCGGAAAACGAAAATATGTTATCATATCCTGTGATTGTGGGCAATGTACGTTGCCTCAATTTTATTTTTTTCACGAGAGGTTTCTGAATTGGCTGGAAAACACCGAAAAGAAAAAGTTGAACGTGTGCTTACTAAACGGCAGGTCTCGAGGTGGGAAAAGCAAAAAAAACAGTCGAGAATTATACAAATTTGTGCGGCAGTCATTGTGGTTGCTGCGGCAGGCCTGATTGCCGGTGGCATTTATTGGGAGCAGGTGATGCCCGCTCAAAAGATCGTAATAAAGGTCAACGATGTGTCGTTTAATCTGGATTATTATACTAAAATGCTTGACATAATCACGCAGGGTGCTACGGTGGGGCAGCTTTCTGGATATACTGATGTAGCGGCACAGGCAGTTGAAGAGAGTGAGTTAGTTCGGGAAAAGGCTGCGGATGTTGGCGTTTCGGCGACCGATGAAGAAATCAAAAAAGCCATAGAAACGGGCAATCTGCCGGATAACGTGGTCGGATCTGATTTAGCGCGGACGCGAGTATTGACGGTAAACTATGCTCAGAAAGTGTGCATGCCGCAGCAGCCTAAATCTGTGCAAAGTGCCGAAGTGGAGGCCATGTTTCTGGAAAGCAAAGCTATGGTCAATGACCGGAAACACAAACTGGCTCTTGGCGAAAACTTTTCTACAATGGCCACGCAGTTTTCCATGGAACCCATTACGAAAGCTGATAAAGGGTATCTGGGCTGGATTCCCAAAGGATACGAAATATATGCCATCTCTGAGTTATCGGATTCTGTGTTGAAAGATGTGATCTTCACCTTGCAGCCTAATACTCCGAGCGATCCAATTTACGATCCTTCTATTTCGAAGCCCTTTGGTTTCTGGGTACTTCAATTATTGGAAAAGGATGATGCCAAGGGATATCACGGTAGAGGTATTTTGCTTCCTACTCAGGAACAGGCGGATGACGTCAGGTCCCAGTTGCTCAACGGAGCCGATTGGGATGATCTGGCAAAGAAATATTCTCAAGCTGCAGGCAAGGATTCCGGCGCTGATCTTGGTTGGCTGCAACCGGGAACCGATAAAAGCTTGCTCGTGCGATTGCTGGCTGGTCTGGAACCAAACAAGATAAGTGATGTGCTGCGCGATGAGACAGTTAAGACCAATGGAGGCTATTGGCTGATACAGGTAATGAATTTACAGGATCGTCCCTTGCCTGCCAAAGTCTACCAGGCGTTGTCTGAAACATGTCTTGACGAGTGGGTGAAGGGACTTGTAAAGGATGCCAAGATTGAGAACTTGCTTGACTCGTCGCAGAAAGAACTGGCAGTTCAGAAAGTGAGTAAAACCAGGAGCAAGTAAGGTTGGTAAAGAAAAAGGCCGTAAATATTGCATTGCTGGGCATGGGTACCATTGGAACAGGTGTTGCCAAAGTGCTGGTTGGCAAGACAAAAACACTTGCGCGGCAGGCTGGCAGTCCCGTCGATCTTAAAATGGTGGTTGAGAAGGATAAATCACGGTATGGTGCGTTGGGCCTTGATAAGCAGATATTCACGGCTGATTTTGAGAATGCCGTAAACGACAGGGACATAGATGTAGTAATCGAGCTGATCGGTGGCGAATACCCCGCGTATGATTTTATTAAAGAGGCTCTATGTAAGGGTAAGCACGTGGTTACGGCGAATAAGGAAGTCATGGCCAAACATGGCGCCAGGCTGCTGTCTATCGCACGTGAGCATCACGCAGGTTTGCGTTTCGAGGCGAGTGTGGGGGGCGGAATTCCTCTGATCGCCCCGTTTCAACGTGATCTTGTAGCCAACGACATTCAGGCGATCTATGCAATTGTCAACGGAACAACCAACTACATTCTTACCAGGATGGCACACGATCACATCGACTTCTCGGTAGCATTAAAACAGGCGCAAAAACTTGGTTACGCTGAAGCCAATCCTGCCAATGATGTTGGTGGCCTCGATGCAGCCTATAAATTGGGCATTCTCACTTCACTGGGCTTTGATATGGCCGTGAATTTTAGCCAGGTGTATTATGAAGGTATTTCGAAAATGAAATCGAAGGACTTCCGCTATGCCAGCGAGTTCGGCTATGCCATTAAGCTGCTGGCCATTGCTAAGCGGTCCAATAACCTGGTGGAGGCAAGGGTCCATCCGGTGTTGATACCGGAAGAGTCACTTCTGGCCAAAGTAGATGGTGTGTATAATGCTATCTACGTCACAGGGGATTTGGTGGGCAATGTGCTTTTCTACGGACAGGGTGCGGGACCTTCTGCAACCTCCAGCGCTGTGATAGCAGACGTTATCAATATTGCGCAAAATATTAATACGCGGCGAGACAATGCACCAAGGTTTATTCCGGAGAAGACATCAGGGATTAGACCCATGGCCGACATTGAAACCCGCTACTATTTCCGGATGAGTGTTGAAGACCAGGCCGGTGTGCTTGCAAAAATCGCGGCGATTATGGGCGAAAATTCTATTAGCATATCTTCCGTCATTCAGCAGGAATCCGATCCGTCGAACAAGTCGGCAGAAATTGTCATTATGACCCACCCGGCAAAAGAAAAGGCGGTCCAAAAGGCCATGAAGATAATTAATAAACTGGATGTGGTTAAAGAAATCAGTAATTTCATCCGAGTAGAGGCAATTTAGCTATGATTAGAGGAGTATTGCAGCGGCACAAGGAATATCTTCCCATCACATCGAGGACCCCCATGATTTCACTGGGTGAAGGGGAAACGCCCCTGGTGAAATCGGTAAACCTTGCTGGGGAATTGGGTGTTGGCGAATTATATTTCAAATTGGAAGGCTGCAATCCAACCGGCTCCTTCAAGGACCGGGGTATGGTAATGGCTATGGCTAAGGCCATAGAAGAAGGCAGCAAACAGGCAATTTGTGCGTCGACAGGCAATACCAGCGCTTCGGCTGCCGCCTACGGTGCGCGTTTTGGTTTGAAGGTAATCATCCTTGTCCCTAAAGGTAAAATTGCCATCGGGAAAATGGCGCAGGCCATCGCGTATGGGGCAGAAATAATTGCTATTGAGGGCAACTTTGATCAGGCGCTCAAGGTCACCCGTACCCTTGCTGACAAATATCCCATAACTCTGGTTAATTCTTTGAACCCTTTTCGTATCGAGGGACAAAAGACCTCTTCATTCGAGATAATCGATGACCTCGGAGGTGTACCTGACTATCTGTTTATTCCCGTGGGCAATGCTGGGAATATAACGGCATACTGGAAAGGCTTTAAAGAATGGAAGAACAACGGGAAAGTTGACCGGACCCCTGTGATGATGGGTTTTCAGGCTGAGGGTGCAGCGCCCATTGTCAAAAATATGATTATTGAAGCGCCCCAGACCATAGCTACTGCAATTAGGATAGGCAATCCTGCAAGTTGGAAGAGTGCGGTTGCTGCACGGGATGAATCGGGTGGCACTATCGATAGTGTTACCGACGATGAAATCCTGGCTGCCTACAAGCTGATGGCTGGTAAAGAAGGTGTGTTTGGCGAGCCGGCGTCTGCTGCTCCACTGGCTGGCCTGCTGAAAATGATTAAGCAGGGCAAGAGCTTCAAAGGAAAGAAAATCGTCTGCGTTGTCACTGGAAATGGACTGAAAGACCCTGACATACCAACCAAATACGTGAAACCGTTCCCTGAATTACCGGCTGATCTTGCAGTGATTGAGAAGCATCTGGGATTGAAGAGATAGGATCAAGCTCTGGAAGGAGGGATGCCATGTTCAAGGTTGTTGCGGAAAACGCAGGGGCGTTCTATCAGCACTATCCAAGAGCTGCTACTGTCGTCACTGTTAGCAACGCAGGCAGAAAAAATGCCATGGCCGTTGCGTGGCACTGTCCGGTATCATTTAATCCTCCCTATTATGGCATTGCAGTGGCCCCAAAGCGCTATACTTACCATATGATCACAGAGGCAAAGCAATACGGTATCAACTTTATGCCGTATGAGAAGGTCGACACAATTGCGGCAGCCGGTGGAAGCACCGGTAGTTTCGTCGACAAATTCACCGAATTCAATATGGCTGAGGATTCTCCGCTTAAATTGGATGTCCCGATATTGCGTGATTCTTATGCTGCCTACGAATGCAAAGTCATCGACACCAGGGTATTTGGAGACCATGCATGGATAATTGGTGAAGTAGTTGCGGTTCATGTGGCCCAGAACGCTTTCAAGGAAAGCGGCAACCTGGATTTGAATATAGTGCGTCCGGCCCTTTACCTGGGTGGTGACACTTATTGTACTACAGACCAGGCAACGGTCACGTTCAACGACAATGAAAAATACGGCAAGAAATAGTAAATATCAAAGCAGGAACAGAATTGGACGGCGATAAGATAGAAAAAGCGGCTTTTGAGATCATCGAAGCAATAGGCGATGATCCGAAACGCGAAGGACTTTTGGATACTCCTAAGAGGCTGCGCGAAATGTACGCTGAGCTGTTTTCTGGTATTCACATGGATGCCCGAGAAGTTCTTGCTACCGGATTTTC
The DNA here is from genome assembly GCA_963827985.1 of uncultured Chloroflexia bacterium. GTDB lineage: Bacteria > Chloroflexota > Dehalococcoidia > GIF9 > UBA5629 > JAFGLP01. The sequence goes on along the minus strand of CAWHDI010000049.1, from coordinate 28,518 downwards.
GGCAGGACATCGCGAGATGGTGATTGTCAGGGACATCCCATTTCATTCGATGTGCGAGCACCATTTTTTACCGTTCTATGGTGTTGTTCATATTGGATACATCCCCAATTCAAACGGCTGGGTAGTGGGTATCAGCAAACTTGCCAGGGTGGTTGAGATTTTTTCCAGGCGCCTGCAACTGCAGGAGAGGATGACCAAACAAATTGCCGATGTGATTATGGATTCATTGAAACCGGATGGGGTGGGTGTGGTCATACAGGCGGAACACCTTTGCATGGTAATGCGAGGGATAAAAAAGCCGGGTAGTAATGTGATCACTTCAGCTATGCGCGGCGGCTTTGAGCGGCGTCCCGCCACCAGGGCTGAATTCATGTCCCTGATACAGGGAAAGTAGCTCACTCGTGTCGGAGTGATTCTATGGGGTCCAGCTTGGCTGCCCTGAATGCAGGATATGTCCCGGAGACGATTCCGGTAAATATGGCCACCAGCAGTGCAATTATTATTATGTCCGGCGAAATGGGCGCGCTGACAGGCATACTGTTCATGGTCTGACCTGTCACTGCAATCGAACCGAGTCCAGCGATTATGAGCCCTATAATGCCGCCCGATAGACTGAGCATGGCAGATTCAACCAGAAATTGGACGAGGATGTCACGCCTTCTAGCGCCGACCGCCTTGCGGATGCCTATCTCACGCGTGCGCTCAGTGACGGAAACGAGCATTATGTTCATAATGCCGATACCGCCCACTATGAGCGAGATGCTGGCAACACTGGCCAGGAAAACCTGGAAAACAGCCATTGACTGCTGCATTCTCTTCAGGATCTCCTGCATATCGATGACGTTAAAATCGTTTTCTTCACCTTCCCTGATATGATGGCGCTGCTGCAAAATGGCTGCTATCTGGTCCTTGGCCGTATTGACAACGCCCGTGCTGGCCGCCTGGACTACTATAGTCTGGACGGGATGACCTTGAGGGAGTGTTTCAATACCGAATCTGGATTGCATAGTGGGTAGGGGAATCATAATGAAGTTGTCTGCATTCCCGCCCATGAATCCGCCCCGCGGCTCAAAAATACCTATAACGTCGAATTTGCGTCCGCCGACTCGCAAAGTTTCTCCAATTGGATTGACCGTGCCGAAAAGATCGGTTGCAGCCTGCGCGCCGAGCACGCATACGCTGGCATATCTGTGCTCATCCCGGTCATTAAAAAAATTACCTTTGGCCACTTTATAATTTAAGATGTCCTGGATTGCCATGGTTGTGCCCATGACATTGATGGTCCTGATCTGGTTGCCATAGACTGCTTTGTACATCTGGTTGTACATAGGCGCAACTGCTATGACAGCGGGAGCCTTGTTCTCATTGCTCAACGCTTCAGCATCTTCCTGTGTCAAAGTACCTACAGGCCGTATTCCCCCCATTAACTGGCGACTGGAGCCGGACACATAAATGGCATTTGCTCCCATATTTTCAAATATCGAAGTCATAGCCGCCTGCTGGCCCCTCCCAAATGAAACCAGGAAGACGACGGCGCCAACTCCGATTACTATTCCCAGCATTGTCAGGAAGGAACGCAGCTTATTTGTCATAAGGGCCTGCCAGGCTGACAGAAAATGTTGCCCGAGGTTCACTTTGTAGTTTCCTTGACTATTTTGCCATCTCTCAGGTATATCGTTCTCTTAGTGAAAGTGGCGATATCTTCTTCGTGCGTAACAATTACAATTGTGATGCCCTTGCTATTAAGTTCCTGCATAAATTCCATTATGCTGTGACTTGTACGAGTATCGAGATTTCCGGTTGGCTCATCGGCCAGAATCAAAGGTGGATCGTTAACAAGAGCCCGGGCGATTGCCACACGCTGTTGTTCTCCACCGGACATTTCACTTGGCCTGTGATGGGCACGTTGTGCTATACCCACCGATTCCATGGCTTTAATCGCACGCTCATGCCTGTTCCTTGTTGCATTGTAGATAAGAGGCAGCTCTGCATTCATGACAGCATTCAACCGGGGCAGTAAGTTATAGGATTGGAATACGAACCCAATCTTTTTGTTGCGGACTTTGGCCAATTGGTCGTCTGTCATGTGGCTGACATCAATGCCGTCCAGCTCGTATACGCCTGAAGTGGGCCTGTCAAGGCATCCTAATACGTTCATAAGTGTGGACTTTCCGGATCCCGAAGGTCCCATGATCGATACCATCTCTCCGGGCTCAACATCGAGGCTAACATGGTCCAGAGCATTCACGGTAACATCGCCAATTTGATAGAGTTTTACTATGTTGTCGAGATGAATCAAAGACATACTATCCAACCTCCCCTCAATAATTCTTATTCTATTTTATAGCTTCAATGAGTACTTTTTCACCTTCTTTAAGTCCTGATATTATCTCTGTCATGTTCTTATTTTGCATGCCGATTTTAACGGGTCGTTTTTCAGTTGCGGCGGTAGAGGCGTCGGTAACAACGTCCACCGAGTAATCGCCTGAGAGGCCCTTGATGGCCCTGTTTGGCACCTGCAGGACATTATCGCGTTTGCCGATGACGATATCTGCCGTAGCGGTCAGGCCGCCCCTGAGATCGGTGGTATTTTCAGAAGGGTCCAGGTAGACCTCGACGGGGAAGTTCACCACGCCCGCCTGGAGGGTGCCGAAGGGAGAGACGAAGGTCACATGTCCGTTAAGCCTTTGACCGGGCAATGCGTCGACGGTGAGTATGACGGGCTGTCCGACTTTGACCTTGGTGATATCGATTTCATCGATAACGCCTGTCATGCGGATGGTCTTGGTATCGACCAGGTAGACGGCGGTCTTGGCGGAATAGTCGAATTGGGAAAGTTGGTCGTTGACCTTAACGTCGACGGCGACAATGGTGCCGTCGAAGGGAGCGATGATTTCAGTTTTGAGCAGGTCCTGCTTGGCTTTGTTAAGGTTGATAAGAGCGGTTTCGATGTTGATGTTGTAGTTGCGCAGGGTTTGAGGGTTGAGGCCGGCGCGGTAAATGGTCTCGCTTTCGTCCAGGATCATATTGCTCATGAGCAGGTCATGCTGGGCCATGCGCAATTTTTCGGAAACTTTAACGCGGTCGAAATTATCCTGGTAGATCATGGTTTCGATATCTGACATGGAGTCGAGCACCTGTCTGGAGATAGCCAGTGAAGTGGATGTGTCGGGATAAGTGTAAGCTCCCGGCAGGCGGGAATTTTGTTTGACGATGGTATGAGCTTCATCGAGGGAGACGGCCAGGGCATTTATGGCAGACAAAGAAGCGGAGTAATCGCCTGATTCGATGAGGGAGCGGAGTGAAGCCAGGCTGGCCAGCTGGGTATCGAGGACGGCTACGACCTGGTCGAGTTCGGGGAAGGCCGGCATGGGTTGGTTGAGGTCGTTGTACTGGGTTTGCACGGTATCGAGCTTGGGATCGGCATAGACCGACCTGGCGGCCTTGAGGTCGTAACCGGCCAGAGAGAGATCGGAGGCTGCCAGGGCGTATTGGGCATTGGTCAGATGTTCTGTAGCGGCGGTGATTTCGTCCTGGGCCTGTTCGAAGCGCAGGAGGGCGGTGGCCAGGGAGTAGAAAGTAGGGTAGCGGCTGCCGCAACAGGTCTGGACAACGCTGTTGATGGCCTGTTCGAGAGCGTACTGGGCGGCTTCAACGGTAAGGAGCTGGGTGGTATTATCAAGCCTTGCCAGGAGGGTGCCGGCCCTGACGGGCTGACCTTTAAGGCGGTATTGTTCAGCGGGGATGTCCTGGACGGTGCCCGGGGTACCGAATTTTAGTTGAACCTGGTTGGGCATATCGAGGTTTCCGTCGGATGAAACGGACAGGATAAGATCACCCCGGGATACGGATGCCATCTGGCTGGGCAGGATTTCCTTTTTCTGCTGGGCACAGGAAGAAAAGATGACAGCAAGCAAGGTGGTCAGCGTCACAGTCAGAACTAGTCTCTTGCACATATTAGGACTCCATTATAAATGCTTTGATTAAAGTCCCCGGGGCCCGTTACGGTAAATTGGCGTAATTCTACATCACGTGTAAGAGCCAATCAACTTAAAAATACACAATTTTTGTGCCCGGGTATTAGACAGATGAGGTGATCGCGTTTATGCGGTCAGGAAGATATCTAAGAATAAATCGGTGGATAACCGGAGGATGGTGTGTCTAACCACGCAGTCCATCGCCCTTTCCAATTTACGTCCATGCGTCAACATATGCCATCTTAAAATAAATATAATAGACCTCGTAAGTATATGCTACAGTTTCCCACTGATGCCCAGGAAAGCAAAATATATTGCAAATACAACAACTGTGATAAGGGCAATCGCCGCTGCGAATATAACGACACGAAAAACCTCGAATTTTTTACCGAGGAACCCGCCTAATGACAATATCAGGCATGCAAACAGCACAATTGCGAAAATGTAGGTCATTATTTTAGGATTTGGCATGGGCTACCTCCTCTCTAGTGGTTAATCACTCTATCCAGCAATAATAGCACTGCGATCAAGATCATACTTCCGGCCATCAGCATTAACCAGAACTTCGGCTGCGAAGTTCTCCGTACATTCGTGGAGCCGGACTTTTCTTTGACCTCATTTGTTTCTGCTTGCGGCTGTTTTGCTGCTGGATAGGTGACACGCATCCTCTGCATGTTTGGTGCGTTTGTTTCGGCATTCTGTAGTATTGGTTTGCTCCAATTGAATAGAGTATTGCACGACGCGCAGCGGAGAAAGCGGTTGTCTATCGGATTTCCGCAAACCGGGCAATTGTAGACAAAACTCTGCCCGCAATTCGGGCATGACGGTTCTCCAAGTGCGTTTAGATTACCGCATGTGGGACATTGAAAACTCTGGATCATAATAATTCCTTAAACTGTGGTCAATTAGCCTGTCATTTTACCGTTGTTATAAAATAGTACGCTGCAAACACTGAGAAACATACGACCGCAATCAGCGCTAGTACTCCGGCGAAGGTTACTAGTTTGATTGGTGTTACTACCTTGCCCAGGAACGCCCCCAGAGCCAGCATTGCGCAGAAACCGAGTATGCTAAATAAAATAATGCCTAACTGTGAATTGGCCATGATAACCTCCTCTTTAAGAGACTGACCGTGTTCTATTCTCCCATTATCTGCAGAATAATCTCTCTGGACCTCGGGCGGACGTCGAAATCGATGATAACCACTTGTTGCCACGTGCCGAGGGTTAACCTTTTATTTATAAATGGGACGGTAATTGAGGGTCCCAGCAATGACGCGCGTATGTGAGAGTGTCCATTGCCATCGCCCCAGGCTTTGTCGTGATCATAATTTGCACTCGATGGAATTATCCTCTCCCACATATTTTTCATATCTACCAACAGTCCTGGTTCGTATTCTATTGTGGTCACGCCTGCCGTAGACCCGGGTATAAAGATAGTAACGGTGCCGCTATTAACGCCAGAATTGCCGACTTCCCTGGCAATTTCGGAAGTTACATTGATCATTTCACCCTGACCCTGGGTGCCTACCTGGATTCGTTTGCATGTAACAGTCATAACCTAACCTCCTGCCATATTATATCTCTTATATTGAAGATGGGGCCTTCTTTACAGACCCTTTTCATGCCTTGCTTTGTTCTAATGCTGCATGAGTAGCATACGCCTGTCCCACAGCCCATCCGCACCTCAAGCGAGACCTGGACCGGATTCTTTGCATTCTGTGCCTCCAGACTGTCGCTTAAAGCTTCATACATGGCTTTGGGTCCGCAGGCAAAAATCTGGTCGGAGCGGGTGAAGTATTCGGGGATGAGATCTGTTACCATCGCCTTTTTACCGGTGCTTCCATCTTCGGTGGCCAGCAATAGCTCTATGGACACCGGCAAATCTTTGATTGGATAGACGCCCGTTGCAGTTCGCGCACCTATTGCGAAAGTCACCTTTTTCCCCAGCGACAGGGCTGTTTCTGCAAGAAACTTCAGAGGAGCTATGCCTATCCCTCCAGCTACCAGCAGTATGCTTTTCGCCGACGGGTCAATATGAAACCCGTTTCCAGCGGGGGCTATTGACTCTAACCTGTCCCCCGGTTTCACCTGGGATAGCCACCGAGTTCCAGCTCCTTTGGCAATTCGATTGTCAATCGCTAAGTCCGGTTCTGCTGATCGCAAATTGGTCTCGACTTGAGTCGAAGCGTAGAGAAGATCGACACTATCACCAGTAACGCTGTGAATACTTATTGGCCGGCGCAGCAAAGTATCACCGCCGCATTTAATCATAAGGAATTGTCCCGGTTTACTCAGTTTGGCAATCTCTGGAGCCTTGAGACGCATGAGAAAATAATTTGCTCCGGAACAAGCTAGGAGCTGGACGTTCGAAATTACAGTTGCTGTGATTTGCTTCAATGTTTTAAATTAGCCTACCTGATAACAAGTCCATAGTACAAATTTTACGGCTAATCGAGGTATTCATTCAACGGCTTCACATTATATATTCCTGTACCATGCGAGAGAGCTTTTAAAGCTGCCCTGGCAGTATCAAGAGACGTAAAGCAGGGTACTCTTCTTTCAACTGCCGTGCGGCGAATATGGAAACCGTCTTGAAGCGCAACGCGTCCGCCGGTAATGGTATTTACTATACCTGCGATTGAGCCGCTGTTTATGATATCTATAATATTCGGACTGCCCTGGCCCAGTTTTTTCTCAATGGTTGTTACTTTCATCCCGTTACTTTCCATCATTTCGGCCGTTCCACCGGTAGCGTACATCTTGTAACCGAGTGCATAATAGCCTTTAATAATGGGCAATGCTTCTTTCTTATTTTTATCGGCAATGCTAAACAGCAAGTTGCCGCTGGGTGGCAAAATAAGTCCGGCCGCCATTAGAGCCTTTGCCATGGCTGCCTCGAAATTATGGTCAATGCCCATAACCTCACCGGTGGATTTCATTTCAGGGCCAAGATAGGTGTCAACTCCGGTTAGCTTGGACATGGAGAACACCGGGGCCTTAATGCCTACAAGGTTTGCGTTTTTTATAGAGCCCGGTCTTATATCCCTGCTCTTTTAGGCTTGTGCCCAGCATTACTCTTGTCGCAAGGCGTACCATCGGGATACCTGTTACTTTGGAGATGAAAGGGATTGTACGGCTGGCTCGGGGATTTACTTCCAGCACGTACACGGAAGAAGCTTCTCCGTGCTCACCTGGCATGATGACGAACTGAACGTTCATCAGGCCCTTACATTCAGCCCGAGAGCCATTCTTACGGCATAGTCCACCAGCGTATCGACTTCCCTGGTTGTCAGGTTGAGGCCGGGGTAAACTGCAATTGAATCTCCGCTGTGGACGCCCGCCCTTTCGATATGTTCCATTATGCCGGGCACGAGGACGTCAGTGCCATCGCAGATGGCGTCGACCTCCACTTCCTTTCCCTCGAAATACTTATCGATAAGCACGGGGTGCCGACTGCCAAGGTCGAGGGCTCGGCTCATGTACTTGGACAGCTCTTCATCGTTGTTGACGATTTCCATTGCGTGGCCGCCAAGTACATAGCTCGGCCTTACCAGTACGGGGTACCCCAGGGTATTCGCGGCATTTAATGCCTCTCTGAGTGAAGTTACTCCGGAACCTGGCGGCTGTGGAATACCAAGTCCGTTGAGAAAATCCTCAAACCGGCGGCGGTCTTCTGCCAGGTCGATTGCCTCAGCGCTCGAACCGATAATTGATAGTCCGCTTGAAGAGAGCGGCTCCGCCAGGTTGATGGCAGTCTGCCCTCCGAATTGGACAATTGACGGGCAGTTAATATACCGGTGGTCGACGAATGACTCGTTTTCAATCATATTTCTGACGCTCTCTTCGTCAAGCGCTTCGAAATAGAGCCTGTCACTCGTGTCAAAATCGGTGGAAACCGTCTCCGGATTAGAGTTGATCATTATGCTTTTATAACCGGCTTCCTGCAATGCCCATGCTGAATGTACGCTGCAATAATCAAACTCAATGCCCTGGCCTATGCGAATAGGTCCGCTGCCTATAACCAACGCCTTGTTGCCGTCAATAGGCTCCGCCTCATTTTCCTTCTCGTAAGCGCTGTAGAAGTAAGGGGTCTCGGCATCAAACTCGGCCGCACATGTGTCTACCATTTTATAGACCGGCTTGATCTGCATTTCATTTCGCTGCACTCTTACCTGTTCAGGGAGCCTGTCTGCCAGAGTACCGATTTGCACATCCGAGAAACCCAACCTCTTGGCCTGCCATAACAGCTCACGGTCAAGCGGTGCTGATAAGAGGCGTTTTTCCATGTCCACAATGTTTGAAGTTTTATTTATGAACCAGGGATCTATGCCTGTGAGCTCCGATAAGTTCTCGATCGACGCACCTCTTCTTAGAGCTGCCATGAGCGCCCATAGTCTGAGGTCGTTTGCGTGCAAGGGCAGGGAACTAAGGTCGTTGTTTTTGCCCCAGTCTTTTCCTTCCCACAGGAGGGACCTCTTGCCAAATTCCAGTGAGCGTACGGCTTTTTGAAGTGCGGCCTCGAAACAGCGGTCGATTGCCATGACTTCCCCGGTGGCTTTCATCTGGCTGCCGAGCGTGCGGTCGCCCGTTGTGAACTTATCAAAAGGCCATCGCGGTATTTTTACAACGCAGTAATCAAGTGCAGGTTCAAAAGCAGCGAGGGTTTTCCCCGTGACTTTATTCGGAATTTCGTCCAGCCTTTTCCCGGCAGCTATCTTCGCAGCGACCCTGGCAATCGGGTAGCCTGTTGCCTTGCTGGCCAGGGCAGAGCTACGGCTCACGCGGGGATTGACCTCGATAATATAGTATTCGCTCCGTTTGACGTTTAGCTGGTCGGGAGCCCATTTCCTGGCGACGACAGGGCTGGGGGTCAGGGCAAACTGGATATTGCACCCCCCTTCGATCTTAAGCGCCCGGATTATTTTCAGGCTGGCTGATCTGAGCATCTGGTATTCCTTATCGGTAAGTGTCTGGCTGGGAGCCACCACGATGCTGTCCCCTGTATGAATTCCCATGGGGTCGATATTTTCCATATTGCAGATCGTGATGCAATTGTCGGCCGCATCACGCATGACTTCGTATTCAAGTTCCTTCCATCCGAATAAACATCGTTCCACCAGGACCTGGTGAGTCAAGCTAAGTGCAAGTCCATTTGTGGTGATGGTTTTCAGCTCTTCCATGGTGCGGGCTATACCGCCGCCCGTGCCTCCCAGTGTGAACGATGGGCGAATAATTAGCGGGAGTCCGATTTCTTGTGCGAATCTGATAGCTTCATCAACAGTATTGGCAGTTACACTGTCGGGGATCGGTTCTCCAATATCCTGGATTAGCTTCTTGAACAGAGAGCGTTCTTCCGCCTGTTTGATACTCTCCAAAGACGTCCCCAAAAGTCGAACATTATATTTATCGAGGACGCCTGCGTCGGCCAATTCCACGGCGAGGTTCAGGCCTGTTTGTCCGCCCAGGGTAGGCAGCAACCCATCGGGCCGCTCCCTCTCAATTATTCTACTGACAACCTCCACTGTAAGCGGTTCAATATATACGATGTCGGCAATCCCCTGGTCAGTCATGATGGTAGCCGGATTGGAATTCACCAGGACAGTAATGATCCCCTCTTCGCGAAGGGATTTGCACGCCTGCGTGCCGGCATAGTCAAACTCTGCGGCTTGCCCGATGATGATAGGTCCCGATCCTATGACCAGGACTTTGGAGGGTTTTGGCATTTAACCGTTTTTCCTTTTATCAATGGTATTGAGAAACCGCTCAAAAAGATAAACGTTATCCTGTGGTCCGGGTGAACCCTCAGAATGGTATTGGATGGACATCACGGGCAATTCTTTGTGCCGGAATCCTTCGACCGTGTTATCGTTCAAGTTAATGTGACTGACTTCCAACCCGCCCTGCAACCCGTGTGAATCGACAGCATATCCATGGTTCTGTGTAGTTATATAAACCCTGCCGGTTGCAATATCGCGTACGGGATGATTCCCCCCGCGATGACCGAACTTCAGTTTGAATGTTTCTGCTCCGAAGGCTTTGCCGATCAATTGGTGCCCGAGGCAAATGCCCATGATGGGCAATTTGCCCATAAGGTCTTTGATGTTATTAATCAAATAGTCCAGCAGGGCGGGGTCGCCCGGCCCGGGAGATAGAACTATCCCGTCCGGCTTGAGCGAGAGAATTTCGCCGGCAGAGGCAGTGCACGGAACTACGGTAAGTGAGCACCCTAACCGGCTGAGTATCCGCGCTATGTTGTAGCGCAGCCCCATATCGACGATCACTATATTGTAGCGATTCTGTTGCCCGGTTCCATCCTTCCACGGATAATTGTGAGAAGTGGAGACTTCTTTGACGAAATCCACGAGCCCATAGGAGGGCATTTGTTTTAGTTCGTTTAGGCATTCAGCAACTGTTAGTTCCGTTGACATAATGCCCATCATCACGCCCTTCGAGCGGATGTGTCTGGTTAGACAACGTGTATCGATGCCGCTGAGGCCCGGTATGTTGCTCTCTTTCAGGTAACTGTCGAGAGTTCGCTTGTTTTGCCAGTGGCTGGGAGTAGCACAGTATTCTCTGACGACAAAACCACGGACCTGTATTTTGCAGGATTCTATATCGTCATCATTGATTCCGTAGTTGCCTATCAGCGGATATGTGGGTACAACAATCTGCCCGGCAAAGGACGGGTCCGTCAACATTTCCTGATAACCGGTCATGCTCGTAATAAATACTATTTCTCCCGTACTTGTAACTGAAGCCCCAAAGGCAGTGCCTTCGAAAAAAGTGCCATCTTCAAGCACAAGTGTAGCTTTGTTGGACGCGCTCATTTGGAGATCCTTACAGAATCATCTTTATATGCGATGGCGCCGCGGTGAATAGTTGCGACCACCTGGCCTTTCAATGTTTGTCCGGCATACGGCGTGTTCTTGCCCTTGGAAAGCATGGTCTCCTTATTCACAGTCCACTCACGGTTAATATCAAGCAATGTCACATCTGCTCTACCGGATACTTTAATTGCGCCGGTCACCCCGTTCTTAAAATTGATGATCCGTGCAGGGTGCATGGTCAGGTGCGCAATCAATGTATTCAGGTTCAATCTTTGGGAGTTTACAAGAGTCATGAGTACTCCGAAAGCTGTCTCAAAGCCGGATATACCGAATGCTGCAAATTCGAACTCGCACAACTTGTCTTCGTCGGCATGAGGAGCGTGGTCGGTTGCAATTGCATCGATTGTGCCGTCGTTAATTCCGGCGATCAATGCATCGATATCATCCATTGTCCTGAGCGGAGGATTCACCTTGGCATCCGTATCATATGCAAGTGAGACGTTTGAGCCCATTCTTCCGCTGACGACCCGTTCCTCTGTCAATGTGAGGTGATGAGGCGTTACATCAGCAGTCACAGTCAGCCCCTTCTTTTTGGCATGTCTGATGAGTTCCACGGAGCCTCGTGTGCTGATATGTGTCAGGTGCAACTTTGCTCCCGTCATCTCTGCCAGAGAGATGTCACGGGATACAATAGACTCCTCGGCGGCAGCCGGTATGCCTGTTAAGCCGAGCCTTGATGCTACCCAACCATCGTTCATAAGCCCATTGCGTGCAAGTTCCGCGTCTTCGCAGTGTTCAATGAGCGGTAGTCCGAGGTTTAGCGCATTTTCCATTGCCAGGGATGCTAGCCTCGCATTTGCTACAGAAGCCCCGTCATCGCTGAACCCGATGCAGCCTGCCTCGGCCATCTCATCCATTTCCGTTAGTTCTAGCCCCGGCACGCTTTTTGGTTATGCATCCTATCGGCAGGATCGTAATATTGGGCGCCTCGATGGCAGCAATGTTTAACACATAATTGATAAGGGCTGCGTTGTCCAGCGGTGGGATTAGTGTTTGGCATGCAGCAAATCGTGGTGAACCCTCCTCGAGAAGCCGCTGCGGATCCGCTGGCAATTGTTTCCTTATTTTCATTACCAGGCTGACGCAAATGGCAGTGGAGGTCAATAAATCCGGGACAAGCAATCAGTCCGGTGGCGTCTACAGTCTGTAAGGCCGGTGCGGTTATATTGACGCCCAGCTGTTTAATAATTCCGCCCTCAATGAGGATATCGCCTATTTTGTCCGTGCCGCTTGCAGGGTCTATAATCCGTGCATTTTTTATTAGTAGGTCGTTGGCCGTCACCGCTTCTTACCTCCCGCAATTAAATATAGGAGCGCCATGCGAACGGCCACGCCGTTAGTAACCTGCTGCTCTATCAGTGAGCGGTTGCTGTAAGCAACTTCATGGCTGATTTCTATTCCTTCGTTCATTGGTCCGGGGTGCATGACCAGCACGTGGGGGCTGGCTTTTTCCAGCCTGTGTGCGCTGACTTGATACTGCCGGATGTACTCGCGAACAGAAGAAATTAGGCCGCTTTGCTGGCGTTCCTTCTGCAGCCTTAGCGGCATTACTATGTCTGCGCCTGCAATCGCCCTATCCAGGTCGTGTTCTATGGAGACGTGGTCAAGTCCACATTTGACAAGCATCGGCTTGAGCCCGTGGGGAATTAGTGTCGGCGGAGCGCAGAGAACCAATCGCACCCCGAAGGCACGGCTGCCCCATATATTAGAACGTGCCACTCTGCTGTGCATGATATCGCCTACCAGCACAACCTTTTTCCCATTGAGGTCCTTGAGATGGTTTCTCATTGTATACAGGTCCAGCAGTCCCTGCGAGGGATGAGCATGGGCCCCGTCGCCTGCATTTATAATGCTTATGTCCAGATGCTGCGCAGCGACATACGGTGCCCCCGAACAAGGGTGCCTCATTATTATTACATCCACTTCCAGCGCCTGCAGCGTGCGCAGGCTGTCAACCAGGGATTCACCTTTGGTTACGCTGCTTTTAGCCGCATCCAGGCTGACCGTGTCTGCCCCGAGATATTTGGCCGCCAGTTCAAAGGAAGCTCTTGTCCGCGTGCTGGGTTCGAAAAACATTGTTGCTATTGTTTTGCCACGCAGCGTGGGGACTTTTTTTACATCGCGGGCCAGCACCTCCCCCATTGCATCCGTGATTTCAAAGATCAGGTTTATTTCCTCTTTCGAGAAATCGTCGAGGTCCAGTACGTGTTTATGCCGCCATTGCTCAATAGAGACGGGTGGCAGAGTTTCCGGTCCGGCAGCGACTGTCTTCAGTTCATTCGGTCCCATTCTTTTCTCCCTCCTTCACCACAATCACCCTGTCGACTGCATCAGTTTCGCTGAGATATACCTTGATTTCTTCGTGTACGGGCGGTGGGTATATTCTTGCCCACAAAATCGGCGCGTATTGGCAGTTCCCTGTGGCCCCGGTCTATCAGGACCGCAAGCTGTATGGTCTCCGGCCTGCCAAGGTCCATTAGTGCATCCAGTGCCGCACGTATACTTCGTCCCGTATAGAAAACATCATCCACCAAAATAAGATGCTTGTTCGTGATATCAAAGGGGACGTATGTTTGCTGTACCACATGTTTGAAGCTGAGTGATGAAACATCGTCACGGTACAGTGATATGTCCAGAGATCCAACCGGTATCTGGACATGCTCCATCTCTTGAATAATCCCGGCAAGCCTCTGCGCGATTGGCACACCGCGTGTCTTGATTCCGACAAAGGCAATATTTTTGGCGCCTTTGTTGCGCTCGACGATTTCATGAGCTATGCGAACAAGAGCCCTTTCGATATCACTGGAGTTAAGCAGTATCTTTTCAGACATAAAAAAACCTCTTGCCTTTGCTGGCAAGAGGTCTGTAACAAGCGAGTTTAGTTAAATCGATTGTATGATGAAGCTAACTTCATCATCCCTTGCCAGCCTCACCGGGCTGACTTAAAGGCTTATTTTCTATTATAGTAACACATTGACGGCCAATTAATCAATTATTAAACTGGTCGAAATGGATATGCACGTAATATACTAAATTGTCCGTGTTTCGTATAAAATATCTCGGAACAAAATAGGCACGCATAAGTCATCAAAGGGGAGGACAAATTGAAATTCCAGGTTAAGACCGGCGATATATGCTCGATAAAATGTGACGCGATTATTGTTAGCCTTTTTGAAGGAACAAAGGCTCTGTCAGGTGTAACGGCGGCTGTTGACAAAGCGCTGGGGAATGTTATTAGTGACCTTGTTAAATCAGGCGAGTTGAAGGGCAAATCGAATGAGGTACAGGTAATTCATACTTTGGGTAAGTTGCCGGCGAAGCTGGTTTTGATAGCGGGTCTGGGGAAAAAGGAAGATTATAATATCAATGCAGTATCTAATGCAATGGGAGAGGCGGCTCGTATTCTGAGGCTGCATAGTTGCAGATCGGCTGCGACAGTGCTTAATGGTTTGGGCGTGGATGGTCTGAAACCTGACGAAGCTGCCGAGGGCATCGTTGAAGGCTTCATTTTGGGTGCATATCAATTCAAAAAGCACCTCACAAAAAAAGATGAGCAGAAGGCATTGGCCGAATTGACAATCCTGGAAAAGGATGAATCTAAACTGAATTTAATTAAGAAAGGCCTGGGCAAAGGCGAGGTTATGGCGGATGCCGTAACGCTTGCGCGTGACATGGTGAACGAGCCTGGGAATTATATGACGCCCACAAATATGGCCCGGATAGCCACGGAAATGGCGGGTAATAGCGGACTTGATGTACTTGTTATGGACCGGGCACAGATGGAGAAAGAGAAGATGGGAGCGTTGTTGGGGGTTGCGCAGGGTTCGAGTCAGCCGCCCAAATTCATTGTTCTCAAATATGAAGGTGACCGGGGGCAAAAAGGTTCCATCGGGTTCATCGGAAAGGGATTGACTTTTGATTCAGGGGGAATTTCTCTCAAGCCCCAGGATTTCATGTCTGACATGAAGGGCGATATGGCCGGTGGCGCAGCAGTCATTGCGGCCATCGGAGCGATTGCTGCGCTCAAGTTGAAAATTAACGTGACAGCGATAGTCCCGGCCACTGAAAATTTACCTGGCGGAAAGGCTCTGAAGCCGGGGGATGTGTTACAAGCATCTAATGGCAAGACCATTGAGGTGGTCAATACCGATGCGGAAGGACGTCTGATATTGGCTGATGCACTTTCCTACGCGGTCAAGAAAGGTATTTCACCTTTGATTGACCTTGCGACTTTGACGGGGGCCTGCCACGTTGCATTGGGCGATCTGTATGCAGGTGTGTTTTCCAACGATCAAAAGGTCGCTGATGATATAATGAAAGCCGGCAAGAAGGCTGGTGAGCCTCTCTGGCGATTGCCGTTGCCTGACGATTATAAGGAAATGAATAAGAGTGAAGTTGCCGATATCAAGAACTCAGGAGGCAGATATGGCGGCGCTATTACGGCTGCGCTGTTCCTCCAGGAATTTGTGGGAACGACCCCATGGGTGCACCTGGATATTGCTGCCCCCTTTATGTCGGACAAAACGAAGGGTATACTTGTTAAGGGAGCTACCGGATTTGGAGTCAGGACTCTAATTAACCTTGCCATGAATATGAGCAGGAGCAAGTAACAGGGAGGAAGCATATGAAGGTCAAATGGATCGGGCATTCATGTTTTCTGATAACGTCTGATAAAGGTGTAAAGGTATTGACGGACCCGTTTACACGGACTGCCGACCTGACATACGCCCGTGCGACAGAAAGCGTGGATATTGTTACGGTCAGCCATGATCATTATGACCACAATGACGTGAACGCTGTTGCCGGCAGGCCCGTTGTGTTGCGGGGCCACGCCACGAAGACGCTGCAGGATGTTGTGATAAGAACATTAAGTGTGTGGCATGATGAAGCTAAGGGGAAAGAAAGGGGCGCCAACACTATCTACTGCCTCAATGTCAGCGGAATAAATATCTGTCACTTGGGTGACCTTGGCCATCAGCTGACCTCAGCGGAGATTAAGACCATCGGCCAGGTTGATGTGCTTCTTGTCCCCGTCGGTGGAGTATTTACTATAGACGCAGAGGGCGCAACTTTGGTATATGAGGACATCAAGCCAAAGGTAGCTATCCCGATGCACTATAAGACAGATCGTTGCAAGTGGTTGAAATGGACTGCTGTGGATTTTATTAAGGGGAGAAAACAGGTCAGAATACTTGATTCAGACGAGGTGGAGTTCACAACCAGCCGGTTACCGGCTGAAAGTGAAATACTTGTACTGAAATACTCCGGCCAGGCATAGCGTTAGCGCAATTCGGCCAACTTGGATAGGGCGATCTTGGCAGCTTCAGACTCGGCTACTTTCTTGGACTTGCCTGATCCTATAGCAAGAACAATATCCCCAACCGATACAGATACAAAGAATTCGCGGTCATGGTCGGGGCCCCTTGCTTCAATTACTTCATACTCCGGCAGCAGTTTGAATTCTGCCTGCGTCAACTCTTGCAGTATGGCTTTAAAGTTCAATGCCACCTGCCCCGATTTAATTTTGGTTATATCAGAGGACAGATGTTTCAACACAAATTCCCTTGCGGCCTCAATACCCTGGTCGAGGAATATTGCTGCAACCAGTGCTTCAAAAGTATCGGCAAGATTATTCCGCTTGGTTCTGCCGCCCGAAAGGTCTTCGCCCTTGCCCAGCAACATTAAGTCGCCCAGCTTTAACGACGCGGCTTTCTCTGCAAGTTTGTCTTGTCTTACCAGTGACACCCTTATTTCGGTCAGCTTGCCTTCAGGCAAATCCGGAAAGTCATAATAAAGCTGCTCGGCAACTATGAGATTTAGTAACGAATCGCCCAGGAATTCCATCCTCTGGTTATCGTGAAGATCGGTCCCTGTGTTCTCGTTAATATACGAACTGTGGACGAATGCCTGTTTAAGCAAGGCCCCGTTTTTGAAGATAATCCCCAATGCCGATTGTAGGTTGCTTACGCTGGACAATGTAATTGACCTTTTATTTGCGGAGTTAGTACTTTAATTGAATTCGTCTTTGGCCAGGGCGGTGATTATGATTGAGGGCAGTCCGAAAAATGGAAATACCACGCATGAGCAAATCGACCCCGCCAGCGCAAATCCCCATATTCGTCTTTGCAAGGCATAAACACCGCCTATTATTGCAATAATGCCGATAAATACGACGACGAAGGGCACGGCGAAAATGTTTTGGATGACCTGCTCTATTCTTTGTATAACGTGCGGATCAAGGCGAACGAACTCGCGAATGACGTTAAATAATGATGCCAGCGCCACAAAATAAAGTCCGCCAACCATACCTATAGCGCCACCCACAATATCAAGGATTCCAGCCATAATCGGTTTCCAGGTAAGCTTCATAGCATGTTAACTCCAGATAGTGTTTGAAATCAGCATATTCAATTGTAGCAGGAATTGTCAATATTATGATGATGGACCAATTTTGCCCATGCTGCAAAATTGCTTTAAACTACGCTATTGAAGTCCCATGGAGTAAAAAAATCTATGCTTACAAATAAACCTGGCAAAATTACGGAAGGTCTGTATTTACTTGGACAACAAATGTGCCTGATGTATCTTGTCAGGGGCAAAGAGTCCATGATTATAGGAGGTGGGATGAACTGGATGGCCCCGCTGCTTGAGCAGCAATTAAGGGAACTTGATGTCTCGCCCGATGAAATAAAATATCTGGTGATACCACATCCCCATTTCGACCATTGCGGTGCCGTTCCATTTCTTAAACGAAAGTACCCTCAAATGAGAGTGCTGGCAAGCGAAGCCTCGAAATCTGTATTGGCAAAACCGAAGGTAATTGACTACATCGAACAGGTCAATCTATTGATGGTAGAGCACTATGGGGTCAAAGACCAATACGAACGAATGAACCTGAGAATTGATGCAATCAATGTAGACGAAACGGTAAACGATTCCACGATGATTAATCTTGGCAACGGCCTGGAAGTCCACTTTATTGGAACGCCGGGACACTCACCGGGGGATGTATCCGTATATATTCCCGCGCTGAAAGCAATTTTCCCCAGTGATGCGGCGCCCTGTCCCCTGGGCAGCATCGACAAGCTGGCCCGGCCTTCGCCGCAATATGACTTCACCCGGCTAAAAGAGTCATTATCAAAAATGATTGCCTATGATGTGAACATCTGCGCCTTTGACCACTACGCGGTTGTTACCGGAACAGATGCGCATCAGGTGTTGGTTAATGGCCTGCAGATGACAGAGGACTATGGGACGCGTATCGTCAGTCTCTATGCCATGGATAATGATTTTGAAAAGGTTGCCCACCTGGTTGCACGCGAAACAATGGAGACAGATAACTTCGATTTCCTGAGTGAAGACCTGATGATGCCCGTCGCCCGGGCGGAGGTCCGTAATATATTAAAGGCAAGTGGAATTAATGCGAGCTAGCTCTTGCAAATTATTTAAGGCGATAACTCGCCGGTGCGAATAAGTCCCTTTAATTCGATTTTGGCAGTGTTGAGCAGTTCAACCTCATGAGCGTCTCTCTCGATTTTGAGGTCAATTCGGTTTGATATCTAATCTCCTTGAGCCATAGCTGCGCCCACTTTTTAAGGTAAGCGTTGCCGCTTTCGGAAGCCGAAATGGCTTTCAACTGGGTCACGTACAAAGTAGTGTCAGTATTCATAATATGAGGTTACTACCTTAATCACGTTGTCGGCGCAATCGGGAGCTGAATTCAGGGAGCCTGACCTCATCGAAGCTGAATGCCCTGTGCAAGGACGTCGCACAAGTAATCATCATGTCTCAAGTAGTGATGGGCAGTCTGCCCATACTCAGACGCTTCTTTTAGCAGCATCTGCAGCATTGCATCGGCCCCGGCTTCGAAGACGTTCTTTTCAAAGTCTTCTGTGCAGGGATTGGTCCAGCCTTCAGGTCGATACGCCAGCTTATTTTGTTCTTGATTCAATCTACCCATACGTTGCTTCGATTTTATCGTGCGATTTTACATCGCCGTCATTGCCCTGGCCTTTGAGGTTCACCTTGTTAATGATCTCTGCCATACAGTTGCCACAGATGATGGAGTCACAGTCAATTTTCCCGCCGCATTCGACGCATTTACAGGGCATATTAATCGCTCCTTCCTGTCTTCCAGGTTTGGAATCCCTCTAGTTACTAAGTCTTACATAATTTAGGGTACTGTGGAATGACCATTAGGATCAGAAGTGTGACCGGTTTGGTTATTTTGGTCCCTGTATCGAGGATGAAAAAGACCTAAAATTGAATAAAGGGCGGAGGCGCACGGTCCTGACAGGCAATATCTTTTCTGTTGATACAAAACCACGTCTTTGCTATAATCTCGGTCGCACTGGGGATTAGTCTAGCGGTAGGACAGCGGATTCTGGATCCGTGAGGCCAGGTTCGAATCCTGGATCCCCAGCCAGCATTATTCTCCCCTGCCTGACAGTCTTCCCCAATCATTCGCACTTTCAGTTATCTTTCGCTCAGAAATAGCATAATGCAATTGACGTTATTCCCTCCGAAAAGTGTTATAAATATTTAAGTATGCATAGCGTAAATTTATGACTTTGCAATGTAAATATTGCTAGACTCGGCATGATGGCGGGAAGACCTGAAATCAAGATTGAACCCAGCCCAAAATGGGTTCGTGTCATGTATGGTGGGCGGTTTATCGCAGAAAGCCGAAAAGTGCTTTTGCTCTATTCCGCTGGGCCGCCTTTTCCTCTCTATTATTTCCCGAAGGCTGACGTGAGGATGGAATACTTGCAGCACTCCAATCATGTTCGTGAGGTCGGAGCTGGGGAAGCGCATTTTTGGACAGTGAGAGCAGGCGACAGGGTCGTGGATGACGCCGCCTGGAATATTCCAGCGGTATCAGTGAACGGCCTGGATTTGGGAGATTATTTCTCTTTTGATTGGGAAAAGATGGATGCATGGTTTGAGGAAGCAGAAGAGGTCTTCGTACATCCTCATGATCCGCATCACCGCATAGATACATTGTATGGTAGCAGCCATGTAGTTGTTGCGTTGGATGGAGAAAAAGTGGCTGAGAGCCACAGCCCGGTGATCCTTTTGAGACCGGTTTGCCGACAAGATATTACCTTCCGAAAGTCGATTTACGCATGGACCTGCTGGTTCCCAGTAATACGATAACCAAATGCGCATACAAAGGTACCGCCAGTTACTATTCGGCCAATGTGGCCGGCCAAACGTTTCCCGATATAGCATGGTTTTATAAATTTACGACCACCGAGACCAGTAAGATTGCCGCGAGGATTTCCTTCTATAATGAACGTGTGGACCTCTTTGTTGACGGAGTTCAGATGGAAAGGCCCAGGACGCACTGGTCTTGATATTCTGGATAGTGGAAAGCTATCGGAAAGATATCGTTGTACGGGAGGATGACAACCGTGTCGAACAAAGTTATTATGGAGAGAAATAATCACTTAAGGAGAGGATCAGTGTCTGAAGAAATTGCCGCACTCGTTGCAAAGCTCGGCGACAAGGACGGTCTGATTCGTGAAACGGCCAGATTAGCACTTATTGATTTCGGTCAATCTGCGGTGCCGCCTTTGGTCAGATTGCTTGGTGACAAAAGGGAACAAGTGCGGTGGGAGGCGGTGAATGCCCTGTCAGAAATTGCTGACCCTTCTGCCGCGTGCGCTGGTAAAATGCCTGGAAGATAAGGTCTTCGACGTGAGGTGGCTGGCGGCCGAGGCATTGATAAAGATAGGTGCAGAAGGCCTGATTCCTGCGTTAAAGGCAATTCTACTGAATCCTGAACCCGACTGGTTGTGGGAAGGCGTGCGGCACATTGTTCACGATCTTGCAAAAGGGAATTTGGAATCCATTTTGTTGCCATTAAAAGTGGCATTTGATGATGTTGATTATCGTATGAAAGTCCCTTTGGAAGCCAGAAAGGCGCTGGATAGGTTGGGGCTTTTGCCGGAAGAAATATAGGCTCCCACTTGGGAGATCGCGATGACATGGCGGGCAGATCAGATGAAACCAAAAATATAGACGCTCTCTGCATCAATACTATCCGTTTCCTGGCTGTGGATGCTGTTGAGAAGGCTAAATCCGGGCATCCTGGGACACCGATGGGCGCAGCGACTATGGCCTATGCCCTGTGGGATAGGTTTCTAAGGCATAATCCCGCAGATCCCGGTTGGGTCAACAGGGATAGGTTCGTGCTTTCCGCCGGTCACGCATCCATGTTGTTGTACGCTTTGCTTTATCTTACCGGCTATGATCTGTCTCTGGATGATATAAAACAGTTTCGTCAGTGGGGTAGTCGAACGCCGGGCCACCCGGAGTATGGCATTACCCCGGGAGTGGAAGCGACCACGGGGCCGTTGGGGCAGGGATTTGGCAATGGCATAGGAATGGCCATCGCCGAAAGGTGGCTTGCGCAGAATTACAATAAACCCGGTCACCAAATTGTCGATCACTTCGTTTATTCCATCGTATCTGACGGAGATCTTGAAGAGGGCGTATCATCGGAAGCAGCCTCACTTGCGGGCACTTTGCGCCTGGGAAAGCTTATCTATCTTTATGATGATAACGGCATATCTATTGAGGGAACGACCAGCATTGCTTTCACCGAGAACGTGGCAGAGCGTTTTCGGGCTTATGGCTGGCACGTCATGGGGCCGATTGATGGAATGGACCTGCTGCAGGTACAGGAGGCTCTTGAGGAAGCCAGGCTGGAAACTGGGCGTCCTAGCCTTATCATCGGGAAGACTGTAATAGGTTTCGGCAGCCCGAACAAAGCAGGCACCGGCGCAGCACACGGTGAACCGTTGGGTGCGGAGGAAGTAAAATTAACCAGGCAAAGGCTCAACTGGCCTTATAAGGAGCCCTTTACTGTGCCTCCGGAGGTTCTGGATCACATGAGGCTGGCACGCGACCGCGGCAGCAGATTGCAGGTGGACTGGGAAGATAGATTTGAAAAATATAGTCTGGCCTATCCCCGTGATGCAGACCGGTTTCGGGCTGATCTGAGCGGTGAATTGCCGGCTGATTGGGACCAGGGACTTGAAGAACTGTTCTCAGACCAAACTAAACCAATTGCCACACGGGATGCATCGGGCAAAATAATGAACATGATTGCGGGCAAAGTACATTCGCTTATGGGCGGTTCAGCCGATCTTGCGCCGTCAACCAAAACATATTTAATGAATTTTGGAGACTACGGACCTGAAAACTATTCCGGGCGCAACATGCATTTTGGGGTGCGTGAACATTCAATGGGGACCATTGTAAATGGTATGGCATTGCACGGGGGCATAATTCCCTATGCAGGTACTTTCCTCATATTTTATGACTATATGCGCACGCCGGTGCGCTTGGCGGCACTGATGGGGATACGTGTAATATATATTTTCACTCATGACTCGGTTGGGTTGGGTCAGGATGGTCCAACGCATCAGCCGGTAGAACAGTTGGCAGGTCTGCGAGCTGTGCCGGGCCTGATCACCATCCGTCCCGCAGACGCCGCCGAAACAGTGGAAGCGTGGAAACTCGCCTTGGAACGGCGGGACGGTCCCACTGCATTGGTCCTGACGCGCCAAAATCTTCCTATCCTGGACCGGCGTACATTGGCCGCAGCAAGCGGAGTAAGAAAGGGTGGCTATGTTTTAAGTGAATCGGACGGGCAGCCGCAGGTCATATTGATTGGCACCGGGTCTGAGGTTCACATTTCGCTTGAAGCCGCAGGGATATTGAAAGAAAAAGGTATCGCTGCACGAGTCGTTTCAATGCCTTCATGGGGAATTTTTGACGCCCAGCCGGTTGATTATCGCAACGCCGTGCTCCCGCCTGGATTACGCTCACGTGTTTCGATCGAGGCGGCCTGTACGCTCGGTTGGGAACGTTATGTTGGAACCGAAGGCACTGCGATAGGTGTGTCTCGCTTCGGCGCTTCTGCTCCTGGAGAGATTATATATGAGAAACTGGGTTTAACTGCGCAAGATGTCGCAAAGGAAGCCATGCGCATTTTGCAAAGGAGGTGATGATGATGGACACTCTGGTAGCCATAGCTGCTGATCATGGCGGATTTAGCCTGAAAGATGATTTGATAATTAGGCTGGCTCCCACGTATTCCGTGATGGACCTGGGAGCCAACAAATTTGATGCTGCAGATGATTACCCTGATTATGCATTTGCCGTTGCGCACACTGTTACGGCAGGAACAGTGGCAAAAGGTATACTTATATGTGGAAGCGGCGTAGGCGCGTGTATCGCCGCAAATAAAATCAAAGGCGCCAGGGCAGGGGTATGTCACGATACATATTCGGCGCACCAGTCTGTGGAACACGATGATATGAATATACTTTGTATCGGTGCCCGAGTCATCGCCCTGGAATTGGCCGTCGAACTGGTTAACACCTTTCTGTCGGCTAATTTTAAAGCGGGGGAACGATACTGCCGCAGGCTGGATAAAATAACAGCGTTGGAACGCCGGACATTCAAATAAAAGTGATATGAAAGAGATGAGCAATTCAATTCAAGTGCCGTCCTCCAGGTCAGTGGAAAAGTCTATTGCCAAAATAGACAAAATTGGCATAGTCGAGCGCATTTGGAGAAAGGACCACACACTTTGGAAGCCTTCTCCTGACGAGATAGCGAACCGTCTGGGATGGCTGACATTACCTGATCAAATGAGAGAAATAGCCACCTCAATTATGGCGTTTGCCCAGGATATTAAGAGGTATGGTTTTCGAAAAGTAGTTTTGTTGGGCATGGGTGGGAGCAGTTTGGGGGCTGAAGTAATTCGCCAGGTGTTTGGCAATACTGGAGGGTATCCCGAGTTAATCGTGCTCGATTCCACCGTGCCCTCCGCAGTGCGGGCGGTTGCGGACGTAATTGAACCTGAAAGTACTCTTTTCCTGGTGTCCTCAAAGTCGGGCACGACCACAGAGCCGATAGTGTTGTTTAATTATTTTAAAGGCCTGGTTGAGAAAGTTGTAGGGAAAGGAAATGCCGGAAAAAACTTCGTCGCCATTACGGACCCTGGTACACCTCTGGTGAAACTTGCCGGCAATGAAAAATTCCGGCGTGTATTTCTCAATCCGCCTGATATAGGAGGGCGTTATTCAATACTTTCATGCTTCGGGTTAGTGCCGGCTGCACTGCTTGGTATAAATATAAAAATGGCGCTTAACCGGGCCGATACCATGCGAAATGCGTGCGCCAGTATTATGCCGAATAACGAAAACCCTGCTTACCAATTGGGAGCGTATATGGGTGTCCTTGCCATGGAAGGAAAGGATAAATGCACCCTGATCACTTCGCCCCGGATAAACAGTTTTGGCCTTTGGATGGAGCAACTGATTGCGGAAAGCACCGGCAAGGAGGGCAAGGGTATTTTGCCGGTAGTGAATGAACCGCTGGCTGGTGTCGCTGCATATGGTAAGGACCGGCAATTCATATATCTGCGTCTGGATGGCGATGAAAATTCAATTACAGACTCGGCTGTTGAACGCTTGAAGCGGGCCAAATACAGTGTAATAACGAAGCGACTGGCCGATCTAAATAACCTGTGGGGGGAATTTTATTGCTGGGAGTTTGCTGCGGCCGTTTCAGGAGCTGTATTGGGAATCAATCCTTTTGATCAGCCCGATGTTCAGTATGCCAAGGAAGCTACTCACCGCATTCTGAAAAACTTTGTGGAAACGGGTCGAGCACCGGCGGTTGGCGATGGGCTGGACACCAAAGCACTTATCGATAAGGCGGGCCCCGGCAAATATCTTGCGCTGATGGCCTACGTCAGACAAACTCCGGAATTAGACAAACTATTTACATCGTTTCGTAAGCATATATTGACCAAGTATCACATTGCCACTACTCTCGGATATGGGCCCCGGTTTCTTCATTCAACTGGCCAAATTCATAAAGGTGGACCGGATGAAGGCCTATTCTTACAGATCACGGCGGACCATGGAGAAAAATTGGCTATCCCGGGAGAACCTTACAGCCTTGGAATCGTAGCCGATGCGGAAGCGGCTGGTGATCTGGAGGCGTTGCAGAGATTGGGAAGGCCCGTCGCTGTAATCCACTGTCCGGCGGGAGAGAAAGCTGTCCCTTTATCCTTGAAAGCGGAGTTTTCAAAGCTCTAAAGTTAGCGTATTTACTTCAAGTGTCTTCCAGCGGCTACCCGGCAGATTCCTTTAACAACCTTAGTACTGGATTTAGGGATTTACATCCTGTTCTTGCGATTGGACCGGCGATTTAACTATATCTTTATTAATGCACGATGTATTTTATTACTATTTTACCTGGTATCTAGTAGAATTCTCGTATACTAACCAGCAGGTAAGTAACAGGGGATTTGAGATTTCGACATTATAATGCAGATGAAAAGATATGAGTTGATTGAACACACGGCTGACATGGGTATCAAGGCTGGCGGGAACACGCTGGCTGAAGCATTTACCAATGCAGCTTGCGGTCTTTTCTCCATCATAACAGACATATCCAGCGTGAGAGAATCTGAGTCGCGGACGGTAAACGTCAAAGGCATCGATTTGGAGAACTTGCTCTTTAACTGGATTAATGAGTTGATTTATATATTTGATGTTGAGCACCTGCTATTAAGACGATTTGAAATTACCGATATGACGGAAATGTCTCTGAAGGCGGTGTGTTACGGAGAGAAATATAATCCGGATGTACATGAGCTGAAGCTGGGAGTAAAATCGGCGACTTTTCATATGCTGACCGTGGACCGGAAGAGGAACAGGGTCCAGGTTATCCTGGATGTTTAGGGATGACTTGATGTCTAAATGGAATGGGGTGTTGGAAAAGATCGACGACTATCGCTGGCTGATTCCCCGCGTATAAAAGCGGCATGAGAGTCGATGGGATTGTCTTTGCCAGTGAGGACATGCTGGGCGATGTTATGGAAGAACAGGCCGTTGAGCAAGTTGCCAACGTTGCCTTTTTGCCTGGGATCGTCAAATATTCACTTGCCATGCCTGACATACACTGGGGTTATGGGTTTCCCATTGGTGGTGTGGCAGCGACCGATGTTAAGACTGGCGTAGTATCGCCGGGTGGCGTGGGATTTGACATCAATTGTGGGGTCAGGATGCTGCGCACTAACCTTCTGGAGCAGGAGGTAAAGCCCCGGGCAAAACAGCTTGCAGATTCCCTGTATAAGAATATTCCGTCCGGATTGGGATCCGAAGGCAGAATACGGCTCAAAGGTGGGGAGATAGACGAGGTGCTCGTGCACGGATCGCATTGGGCTGTTTCCCGCGGGTTCGGCCGTGCAGAGGACCTCGATACTACGGAAGACAGGGGCGAAATGAGCGGGGCCAGGCCTGATACGGTTAGCAAGAGGGCAAAGGAAAGGGGCGCGCCGCAGGTTGGCACGCTTGGCTCGGGGAACCATTTTCTTGAAGTGGCGGTGGTTGATGTGATTGAGGATCCGGAAATTGCCGGAGAGATGGGCATCAATCGGCTGGGGCAGGTAATTTTGATGGTACATTGCGGATCACGGGGCTTAGGGCATCAGACCGCTGACGATTATATTCAGACTATGATCAGTGCCGCATCGAAGTATAAGGTGCAGTTGCCTGACCGCCAGCTTGCATGTGCTCCTGTGGAGTCGGAAGAGGGCAGGGCTTACCTGTGTGCTATGAAATGTGCTGCCAACTATGCTTGGGCAAATCGTCAGTGTATCTCCCACTGGGTACGGGAGTGTTTCTGTGACGTTTTGGGGAAGTCTGAGAAGGATGCAGGACTTGAGTTGATCTACGATGTCGCCCACAATATTGCCAAGATTGAAGAGCACACGGTCGACCGGGAAAAAGTGAAACTTTGTGTCCACAGAAAAGGCGCCACCAGGGCATTTCCTGCAGGTCATCCCGACGTTCCCTTGAAATATGCAAAAATAGGTCAGCCGGTCTTCATCCCGGGGGATATGGGAAGATACTCCTATATTCTGGTTGGCACGCAGCGCTCAATGGAACTTAGTTTCGGCTCGACGTGTCATGGGGCCGGACGGATGAGGAGCAGGGCAGCAGCCAAAAGGCAAATTGATTACAGGGAAGTTGTAAAAGACCTGGATGCCAAAGGCATCATGATCCGGGCTGGAAATTTAAGAGACCTGGCGGAAGAGGGGTCCGGAGCGTACAAAGATGTTGCCAGAGTCGTGAATGCGGCCGCTGGCGCAGGGCTTTCTAAAATTGTTGCGAGAACAAAGCCCATTATTGTTATTAAGGGGTAGGAAGAGAATTTGTCGAATGAGTGGATGTCTGTTCAGTGGGGGTGACAGGGCGTGGCTAATATGATGATGTCTGTTGATTCAAAGAAAGATGCTCTGGCAACCCTGATGGGGGAGATACAGGATTATGCCGGCGGCAGGATCCTGGTATGGGGGCATGGAAACCTGGATGCTCAATTAGCGATTATTGGCGAAGCGCCGGGAAGACAGGAAGAAGATCAGGGTCAGCCCTTTGTGGGTAGGGCCGGGCAACTCTTGAATGAAATGTTGGAAGATGCGAGCCTAAATCGTAAAGAAATATGGATAACCAATCTTGTTAAATGGAGGCCGGCCAAGAACAATCCTGCGCGCAGCACCAGACCGCCTTCAATTAATGAGCTTAAACTATTTACACCATGGCTGTGGGCTGAATTGCGGATCGTGCACCCGTCGCTTGTACTGTGCTTGGGCCGTGCGTCGGCACAGGCTGTAATTGATCGGGAACTTCAGATGGATAGTGACCATGGCCGCTTATACAATCTGGACGGTTTTATCGCTATGGCTACCTACCATCCAGCCTATGTGCTCAGGTGGGGCAACAAGAAGGACGATCGTACAATGCAAATGGTAATCGAAGATCTGAGGAGAATTGCTAGACTTTATCAGTCCAGCGGGCGGGAAGCTTCATGAAAAAAGGTAAATACTTCGATCTGTCACAAAAATTTAATGAATTTGTTATAAATAAAGCTTAATGCGGGGTTAAGACTATGTTAAAATCTACTGAGTTTTGGAATATGGGTTACCGTTAATGCAGTTTGAGCAGAAGAAAAGAACACGAGTCCTTCTCGTTGATGATGATGATAAAATACTGAGGTTTCTTGCCCTCAAGTTGAAGCTCTTCGGCTATGATTTGATCACGGCCGCCAACGGAAGGGAGGGATTGTCCCAGTTGCAATCAGGGAATCCGGACGTAATTGTGCTGGATATATTGATGCCTGTTATGGACGGCTTCGAAATGTTGCAGCAATTGCGCACTTTTTCCAAATTACCGGTAATAGTGCTTTCCGCCAAGGGGGACAACGCAGAAAAAGCAATGGAACTCGGGGCTAATGATTTCCTTGCAAAGCCATTCAAACCTGACGAATTGGTTGACAGAATAGAGGCCCACCTTGATAATGGCGGTAAACCGTTTTAAGGTGGACTTCCGCTAGTTCTGATCGACCGATATAATCGGCTATAGATGTCTCATCTCTCGTTGTTGTTTTCTTGCTCCATTGCTATAATGTCTTGCGTTAGTTTCCGGGTCCTGGATCAGTCAGTGATTCACGTATAGATTGCATAGGATCGCAGGGCCGGCAACAAGTCACGGGGCGCATTCGTCTAGGGGTTCAGGACGCTGCCCTCTCAAGGCAGAGATCACCGGTTCGAATCCGGTATGC
>CAWHDI010000048.1:0-21794 GCA_963827985.1 uncultured Chloroflexia bacterium | reverse complement strand
ATTCTCCGGCGGGAAAGCAGCGGTCAGAGTGAAGTCAAACGCATGGAAGAATGGATATCCGGTCTCAGCCTGGATGATATTCTTCGTTTACTCGATGGGATGGATGAAGATGACCTCAAATTCATTGGTGAAGGCGTCCAATGCAATATGGCGTTGGCTGAGCATGGCCTCAAATACGGTCCGGGATTGGGAATCGGGTTGGCTCTTGAGCGTCTCGTTGGAGAAGGTCTTCTTAAGAAGGACATGATACTTGCTGCGCGGATACTGACATCAGCGGCCTCAGATGCGCGTATGTCAGGTGTCAGTTTGCCGGCGATGAGCTCATCCGGCAGCGGCAACCACGGGCTGGTCACCGTGCTTCCAATATGGGCGGTAAAGGACTATATCGTCTGCGACAAAATGGATCGGGTCTTTCGAGCTATAGCGCTCAGCCATATAGTTACGGCTTTTATTAAAGCGCATACAGGCAGGCTGTCAGCAGTTTGCGGTTGTTCGGTAGCGGCCGGCGCAGGGGCAGCAAGCGGAATAACTTATTTAATGAATGGCAATGTAAGACATATCTCAAGCGCAATAAAAAACCTGGTTGAAGACCTTGCAGGCATTATCTGCGACGGCGCTAAGGCAGGTTGTTCACTCAAACTGGCTACGGCGGCCGGAACAGCAGTGCAGTCGGCGCTCTTCGCATTGCACGGTATTGACGTTAAATGCACCGACGGGATCATAGCATCCACACCTGAACAGACCATGAAAAACGTCGGTGAACTATCCACGTGCGGCATGATCGATACTGACAGGACCATCCTAAAGATAATGCTCCAGAAGCAGTTCAATAGCATTTGAACAATTGACCAGGGGATTGAATATATTTTCAGGAGGTAAGTGAATTGCTGCCGGATATTAAACCCGCAACAAAGTCAGGCAAGGACAGCAAGGAATTTGGGACAGGAGGGCTGAGCGCCTGGATAACGTTGATCGTACTCAGCTTGCTCTATGTGCTTAACTACGCCGACAGGCAAATTCTAGCTGTAGTGCTGGAACCGATGAAAAAGGACCTTGGCCTTACCGATAGCCAGGGCGGCATGCTAATGAGCGCCGTGCTGGTATGTATGGCGATCTTTGCCTTTCCCATCGGTGCGCTCGTGGACCGTTGGAGCAGAAAGAAGTCAATCGGCCTGATGGCCCTTATCTGGAGCGCAGCCACTTTTTTCACAGCGCTGGGGAAAAATTTTATCGGCGTCATGATCCCGCGTTTTCTTGTTGGGTTGGGCGAAGCAGGATTTGCCCCCGGAGGCACCGCCATCGTCACAGCATCTTTCCCTGCTACCTTCCGCAGCCGGGCCATGGGCATTTTTAACATGTGTATGACTCTAGGCGTTGCCGTAGGCGCAATGCTAGGCGGCTACCTTTCGGTGCATTACGGGGGATGGCGAACGCCTTTTTACATCTTCGCAATACCCGGAATTATCCTCGGTGTGATTGCCTTTTTTCTGAGAGATTATAAGACCGTACAGCCCGCAGGCGAAGGAAATGGTTTCTGGCAGAATACGGCCCAACTTTTGAAAATACCAACCCTCAGATGGACATTCATTGGTTACGGCCTGTATCTCTTTTTCAGTACCGGCGTCATTGCATGGATACCGACCCTGTTAATCAGGACCATGAATATCGCCGAGGACAAAGCAGGAATGCTTACCGGGCTTATTACTATTGCGGTTGTAATAGGCACTTTCATCGGCGGGTACTTGACGGACCTGTGGTACCGCAGAAACATTAGGGGCAGGCTGCTCGTTGCAGTGATATCCTTTCCGGCTACGATCGTATTTTTCGTTGCGGGACTGTTCCTTATTGGTGGGGGACAGATCATGGCCGGTTTAATCTGCATGTTTATTTACGGGTTCCTTGCCGTCATGTACATGCCCGGCATAACTGTGGCAACACAGGAAGTAGTACACCCCCGCAATAAGGGCATGGCGTGGGGTCTGGCGGTCTTAATTGGTTCAATCATCGCAGCACCCGGGCCGTGGATCATCGGCGCAGTTTCCGATGCTATCGGCGGCGGAGCATCCGGGTTGATATATGGCCTCCTGATTCCCCCCGTTGTGGGATTAATTGGCGTACCTTTCCTATGGCGCAGCGCCGTAAATTACCCTAAGGATAGAGAAAACGCACAGGGCATGGTGCTGGAGTCGGAGTGACATTTGCACACCGGTAAGCTCCGTAACAGGATGAAAACTGCGATGACTGATATAAAGAAATTGGAATCTCTGGAACACGAAATGAAGGAGTGGCGTCATTATCTTCATGCCCACCCCGAAACAGCCTTTCAGGAGCATAATACGTCGACCTTTGTAGCTGAAAAGCTTGAATCGTTCGGGATAAATGTGCAGCGTAATGTCGGGAGCACAGGTTTGGTTGGCACGCTTTCCAGGGGGAACAATAAAACCAGGGCTATTGGACTGCGTGCGGACATGGATGCACTCGATATTCAGGAAGAAAATGATTTTGAATACAAGTCCACGTTTCCCGGGAAAATGCATGCCTGTGGCCATGATGGACACATTGCTATGCTTCTGGGCGCCGCCAAATTCCTGTCTTCAAATGGTCAATTTAACGGCACGGTACACTTTATTTTCCAGCCGGCAGAGGAGAATGAAGGCGGAGGCAAGGTCATGGTTGAAGAGGGCCTTTTTAAACTTTTCCCCATGGAATCCGTCTTTGCTCTACATAGTTTTCCTTTGCTGCCGGAGGGCTGTTTTGCCATACGACCCGGTCCGGCTATGGCCGCTTTCGATATTTTTGAGATCACTATAAAGGGCACCGGAGGTCATGCAGCAATGCCGCACGCCGGACGTGATCCAGTAGTGGCCGCCGCGTACGTTATCGCGATGTTCCAGACAATTGTGAGCCGTAACGTCGATCCTGTGGAGTCTGCCGTAATCAGTGTGACCGAGATAAAAGGCGGAACAACGTTTAATGTAATTCCTGACGTTGTTACGATGAGAGGGACCACACGTCACTTCCAGCCCAAGATCCAGGACCTCATAGAATCACGCATGAGAGAAATACTGACGGGTGTGGAATTGTCCATGGGCGTGACAGTAAATATGACGTATGAGCGGCGTTACCCCGCCCTGGTTAATGCTGCCAGGCAGACAGAGCAGGCTATCACGGCAGCATCACTTGTCGCGGGAAATGACAAAGTCCTGCAAAATATATCGCCCGTGATGGGTTCCGAAGATTTTGCATTTATGTTAAAGGAGAAACCGGGGGCATACATAACTCTTGGCGCCGGTCAGCCGCGTACTAAAGGTATGCTGCATCAACCCGGGTTTGATTTCAACGATCGTCTACTTACAAAGGGGGCGTGTTACTGGGTTAACCTTGCCCAACAACTTCTGGCCTGACCTAAACAAGTCATCTGACATACACAATGAACAATAGAGAATAGTTAAGTAAGTTAATAATAGGAGCGATGATGCCAAAAGAGAGTTCGCAAGGGTCACAGGAGAAATTTAAGACAGGAGGCATCCATTCATATGTAACACTGGTTGTTTGCTGTTTGTTGTTCATGGTCAATTATATGGACAGACAGCTCATCTCAGTGGTGCTTGAACCGATGAAAAGGGACATCGGGCTTACCGATACCCAGGCGGGTGTTATCCAGTCAGTATTCCTGCTGTGTATCGCCCTTTTCTCGTTTCCCATCGCCCGCCTGGTTGACCGGTGGAGCAGGCGTAAGACCATCGGCATCATGGCTATCATATGGAGCATTTTCACATACATAACCGGAATTGGACGTGGTTTTATAGAGGTAACCCTGTCGCGTACGTTAGTTGGCGTGGGTGAAGCCGGATTCTCATCCGGCGGTACTGCATTGCTTTCCACAGGTTTTCCGGCAAATATACGCAGCAAAATACTTGGCATCTTCAACATGATGATGCCGCTGGGCATGATCATAGGTGTCGTGCTGGGCGGTTATCTCTCAGCAAATTTCGGGGGCTGGAGGACGCCGTTTTATATCTTTGCCATACCCGGTCTGATCTTGGGTATCATTGCGTTCTTCTTGCGGGACTACAAGACGGTTGATGGTCCGGCCGAGAAGAAAGATCAGGGCTTCTTCAAGGCTGCCGGGACGCTACTTAAAATTCCCACGCTTAAATGGCTGTACCTGGGATATGGGCTTCACAATTTTATGATTTACGCGGTGCTGGCCTGGATACCGGCCTTATTTATCCGCACTCTGGGTATTGCTGAGGACAAAGCCGGGATGATTACAGGACTTGTGGCCATAGCTTCGGTGATCGGCGCACCTTTGGGCGGTTTTATTGCAGACTCCTGGCAAAAGAAGAACGGCCGAGCCAGGCTGCTGATGCCGATGATGGCCAATATCCTGTCCGTGATTGCCATTGTTCTTGGGATGGTGGCGCTTTATTTCAAGCTGTTCACGGCTGCCTTCATCATAATCGGTATCTGGGGACTGGGCAGCGTGCTGGGCATAGGGGCTGTAAATGCCGCCAGCCAGGATGTGGTCACCCCTAACTTAAGAGGAACAGCCTGGGGACTGGCGATTTTCTTCATGTACGTGCTCGGCGGGTGGTCGCCGTTCCTGATCGGTGTCATATCAGATGGTATAGGCGGCGGCGCTGTAGGTTTACAGATTTCCATCGGAATTGCGTCGGCCTTAAGCATCCCGGCTGCATTGCTTTTCTGGCTGGGTTCACGACACTATGTGTCAGATACGGATAAGGTCAAGAATGCAATGGTGGCTGCCGAGTAGAACGCAACTAAACTACAGGAGAGGTTCCATGCGCACTGCTATTAAACTGAACAATTTTACTGCATACCAGGGCCCGGCCATGAATCAGAAGATAGCCGTTATGAGGAAGGGCGGTAAAGATGTCATAAACCTTGGCCTGGGAGACCCGGACACTATCCCGCCGGACCATATACTGAAGGCGCTGGTCGGTTCTGCCGCGAATCCGAACAATCATCATTACCCTTCGGCATATCCGGTTAAGCCATTCTACGAGGCAATCGCTGGCTGGTACAAAAGACGTCATAATGTCGACTTAAATCCTGAGACGGAAATTATTTACTGCCTGGGCGCTGCGGAGGGGATCTTTCAATTGCCCAACTGTCTGCTGGATCCCGGCGATATTGCCTTGATTCCCGATCCTGCCTACCCTTCATACGAGGCCGCGGTCAAGATCGCCGGGGGCGAAGCGCAATATTACGCTTTGCTGCCGGAAAACAACTTCCTGCCTGACCTTGATAGTATCCCGTCCACGGTAGCAGCCTCGGCGAAAATGATCTGGGTGAACTATCCTAACAATCCTACGGCAGCCGTTGCCGGACTTGATTTCTATAAGAGACTTGTCGGATGGGCCCGGGAGCGTAACATCGTAGTTGTGAGTGATAACCCATATATTGACGTGTTCCTGGAGGGTTGCAAACCCCCCAGCTTTCTTAATGCTCCGGGCGCCAAAGAAGTTGGCGTCGAGCTTTGCTCGATGTCCAAGTCATTCAACTGCTGTGGTATGAGGGTGGGTATGCTTTTGGGAAACAGCGAGATCATAAAAGCTATGTCAAAGGTAAAATCACAATCGGACAGAGGACTATACCATCCGCTCCAGGAAGCTGCAATAGCCGCGCTAACAGGGCCAATTGACTGGATGGAAAGGCGTAATAAAGTGTTTGCTGAAAGAAGAGACATTGTTGTCAAGGCATGGCGGGAAATGGGGCTTCGAATGATGATGCCCACCGCCACCTTCTACTGCTGGGGTGCTATCCCGAAAGGGCATTCTTCTGCAGATTTTTGTCTGAAGCTTTTGGACAAAGAGAATGTCTGGATGATACCCGGTTCAACTTACGGGAAAAATGGTGAAGGCTATGTGCGCATATCCTGCGCGGAATCCGTTGACCGTGTAACGGAGGCGATGGAACGGATAAAACGATTCTTATCATGAAATTGGACGATATGGAGGAGCAACAGGAAAACAACTATGGACAGCGAGCACGAATTTGAATTAGATGACAAGGGGTTTATGAAAGAACCGGAGAGGTGGACGGAGGAGATCGCCGGGAAACTGGCTGCGCTGCAAAATATGACTCAGATGACCGATGACCACTGGAAGATAGTCAACTACATACGGGGATACTTTCTGGAATATGGAATTGCGCCGCCGGTGAAAATGGTCATCAGGAAAACCGGTTATGATGCACATTCTATTTCGGAACTTTTCCCGGCGGGCGCGGCACAGGGAGCTTGCAAAATAGCAGGCCTGTCCGAACCTACAGGATGCGTCTGAATATAAATGTATAATTTAATATCAAAGGAGGATACGATGATTTTCGGACATATAAAAGATGTTGAAGCGAGACCGATCAAGACATTCCCCTATAAAGGCAAAGAGTATCCGGTGGTTGGTACCACGGTCAAGTGGCTCTCACAAGTTGGAGAGCCGGCCCTTCCCGAATATGGGTTGAGATTTTTCACCATAGAACCGGGAGGTTATCTGCCCATCCACAAACACCAGTATGCACAGACAGAAATTATCGTGTCGGGCAGGCTTGTCGCAGCGCACTACGACAATGATGATAAGGTAATAGAAGAGAAGGAAATCGGCCCGGGAGAGTTTTTCTATGTTGGGCCCATGGAAGTCCATGGCATGAAGAACACAGGCAAAGAGCCTGCGACATTCTTCTGCTGTATTTGTGTCCTTGGGTAGACCGGGCGGAACTTCAAGCCATTATTTGGAATATCCCCGGCGCTGTGGGCGAGTTCTGATCTCGCAGCGAGGGAATTAAGGAGGGAATCAAGTGATACCTGTATATGGGATTTTGCCGCTATTTGCAATAATCGGTTTCCTCATTCATTTCTTTGTTTCGAAAGCCAAAAGGACCGGAAAGCGCGCTGTTGAGTTACTACTGCTTTACCTGCTGGTAATCGTTGTCGGAGGGGGTGGTTTATACGGCTTTTTGGGGCATGTGTTCTTCGCTGATCTCGTGGCTAAGTCTATCGGCTGGCCAACCGGGAATCCCTTTCAGTATGAGGTTGGGCTAGTTAATTTAGCATTTGGTTTGCTGGGCATACTCTGCATCTGGTTCCGCTGGCAATTTTTGGACGGCTACTGTTACTGGCGTGACCGTGTTCTTCTGGGGCGCTGCCGTTGGGCATTTCCGGGAAGCTATTCTGTACGGCAATTTCAACTCCGGCAATTTTGGCCCGGTGCTGTGGCTTTATGCCATCCCTGTGCCCCTGGTGATGGTCGCCTTACTAATTGCGCTTAACGTAATGAACAAGAAGACAGCGCAAAGCTGAATTGAAGATAGGGCGGCATATACCTTGGAGCGGATAACAGTGCCGCAAATCTAGATTCCAACCTTAAATTTGCGATACTAACTGGTAAATGTTAGGCCTATTTCGTAGGCACTTTGCTTGTTAGGCGCAGCAAATTGCCACTTTGACTATTTGGCAACTCTTTTGGCAAGCTCAGCCTAATAGGGGGCGGGCTCTTACTGATTTTATCGGGGCTGAATGGGGTTCAGGTGGTCGCTGGTTCGATCCCACCTAATTTGTTGGCCGTGTGGTATCGGCGGAGTTGTTAGAATTAGCTGTAAAACAGGTATTATCTCAAAACAAACCTCAATACAAAGGTTCTGTCAATTGTACACTTAGGCCCACCATCTATCTATGTTCTTCATGTATATCCTGCAAACCCAACCGAGTTGAAAAACAGAGCAGAAGCAATGCAATACGGCTATTGACAAGGCCTGAGCGGCAGTATAACCTTGATACAAATTATCGAGGTTAAGGCTATGAAGAGATTACTCGCCATTTTGTTTGCTGGTGTCTTTGTTTTTATGTCCTGCTCTGCGCCGCCCGCTACGGCGGAGAAGATACGTATTCTGACTGAAAACTATCCTCCGTTTAACTACCTGGATGCCAATGGCAACGTGGTAGGCCAGTCGACTGACATAGTCAAAGCTATGATGGGCAAGCTCGGACAGAATATAACGATTGAGCTAATGCCGTGGGCGCAGGCTTATCAGTTGACTCAGACTGACCCGGGCACGGCCCTGTATTCCATGGCAAGGACCCAGGAGCGCGAGCATCTTTTCATGTGGGTTGGCCCGATCGGGTCGTATGAAAACTGGCTTTACGCAAAGAAGGGATCTGGTGTCACGGTAAGCAGTATAGAAGATGCCAAAACCGTCAAGGCGATAGCTGCTGTCAAAGATGAAGCAGGCCAGCAGAAGTTGGCAGGTCTGGGTTTTATCAATTTCGTATTTACCGATGCCACTTCCGATGGACTGAAGAAACTGGGAGCTGGAGAGGTTGACCTGTGGCTTGGCACAAGGGAAGACGTGGAAATCGTCGCCAAACAGGCGGGTGTAAACCCGGATGATCTTGAGCCGGTAGTGTTTGTGCACAGACTGGACCTGTACCTGGCGTTTAATAAGAATACGGCTTTTGCCACGGTGGATGCATGGCAGAAAGCCCTGGACTCGCTGAAGAAATAAGCTATACTATTGAACGGGCGTGTGTAGACGGGTTGACATTCGGACAGAAGGGTATCCGGACCAATTAAATATGTAACGGGAGGATTGCGGATGAAAAAGTACTGGGCTGAGCTTATAGGTACCTTTGCACTTGTCCTGATCGGCTGCGGTTCGGCAGCTATCGCCGGCAAATACATCGGGTTTTGGGCATATCTTTTGCTTTCGGCCTGACTGTCCTGGTGATGTGCTATGCAATCGGGAACATATCCGGCTGCCATATCAACCCGGCCATTTCGATCGCAATGCTGGTGGCAGGCAGGCTCAACTGGAAAGACACGATCTTTTATATCATATTCCAGTGCCTGGGCGCAGTGCTGGCGGCCGCCGTATTGTGGCTGATTGCCAGTGGAATGCCGGGATATACCATCGCGACCGGTGGACTCGGGCAGAATGGTTTCGGAGATTTCTCTCCGGGCAAGTACTCGCTAGCATCCTGTTTTGTGGCGGAGGTCATACTAACAGCGTTATTCCTGTTCGTTATTTTCGGATCTCTCAGCAAGAAGGCCCCGGCAGGGTTCGCAGGCCTGGCCATTGGTCTTTCACTTGTATTTATTCATCTGATCGGCATCCCGATAACCGGGACCTCGGTAAACCCGGCTCGCAGCCTCGGCCCTGCAATATTCGTAGGTGGAGCAGCTTTGTCCCAACTCTGGCTTTTCTGGGTTGCTCCCATCATAGGCGGCATACTTTCGGCGGTTATCTGGAGGTGGGGCTTTAAGAACGAATAAGACCGGGAGGCCGGTCATTAATTAGCGGCGGTTTAGGTGTCCATATCGGCGCGATATCCGTACACCCGTTGCGCCCGGATTGCTTTACGTGGTACATGGCGGTGTCTGCGCACTTAATCAGTTGATTAAGCTCCGGAGCGTCATCCGGGAAAACGGCAATACCAATGCTTGTCGAGAGCGTGATTTCCTTGCCGGATATATTGAAGGGGACCGATACCGCCCCGATAATTCTTTGGGCTATCATTTCAGGGGTGTCGCCGCCTAAAATCTCCGGCAGGAGCACAATAAATTCATCACCGCCCAACCGTGAGACGGTATCGACCTTTCGCACGGAATTTGAAAAGCGCGACGCCATATCCTGGAGGATCTGATCTCCCGCCGTGTGCCCGTAAGTATCATTTACCTGTTTGAAATAGTCGATATCTATAATCATTATGGCTGTTTTCCTACCATAGCGACTGGCGCCTGATAACGCCTGCTCTGCGCGGTCGCTTAATAGTAAACGGTTAGGTAGGCCGGTGAGAGGGTCGAAATAGGCCATTTGTTTGACCGTTTCTTCCACCCGTTTCCGCTCAGTGACATCGTAGAAAACCAGCACGTGCCCGCAGGCCCGGGGTATGTCTATCTGGAGTGGGGAGAAATGAACGCTGAAGCAGCGGGCCTGTTTATCCATTTCCAGAGACACCTCTGTGCTTGAACGCTGGTAATCGTCATAATCGGGGTTTAATTTTAACTGACCCAAAATAGCGTCGGGGAGGCGTTCCCCGTGAATTGACTCAGACCCCAGGCCGGTAATCCCCAGCATGGCCTTGTTGAAATCCACGATACGCTCCTTATCATCAAGCACAAGGAACCCCTCACTCATTAGCTCAATGGCGGATTCACGGGCAACTGGCAGTATGTCAAGGAAACGGTGCCTTGATATGGCCAGCGTCAGCATGACTGACGAAATCGTAAAGGCAGCAGGGGTCCAGTCTGCGTGCGGGACCGGTAATAATCTAAAAAGATATTCGATATTGGCCAGGGCGGGTACTATCATGGCTATTATCAGGTAAATCGCCTGGTCTATAAAGAGCCGGGGCGGACTTAGCAATCCGGTCTATAAGTACCGAGATGCTGGCTATTAAAAGAAGGTAGTTATATGTTCCTGCCACCCAGAACCAGAATCCGTATTGTTTGGCCAACAGCAAAAACGGCCCATCGTTCACGAGATGGTAGTCATAATACATCCATGGCTGGAGTGTCTTGGTCCACTGTAAAACCAGGGTGATGGCCGGGACTATTAAGAGCAGGGCAAACACCCGGCGGGATATCCATTTTCCCCGGTTCGTGAAGCGAAAAGAAAATGCGAACAGCATAACCGGCAGCATCATCGCCCCAATATAGCTTATGTCCATTGCGAGCAGCTTGCCGTCGATCTGGTTATTCGAATATTCAATGATATATCCGATTGACCAGAACGTTGCCGCTGTCAGCATTCCCAGTAAGGGCATGGACCCCGGCGCCGAACGGCGTGGCCAAACGTAGCCGATCAATATCAGCGCAAGTGCGGCCGAGACGCTGAGCGCGGCCATAAATGACCAATAGAGCGGACTTGCAGAAAGCATGCTGGTTGCTCATAATAACACTTTCAGATACGAGTGGTCTATTTAAGCGTCGAAATATTTCAGGAAGAGCAATTGTGTTTGCAACCTTTTTGCAACCGTTGCGTTATGAGTTAAACTTGATTGCAGATGGAACTATGATAAAAAGGGACGTGATGTCATTTTCTGGTCAGTCGGAAGCTGACCTGGTTAAAAGAGCTCAACATAATCGTGACGCCTTCGGGGACTTGTACGAAATTCATTACCAGAGAATTTTCAACTATGCTCTCAAACGCACCGCCAAGCGTGCAACTTTCACTGGATATTACCTCGGTTACTTTCCTGAAAGCCATGAACCAAATTGGCAAGTACCGCTGGCGCGATATCCCGTTCGTTGCGTGGCTTTACAGGATAGCCAGTAATGAGATAAACGACCATTACAGGAGAGAAGGCAAGCGCAATATAAGTATCGATCAGATCGCGGAGTTGGCCGACGAAACTGACTATGCCGACGAAATCAACCAGGCAGAAGAGGAATTGAACAAACATGAAGAGTTCTTGCTCCTGCACAAAAAGCTGGCTGAGTTACCGGCGATGTACCAGGAAGTAATAGTGCTCAAATTCTTCGAAAAGAAGAAGATCAAGGATATGGTGCAGATACTGGGCAAAAAGGAAGGCACCATAAAATCACTTCTGCATCGCGGAATTGAGAAACTAAGAGAAAAAATGCAGTGATGCAACTTTTTAACATTCATGACATTAATAGTATGACAGGCTAATCGTATGAAAAAAGAACAATTACTGAAAAAGCTTGAACATGTCGATCTTCCGGAGCTGCTGATAGCAGGACATAAGGCAGCGCTTAAAAGAGCGTTGCTGGAAGGTATATACCTGCAGGAGGCGGTAAGCAAGTTTCCTCCGGAAGGGCGAGTTGCAACATGGTTCGAGGGTTTTTGGTCATGGTGGAAAGGCCCTGCCTGGCGGACCGCTCTCGCCAGTTCGGCTGTCCTGGTTGTGTTAGGTGCTATTTTGGGTATAGTTTTCTATTTTGCCAGCCCATCTCCCGCAGTAATTGCGGCAGATATAGTGAAGAATGACCCGGGCATCCAGCAGAGGTTGAGCGGCGCAGGCGAAATCATAATAGTGCGTGTTGAGGTCAGGGAGAGAATGGCTACGGTGGTCTGCGGACGCAGCATGGGAGATTTTATTGAAGCTGACGTTGATATCCCGGAAAGATCTGTAGTCAACACAAAACGCTTTGAGGGACTCTTTATACCGGAAGTACCCCTGGAGGCGCAGGACAGCGCAGTTAAAATCGCCATGGCCGACCCATCCGTGAAAGCGATGCTGGATAAAGGGGCGACTATTGGGAAAGTATTTCCGATATTTTCATCCATTTCAAGCATTGCTCTAATCAACGGGAATATTTTGAAAGTTAGTCCGGCCGCTACCCAGGCAGTGGTGCCGATTATTGTGAGTGATAAGGTCTGGATGGTCCAGGTTAACCTCGAACAAAAGAAAGTCGAGAGGATAATCGAGCCGCAGTCCAAGTCGTCTCCGCGTCTGGACATATATTACTTGTTCCAGCAAACTTAGCAACATAAAGACGAACTATAAAATCAGGAGGATAAGCATGTCTTTTTTAAGAAATAGGGCCTTGCGGATGCAGAAAGGCTGGGTATTGGCGACGGTCGCGATTGCAGCAGTGGTTTTGCTGCTGGCAAGCTGTTCATCTGCGGTTGGAAATGCGGCTGCAAGGCAACCGGGATACGCCGAACCAGCAACAAGTGCTACCCAGGTTGCGCCGTTATTCGATGAAGGATCTGTCACCGGCCTTTATGATAAGTGCATTCCTTCCGTGGTACAGATCGAGAAGACCCAGGATTCTCCGCTCTCCAAATTGCCGGGTGCGTTCGGACTGAACACGCCCAAGCAGATTGGGGAGGGATCCGGCTTTTTCATCGACGATCAGGGTCACATATTGACTAACAACCACGTTGTAGAAAATGCTTCGTCAATCAAGGTCGCACTCAGTGATGGCACGCAACTGGACGGTAAGGTACTGGGGACCGACCGCTCCAATGACATTGCCGTGGTGCAAGTCGATGTTTCCAAAGTGGCAAGTGTATCCTATCTTCCGCTGGCTGATTCATCCAAAGTGAGGCCGGGGCAAATGGCGGTCGCTCTTGGTTCTCCCTTCGGGCTGCAGGGCTCGATTACAGTGGGCGTTATCAGCGGTATCGGCAGGTCCATCCCCGGTTCCACTGATCGCCAGATGACGGGCATAATCCAGACGGACGCAGCAATCAATCCGGGAAACTCCGGTGGACCCCTGCTCAATTCGAGCGGACGAGGTCATAGGAATTAACACGGCTATCGAAGCTTCAGCCAACGGCGTAGGTTTTGCCGTACCAATCAATACAGCTAAAACACGTCTGCCTGAACTGCTGAAAGGCGGCTCGGTAAAAACACCATGGCTGGGTATCGAAGGTATGCCCGTGAGCAAGACCCTTGTCGATCAGCTTAAGCTTACGGCGGATAAGGGCGTTTATGTCGTCACCGTATTTCCGGGCAGCCCGGCCGAAAAAGGAGGCCTGACCGGCGGTGGCAAAGATGATCAAAATGAGCCGAAAGCAGGCGGTGATATTGTCACAGCTATAGATAATGCACCGGTGACCAGCGTGCAGGATATACTGGCCTACCTAAACGGCAAACAGCCGGGCGACAAGGTCACATTAACTGTGCTGAGATCCGGGCAGACAGTATCGGTACCCATTGAGCTCGCCGAATGGCCGGACAAGATGCCGGTCGCAAGCGGGAGTCAGTCCAGCCCCAGTCCTGACGATGGCAACGGGTTTGATTTCGGGCCCTTCCACATACGCGTAAAATAACCAGTTGAAATATGATAAAAATGCCCTCCCGGCGGTAAAGCCGGGAGGGCATTTTTATTTCTTAATGAATACTTCTAAGATTTGCTGTACTTGGAATTATGCGGGTTTAACCAATTCCTTGCACAGCTTCTCCGGGACGATCTTAAGCAGTTCATCCAGAGTCCAGATATCCCCCTCCTTATTGATCTGCGAGGTGATCTGGGGCTCGGTGTAGAAACCGATGGTGTTCGCATTGATGAAGAATGAGCGTCCGGTGATGTAGGCAGCCGCATCTGTGGCCAGGTAGACGACGATGGGAGCATTATGTTCCGGTTTTGATGTGAACATCTGGTTGAAGAATCTCTCGACGTCCTCCGGCTTGGTTATGCCCTGTGCGGCGGCGCCCTTGGCTACTTTGGCTTTTAGCTCATCAGTCATGGTCATCCTGGTGGCTGCATTCGGCCTGATAGCATTGCAGGTCACGCCGTACCTGGCCATATCCTGTGCTACCGTCCGGGTGAAACCGATGATGCCCTCTTTGGCGGCGCTGTAGTTGGCCTGGCCGAGATTTCCGAGGCCGGAGATGGATGAAGTATTGATGATGCGGCCTGACCGCTGCTGGCGCATATAGGCGGTAGCCGGCCTGGTGCAATGGAATGTGCCGTAGAGATGCACCTTCATTATTGCGTCCCACTCGTCTTCGCTCATGTTAAAGATCATGCGGTCGCGGAGGAAACCTGCGTTATTGACCAGGATGTCGATCTTACCGAAGGCATCAATAGCGGTCTTGATGATGTTCTCGCCGCCCTCGGGAGTGGCAACTGAGTCATAATTGGGGACTGCCTCCCCGCCCATTTTCTTGATCTCTTCGCAAACCTCAGCGGCCGGCGTTTGAGAGGATCCTGAGCCGTCCCAGGCGCCGCCCAAGTCATTGATAACCAGTTTGGCGCCCTCTGCCGCCAGGGCCAGCGCTTCTGCCCTGCCGATACCGCGCCCGGAACCCGTTACTACTGCAACTTTACCCTTTAGTCTGTCTCCCATACTAAATCACGCTCCTTTTAATATTTTTCAGGCGAACAAAATCTGCAATATTCTACAACAGTTGAGCTTTAACTGCACGTGCGCCTTTTTTATGACTGCTTTATTGTTATCGGCGCACAAGAAGATCGTCAACTAGTGTATGGAACGCTCGCCTGCCGGACGAGAAGCCTATCTTCGTAGCAACTTGCCGATCTCGGCCTGCGATAGTTTTTTAATCTGGCCTTCCTCCAAATCACCCAGTTCCAGCCTGCCGATGCGTATTCTCTTGAGCGCTTTTACCTCATGTCCCAGCGCCAGGAACATGCGTTTCACCTGGCGGTGACGTCCTTCGTGGATGGTAATACTATAGGTGTAAGCTGCATCACGGGCCTCTTTGACCACGGCCGGGT
The DNA here is from genome assembly GCA_963827985.1 of uncultured Chloroflexia bacterium. Lineage (GTDB taxonomy): Bacteria > Chloroflexota > Dehalococcoidia > GIF9 > UBA5629 > JAFGLP01. The sequence continues at coordinate 6,621 of CAWHDI010000048.1, read as the reverse complement.
AGGTCATTCCGTCTTCCAGCAGCATGCCCTTCTCAAGCTTGTCCTTGTCCTCATCGGTCAGTTTTCCAATTATGCTTACCAGGTATTCTTTCTCATGTTCGAACCTTGGGTGAGTAAGGCGATAGGTCAAATTACCGTCATTTGTAAGGATAAGCAGTCCAATACTGTCGTAATCGAGCCGGCCCGCCGGATAAAGGCCAAGGGAACGGTATCGCTCCGGCAGCATATCAATGACGGTCTTGCGGCCGCGTTCGTCCTTCGTCGTAGAAAGCACGTCAACGGGCTTGTTCGCCATAAAGACGAGCATCTCGTTTGGTTTGAATTTTACGGCTTTGCCGTCGACGGTGATTTCATCGAGTTTAGGATACACGGGCATGGTGTAGCCTGCAGCGGTTTTTCCGTTAACGGTTACCCGGCCCAGTTTGATGGCGGAAACAACCTGGCGCCGTGCGCCCAGTGCCGGCCTCGACAAGATATTTTAAAAGAGGTACAGATTCCATAGGTTAATAATAACAAATTCCAAAATCCAAATACCAAAATCCAAACAAATTCTAAACGCTAAATCGTAAACAAACCCTAAACTCAGAAGGAAAAAGCCCCAAATCCTTTCGAACTTGGGGCTTTGAATTTGTTTAGGGCTTAGGGTTTAGATGTTTAGTGTTTAATCCTCAGGCTTTCCCCTGCAGGTAATTGATCATGGGTTGGGTTACCAGGGGGATGACATCGCCGATCATATGGGGCATCAGCGAGTCCATTACTTTCGGCATCATCTGCGGCATCTGCTCGGCCATGTAATCGGGCATGGGGATCATCTCTCCTACGATGAGCCAGCATCCGCGGCATCACCTTGGGCATCATCATGGGCAGAAGGATGGGGAAGAGTACCGGGAACATCGGCTTCATCAGGTTCAGGGCGCCGGGTATCTTGCCCATGGCGCGCATCATACCGCCCATGCCGAAAGGCATGGCGTTGATCATCTCGGGCCACATCTTACCCATGAGATTGGCAAAGCCCTCGGGCGTCATCAGGTTGATCATGGCTTCAAAGACAGCCCATTGCCTCTTTACCTCGGGATTAGGATCAGGGAAATCGTAGCCCATACGGGAGCAGCAAAAGCGGGCCAGGTCTACCACTTCCATATGGTGATTTTTTTCTTATCGGCCGTGACACGAAGCTGGAACTCGCAGCAAGGACACAATGCCAGCATCTTTTCGGCGCCGGCTTCCTGCGCCTCGTCCGATACGGATTTTGCCTATTTCTGCGGCAATGGGCGGGTCCTTGATAAGGTCAACAACGCTGCCGCAGCAGTGGGCCTCGTTGCTGTTGTGTTCCATCTCGACCAGTTTAACATTGGGAAGCGCCTTGATTAACTGGCGTGGCTGCTCATAAACTCCGGAGACGCGGCCTATATGGCATGAATCGTGCCAGGTTACGGTCAGGGTTCCTGTCCCTTGTCCGGGAACTTGAACTCGCCGGACTGCTATCTTCTCGGCGACCACTTCACTGTAATGCCTGCACCTTGATATTATAATCGATGCCCAATTTCTTGGCCCAGTTCGGGTAAGCGTGTCTCCACATCATGTCGCAGGCCGGGCAGGAAGTGATCACAGTATCGGCCCCGGCATGTCTTGACCGCCGCGATATTTTTTTTCATCAGTCTCGGCGAAGACATCCCATTTGCCTGCCACAAGCATGGGGGTGCCGCAGCAGTTCTCCTTTTCACCAAGGTAGGTGAAATCCACTCCTGCTGCATCCAGCAGCCTGACGCTGGCCATGCCAATGTCTTGCTCCACATAGCTGGCTGTGCAGCCGGCAAAATAGACGTTCTTGGCTTTGACGCCCGGGCCGTGCTTGGCCTTTAAGGTCCTCCGGGAACCACCTGGAGCGGTCCTTGCCGGTAGCCCGCCCAGATATCGCCTTCTGCCCGTGTCGGCTTCCGCCATCATCTCGAATGGCGGGAAGGTCATCTTCTTCTCTTCCTCGATCGAGCTTGCCGCGCAGCTTCATCCAGGACTGTTCGATGGGCAGGGATGCCGAACAGCGGCTGGTTGCACAACTCGCAGGTGGTGCAGACGACCATGGTATCCACCATGAACTGGTCCCATTTCTCGCGGCCCTCCATATATTCGCGCAGCCAGTACCATTTGCCGCGGGAGACTGGCTCTCCCATCCCCGCCCGTAGAACTGGTCGCACTCTTCGACGCAGTATCCGCACTGAGAGCATGCATAGGCATACCAGGCCACGTCGGCAGGAATATCCTTGACCGGTTTAGCAGTCGGGCGTTCACCCATCTGTGTAATAACGCAGTTGCCGAAGGGCCGGATCATAGGCTCCAGGACGCTCGGCCGATGCCTATGAAACCGCCGATCAGCTGCTGCCCATGCACCTTGCCGGGATTAAGATATTCGCGGGGATCGACCTTCTTCTTAAAGTCCTTCAGTTTGCTCGAGCCGTGCGTCACCCAGTACCTCGCCTGCTTTGGCAGTGAAATAGAGGCCGGTGGAGTAAGGCCGCCCGCCGTGTTTCTTCAGCAATTTTCATGATGGTCAGGGACAGGCCGAAGACGAAGTTATAGCTGAATTTGCGCTGGTCGCTGGGAATGAAGCCCAGGATGACGACCTCCGGTTTGCCGTTGCGTCCCTGCCGGATGATGACGCCCTCTTTAACCATGGGCTGGTTCACTTTGTTCTCTATCTCGGCCATCACGTCGCCAAGCTTCAGAGAGGGGACCACCACTTCGGCCGGAACCAGGCTGGGACCCAGTCGCTTGACCACCATGAGCTTAAATCGGTTTTCCCACTCATGATGAGCTATCCGGTCGCTTAAGTACCTCTCCCTGGCAGGGTTTTAAATAGTCCGGGCAGCTTGTTCGTTACTGCCGGCGGCGTCATGTTGCCCGGAAGGCCAAAGTGGTGATATAGGATGCGGGCAGGAGGACCCTTTCCTCGGCAGGATGCCCGAGATGTTCCATCAGGGGCGCTTTGTTCTTCAGTTCTGCCATCTTGGGGTTGATGAAAATGCATCGACCAGACGGGCAGTTTTTCGTCGACTACGACTGGACAAACTTCTGCATGATCGTGCGCGTCCGGGCAGCCGATGGCCACGATCTTGAGCTCTTCTTTAGGCTGTATCTTGACGGTCATCTCACTGATAAATCCCGGTGATACCTTCGGCGTCAGAAATAAGATCGAGGTCGACGCCGGTAAACTCCCTGACTTCCCCTGAAGGCAATACGACGCGTGCGCTGACCACATTATCTTTAAACCAGCCTGCCTCATATGAGCCGATGCCGGCTCCGCCCTGGGCCAGCCATCCGCCGGCAGTGGAGGAAGGATAGCTGGTGGGATACAAACGCAGGGTCAGACCCTGTTTGTCCAGCTCCCTGTCCATCTTTTCCCAGACGATTCCGGCCTGCACCCGGGCTGTCATGGCGGACTTATCTACACTCAGCAGCTTGTTCATGCGGTAAAAATCAACAACGATGCCCTGTTTTACAGGCACTACGCCGCCATAGCCGGAAGAGGCCTTGGCACGCGGCGTAAGCTTTATGCCGTTCTGCGCCGCCCATTTCACCAGTTCCGCTAATTCCTCTTCAGATGCGGGCTGAACCACCGCGTCGGGAACTGTGTCGCCGACCAGCGGTTTAAGGAGTCCCGGCATGGCGGCAATATCGTGGCTGTATAGCACACGTTCCGTCCTGTTAAAATTGGCCCTGTTTCCAAATTTACCCTGGAGAAAGGCCTTCTGTTTTGAATTGAGTTTGCTCATTTGCTCATCCACTCCCTGTTCAAGATATTTTCCGTACGTGTGAGGGAAATTAGACAGTCGCCCGGAATGGCCAATCGTCTAATAGGAGCTACCTTGCTCCCCTAAGCAAGTTCCTTGTGTTTTCTGCGTTTTCAACTATCGCCTGCCTCACGAGATCACAGCACTCGGCAATTACCGGCATTGCCAGCCTGTAATGGACGGCCTGCCCGTTTCTACGGGACAGCACTATGCCATGCGCCTTCATAATCCGCAGGTGCTGGGATGCATTCTGCAGCTCTATCCCTACCTGCGAGGCGATTTCGCCCACCGTTTTTTCTTCATTGCCCAGGACTTTCAGAATTCCCAGCCGCTTGGGATTGGACAGAACGCCCATCATCTCGGCTTGCATCTCAATAATCAGGTTATCAGATTCCATTTCATATTTCTCAAGTGATCCGATTTTTCGTTACCTTTACCTGCTTGCTAACTCGCATGTTATCATACTTGCGAACTATTGCAAGTATAGCAAAACCGGTGCGGCCGGGCAAGTTAAAAACGCCCCTCTGGCGCCTCGGGCAAGTGACAAACCCGGAGACAGACGTCTTTACGATATTGGAGGCCAGCTAAAGGCGGGTGGATATGCCATTTGATTCGTGTGCTAAAATATACGAAATTTAGGGAGATGCAGGGATAAATATGAATCCAAACAGACTTCATATAGCGGCTTTGTTGATGTTGGCCATAGCGCTGGTCTTACCGTCCGCAGGCTGCCAGGCAGGCGGAGGCGATTTAGGTTCGATCATCGTGCAGGCCTGGAACAGCACCCGGGAATGGTTCATCATGAACGGCGCCAATGACCGGATAGAGAAGGTACGAAAAGGCGATGCCAGCATTCAGATAGTCGATGACAACGGTACTCCAGTCAGGGGCGCCAGGATATATTACGAGCAGAAAAGCGACGATTTTCTGTTCGGGTCCAACCTCTCGCCACTAGGCGTGAACGGTCCGAACGCCGTTAACCAGGATTGGGCGAATGCCTATACGGCACTGTTCAACTACGGCACACTGCCGTTTTACTGGGACCAGTATGAGACTAAACAGGGCGAGACCGGCGAACAGACATTGAGGGCTATGGCGGATTGGGCCAGGAAACGCGGCATAGTGACTGTGGGCCAGCCGCTTATATCTGCGGGCGCCGTCCCATCCTGGGCGCCGCCGCCCGTACAGGACATGCAAAATGCACTGGAGAAGCGGGTTAAGGAAACAACGGGTGCGTTCTGCGGCCTGGTTGACTATTGGGATGTGGTCGATGAACCGACCAACGGGGCGCGGATCAGTAATCCCGTCGGCAACTGGTTGAATTCCAGGACGGCCGCCGTTGCATGTGCGGATGCTCTCGGGTGGGCGAAATCAGGTTGTCCGAAATCAACTGTAATAATCAATGATTACCGCACGGACCAGGACTACAGGGACCTGTTGCAGAATATCCTGCGCCAGAAAGGGCATTTTGATGTGATCGGTCTGGAGTCACACATGCACCGCGGCGTATGGCCGTTGTACCAGGTGTGGGACATCTGTAACCGCTTTTCGGATCTTGGTGCGCCGGTCTACTTCACAGAAGTTACGGTGTTAAGCGGCGCTGTCAGGACAAGTGTGGGCGCTACCCAGCAGACAGGCGACTGGCCGACCACTCCGGCAGGAGAAGCCGCGCAGGCCGATTACGTGGAGAAGTTCTACACTTTGCTCTTCAGTAACCCGTCAGTGGAGGCCATCACCTGGTGGGATTTCTCCGACCAGGGCGCGTGGCAGGGCGCTCCGGCAGGCCTGCTGCGCAGTGATATGACCAAAAAGCCTGCTTACAACAGGCTGCTTAAGCTGATCCGCAGCGACTGGTGGAGCCGGGGCAATGCGTATACAAATGACGACGGCAATGCCGTATTCCGCGGTTTTTACGGCTCATATAAATTGACCATTGACAAGGAAGGGAAAGCCGTCGAGGCCGATTTCAATATTTCCAAGGGGCTGGATAATAAACTCAAGATCAAGCTGACGGGATATACACAGAAACCGCCCACGCCATTATATGAACTGATCTGGCCGTACCTGGTTGCAGCCGCGATCATTGCGCTGATAGCCCTGATTCTCAACTGGGTGGCGAAGCTTAAACGAAGAATATAACAGCTATAAAGATAGAGGAGAAGTGATGGATACCCTGGAAGCGATACTGACGCGCCGGAGCATCAGGAAATATGCTGATAAGCCGGTGCCGGACGAAATAGTAAATCAGTTGCTGCATGCTGCCATGCAGGCTCCTTCGTCTGCCAACGAGCAGCCGTGGCACTTTATTGTCATCAAGGAACGCAGGTCCCTGAACGAAATACCGTCTTTTCATCCGCACTCACATATGTTGAAACAGGCGGCCCTGGCGATACTGGTTTGCGAAGACCCATCACTGGAAGTGTATTCAGGGCGCGGGCCGCTGGACTGTTCCGCCGCGACGATAAACATGCTGCTGGCTGCACATGCTCTGGGCCTGGGAGCAGTATGGGTGGGCATTTACCCGGTCGAGGAGCGGATCAACGCCATCAGAAAATTGTTGGGCATACCGTCCCAGGTAAATCCGATTGCGCTTGTTTCGATTGGCTACCCATCTGAGAAAATGGCCAGGGAAGACAGGTTCAGGCCCGAACGTGTGCATTACGAACGCTGGATGGGGCACAAAACGACGGAGAAGAAGGAGAAAAAATAGTGGCTAAGAAAGAGATAAAGAATGGCTGTCACCTGTATCCCATGCCGGTTGTACTGGTGGGCGCCCTCAAGAGACGGGAAGGCCAATTTCATGACCGCTGCTTTTGCGGGGATAGTAAATATT
>CAWHDI010000047.1:0-15289 GCA_963827985.1 uncultured Chloroflexia bacterium | reverse complement strand
GTATACTTTTCGGCAGGATGTTGCTCAAGGATGAGGACCGTCTCCGCCACTTACGCGCTACCGGTCCAAATACTTCGCTCCCGTCGGCGGAGAAGGAGAATAATTTCTGCTATGATTCTGACCGTCACGCTCAATCCCGCCATAGACCGGACTTACTTTGTCGAGGATTTCTCGTGGAACCGCACTATCCGCGCCTCGCAATCCGTTGTGGGCGTGGGTGGCAAGGGCACCGACGCCTCTTGCGTGCTGGGTCAGCTTGGCTATGCCAGCCTGGCGCTCGGTTTTGCGGCAGGCAATACTGGAAGGCTAATGAATGAGGATGATGCGGAAGCACGGGTGCAAGACCGATTTTGTCTGGGTGGATGGCGAGACCCGCACCAATATCGTCATTGTAAGCAGTGAGCGCCAGTGCCAGAGTACGGTCACCGAACCTGGTCTTCGGATCGGTATGAGGGAACTTGAGAAACTCAAGCATAAGTTCAGCGCAGCCTTAAAAAAGGCCTCATGCGTGCTCATCGGCGGACCCGTTCCGCCAGGGCTGGACGTTTCAATCTATACTGAACTGGTCAAACAGGCCAGGGAGGCAGGGGTGCCCGTGGCACTAGATGCCAGTGGTCCCGGGCTTAAGGCCGGCATGGAAGGTCGCCCGACTATCGCCAAGCCCAATGTCGACGAAATGGCGGAGCTTTACGGCCGTCCCGTCACTACCGTAGAGGAAGCTTATAAAGCCGGCAGGGAACTTCAAGATAAATATGGTGCTGCTCTGATCATCACGTTGGGAAAAGAGGGCGCACTGGCCGTATTGCCCGGACGTGCCTACCGCGTGCCCGTGCTTAAAATTCCAGTTATCAGCACTGCCGGCGCCGGTGATGCCGTGCTGGCCGGCCTGGTGGCCGCCCTGTCGACTGGCAAACCTATTGAGGACGGCCTGCGCACTGGCTTTGCCGCGGCCTCCGCCGCCTGCCTTAGCGGTGCCACCGCCGATTGCTGCAAGGCGGACGTAGAGAGGCTGCTGCCACAGGTGGAGTTGGTGGAGTACCTGGGCTAATAGGCTTTAATATCAACTGCTGCAGCGATATAGTTGATATCATTCATAGGGAATAAGAAATTAATCGGTTTCATTTCCTATTCCCGTATATACGTCAACAATCTCCCTCAATGTAACCTCCCGGGCGTTGTTTGCCAGGTGTCTTTCATCAGCGGCAACCTCTTTGGCCATCTCCGGAATATTCCAGTCGATTGCGGGGATTACACAGTACCTTCTGCGGAAGGATTTCAATGCGCCGGCATAACCTGCATCGAATCGATTAACTTCCAATAAATAGGGCAGTATAAGCGCCAGGGCCTGGCCGTGCGGCATCCCCTGGTTGGACAATGGATTTGCCAGGGCATGTCCTAACGTTGTCCCTGTATTGGCCAATGCCATTCCGGCCATAAGACTCCCCATGGCGATGTTGCGTCGGCCTTCTGCGTCGCCTGATAAGGCGAGATCAATATTTCCTTTGATCAGAAGATATGCATCCAGTGCCAGCGCCCGAACTATGGGGTTCGCCTTTCTGGAGCCGTAGCTTTCTACTGCATGGGCCATGGCATCGAGGGCCGAACTGACCATTCCTGTAGCGGATAAGGTTGTTAAAAGGTTGGGATCTACTATAGCAATATCTGCTGCAATGCTGGGGTCGGAGAAGCTTTTCTTTCGTCCGTCAACCTTAATGACAGAGTTGTAAGTGACTTCGCTGCCGCTTCCGGCCGTAGTAGGAATCATTATCTTCGGCAACTTAATCTCCGTGGCAACTTTTTTTGCCACGTCCAAAACACTCCCGCCACCCAGCCCAACCACAAAATCGGGGCTTATCTTGTCCGCGAATGTTCGGCATGCGCTCACGTCATCAGTAGAAGGTTCCGGCGGCGCAGATGAATAGATCGCGTAATTCAGTCCAGCTTTGTTGAGAGAAGAGAATATTTCTTTCACCGCTGGCCTTTCAGGCATGCCGTTACTTGTGACAATAAGTACCTTGCTTCCGCACAGTTGTTTGATTTCGCCCGGCAGTCTGCTTACCGTTCCTTCGCCAAATATGATCTTTGTGCGCAGCGTAAAGTCAAAGGTGTCATTACCTGCGGGAAAGAAATAGTTGGACATTTCGTTTTTCACTGTTGGATTCAAGTCCTCAGGCGCTCGGCCCAAAATGCTTCAACATTACCAGGTCTTCAAACTTGCTGGTATTCTTGATCGATATCCCCGCACTGGCTGCTTTGTAGCTGACAAAGAGCTCATCCCCTGTCATCTGTCCAAAGCGTATCATGGCCGGTGATTCGATCTCAACAACGCCGAAATTTCCCCTTCCTTGCACCACTATGACGCCGTAGGCATCCTTATCCCGGATAGTAACCGTACTGCCTGGAAATACAGTCAGCTCAGTTGCGCTGAAATAGGGGGACTTATACACGACATGATATTCTTCGTAGCCTGAAGCCTTCATTTGTTTAAGAGGTTTTACCGGCACTGGGGATAGAAACCTGTTTTCGTAAAAATGCGGGTCCGTATTTAAATCCCAATCTATCATTTCTATCAGGTAATCGATGTCATTATGGTGTTCTTCCGGCACGTCCTTGACCAGGAGATCGCGTGGAATACGTTTATTCCAGGTGAGGGACTGATACATGCCGTAAACGTCCGATGCCCGCTGTGGCTCGTAAGTAAGAAGCGAACCCGGCGCGTGTAGCACGCCCGGCGGCACATCCCAACCGGTTCCCGGGACGAGGCGGTAGGCGCGGGATAAGTTCAATATCCCGTTGTCGCCGCGGTCCCAATTCTTGAGACAACGATATACAGCATCCTTGGTAGTTCCCGGGTTCAAACCAAAATATGTATGGGGAAAACATCCGTCATGATTATTTAGCTGTTTTGGAAAATAGTATGCCTCCGGTTTTCCCTTTCGACCCACGCGGGCGGCAAATTTATCATCCAGGTGAAGGTGGAGTGGCAGGGGCTCCAGGTTATCGAAGAATTTACTGTACATGGTCCATCCGCCGTGTTTCTTCATCACCTTTGACCCAAGTATTTCGGTGCCCATTAGTTCGATTGCTTCCTTTAAAAGGACCTTGCTTTTTTTGTGCCCGTCATCGCAATAGATGTAGCTGAGTCCCTCGTCTTCGGGCGTCCCCGGGCCATTATCCGCTTTTGTGGTAGATGCGAACCACCGTTCGTCAATGCCGCCGCGGCTGGCGCCTAAAGCATAGTAGTCATCCGGGTGAAGCTTAAGCCTCCGGCCTGGAATGCAGAAAGACCGCGGGACCCAGTTGGGCGCCAGTCGAAGAATGCCGTTTCCTTTATCCAGAGCGGTTTCCAATAATGATTTTTTCATATGTTTAAATCCCGTCGATACCCTGTAGATGAATAATGGTGTCAACACGGTCAACGTCGTCCTGCGAAAGAGTGACTACTTTATTTGAACCTATGCTCTGGACCTCAACCTGGCGGTGTTCCGGTTCAAGATATGCGGACTCGAGGCCTTTCCACCGTCCACCCTTGAACGTTATCTCGATCGGCTCAGTTTTCCCCTTCATATTGATTACGTGGAGCAGTATGCCACCGTTATAGAGAGTTGCGATAGTATTGAAATCCTTTTTATCGACAGAGACTCCCTTTACACCGAACCCCAGGTATCGGACCGGGTACGAATTAAGGAATAATTTCTTTCTGGGAATATACCATTCACCGAGAGTTTTCAGCTGTTTGATATGGTCAGGGTAAAGGCTTCCGTCCATCTGGACAGAAGTGCCTGCGCAGAACTTGCCGCCGCAGGCCATGATAACCGCCGCCTGTCGCACAAATTCATAGATGTCAGTGCGCAGGGCCATATCCTGCCACCATACTGATGTTGGAGTGATGATCTCCCACGGATGTTTAAAAAGCATCCGGTAAAGATTGGCCCATTTCCATGTACTTACAATCACGGTTATTATGCCGCCGGCCTCTTCGCGTGTTGACATGAACGGCCCGTCCAGGGCATGCGCCTCTCCGGATGTAAAGTGCTGGTCTTTATGGGAAGTAAAGAACATCGATGAAAGGTTAAACGCAAGCGCGACATCCGGATATTTGCCCTTGAAGTGAGAGATCGTGTCCTTTGTTGTCTTATCGGCCCACCACCAGTCCAGCCACATGCCGTCGGGCTTGTACTGCTTAACGATCTCATCGTACTGACCGTGCAGGTACCTGCCATACGTCTCATAAACAGGCTCCGGCAGCAGGCCCAGGAATGAAGGCGTCATATGACGGTTTGGCTGTATGGAATCGAACTGCGGATTGTGATCGAAAACTGATGAATAATAGTATATGAACGGGATTTTTTCCTTTCTGCTGAGATCCGCAAATTTCCCGGCATAATCTACATCTGTTTTCCATTTGGTCAACTCAGTGTTGAACCAGCATATGCCGTCGTGCCATTTGATCTCAAAGCTATGATAGTCCAGCCCGATCTCCTTGCTCAAAGCGACCCAATCCTCAATTTTGCAGAAGGGGCCGTTAAATTTGAGGTTGCCGTTTTCATCCGTAATGGATTTATTAAACTCGACGTAATCGCGGTCCCAACCTACATTCGGCCGTTTTTCGATCTGGTACTGTACGGAGACCCCCGGCTTTTGCCACCATTTCCGCTGGTCCGGTCCCCCGGGACACCGTTGCTTTCCCCGGAATAGCAGCACAACGACGCGGCCGGCGATGATGGCCATGCTTTTATAGGTTTCGAGCTTCGTGGCAAAATTCCATTTCATCAGTTCCTTCACAACAGCACCTCGTATCGATCCACTTTCTTATTCTGTCCGGAACTTGGCATCTCAATTCGCACCGGGCTAACTACATATGTCTTTTACGTTGACTCAATTTACTAGCATTCCATTCTACTGTCAATATTGCTCAGACTGCATAATCCGCAGGGAATTTTGGCAATAGACTTATAATGCTAAAATGCTAACCGAATATATTTGAGGAGACCGTCATGAAATGGCAACTGCTAATTATGGATATTTATAAACGCACCACTCAAGAAATAGAGCAAATACTTAACGGCCTCAGTACAGATGATTTACATAAACGGCCTCTTCCGGGAGCAAATCCTATCGGGTGGTTATGCTGGCATGCAACGCGAAGTCTGGATAGGACGGTCGGCGATGTGATATTGGGTGATCAACTCTGGATAAGAGACGGCTGGCATAAAAAATTCAATCTTCCGGCCGACCCTCAAAATACTGGTTACGCCCATACTGATGCTGAGGTGGATAGTCTGAGAATCCCTGATGTCCAAACGCTGCTGGCCTATCACCGCGCAGTGATGGATGCGACGCTGGAGTACCTGGAACACATTACAGAAGATGAACTTTCCAAAGAATATCCATTTTCAGTAGAGCCTGGTACGAAACGGCCGGTCTATTTACGCATAATCTCTAACGTTCAGGATATTCAACATGTCGGGCAAGCCGGTTACGTACGCGGATTGATAAAAGGTCACCGCTGGTATGGCAGATAAGCTCTGCTCCTTGTTGCCTATAGTGGCCAATCGTTGATGTTGAAAGAATATAGAGGATAAAAGTGGTTGTAAAAGAAAACGAAGTAGAGCAATTTGATTTTGATGGATTAAAAATTGCAGATTATACTGCAAAACTGGATGAGAATTCCTCGTTTGCAATGATTTCCGTCCCTCCGCAGATCAGTCATAAATTATCCTGGTCAAAAAGATCTGATAAATATTACTACGTAATTGCAGGAATAATTAATTTCACCGTAAACGATAAAGAATATGTTTTGGCAAGCGGTGATTTATGCATAATAAAAAAGGGTGAAAAATTCAAATATAAGAACAATTCCAGTGAAGCTGTAAGAATGATTTTGGTTCATACGCCAAATTTTAAATTGGACCAGGAAGTATTTGAAGGATAAATGACATATTCCTGCTGATGCCAGACCCCGGGGTTATAGGTGGTTATAGAATGATACAGATAATTTATGCTATATTGAGCAAAGATGCCTAAATTAAAAGAAATATAAAATGTCAAATGAATGAAGTATTTGTAGCCATAATAACGGTATCAGGTTCTCTAGTAGTTGTAGCGATTTCTTATTTCTTGGCGAAAAGACAGCAGATAGAAGCTGAATGGAGAAGCTCTAAATTAAACCACTATACAGTTCTTCTTTCATCAATCTCGGACCTTGCGGTAGATAACAAGGATATTGAGGCACACCGCAGGTTTGCTTTTGCAATGAATACACTTGCACTGGTCGCCCCACAGAAAGTAGTAAGAGCAATGTTGGCTTTCCACGATGGAGTTAAAATGTCTAATGAAGACCGCAGTTCCGAACTTCACGATCAGTTACTTTCGAAACTTCTACTTGCCATTCGGGAAGACCTAGGAATGAAACCAAGAGACAATGCAGTTAAATTTCATTATCACTTAGTTGGCGCTCCTCCACGCACGAAAAAACAATAGACTATCTTAAATAGTTGAATATAACTCCTGCCTTAAGTTAAAGTGAGCTTCACTTGAATTGATTATTTTTAGGATTGGCCATTCCAGACACTTACCGAGTTTGCTGCAGGATAAGGGCTGATTACCTCTATTCTATCATTCCAAGTTCACGCAGCCACTCTGATACCTCATTCTGCGCATTTTTTACGTCTCTGCCCCGGACTGCAAGGCCATCCAGAATGGTTGACTGCGGGCAAAGTCTGGTGATATCTGTAACGGTTCGCCCCAGACGGCTTCCCTCATGCGTGCAAAACGGTGCAATGGTTTTTCCGGAAAAATCGTATTCCGACAAAAATGCTGCAACCGGCATGGGTATCGTTCCCCACCAATTAGGATTGCCAATGAAAACCACGTTGTACGATTCCATGTTCTCAACTCTGGTTTCCAGTTCAGGTCTGTAATCCTCTTTCAAGTTCCTGCGTGCTTGCTCCACACACCTCATTGTAATCGCTGGGATACGGATCTACGGTCACAATTTCAAAGATATCGCCACCGACGCTTTCGTGTATTTGATTGGCAATTACGCGCGTGTTGCCGGAATGAGAAAAATAAGCCACAAGGATATTGGTTTTCTGTGTGCCAAAGCTTGCCACTTTCAGCCCTTACCTCTTTCTGATCATTGTCCTCCTGTTGTCATAGTGTATTATTAAGTAATATTTGCCGTTAAAGGCCTGTCCTCTTTTCCAGTTCCTCCGGATAGCGATCTCCCGCAATGGTAATCTCCGAGAGTGCGGAATTTATATTGCGTAATTCTTCGGGTGTCAGTTCAAGGTTCACTGCTCCCAAATTTTCATCCAGGCGCTCCAACTTCCGTGTGCCAGGGATCGGAACAATCCACGGCTTTTGGGCAAGCAACCATGCGAGTGCAATTTGGGCCGGTGTCGCATTTTTCTCTGCTGCGACCTTTTTAATTAAATCGACCAAGACCTGATTTGCATCGAGATTCTCCGGCGTAAAACGAGGAACAATGTTACGGAAGTCGGAGCTGTCGAATTTTGAATCTTTGTCAAACCGTCCTGTAAGGAATCCCTTACCCAATGGGCTGAACGGAACGAAACCAATTCCGAGTTCCTCAAGCGTAGGTAGCAACTCTTCTTCAGGACGTCTCCACCACATTGAGTATTCACTCTGAACTGCGGTGAGCGGCTGAACTTCGTGCGCGCGACGGATTGTCTGTACCCCTGCTTCAGAAAGCCCCCAATGCTTAACCTTGCCTTCCTGAATCAGTTCTTTTACTGCTCCGGCCACCTCCTCGATAGGCACATTGGGATCAACACGATGCTGATAAAGCAGGTCGATGGTCTTCAATTTTGAGTCGCTTAAGCGAGCCTTCAACCGCTTGCTTGATGTGTTCCGGGCGACTATCAAGACCGGCCTCTTTTCCGTCTTTAATGTTGAAGCCGAACTTGGTGGCAATGACCACTTTGTCTCGGTAGGGAGCGAGCGCTTTGCCTACCAGCTCCTCGTTCGTGAATGGACCGTAGATTTCAGCGGTATCAAAGAAAGTAACGCCGCGTTCAACAGCTGCATGAATCAGTTTAATCATCTCTTTCTTGTTTGGCGCCGGGCCATAAGCATAACTCATTCCCATGCAGCCTAATCCAATGGCAGAAACCTCAAGACCGCTGTTTCCCAATTCACGTTTTATCATTTTGAGTCCTCCTGTTGTTTACAGTACAAAGTAAGCATCAATTGATTTGTCTTTTCTAGTTAAACTTTAATCATCAGGGCTCTCCACCATAATTGAGAGTATAAAACTTAGAGTGTACTCTAAGTCAAGGGGTTTTCTGGTTACGATTTGAGTTACGATAATAAGAAGGTAAGGCAGGACAAAATGATTTCCACTATTGAAAAAATGACTTATACTATCAAGGAATTTTCCCAAAAATTAAATTTATCTCCATTTACACTCCGTTATTACGAGAAGGAAGGGTTGCTGCCGTCATCCAAACGCTTGAATAACAGCCATAGGGTATACGATGATTCTGATATACCCTGGGTAACGATAATCTGCTGTTTGCGGTCTACCGGGATGTCAATAAGTGATCTTAAACATTATGTAGAATTATGTAAGCAGGGAGATAGCACCGTTCAAGAGAGAAAGCAAATCATCCTGAACCAAAAACAAAAGATCGAAGAGCAACTTCAAGAAGTAAAAAAACACCTCGAACTCATCAATAAGAAAATAAACCTTTATGATGAAATCATATCGAAACGAGTACAATAGACAGAATCTTTTCGCAACATTTCAGCCTGGCAGGATAGCCAGACCATAGCACGATTTCAATATATTGTGTGCCAAAAGGCATACTCCCCAAGACACGCAGTGGCAGGATCATACGCCCTACTGTCAAGGCCCTCCTACTGGATCGGCCACACAAATTTCGCAGAAAATGTGTCAAACTGCTTTCATGCCAAGCAGATGAGAATATCATCAGGCTTTCTTGCCTTTAACTCTATCCGTGAACCGTTGCTCGATGCGCTTAAGGAAACTGGGATCGGAGACGGCAATGCGCTGGGCCAGGCCGGCGCCGTCGAGTCCGTCATATAAACTCTGGCTGAAGCTGAGATCGATGTTCCTTTTGGCCAGCCCGACTGCAATCATGCCATTGCTTGATATCTCTTTTGCCCGGGCAATGCCGGTGTTCTCAAGGTCCTGGGGCTTGACCACTTCGTTTACCAGACCCCAGCGTTCAGCTATTGCAGCATCAATTGTTTTTCCAGTGAGTATGAGTTCTTTGGTCCTGCCTAGGCCGATAATCCGGGGAAGTCTTTGACTGGCGCCACCATCGGGCACTAATCCCACTTTCACCTCGGGGAGATTGAACAATGTATCGTCCGAGCAAATCCGCAGGTCACAGGCAAGCGCCATCTCAAGTCCGATGCCGAAACAGAAACTGTGGATAAGTGCGATTACGGCTTTCTCAAGATACTCGATCTCGTTGTAAGCTCTCTGGGCCAGCCGCACGAGGCGCCGGACATCCGGTCCGGTGACCTGGCTGATTGCAACGAGGTCTGTGCCCGCCGAAAACCCTTTTCCTTCCCCTGAAAGCAGCACCACTTTCACATCAGGTTGGGCTGCGACCTGCGAGAAGCACTGCTCGATGTCCGAGAACATCTGAAAATCAATTGCATTCCTTTTTTCCGGCCGATTGAGTTTAACGTGAAGTATGCCATCTTTTTGACTGTATGATAGTGTTTGGAACTGCATCTACATCTCCTTATTAGTTATCACCCGGCTAGCGGCTCGCATGCTCTTACAGCAATATTTTGAACTTGGTGTGGTATCGACCACTTGAGCTGTTAATGGCTTTCGTGTCTATTATGATGTGTTTTCAAGTCATTACAAAATACCCAGCTTGTTATAGATCTTATTACTATCGTATTAGTTCGTTTCTTTCGGTGGAGTGGATTATAATACATTTACAATCCACAAAAAGAGAGGAGGGGGCGGGCAAAATGGCAACTATCCAGAAAAAGAGTCTAAATCAACCGGAGGAAACGAAACAAATTGGGAGGGTGAAAGTTGAGAGTATTAAAATGGGGACTCTTAATTTTCAACGTGACACCGCAGAGCCTGGATGGCAATGGTCAAAAGACGTAAAACCTGTTGCGAAGACTGAAAGCTGTAAAGTAGACCATCTCATTTATGTCATTTCAGGCAAGCTTCATATCAGGATGGATGACGGAAAAGAAATGGAGTTTAACCCCGGTGATATGGGAGCGATTCCCCCGGGACATGACGGTTGGACGGTTGGAGACAAACCGGCAGTTTGGCTTGAATTCCAGCATTAAAGGATTCAAGTTAATAGAATAACAGATGTAGGAGCGGCTGCTGGCAGCTCCCTTTAAGTTCGATTGTACATTTGACCTCATATGTTGCATGCATTTCTATGCTTGCCATACACATCTGGAAATTATCAATTCACTTTGCGAAGGATTCTTACCTGCATCATTATCTTGCCGGGATAAATGATGCACACCTATATATGATGATATGTACTGTCCTGGTAATAACATTGCCATTCTTACGAGTAAATAAAAGGAAAAATTGACCCTCTTGGTGAAAAATCGTAGCTAAAGTTAGGTAATAATATTACCTTGCGGATGGTGGGCCATTCTGGACAGTTCCCGAACTCCTGTTTGAGAATAAAAAGCTAATTCCTGCACTGCAACAGCTGCTTGCAATCGTGCAAATTGACAGAATCATACCAGGTTATTACAATGTCATAACAAAGTAGTAACTCCAAGGGAGTAAGAATTATGATTAAAAAGCTTACCAGACATGGTAATAGCCTGGCTCTTGTTCTGGACAAAGGTGTGATTGAGCTTCTCAATATAGACAGTGAAACGCCGCTGGAGATTTCGACGGACGGCTCAATGCTGTTGATAACGCCGGTAAGAGATGAAAAACGGAGACGCCAGTTTCAGGATGCGCTTGAAAAAACAAATGCCAGGTATGGGCGTACGCTTAAGAGGCTCGCACGTTGACGGAGCCTGTTTTTCTGGGACTTGATGAGGTTATAGAAATTCACCATGACCAGATTAAGCGGTATGGTGGACACCCCGGCATCCTCGACATTGGAATACTGAAATCCACTGTTGCCATGCCTTCTGCAACTTTTGATGGTAAATATCTCCATGCAGGTATTTTCGAAATGGCAGCTGCCTATCTTTTCCATATTGCTCGGAATCATCCTTTCATTGACGGCAACAAGCGAACAGGCGCTGTAGCATCAATCGTTTTTCTCATGCTGAACGGAATTGACTTTCATGCAGATGAGAATGATTTCGAGAGAATTGTTCTTCTTACTGCGGAGGGAAAAACCGATAAGGCGACAATTGCCCGATTTTTCAAAGATAACGCCCGAATGACGGAATAGCCGATCGGAAGTGAAAGTGATAATGCTATCTAAGATGGTGGACCTAAGCGTACAATATGCAGAACTTTTTCTCTGGCCTTTAATCTACCCAATTAGAATATCTCCTGATTGCGCGCTCCGGGCTTTTGTTTGGCAGCCTTTGGCCAAAAGAATTAGCTGCTCCGTTTTATTCCTTCGCGGCGTGTGCGGGGACAAGGATGCACGCCATGACAAGCAGCATCAAGTGCATGCCACTATTTAATGGACACGATACAAATCATTAAAGTACTGCAGGGCAAAGTCTTTCGCCATGCCCCGGTCAGGCAGGGAGCTGATCATACCATATAGGGCGGCCTCGCCCGTGATATCCTCCGGCTTCAGTTTAGCCGTCTCTTTAACAGCTGCCCCCAAGTCGGACAGGAAAGGCTCAACAACGAAGGCATGCCTGGGAGAAACGGTCATATGCAAGCAGGGCGGTAAATGCTGACTCTCAATATACCAGCGGCGCTTTTTCATTTTCTCACTCAGAGCAAAGACGCTTAGGGCGTCGCTACCGATTGCAAATACGGTAGCCGGCGGTTTACCCAGCACGTGTAACTCAGGAATGGTCTCTATGCCTTTGGTAATCATCTCGGTCGCTTCCATGCTCTTTTGGGCCAATTTCATATAGCCTTCTGTCCCAAGGTATTTCATTACAGCCCAGGCTGACGCAATAGGGCCTCCGGGCCGCGACCCTGACATATTAGAGGTGGCATAAATCCCACCGGGCCAATCAGTGTATGTGAATAACTGGTACTTGCGTAGCTCAGACTTCCGATAAAGTACCACGGAGGCCCCTTTGGGGGTGAACCCGTATTTGTGAATGTCTGCGGACATGGAACACACACCGGGAATACGAAAGTCGAAAATCGGGATGGGATAACCCAATTTTTGAATGAAAGGGAGTTCCAATCCACCTATACAGGCATCCACGTGCATCCATATTCCGCTTTGCTCTGCTATTTTCGCAAGGTTAGCTATAGGATCGATCATGCCGTGGGGATAAGATGGCGCTGAACCGACTACCATAATCGTATTTCCGGTGATGGCCTTCTGCATTGCTTCAACATCCGCCATCAGCGTTTCTTTATCGGTGGGCACAATTACCGTCTTCAATCCAAGATAGTGCGCTGCCTTGTTGAACGCTGGATGGGCTGAGAGCGGCATAAGTAGCTCTGGCTGGGTGACATGTGGTTTCCTATCCCGTGCGTGGTCACGCGCCGCTTTGACTGCCAGCATGATGCTCTCTGAGCCTCCGGACGTCATGTTGCCTGCCGTATTTTCGTCGCCGCCAAGCAAGTCTGCCATCATGGATGTGACCTCGGTCTCCATCTTAAGCAGGCTGGGAAAGGCGAATGGGCTCAGAGCGTTTTCTACTACGAAGGCGGAGTAAGCGTCCTCGGCAACATTAGCAACATCTTCCCCTGCATTGAAAATGAGACTGAACATGCGACCATGCTTCCAATCGCTATCCTCTGACTTAATAGCCTTCAGGGCAGAAAGGATTTCTTGGCGGGGCATCCCGTTTAGTGGGAATTCAAGCTTGGCCACTTATAGAACCTCCTTTTGGTGCAATAGGGTTCCCCCCCCCGAATTCTTGACCTCGCAGATATTCGTTCGTTAAACTGCATATCCCGCCTGTGGCACGCAACGTTAAATGGCAGATCCATGGCTATTTCCAGGAGTCAGGTTAGATATGATAACTCTTCTTTTCCCTGCTGGAGTAAGAGGTATCTGGTCGACAAATTTCGTGAGGATATCCATGTCTTCCCCAAGAATGCGTTTACCTTCTTCGACAATTTTCTCGGTTATCACGTCCATATGCCCTTGCAAATACTCTCCATCGAGAACCAGCTTTATTACAACCTCTTTATGAGTTTCCTGCTCGATCTGGTATTGCTCCACGTCCAGGCATGCAAACAATCTAAAAAGCGGGTATAGACTCATGCCAGTTTTCTTCCCTCTGCTCCTGGTTTGTATCATGTCCAGGTCTCTGCCACTTATTGCAGCTAACATGGGAAGCCCTCTGCCGCAAGGGCAAGCCTCATCGGAACCTACCCCCATATCACCAATTTCGTATCTTATGAAAGGCATGGCATAATTATACAAGTTTGTAATTAATATCCTTCCTTCATTTCCAGGCGACATCGGCTTTCCTTCAGTATCCACAATTTCCACAATTACATTTTCTGCGGGTATGTGATAGCCTGAATGTTGCGAACATTCGAAGGCAATTACATGCTCTTCCTCTGAACTGTAAACGTCATAGGTATCACAGCCAAATACTTGTCGATAAAGGTCCCTCTGGTAATTATGAAGCTTCTCTGAATCGGTGACTATGGCTCCGGGTCTAACAGTCAGGTTTCCCTTTCTTTGGATGAATCGTGCGACCTGCTCAACAGCTGATGGATGAGAACCCGTTATAAATTTTGGTTGAAAAGCTTCCAGTTTCCTGGCAATCTCCGAAGGTAATTCCCGTATATCCAGTGGTAGGGTTCTTTGGAAGAACCTGATTGGCGTCTGCCAGAATCTCTCGGCCATTGATTTAGCTGGATACCTGTTTCTGATACTTGCGCTTTTATCTCCAAGCTCAAATCCTATCCCTGAATGAGCTCTTTGCCTCGTTGCTATGCATAAATCTTTGTGATCATGTCTGGTAGTGTAAAACAGTAGCGGTTGCCCCGTAGACCCCCCGGTAGCTAACAGAACACGTTCTTTCTCTGGGAAACCTTGTGCTGCAATTTCATCAAAATTGCTTCTAACAAGCCGTTTGGTTAATATCGGCAGCTTTGAGAGGTCAGAGCTGCCTTTTATATCGCCCGGTCTGAGACCTCTCACGTCAAATACTCGGCGATAGTAAGGCACGTTGTCAAAGGCATGCCTTACGAGACGTCCCAGCCTTTGATTCTGTAGCTCCAGAATCCTATCGCGTGACCACCACTGGCTTTCCTCAAGCTCTCTGAGATACCTCATCGCTTGAGTGCCACGAAAAGAGTCCAGCGTGGGAGCCAGTATATGCCTTGCTAAATATCTGTACATCGTTTTCTATCAATAGCTTTAGTCTACCATAGTTCGTGGGCACTGCGATCCTGTCTTTGCACTTAGCTGATCATAATCAACCATTCTTGATTTGGCCCTTCATCTCAGATGCAGTGTTACGATACACGCCAAGGGCTGGGTGTGGCAGGTCGATTGACCTCAGGTATCCAAGACCGGGGGCAGCATGGTCGCCACGCCCAAACCTTCAGAAGATCCCGAAAAGTTGACAAGGCTGATAAAGCCCGCATGACGCAAGGATGGGCCAAAAATGAGGAAAAGTCAAAGGCGAATAATGCTTTCTATGCCGGCGTGGATGTTACCAAGAACGTCCTGGACGTGGCAGTGTGTGATTTCAGTGAAGTACGAAGATTCGCTAATGACGATGAAGGCGTCAGACAAGCCATCGTCTATGTGGCCGAATTGAGTCTCGCTAGGATCATACCTGAGGGCACCCTTATCCTCGCGAAGCAGGTGACTTCTCCGGGCCGACTGCAGCTTTGGCTAAGACAAATGCCATCGATGCCCGGGTACTCGCCCTTCTCGGAGTCCGAGTCAAACCGGGCATAAGAACGATAGTGGGTGATCGTACGCATAGTTGGATGAACATCCCGATGTGTACGCAGTGGTAACAAAATAGGGTTTGTACAACTGATAGTTGGACGGGCAGAACGGGGAGAGTCGAACTTTACCTGAAACACAATGCTTTAGCATAAAGTGGCTCTGGTGAATAATCTTATCTGGATAAATAGTCCGTAGAACGAGTCATCTGACTATTTCATCCATATACCGATAGAGACCCTAGAGGTTGCCCGCATTGTACACTTTGG
>CAWHDI010000046.1:0-20143 GCA_963827985.1 uncultured Chloroflexia bacterium | reverse complement strand
GGTCACAAGTTCGAGTCTTGTACTGCCCACCATTTAGCTTATCGTTGCTGTGATATTCCGAATCATTGCCTCCTCCGCATATAACTTTGTAAAATGTCACGCATAAAGCAAAATAAGAATTGTTCCGGGTAAAGGCGGGTTAGGGCGGGGCCCGTGCGAATCGTCTCAATCTCGCAATTACTGAATTGTGTCGGCCAGGTTAAGGAGGAAGGGCAGGGATGTCAAGGATTACAAATGCAGTTATTCCACTATTGGATTATAAACCGGGCCCCGGTGATTTTCGCCGTGAGATATTGTGCGGTCTCGCCAAACCGCAGAAAACGACACCTCCCAAGTACTTTTATGATGAGAAGGGTTCCAGCCTGTTTGAAGATATCTGCGAGTTGGATGAGTATTACATACCTCGCAAAGAAGTCTCCATCATGGAAAATAGTATGGGAGAGATATGCAGCATCATTGGCCCGGGTGCTTTTCTGATCGAGTACGGCTGCGGCAACTGTTCCAAGACCCGGTTGCTTCTGGATAACTTGCCCGATATGGCGGCTTATGTACCCATCGATATCTCACGGGAGCAACTATTAAATGTAAGCCGCCAGGTGGCGGCCGACAATCCAGGGCTGGAAGTACTGCCCGTTTGTGCTGACTACTCCTCTTACTTCAAGTTGCCCGTGCCCAGGCGCTCACACAGCCGCAAAGTTGTTTATTTTCCGGGTTCCTCCTTTGGCAATTTCCATCCGAAAGAGGGGAGACGTTTCCTCGATCAGGTGCTGCAGGTGTGCGGGCCCGGGGGAGGACTTCTGATCGGCCTGGACCTTAAGAAAGACCCGGCCGTGCTGCACGCTGCGTACAATGACGGCAACCGTGTGACCGCCGATTTCAACCTCAATATTCTGGACAGGATCAACCGGGAACTGGGTGGGGATTTCAGACGCGAAAATTTTGAACACTATGCATTCTATAATCCCAGGAAAGGCCGCGTCGAAATGCACCTGGTCAGTCTCACTGACCAGACCGCTCACGTGGACGGCGTTGCGGTCAGCTTTGCCAGGGGTGAAAGCATCTGGACTGAAAGCTCCTATAAATTTACATTAAGCCAAATCGAGGCGTTGGCCGGCCGGTCCGGCTTTAAAGTGGAGCGTGCCTGGACCGATTTTCAGCAGTGGTTTGCAGTTCTTTATCTCGTGCCGGCCTCTTGACCTTACCGGAATTCCTGCAATCTGTATCTATTTGCACGGCATCAACCGCACCAGGTTCTTCTCGATAAGTACTTTTTCCAGTGCAGAGAGGGTTAAGTCTATATCTTCCCGGGTAGTATAGTTGGACAATGAGAATCTGACGGAGCAATGCGCCTCTTCAGCAGTCCTCCCCATTGCCATCAGAACATGCGTTGGTTCAGGTGATCCGGACTTGCAGGCCGACCCGGATGACAAAGATATGCCGTGCTGGTCGAGTGCTATTACCAGTGACTCGCCGCGGAGGTCGGGCAGCGTCATATTGAGAGTATTGGGCAGGCGCTGTTGACGCGGCCCGTTCAAAACGGCCTGTGGCGCCAATTTTGGATGCCCTGTTCCAGCGCATCCCGCAATGCCATTACCCGTTCCATGTCAGAAATCCCGATCAGGGCCATCTCCGCCGCCTGGCCCAGCCCGACGATTGCGGGCACGTTCTCCGTCCCGCCGCGAAGGCCGTTTTCCTGCTTTCCTCCATGTATCAATGATTCGATTTCGATGCCTTTTCTTATGTACAGGGCTCCGATCCCTTTGGGCCCATGGAATTTGTGCCCGGAGAGGCTGAGCAGGTCGATTCCCAGGTCCTGGATGTCGACCGGTATCTTTCCGGCTGCCTGGACGGCGTCTGTATGAAACAGGATTCCGCGCTCATGGGCAATCTCGCAGAGTTCCTTTACCGGTAATATGGTCCCCACTTCATTATTGGCCATCATAATTGAAACCAGGATTGTGTCTTCTCTCAAGGCGGCTTTCAGGGAAAGGGGATCGACAAACCCATCCCGGTCGACGTTAAGATAGGTAACGGAAAATCCGTTTCGTTCGAGGAAATTGCAGGTTTTGAGGATGGCTGGATGTTCAATAGCACTCGTAATGATGTGCCTGCCTTTATTTCCGTTTGCGAATGCCACGCCTTTAAGGGCCAGGTTGTCGGCTTCGGAACCTCCGCTTGTAAAGATAATCCGGCGGGGCTGCGCATTTATCAGCTTGCCAACCTGGCGGCGTGCCTTTTCTATAGCTTCTTTGGCCTCCTTGCCCGCACCGTGGATGCTGGAGGGATTGCCCATTTTGGCGGACATGAACGGCAGCATGGCTGCCTTAACGTCTTCAGCAATTTCTGTCGTAGCATTGTTATCAAGATATATATGTTTCTCCACGTTCGTCGGCAATTCGGATGACACGACGGGCGCAGTATTTGTCGTGAGATTGGCATCCGGTACGGAGCAGACCGCATCCGCTCCCTTTGCGATTTTAACTACGTCGCATAATAGGGCCTTATAGACGGGGAAACCGGAAATCTCGTCAAGATTGCCGAGGTCCGTCAACTCATTTACATTCCACTTTTGCCACGCCTCGGGACCTACGGGCGTGCCCCCACCCATTATGCACTCGATTGCGCCTTTCATTATTTGTGAAGTGACCCTGGCTCTGAAGGGCACTCTGCCTCTCGCAGTCCGCACTTCCACCATATCTCCATTGCTGATGTTGCGTTTTTCGGCGTCTTCCGTGTTAATATCCACCGTCGGCTCAGGGTAATCTTTTACAAGTCCGGGTACGGCGTGGTGTTGCGAGCGGAAATCGGTATGAGGACGTGCTCCCGAATTGAAGATAAGGGGGAATTTTTCCGCAAGGGCGGGGCTCGCCACGGGCCCTTCTTTAGGCTCCCTGTATTTGGGCAACGGCTCGTACCCATAATCTTCCAGTATGGTCGACCAGATCTCGAATTTCCCGGTGGGAGTTTCGAAGCCGGGCTTGCCGTCTTTTCGCAGGCCGCCCTTTTGCCATTTTTTATATTCCAGCATCGGTGTTGGAATTCTTACCCAGCCGCCCGCCGACCTGACATCTTCCAGCGTATAGCCTGAGCCCTGCAGCGCAAAACGGACCATCGCTTCTTCAGATTGCGGGAAAATGTCTCCATATCCAAGCCGGCGGGCAAGTTCAGCCATAATCACATAGTCGTTGCGTGCTTCTCCCAGCGGCTCTATCATTTTTTCTCTGAGCCTGAAAACCGGTCCGTAGACCATGTACGAGAAGATCTCGAACACGGTAGTGGCCGGCAGGACGATATCGGCATACGCCGCATCGGCGGTCAATTGTCTGTCGATGCAGACCAGGAAATCCAATTTGGATAGTGTTTCACGCCAGATCCGAGTTTGCGGCCAGGATGTCAGCAGTGAAGCTCCGTCGATGATAAGTGAACGGATGCGGTAAGGCTTTCCTTCCAATACTGAATTTACCAGTCCGATGGCATGCGACTCACCGCGATATTTGCTGTATATTGGAAACGCATCCTGCGCTATAGCAAGTTGAAGGTTTGGGTTTTCCTGGTTGCACGAGCGGTTGATCGGGAAATCAGTATTGAGCATGGCGAGGCCGATACCTCCGGGCACATCCAGGTGTCCGGCCAGCGCAAACAGAGTGTGTATGGCCCGGGCGGACTGCACGCCGCTGCCGGAATACTCTATGCCCGTGTACATGAGAACAGTCGCGCCGGACGCATTGCAGATTCGCCGGGCCAGGTCTTTTATAGTTGCGGCAGGAACCCCCGTAATGCTCTCGACAATCTCCGGGTTAAAATGCTGGACGTATGTTACAAGTTCGCTGAACCCGTTACACCATTTTTCAGCGAAATCCTCGTCGTACAGGTCTTCCTCAATCATCACCTGGATCATGCTCAACGCCAGTGCTCCGTCAGTGCCCGGACGTATAGGTACCCACTGGGCATTGGTGCGGACTGCGGTCTCGGTGTGCCGGGGATCGATTACAACGATATCTGCGCCCCGCTTGGCCGCCGCCTCCAATCTCTGTAAATCTATGGGAGGTGAATCTGTTGCAGGGTTGGTTCCCCAGACCACGACCATTTGGGCGTTTTCGATGTCCTGGAACATGTTGGTTTGCATACGGCCCATGGTCACCAGCGGTGCAATCATGTGGAGCGCCACATAGCACAGCGCTCCCACACCCATAGTGTTGGGAGATCCGAAGGGGAAAAGTACGTTGGACGCCGATGATACTTCTACGCCTTTGGGTTGAAACATATCGCACAGGGAAAGTTCCTGTGCGCCTCGTCCTGTGTAGATGGCTACAGCTTCCGGCGCCGGATTCTTTTTTCGTCTTATTAAGGTTGTCGACAATGAGTTCATATGCCAGGTCCCAGGATATTCGCTCGAATTCGTATGTGCCCTTTGGTCCGCGTGCGTCTCATCGGATACATCAGGCGATGTTGCGAATAAACTATTTCGGAAGCATGCTTGCCTCTCCTGCAGATCATACCCAGGGTGTTGTCGCCGTCCTGTCGGATATCTACCAACCGTCCATGCTGTAGTCCCGCTTCTATCCAGCATCCGGCCGGGCAGATACCGCATATGCCCTTTTGCCATTCGACTGCGGTACTATCGATCTTAGACGGTTGCTCCAACGGCTGCAGCATGTAAATGCCTCTCTATTGTCCCTGCCGTTTGACCTGTACAGCCACTGATCTCGTGTTTTCCAGGTCTTCCGGCGTGTTGATGTTAATGAAACTTTCGCACTTTGGATCATGAGTCGCTGATCTCGTGCTCACCAACGTATCTTGTGTCGACCAGGTCGAAGATTCTCGAAACTTTCAATGTATTTTTCTGAAGCAGATGTTCGATCGGAAGGCGGCATCTCTGCGAGTAAATTGAATGAAGCGGCTCTGTCATGCCGTGTAAGACAGGAGTGACTGCGCTATAGCCGGGAAGCAGCCGGGACATATGCAGGATGAGATCAATGTTCAAGAAAGGCATATCGCAGCCGGCTACAAAGATGTTTGGCGTTGTGCACTCCACCAGCGCGGTATATATGGCTCCCATCGCACCGGTCCCGGGATACCGGTCGGTAACAATTCTGCAGTCACTGACAAGGTTGGCAATACGGTCGTGCAATTGTGGGCTCGTCACAATTAGAAGCGGCATATCCAGTGCAGATAGGCGATTTATTACTGTTTCCAGCAAGCTGCTCCCATTGAATCGTTGAAAAGCCTTGTCGCATCCCATCCGCCTGCTCAGGCCTCCGGCCAATATTGCCATTGTGATTAGATTTGCGTATTTTCCCATCCCCGGACCCCTTCACTACCCATTTTACATATAGGTTAGCATAATCACGGTAAACCGATGAAATATCCGGGTAAAAGAGAAGAGGCCCATCGTTCAGATGGGCCCCCTATTCTGCAGTTTTGGTGACCGGTATTAATCCCAGTCACTTCTCCTGCCTGTGTTTTTTCTTTCTTGTTACCCTGTTAATCACTGCAATCACTATTAAGAGTACTATGATGCTGCCAATGATCCAGATGATTGTACTCAGGGTTATGAAGCCTACTTTGATAGTCGCTGTCTGGCTCCATTCGCTGGTATTGGTTGCGCCGTCCACCGCCCTGACGCGCCAGTAGTATTCGCCGTTAGGTAGAGCTTCGGCTTCAGAGAGCGTATATTTTAGTCGTTCAGCTTGGTATGCGAAACAAGTGGTTTGCTGAAACTTGATTGGTCGCTGATCTGCAGGTCATATGTTACACCGTTGGGATCAGTAACTTCGCCCCATTTGAAGGCTACTTTCGCATCGCCCATGAAACCGACGGTCGCCCCATCCTTGGGTGAGACAATCTGAGGGACTTCGGGCGGTGTAGTGTCCATGCCAAATGTTGTTGTTGCGGTGATACCCTTTGAATCCGTTGCCGTAATATTTATTGCGCCGCTCTTGCCTCCGGGGCCTTAAAGACGGTCTGGAATGTGCCGGAATCATTTATTGTGCCGCTGGAAATGGCATTATTGTTCCATGTAACCGAAAAATCTTTATTTGCTGTGAAACCCGACCCTGTTAGCCTGAGCTCATCATTAACATTACCGTTCTTGGGTAACACGGTCAAAATAGCCTGGATAGTGAAGACTGCCGGAGTGACATCAGAAGCTGACGTGATTCTCCCGCTGGCGCCGATGGAGTGTGTCCCTCCGCTGCCGGCAGGGACTTTGCTCGTCACGTTCCAGAAGCCGTTGTCATCTGCTATGAGGTTGCTTTCCAGGGTCTTGCCGTCAAATGTCACTTGTATCGAACTTTCGTTATTGGCGAAACCGTTACCGCTTATCTGAATTGCATCGTCCACAGATCCCGCTGTCGGTGAGACAGCTATAGCGGAGGCAACGGTGAAAGTCTTGTCTGCTATATCCGCAGATGATGTTGTAGTACCCTGGATGCTGATAGCATGACTTCCCTTGGTTGAACTGGGCACAGAAAAGGATGTGTTCCATGAGCCCGCAGTGTCAGCCATTATACCTGATCTGACTTCTTTGTCCGAATACAACACCTTGATATTACTTTCGGACGAGCCGAAGCCACTGGCAGTTACGGTAATGACCGTTCCGACACCGCCTGCTGTAGGACTGATTGTTACCATCGGACTAACAGTAAAAGTCTTCTTTGTCACATCTGTAGTTGCTGTTGTATCGCCGTAAGCCCCTATCTAGTGTTTGCCCTTCACTGACGCAGGTACTGTGAACGCTGTCGTCCATGTGCCATATTCGTCGGCAGTAATGGCTGGATTTCATGCTGTTTCCGTCGTACGTAACGTTGATGTTCTTCTCATTGAGAGCAAAACCGTGCCCGGTAACTGTTATATTGGTCCCTGATCCACCGGTTATCGTATCGATAGCTATGTTGGGCAGCACGGTGTAAGTCTGACTCAGCACCTGCGAGTTAGTCGGTTGTTCCACGACCACTGAGTGTTCACCGCTGTAAGATGCAGGAACGGTGAATGTCACATAACCAGTGGACCCCGACGTTCCCTGCTTGATTAAAGTACTGTCCCAGAAGATCGAATAAGTGAGCCCATCCCCGAGGCCTGTAACAGTTACATCAGTTCCGACGATGCCCGTAGTAGGACTCATATCAACTGCGAACGCCTGGCCAGTTGGTATAAGGCACAACAAAATCGTTAAAAGGGCGACGACTGCCAGTACCTTGATTCTCATTGGCATACCTCCTTTTTATAATAATACCGAAAAACAAATATAATTGATAGTATGTTTGCGTACAGTCCACGCGTATAATTTGCGGGTCGGTTAAGATTATTCATTTACAATACGTCTGATTTCATCTTTTTGTATCTTGCCGATACCTGTTTTGGGCATGACTTTTAAGAAGAATATTTTTTTGGGCGCCATGAAATGGTGTATATGCTGGGAGAGGAATTTCAACAAGTCTTCCTCCGTCGTCTCGCAATCCGGTTTTAATACTACTGCGGCGGCTACCTCTTCGCCGTACTTCTCATCTTTGATACCGAATACTGCCGCATCCATAACTGCGGGATGCTTATAGAGCCAATTCTCCGAAATGCCCGGATCTATATTTTCGCCGCCTTTGATTATTATGTCCTTTTTGCGTCCCGTAACATATAGTTCCCCGTCTGCGTCGAATTTGCCGATGTCGCCGGTGTGGAACCAGCCACCCTTGAGTGCATCGGCTGTTTCCCTCGGTTTATTCAGATATCCCTTCGTGACCATCGGCCCTTTGCATATGATCTGGCCATCCGTTCCTCTCGGGACCTCGTTACCGTTGTCGTCGATAATCTTGACTGCCAGGCCCGGAATCGGGAATCCCGTGCTGCCAGGTTTGTGCGGCCAGTCACGTCTCTGCCGTGATATTGATCCTCCAAGCTCGGTGCAGCCGTAACCTTGCGTAATTTCTACTCCAAAGGTTTTCTGCGCCTTCTGCAGAGTATCCATCGGCAGGGGAGCCCCTGAGCAAATCAACAGATCCAGGGAGGATAAGTCATCAAATGCAGGATTCCACACGACCAGCATGAAATTCAGCATGGTTGGTACGACCGGAAGCACGCTTACCCTGTACTTTCTCACGGTATCAAGCACCTTACGAGGATCGAACGGGGCCATCAATATATTGGTAAATCCCTCAAGGTATCCTTCCAGGCAACTGATCACTCCGTAGATAGTGTTCATGGGGACTGTAGTCAGCAGGGTCTCTCCTTTATCCATGCCCCAAACGGAAACTCCGGCCTTTATCTGGCTGAACATATTCTGATGTGTGAGCATCACTCCTTTTGGATAGCCCGTTGTCCCGGACGTATACATGAGAATGGCGAGATCGTCTTCGTCAACATCTATGACGTTTCCCCGCTCATCACTGACTTTTAACAGCTCATTATAAGAGACAACATCTTTTACTTTAGATTCGCCAATCAGGATTACGGTTTGGAGTGTCTTGACCCCTTCAGCAGCTTCCAGCACTTTAGCCAGCAGTTTATCTTCAGTGATGATTACCTTGCAGCGTGAGTCTTCGAAAATATACCTGATCTCTGGCGCCGTCAGCATAAACACTATGGGCAAATATACGCCCCCCATCCGGTGCACGCCGTTGATAATCTCCGGTATTTCAGGGATGTTGCTCAAAAGGGAAGCAACGATGTCCCCCTTCTTCACCGCTTTTATTCTAAGGCCGGTCGCCACGGCTCGCGCCTGGCCAAGGATATGTTTATTGCTAAATGATCGCTCGTGGTTGTTCTCAAGATAAATGAGCTGCTTGTATTCCCCGTATTGCCATACGTTCCCATCCAGGAGCTGGCCGATGTTCTTGCTCATCTATCTTCACCCCCACTACTGTGGCATGTAGATTGTGTATTGAGCAAGCGCCTCAATGGTTCCTGAACCGCTGTCCCAGCGCCGCTACGGACTTGTAAGCTTCCACCTGGCGGGTTTCTTCTTCGCTGTTCCAACCGAGAATATTTTTCATTTCACGGGCTACCACGGCAACCGCGTCCATGCCCTGGTCTTTTCTGAACCCTACAATGCTGCGCCTTAGCATAAAATCATCAACAGCCATGCAGCTTTCGTTCTTGACCGCATGCCATATCTGGGCAATGATGTCAGGGCCGCCCGGGCTGATCAATTGCCTGCCGGTATTGTCAGCATTGGCAAGGGCGAGAACTTCCCTCGCACGTGAACCATAAAGGAGGGAGAGGTTATTAACGATGTCCTCCGAAACACAATCATGTTCCACCAGCCAATTTATTTCTTCTTTGCCGAGCTCAGGGGCGCCGGGAAGTTGTTTCGATCCGGTCGTGCAGGGTGTTTTGACTCCCATCTTGCGGCATACCATAGTCAGCCGCGTCTCTTGCCACTGCCCGGTAAGCTGTGATCTTTCCTCCCAGCACGGACACAAGACCGTCGATCTGGTCCCTCTTGCTGTGGTCTATTAATTCGTGGCTTCGTGAGGTATTTGAAGCCGATTTTCCGGGTTTTAGCGCCAGAGACCTCAGATCCGGCATATGTATAATAAATATCGTCAGCCTTTACATCGGGATATGCCAGGTGCAGTCCTTCCAGTACGTAATCGACATCTTCCCTGGTGGCATAGACGGCATCCAGGTTTTCCGTGTAGTCCGTATCTGTCGTGCCCACCAGTGAGTACCCTTCCCAGGGGATCACAAAAAACAAACGTCCGTCAATGGGTGAAAACAGCACCAGCGCGTGCTTTGAAACCTGCGGGATGACTATGTGAACGCCCTTCGTCCTGCGAAGGTAAGCCGGCTTGCTCCCGAATATCATGTCTTTCACGATATCCACCCAGTGTCCGGCTGCGTTGACAATCATTTTGCCTTTTGCCTGCAGAACTCCTCCTCCTATCTCGTCCTTGACTTCAACTCCCGTTATACGATTGCCTTCCTTGATGACTTTTGTGACCCTGGCATGATTGACAACGGTTGCTCCGCTTTCGCAGGCAGAGAGTGCTGTCTCAAAATTCAACCGCTCCGTGAGGGGTATCTTGCAGTCATAATACAGATAGGAACCCTGCAGGTTCGGTACTTTTAGCCCTGGTTCAAGCTCCATCGTTTTATTTTTGCCGTAATAGCTGTGGTTGGGCAGTGTCTTGTCAAAAGATAAAACATCATACAGGGTTACGCCGAGGGCCATTTCTATGTTCAGGAACGTGCCGTGGATCGGAATTAGAAAAGGAAGCGGGTGGACCAGGTGGGGGGCAATGCGCAGCAGCACTTCGCGTTCGCTCAGGTCCTGCCTGACCAGTCCGAATTGAAGCTGCGCCATGTAGCGCAGGCCGCCGTGTATAAGCCTGGTGGACCGGGAAGTCGTACCTGATCCGAAATCTTCTTTTTCCACCAGCAGGGTATCCAGCCCGCGGAGGGTAAGGTCCCTGGCAATACCGGCCCCTACTATTCCGCCGCCGATTACTATGACATCATATGTCTTGCTCGAAATCGCCTCAAAATCTCTCTTCATATTGTCATCTCCGCCTAACTTATTGCCCATCCCCTGGACCTTTCAACAGCCCGTTTCCAATTTGAATATAGATTTTCACGCTGATCGGCTGACATATTCGGTTCGAAAGTTTTCTGTGATCGCCATTTGGCGCCGATCTCGTCGGTGTTCTTCCATAGTCCCGTAGCCAGACCTGCAAGGTAGGCTACACCCAGTGCCGTTGTCTCCGGTATCGCGGCGAGTTGGATGGGTATGTTCATAACGTCAGCCTGGAATTGCATGAGGAACGAGTTGGCAGTACCGCCGCCGTCGACTCTCAAGACCGGTATGCCGATCCCCGTTTCCGATCTCATTGTGTCCACCACATCTCTCACCTGGAAGGCTATCGCTTCCAGGGTGGCCCTGGCAATGTGTCCCCTGGTAGTGCCGCGCGTCACTCCTATTATGGTGCCTCGTGCGTACATGTCCCAGTAAGGCGCTCCCAGTCCGACGAATGCCGGCACGAAATACACGCCGCCGTTATCGTCTACAGACCGGGCCAGGCCCTCGCTTTCCGATGCGGTGTCAATTATTTTCAGGCCATCACGCAGCCATTGAATGGCAGCGCCCGTGATGAAAATGCTTCCCTCGAGCGCGTAATAAACCCTTTTGTCCAGGCCCCATGCCAGGCTCGTCAACAGCCCGCGTTGCGATATTATCGGTTTTTCTCCGCTGTTCATCAGGATGAAGGAGCCTGTGCCGTAAGTATTCTTGGACATTCCCGGCTTGTAACAGGCCTGTCCGAACAGCGCTGCCTGCTGGTCTCCTGCTATCGAGCACAGCGGTATGCGTGCGCCGTCGAATATGTCGCTTGCGGTCTCACCATAAATTTTGCTTGACGGAATCACCGTGGGCAGCATTACGGCGGGAAGGTTCAAGTCAGCCATTATGTCCTTGTCCCATTGGAGGGTATTGATATTGTATAGCATGGTGCGGGAGGCGTTGCTGTAGTCGGTGACGTGTGCCTTCCCCCCGCTCAACTTCCATGCCAGCCAGGTGTCCACGGTCCCGAATAGCAGTTCGCCGTTTTCTGCGCGTTTTTGCCCGTCTTTGATATGATCGAGTATCCAGCGGATTTTAGTAGCGGAAAAATAGGCGTCCGGTATCAGTCCGGTCTTATTGCGTATTGTCTGCTCCAGTCCCCTGTTTTTCAATTGTTCGACAATTTCGGCGGTCCGCCGGCACTGCCAGACAATGGCGTTGAAGACAGGCTTGCCGGTTTTCCTGTCCCACACAATGGTGGTCTCTCTCTGGTTTGTGATGCCAATACCGGCGATGTCTGGAGGCCCGGATGCCCGCCTTTTGAATGGACGAGAGCTGCAACTTCCAGCGATGTCTTGAAGATCTCATCGGGGTTGTGCTCCACCCAGCCTGGCTGGGGATATATCTGTGTGGTCTCTTTATCTGCATCTGCGATGGGTTTGCCTTCGGAATTGAACACTATAGCACCACTGCCGGTTGTGCCCTGGTCGATGGAAAGAATATATTTCTTGCCGTCCATAATGCACTCCATCCAAAATACGAGTTTGCGCTATTGTATCACTAATAAAATTAGCTTACTACTAATTCAAATTTGTTTGCCCGATTACGCTAATGGCAGCGAACCTAGAATCCTGATGGCCGATAGCCGACCGGTGAACCTTGATTCAGCTACGGCTCAGAAATATGAGGGTCTTTCCCTCATCGTTGTTACTCATAATATGGAGCTGGCTTCACCGGCCCACAGGGTGGTCAGATTGAAGGACGGGGAAATATTGGCAGGCTGAAGCTGGCTGTTTATCGGCCATTTGTATTATAATTCCATACAAATGTCCCTTATTATTTCATCACGCATTCCATCTGAATGCGCCTTTTTTGCGCTGCGGAGATATAGCTGTGAATAAAAAAGCACTTGCTGAGAGTATCCTTGGGAATGTTGCGCAGGCTGTTGGCAATTTGCAGTCGTGCAAAGATTTCGCTTACCTGATGCCTGAAGTCAGGGTCAATATCGTCTACGCCCTGCCCGGCGCAAAGGACGGTAAGGAAGTAGCCGCCATCGATGGCAGAATAACCGTTGTCAACGGCTATCCTCATGCCTCCGGCCTGCCCAGGTGGGGCGCATCTGACCATATGGCCAGGATGGTCATCGAGGCGCGCCGGCACAACAAGAACGTAAATGCCGGTATTAATTTCAAGTGCGACAAGAGTATTATCCCTGTGGTAAAGGAATATGCCAGGGAAAACAAATTGAAGTTCGGCTGGATTGACCGGACCAAAGAACCAGGGGAAGCCGCTGAAGTGGATGGCATGTCTATTCCGTGGAAGATGAAGTATCTGGTAAAGCAGAACGGCGCGGTGCCCGACCTGTTTTATGAAGGAGATGGGTGGGGCAAGGAGCCTTTGTTTTTCGCGTTGGGGGCTGATGCAGTGGATGTTGTAAAAATTGCGAAACAGATCGCCGCAAAATATAGAAAAGTTCGCGGGCAGAAATAATCACAGGGTTGTCTAGCGTGGCGTACAAATGGTCAAAGATACTGACGATAAAGAATTAATTGACAAGATATTGCAGCTGAAGAAGAAGCGCAATGCTGTGATTCTGGCGCACAATTATCAGCGGCCGGAAGTGCAGGACATCGGCGACTTTGTGGGCGATTCCCTGGAGCTCAGCCGCAAGGCAGCCAAGACGGAGGCCGGTACAATCGTGTTTTGCGGTGTCCATTTTATGGCCGAGACGGCATCGATTCTATCTCCTGATAAGGTGGTGCTTCTGCCGGATGCTGATGCCGGCTGCCCCATGGCCAATATGATAACGGCTGAAGATCTGGTTAAAAAGAAGCAGGAAATCCCGGGCGCCCACGTGGTCTGCTATGTTAACTCATCTGCGGCGGTCAAAGCCGAATCTGAGATTTGCTGCACTTCGGCCAATGCTGTTGAGGTCGTTCGCTCTGTCGGTGAAGGCGAAATAATATTTGTTCCGGACCAATACCTGGGAAATTTCGTTGCTAACAAAGTATGCCGGCCAATGATCCTGTGGCCGGGGTTCTGCCCGACGCACGTACGCATTCAACCGGAAGATATTCTTAAAAAGAAAGAAAAATATCCCGGGGCGCTGGTCCTGGCGCACCCGGAGTGCCGCCCGGAGGTTACCGCTGTAGCGGATGAAGTGCTGAGCACCGGCGGCATGCTGCGGTTTGTCAGGTCAGTCTGCGGCAAGCACGTTCATTATCGCAACGGAGATTGGAATATTACACAGGATGAGGAAAGAGAATCCGGGTAAGACATTTGTGCCGGCATCGGATAAAGCCATATGTCCGAATATGAAGAAAATCACGCTGGAGAAGATTCTTTGGGCGTTGGAGGATATGAAACCCGAGGTGAAGGTGCCGGAGGATATACGCATAAGGGCAAAATCCGCGGTTGATAAGATGCTGGCTGTCTGATTTGGGACGCGGGTTGGGCGAAGTAATAAAAATTCAATAATGGACAAGTGCAGCGCAGGTTGATTTAAAATGTGATTTATGTTACTTATCTGGTAGGGATAATTACTTATTATTTCTGGTAGTGGTGAAAGATGAGAAAAGTATATTTGGACAATGTTGCGGCCATGCCGCTCCTCCCCGAAGTTCGTGAAGCGATGATGCCGTTTCTCGGCGAAGTATTTGGCAACCCCCAGTCTTTGCACTCGTGGGGCGACGGAGCGAGGGAGGCGGTTGAAGAAGCGAGGGGAAAGGTAGCTGATCTAATAGGCGGTGCTCCGGAGGAGATAATATTTACTTCCTGCGGGACCGAATCCAACAACATGGCGCTCAGGGGATTGGCGCGTGCCAGGGCGGATAAAGGGAAACACATCATTATTTCGAGCATCGAGCACTTCTCGGTGATGAATACCGCGCGCACGCTTGAGAAGGAAGGTTTCGAAGTGACGCTGGTTCCCGTGGATGGCTATGGCATGGTTGATCCGGATGAGGTGGTGCGCAGCGTAAAGCCTGATACGGTGCTGATTTCAATAATGCATGCTAATGGTGAAGTTGGTACCATTCAGCCGATAGCCAAAATCGCAGAGAAACTGCCGAAGAACGGCCCGGTATTTCATACTGATGCAGTGGCCGGCACCGGAAATGTCCCTGTTAATGTGAAGGAACTGGGCGTGCATGCTCTCAGCCTGGCGGGAAACCAGTTTAACGGACCCCGCGGCGGCGCTGCTTTGTGGGTAAAGCGGGGCGTACGCATACTGCCCCTGATGGATGGCGGCATCCAGGAGGGCGGCAGAAGGCCGGGGACCGAGGATGTACCGGCCATCGTGGGACTTGGGAAAGCCGCTGAAATTGCCAAAAAGAACCTGCCGGTTAAAGTGCAGACATTTTCACGGTTGCGGGACCAGCTTATTGAAGGTGTCCTTGGCAAGATAGAGCACTCAATAGTGACAGGTCATCCCGTGCAGCGACTGCCCGGGTATGCCAGCTTCTGCCTGAGGTTTATTGAGGGCGAGGGAATATTGATGCTGCTGGATAGCCGCGGGATAGCGGCGGCCAGCGGGTCAGCCTGTACATCGCGTGCTCTCAAAACTTCGCATGTTTTGGTGGCCATGGGTATTTCTCATGAGATAGCTCAGGGTTCCACCTTGTTTACGCTGGGGTTGGATACGACTGAAGAAGATATAGATTATGTGGTGGAGGTTTTGCCGCAGGTGGTAGACCGCTTGAGGCAGATGTCTCCTCTATATTCCAAATACATGAAAGAACAGAAGGGGTGATTATTATGCCTGTTTATAGCGAAAAAGTGATGCAGCATTTTATGAATCCGCATAACGTGGGGGAGATACCCGATGCGGATGGGGTAGGTGAGATCGGCAACCCGGTCTGCGGTGACATGATGACATTTTACATAAAAGTAAAAGATGACAAGCTGGAGGACGTTAAATATAAGACCTTTGGCTGTGGCGCTGCGATTGCGGTGTCAAGCATGGTCAGCGATATGGTTTTGGGGAAGACGCTTGAAGAAGCGCTGAAGGTCACTCCTACTATGGTTGCTAAGGAGCTGGAGGGGCTGCCCAAGAACAAGTTTCACTGTTCTAACCTTGGCGCCCAGGCGTTAAGGAAGGCCATAAAGGACTATTACATTAAAAATAAAATAGATGTTCCAGGTTTGACCGATGAGGTAGAACCTGAGGAGGATGAACATGCCTGCGAAACGTAAACAGAAACATGAACATGAACATCAACCGTTGATTTGCCGATGTGTCTGTCCTTACTGCGATGTCGAGCTGGTGGTGGCGGAATCGCCGTTCTGCGAGGTCTGCAAGAAGAGTTTCGGACGCTGTCCGAGTTGCGGCGCCATCATCCTTGAAGCTAAAGCTATAGTGTGCACAAGCTGCGGGAAGCCGCTTGGCTAGGGAGGCGAGGTACGATGGCTGACAAAGAGAAGATGACCCTGGTCTTGTTTTCCGGGGAAATGGATAAGGCCCTGGCGGCCTTCAATATAGCTATAGGCGGGGCCTCTGCCGGTATGGATGTTACCATCTTTTTCACCTTCTGGGGACTGAATGTAATCAAAAAGAACGAAGGCGCCATCAAAAGCAAAGGCATCATGCGTAATATGCTGAATTTCATGAATCGTGGTGGAGCAAAGAGACTGCCTATGTCAAAATTTCATATGATGGGCATGGGTAAGTCCATGATGCAGATGCTGATGAAGGACATCAAGTTTCCGCAGGTAGACGAGCTAATGCAGATCGCCAGGGACCTTGGAGTCAAGTTTCTGGCCTGTACTACGAGTTGCGGATTGATGGGCATTGACAAAGATGCATTTATACCTGAGGTCGATAGCTTCGTTGGCGTGGCCACCTACGTGGCTGAAGCAGCTGAAAGCAAAATTAACCTGTTTATATAGGAGCGGGATATGAAAGCGGATGTGACTGTTGA
Organism: uncultured Chloroflexia bacterium; assembly: GCA_963827985.1. Classification (GTDB taxonomy): domain Bacteria; phylum Chloroflexota; class Dehalococcoidia; order GIF9; family UBA5629; genus JAFGLP01. Next base: position 3,736 of record CAWHDI010000046.1, on the reverse strand, counting down.
TTGCGTTGGTTTATATTGTCCCATGCCGATTGTAAATACGGCAAAACAGATTAAACAGATGCGGGTTGGCCAGGTATTGGAGATCGTTGCTGATGATGCCGGGATACAACAGGATATGCCCAACTGGGCAAAGATGACCGGGAATGAGTTGCTGGGCATAGAGAAAGACGACGGCAAATACCACGTATTTGTCCGGAAAGTTAAATAATACGTACGGGCAAATTGCATTGACACAGGGGCGTTGATATAATTTCTTGGAATTGAGTATGATTATCGGAGCATGTCTAGAGAGGTAATAATATGGCTGCCAAGCCGCGTAAAAGCGTAGTGCAAAACATAATAAAGAACCTGCTCGAGATGGAAATCCCGGAAATACAAACTGCGTCCAAAGAACTTGGCGAGTGGATAAAGCAATTGGAGCAGCACAGCTTCAAATTGCAGCATTATGCCACTGAGATCGAAAATTGGGCCTCCGAAGAAGAGGAAGTAGATTCAATTGAGCTGACTGACCTGATCAAAGACCTCGAGGCAACCCTGACCGATATGCGTAAAGGCAGGGTCCCCAGTGCCTTCAGGGAAGATTCGGATGACAGGGATGAAGCGACCGAAAAAATGCTTCGCGGATATGGATTGGCTGGAAGAGTGGGAAAGGAACCCAAGGCGCTGCCCAAGGCGGAAATTAAGGGTGAAGAAAAGGCGCCCACTGCAAGACCTCCCCTCCCTGTCAAACCGGTAGCTGAAGAACCAAAGAAAGAACCTGTCAGGACCCCTCAAGGCGTCCTGGTTGCTAAAGATAGTGAAAAGCCCAAGGCCAAAGCCGAACTGCCGACAGGCGCCAAAGAAGTTTCCAAGCGTGAAGCTGACAAGCCGCCTGCTGACGAGGATGACGCCAGGGGCTACATGACACCCGAGGGCTTCCTGATCAGACGGTTGCGTCCTTAGTTCAGATTACGGGCCCCTGTAGCTCAGAGGATAGAGCAGCGGTTTCCTAAACCGCGTGTCGTGCGTTCAAATCGCACCAGGGGTACCAATTTCAAAGCTAAAATCACCATCATAAGCCTTGCAGTAAGTGGACATAGGTCAAAATCGCTAATAATCTGCTAATAATTATTTACAGCAACCTCTCTTTTATCTACGGGTAATACCATTTCTTTGGCATTAAGGCCCTTTTTACGATATTTTACTTAGTATCGTTTCCGGGGGGCAGGTTAGATATTTCTGGTTGTGCTATTTGTTTCATTTGCGACAGCAATTGCACAGCCATTCTAAATGAAACATTTATTGGGCCAATCGCATAATAAATACCAAACCAAGCATATTGGATGCCCGTATTCAAAAGAACCAACTGCGCTTGACCCTTATCAGAAACAAGTGAATTACTTACATTGCTTATTAATGATGGATAAAACGCTGCGATAAAACCAACGCCACCTAAGACTAAACCAGCCAAAATCTGCTTAACCAGAGCCAATGCTTCCTTTAGATAGGCAATTTGACTATCAGTAGTTGATTGCGATAACAATCGATCAAGTTCTAGATTCTCCAAATGAGACTTGATAGAAATCGTGACTAGGGAAATCAAAAGACCATAAATGTAAGGAAAAAGCATGTTGGAGTGTGGGAATTCTGGAAGGAATAGAGGTAATGTCAGCACAAAAGCAACACTGAACGGGATCAGACTCCAATACAAGTCAGCAGTGCGCTTGGCCCATCTCAATAGGCACCACTCTGTTATTATTAAAGCGACAATGATTGGGAGTGTAAGAAATCCGAAGCTGTATGTTCTTGCTCCATACAGGAAACGCGTAGTCAGCTTATCGTCGATGAATAGCGGCCCAGAAATTTCCAGCAGATAAGTAATGAGATAGCCTAAGAAAAGTATAATTTTCGTGTTTAGTTGATCTGTAATTACCGGTAGTTTATTGAGTTTAATCTTGCCTTTGAACCGCATCATATTATTTAATAATTATCTCACAATGCAAGGTCTGCGTCTTTCAGGTACGAGCGAGTGCAATTTCTTGCAAAAAGGCAACAAACAAAGCCCTTGGTAACGCTTACACCTACGGCTCACGCTGTGCATCTAGCATGTATTCGTTTGTCATCTGCTGGTCACTATAATACTGCTGCATATAGCGTTGATAATTTTCCATGTCCGATTGATAGAAACTCATATACATGTCTCGCTGACTCGCCTGTGTAGTTGCTTTACTCAGCAGCGACATGGAGTTTGCTGAAGTAAGCCAACTGTTTGCCGTGTTTAAATCACTCTTAGCCTGATTTTGATACATCTCGGCCAGTTGCGAGTAGCCTTGGCGTTGAATGGACTGTGATGAATTTGATGGCTGAGACAGTGGTGGAGCTGATGGTTGATCTTCGGGCTCTTGTTGAGTAGTTGCCTGGGGTGTTGTATACCGATGAATGTAGAGCAATAATGCCGTGGCTTGGTCATTCGCAGGTTCAATTGTTCTTGAGACTTCGTAAAGGTACCATAGTCCGCCACTGTAATAAAAAAACCAATCTTTGTCTTTTAGCCCATAGCCTAGTGCTGAAACTTGCCACTTGCCGTTGCCGAGATAAGTAGCAGTAAAATATGGTCTAGCTTCACCTATAAGAGTAAATAGCTGCTGGCGTACAGCACTTGCCGACATTGACGTAGCTTTGGCCTCCAAATAATTGTAGACCAGAGCACATACCTCATCCTGAGTCAGTGTTGGCACATCTGTCTTTGTGGGTACAGGCTTCGTAGTCTCAGTTGCCCAGCAACCGCTAAGAGGCAAAGCCAGCACCAACATCACTAGAATCAGTATGAGGTATCGTTTCATTGCTCTCTTCGCTTTATCATTCCCCACGCTACGGCTTGCTCTTTGTTTATCTTCCAGATATTAGCAAGAGCTTCTTCGTGATTTGAGGTGAGCCATATGGCCGCTTTGAAAGCGATGTCCAAACCATTTTCCCAAGAACCATGTTGGAATTTGGAAATATTTACTATGCATTCAGAACTTTCATCAACAGGGACACCCGTTTCTTTACCTCCCTGACGGAAAGCATCATCATGCTTGTGCCGTTCCATTTCACTGAGATTTAGCGATTTGTCTACCTGAAATGTAAATCTTAAACTCACTGTTGCAAACAAACCCCAAGGTACATCGAACATAAGATTTGGCGGAACTCGGCTCTTACGGTTCCTGCCATATAATCCATTGCACTGCCTTTCTATCTTCCCTTAAAGTGCAAAAGCAACCCCAGTCATTTAACAGACTAGCTCATCGAGCACCCTGACATAGCTCAAATTTTTTTAAGTCAGCTACCATGACAACCTTGCCTATGGTCTCACGAGAAGGAGACTCTTTCGCTCCACCAAAAAGGCTGAAAATTTTGGGTGGCAAAATAGGCTTAATACGAGGGAACAGCTCCCACCAAATTTCTACATTCTTAGCTATGTGTGGTGGTAGTTGCCCATCCCATTTGCTCTTGGGGATAGAAGGGTTTTCCATTGCTTAACCTCCCAGCTTTCTCCAGAATACATGTCCTCATGATGCCAAGGAATGTCACTTATATCGGGTTGTGGTATGAGTGACATGGTATCACAATCACTAAGTGATGCCAAAGCAACATGGGACCAACAGGAGCGCCAAGGATAGAAAATATCTGCTGAAGATTGGCGACAATATAAGAAAAGCCCGGAAACAGAGAGGATACTCACAGGAAGAGTTCGCTGATATTGCTGGCTTCAGTT
>CAWHDI010000045.1:0-29342 GCA_963827985.1 uncultured Chloroflexia bacterium | reverse complement strand
TCCACTAACATTCTCATTTTGCATCTGCTTCTGCTGAATCTGCCTTTAATCCATCGGGGACATAACTGTTATTAAGTACAATTAAAAGACTGTGATTGACCTTTACAACTGACCAAGCAAGAGACCATTGCGTTTTATCGTCCAAAGTATGGTGTGACGGATTCCTCAAATCAGCCAATTAACGCCCACAACCATTTTGTGAAACGCAAGACGTTCCATGCGGTTTATCACTTATCACGATTGTGGGATTAGTGGATGACAGTAGTTTGTTGGCGAAGGTTTTCTCCAATCTGGTCTTTGGACATTGGTATCAATTCGCATATTTTGTCGTAGGGTACGGCGCTGCGCAACCTTTCTTCCAGAATTAATGTTGACTCACGTATTACCCGATACAAAATCGCCTTGTGCATTTAGTAAATCCAAACAACAACATATTAAATTCTCCGTCTTTGGACGGGAAGAATAGGCCGTATCTCTCTAGCAGGCATAGTCTTGCTGACAATGTTGCCTATAGCTTCATTTAATGTACATATCACCCTTGATTCAATTATTTTACTAGTTTCTTCATTGTAGTCACTATCTGATAGGGTCAAAGTAAGTGCTTCGTGCATACCTATGGACATACGACCCAAAGCCATGGAAAATCCTCCGTGGACAGCGTCAACTATGTTCGAAACCAAATTTATATTTCGTTGGAGTTTGGTTCGTTTATATGGGGGTCTGTAAAGTCTATCCAGTGAAAACTGTTGTATTCTTGGAGATATTCTTCAAGAACTTCCTGTTCTTTTTCGTCGGGTTCCATCCATTTCTAGCTTCCTTCCATTTTGGTTTATTCCAGTAGGGCAACTTCCACTCTGGACAAGCCTTAGGCTCTCCACAATCCAATAATTATTTGCCAGAATACTGCTTAATTACATACTTCAATATTATGACAGGAATTGCTGCGGGCTCAAGTACTAGTTGGTGAGTCTGACCGTGAAATTGTCTTAACTCATGGTTATCATTTTCCATAAGATTAATAATTTCAAATCCAGAACCAGCAACGTCACCTTCATCCCAGGTTACTGCGAACCTTACTTTTTGTGAACTTTTACTTCCTTCATCAAACTCATTTATCAGTGAAATCAAGGATTTTTTGAATTCTAAATTCTTTCCCAAAAGGTCGGCATTTGCAAGATGTGCTTTAGGTATGCCTAAAGGATTATTAGAAGCGTTATAGATTAGCCTCTCGGGGTTTTTCGTGAATCTGTAGTTTACCACACCATCATACTGTGCGCCTGATGAGACAGAAAGAATCTCAAAACCTCTAATGTAATCACGTGCAATCATTTCCGAGAACAATGCGATGACATCATTTTCATATTGCGGTTCCTTCTTGAAATATAGCTCGTTAACCCCTAAATCGGGCAAAGCCTGTGCTTGAATTGTCCTTTGATCGGCTGCTGCTTCCGCATCCCACTCCAGTTCAGGTCCGTGTGCGATTGAAGTTGGTCTTAGCAATACTCTATTTCGCATGAAGTATTCTAGTATCAGCTGTGAAGCAACAAATTGAACGTAAGCATTAACATCTGCCTTAAATCCTTTTCGTCCATAATCAGGCTTTGCATCCGGTAATTCGACTAACATGAAGAATCGATTAGCGGTATCCTGCCCTGAATGGAAGCGAGACTTCTTGAATTTGACCTGTTGGCATCTGCTGCGTAACTATTTGAATTCCGGGTCGCCAGAACCTGCGCCTTTTGTCACTAGAATACTCTTGATCTAGTCTCTCTTTCCATACTCGCTGTGAATGTGTGAACATGGCATATATAAAAGGAAGATCGAACTTCATGAACAGATAATGCATGTACCTTGCACTGTGCTTATCATCGATTTTCCCATTGTCGAAAAGGATTGATTCTATTTTGTCTGTGTCACATTTGATAAATAGAGCCTCATATTTACTCTTTTCTGACTTTGGAGGTTCTGTTTACCTGGATACTTAGAAAAATACTCATGCAGATTGCAGCTTTTTAATACATTATAGGGGTAGAAATATTTTAGTGGTAACTGGTCTTTATAACCGTCCGGAGGTTGTACCTTAACACCATTTAGGTCGATTAGCCTAAATGTAAGAATCGCGCTTTTGTTCCACGGCAGCAACTCATTAATATCACAATACCCAGCGGCTGTCAGACACCTGATGACAAAATGCCATCCAAGCCAGCCAACACTCATCCGCTGAAAGAAGTCAGAGCCTACCAGCAACTCGACACTGGTTCCAGAAGGGCATCCTTCTAAGAACTCAGGATAATAGTCAGAAGGCGTAACCCGTGGCGGTTCAGTATTTTCTTCACTATCGACCCAGAGCCTACCACCTGACATCTCTCCAGAAAAGAACCGGTCACCCTTTTTACTGCAACATCTTAATAAATTGAAGCCAAAAGCCAGGAATGTTAAGCCAACACCTTTATGTCCTCTGAGGCTCCTTTTGCGGCACTAGGAGAATAGGGCTTATCACTAAAACCGGGATACAACGACAGCTTTGCTTGATCAGGGTGCATGCCGACCCCATTATCAGAAACGCGGACAGTGCCAGCCTTCTGATTAATGACTATTTCTATCTCGCTTTTATCGCTATTGTTTTTCAAACTGCTAAAGCTGGTATCCAAAGCATCAATTGCGTTTTGCACTGGTTCAATCAAAAATCCCAGTCACCATGATAACTATCTAGAATACCTCGCAGGTTGACCTTGGCTATTCCCATTGCGTCAATACCAGGAGGCAATACAAGCGGAACAAAAGGTTCAAACATCTCAACCTCCGAACACGTACTTCTTCCTTAGATAAAATCGGCTATACTATCCACCAGTTGACATAGATTGTCAAGGTGCAACTTTTGGAAATTTATATACGTAAGTCTAACAATCTAGTCGATTAGATATTGAATGGGATGGAATAATCATACGTGTGGGATTGATAAACATATCGCCATATAACGATGCATCAGGCTTCTTAGTCTCTTTGCGGCCTACCGGATGTCTCCTCACTTTTTATCACCTTACTTACCCACGCCAGCCTGCCGACACATAGTCAATTGTCGAAGTTCTTAATCCTTCAGGCGTTTCTCCCCATTAGCATTAACTCCACTTGAGGCTAGCTCTTCAGGAAGCGCCAAATGTTAACGGGAACTTAACAATTGGCGTGTAATATTAATTATTGCTATGCTTAACATAACGAACACGGAAATGTCCACGCACCGCAAATACGAACACGTGGGCCCGTAAAGGAGGGCAAAATGGTTAACATCGATATGCTGGAGTCTAACCAAACGACAGACATCCATATCAAAACCTGCCTGTATTCGCATGGAGAGTAGCGAAAAGTGCGGCTACTCTTGAAGGGACCTCGATAGCAATGTGGGTAGCTAAAGCTATTCTTGAAAAATGGGAAAGACAGGATAAGCACCAGGGATAATTTACCGGTTAAAAAATGAATACCGCTGATTACCCGGAAGTTGATATAAAAACCCTTTGACTGACTGACAAATTCCGGCTAGTATTTGCGCATAACCGCCAGTAAGCGCTGTGGTTAAGGAGGAAGAAGATGCGTGTGGGAAAAGAGAAGCTCATTGCAAAGGCCCCAAAGTTCCGGGTAATTATTCTCACTGCGAACCATTTTGAAGACATGAGGCGCCCACTACATTGACAAGGAAGTGGTGGTAGACGGCAACCTGGTGTCGCCGCGCTGGCCGGCTGATTTACCTGCTTTTATGCGCGAAACTATGAAAATGATCAGGCGTGTTCAGAAGTAGCACCCGGACATCACGAGTGTCCTGGCATATGCGCTATTTGACCATACTCTCCGCAATCTCGACTGCGTCATGGACGAATTTGGGGCAAACAGTGTAGAAGACGCCCTTTTTGCGGGCTTCACGGTACGCTTCCTCGTCATTGAAATCAAGGCCAAGCAGATCATGGCACTTAATCGATTTGTTGCGCTGACTGAACTCTTTTACAAGGTCGTTAACAAGCGCGTATATAAGCTGGTTTGATTTATAGGTATTTCCGTCCACGGCCATCCCTTTCTTCAGGCCGATGACCATGATGGCGCCTGTCACTGCTCCGCAAGTCTCCGCCATGTGGCCGATCCCGCCGCCAAAACCGGAGGCGATCCTTGCCGCCGCCTGGTCGTCCAGTCCCAACTCCTTATTGAAGGCGGACAATACCGCCTGCGAACAATTGAAGCCCTTTTTAAAGGTGGCTACCGCTTCATCAGCTTTATTCATTTATCTGCCTCCCTGCAATTAGTTACGGCAGGCATGGCGTCATTCACCCGTCCGCCACTTATTATCCGACCAGTTTGAGTGTTTTTTCAAACTGGTCCAGATGATTCTTAAGGTGGCTGACGTAACCTTCGACCAGTTTTCTCAAAGAATTCTCTTTTCCGTCCGGCATTGTAAGGTAATTATCGAGTTTATCCGATGGGATATTTTCGATTAAATGGCCAATCAGGATATTATATTGCTTCCAAAGTAAGAACAGGTCGTCAAATTTCATCTCATTGAATTTTTCTGCATTCATCCATTCGAGATGGTATTTTTGATATTCAGGGAAGACCATTTCGTTGACGAACTGCAGCCCTACAAAGCGCTGGTGATTATTCGAGCATGAATTGACCAGATGGCCCATTATTTCCTTCAACGACCATTCATCCGGCTCGCGGCCTTTTCGAGGCAACACTATCAGTCAAGCCCTTATGCTTCAGGTAAAAGGCTTCAACCGTCGTGTCCAGGTCAGTCCTGATTTTCTTCATATCTACCTTCCTTAGCAAGTCTGTGAAAGGCGCATGCATATTATACATAGATGAGGCTCGCGACTTCACCATTTTAATACCGAACGGACCCGCCTGGACTTGTGACGCTTGTTGCGTCTGGTATAATATCGGGCATTAATTCAGTAAACGCATCGAGAAAGAAGAAGTAATTGGAAAGTATTCCAGTCCCGCTGGCGCTCGGCATATCTGCCGCGTTGGTCCTGATATCTGCGCTCATATTCGTTAATGCCATCGAGTATATCGGCTTCCGCATGAAATTGGGCGGGTCCTTTGTATCCGCAATTTTATCGCCGCTGTTCACCTCCCTTCCAGAGATGATCGTTTTCCTGGTGGCGGTATTTGCGTACGCCGGCAAATCAGGGGAAGCGATAGGCCTGGGCACGATCTTCGGCCAGCCGTTCATGGCCTCCAGCCTTTCTTACGGGCTGGTGGGTATTGCAGTCCTGATCGGGTTCCTGACGAAGCAAAGGACCACGTTAACGCTACGTGATTGATAGGACGCTGATGATCCCTTACATTTTCGTATTGGTCCTGTTTCCCCTTGCTTTGCTGCCTGCTTTAATACAGGCTCCCCTCATAAAACACCTGTGCGGAATTGTATTTATGGGCGGCTTTCTCTTCTATATATGGCTTATGCACAAGAGGAGAATGGCGGAGCTGATTGAAGAAGCGGACATGCCTTATTTTCACAGGTTCTTGCCGGAATCGCCGCACAGCGGCATCATTGTAGCCATAATTCAACTGGCTGTGGCTGCCGCCGTCCTTTATTACGGCTCCAATTCGCTGGTCTCATCCGTTGATAAGCTGGCCACGGGAATTGGTGTAAGCACTATGGGGCTGGCGGTGATCATCGTCCCCGCTGCCACCGCCATACCTGAAACGGCCAGCGCCATTATATGGAGTTTCAAGGGAAAGGATACGTTCAGCATCGGTTCGCTGGTGGGCGAGAAAGATTTTGTACTGCACGTTCTACCCGGGGCTGGCATTATTTACCACCCAGTGGGTCCTTGACCTTCATGCCTATTTGAGTGTAATAGCAACCACGGTCGTATCATTGATCTTGCTATATTTCATAGCCAAACAGAAAATGCCCTGGTGGGGGCTGTGCATCGGGTTCGTTTTCTTTATAGCCTATGCGTTTGCCGTATTCAACCTGCACGTCTAAAAATGTGCGCCGTTTAATGGATGAACAGGCTTAGCAGAAAATAGGCGATGCCGGCAATAATTGCCGCCCCGGGTATAGTCAGGAGCCATGCCCAGACGATCCGCAGCGTCACACCCCAGTGGACGGCAGTCCACCTGTTGGCAGAACCGACTCCTGATACAGCCCCGGTGATTACATGTGTGGTGCTGACGGGAATGCCCAGGTGCGTGGCAAGGAAGATGGATACGGCTCCCCCGGTTTCGGCGCAGAAGCCATCGATTGGCCTTAACCTGGTGATTTTTTGCCCCATGGTTTTGACGATGCGCCAACCTCCGGTTAAAGTCCCGAATGCAATAGCGCTGTATGCGAGCAAAACCACCCAAAAGGGAATATGAAACTCGCTTATAAACCCGCTCGTAAAGAGCAGGCTGGCTATAATGCCCATGGTCTTTTGGGCATCGTTGCCGCCGTGCGCAAGGCTGTAGAAGGCTGCCGAAAAGAGCTGCAAAACCCTTGACCATTTATTGACAGGTCCCGGTCTCTGTTTGACCAGCAGCCAGGATGTCAGGACCTTCAATACATAGCCCAGAAACAGTCCTATAGCAGGCGCCAGGACGATGAAGATAAGTGTGGGGTACCAGCCACCCGGTATGATGACACCGAAACCTCCCTTGACTATGGCCGCTCCTGCATATCCTCCGATCAGGGCGTGTGATGAACTGCTGGGCAGTCCCAGATACCAGGTGATCAAATTCCAGCTTATGGCGCCGATAAGAGCGGCCAGAATCACCGTTTCGTTAACGGTGCTGATGTTGATCATACCATTGCCGATTGTCGTTGCTACGGCTGTTCCGAAAAGAAAAAAGCGACGAAATTGAAAAAGGCGGCCCAGATTACCGCAAACCGGGGGGGCAGTACCCTGGTGGAGACGATGGTGGCGATGGAGTTGGCGGCATCGTGCATGCCGTTGGTAAAGTCGAAAGCCAGGGCCACGGCGATAATGAATATTATGAATGCCAGATGCAGGTCTATCATAAAAATATCAAAGAAAGATTAATCCGGGCACTAATTATATATGTTTTGCGGATAAATTTTTTGCCGCAGGCAAATAGGCTGGCGCCGCTTCCTTTTATAGCGAATTGACCCGGAATTTACGTACCCGGACGGCCTCTATGAATAACCCTGGAAAAGTATTATAATAACTCGCCTTTGTTAAAATAGCTCAGTTGTAAATCCGGCGGCAACTATCTTGCTCCTAATACGGCGACATTATTTGAGAAGGGAGGCGCGTAATGGAACAACAATACAAGGTGTACCGGTACAGGTGGGTTATCCTGGCCATCTACATGTACGTGTCGGCGCTGACACAGCTTTACTGGCTTAATTTTGCCGCTATCGACACCTATATCGAAGAGATGCTGCATATACCTGCCAGCGATGTTCAGTGGCTCACGCTGGTATTTCCCTCTCATACAGGTTATTCTCACCATTCCTGCCGGCATCATCATTGATAAAATCGGGTTTAAATGGGGCGTAGGGATTGGGGCCATCCTGACGGGCGTCTTTTCACTGCTGAGATTGGCCGCTCCCGGTTCATTTGTGAATCTGCTCATCTCACAGATAGGGATCTCCCTGGGGCAGCCGTTCGTATTGAACGGAGTAACCAAGCTGGCTACCGTGTGGTTTTCTCCCAAGGAGGAAGGTACAGCGGTCGGCCTTGGCACACTGGCGCTTTTTATAGGAATGATGATAGCTCTCGGCGCTACGCCTGCGCTTGTTGAAGGCCTTAGCTACGGGTCCATGCTTTGGATCTACGGCATAGCCGGCATCCTTGGCGTCATTGTGTTTTTGCTGCTGGTCAGGTCACAGCCGCAAACACCGTCGCGAGCGCCCGGAAGCCGATCATGTCAACGGCAAGCTGGGGGGGCTTGGGAGTCATCCTCAAGAACAGGAATTTTCTTCTGCTGGGGTTTATAACGTTTGTAGGGCTGGGGGCTTTCAATGGGCTTGCCACCTGGCTGGAGAAAATACTGCATGATCTTCACGGTATACCAATGGCCGACGGCAGTACCATATCAACTGCCCTGATCTTCGCAGGCATGGTCGGCTGCATCGTAATACCGCTGATTTCGGACAAGATCAAGAGACGGAAGCCTTTCGTCATGCTGGCTACGGCGGTCGGAGCAATTTGCATCGCGGCCATGATTTTCATCCGGGGCTATACGGCGAATATGATCAACGGCGTAGTCCTGGGCTTTTTCCTGATTTCGGCATTTCCGGTTGCATTCTCACCATGTCAGCCGAAATGACGGGCCCAAATATGCGGGCGTTTCGGTCGGATATTTGCAACTGCTTGGTAACCTGGCAGCAGTTATTGTGTGCCAACGATGGAATGTCTGGACTCGGCAACCGGCCAGTTTGTAGTTCCCGCTGGCTCTACTTGTCGGTGTTGTTTGTCGGATCGTTCGTTGTATCTTTGTGATAAAGGATACGCACCCGCAAGCGACGTAAGCTGAGGTCAGGGGTATAACTGGTTGCCATCGTCATCTTCGATGATGATGGCGTTTTCCGGGCAGGATTCGGCGGCTTCCATCAGCGTTTGCTCGTCAACCGACCCGGGATCGAGCAGGACGACCTTGTTGGTCTTGTCGACCTTAAAGACCGTAGGAGCTACGGCTTCGCAGTTGCCTATACCCGTGCACAGGTCACGGTCAACCTTAACTTTCATAACTAACCTCTCAGATATTGAATATGCAGGAGCGCTGTTTACGCTTTGTTCATTTTGAGAATGACGAGGCCGATTATACCGAACGCAATCGCTACTATAATCATAAATCCACCGGCCGCCATGGCTATTTGAACTACGCCGAATCCCAGCACCGCCAGGTAAAGGTAGTTTTCAATATTTATGGCCTGTGCGTAGAGCAGGTGGGTGGGATTGGTGGGATCATACTTTCCTCCGCCCATGAGGTCCCCATATGACGGGGCAATTGCATGCCGGTGCCCCCTGACAGTATCTGCGGCGATCTGGGCTTTTTCCATGTTATCAATAATACCGGGCGGTCCATTTTTGATTCCCAGGTCCGACAGCGATATTTTCTCCTGCCTCATGGCGTCTACAAGGTAGGCTTGTTTGGAGAAAGCCTCATACAGGAATGCGATGCCCATTGCAAGGGCAATGAATGAAAGAACGAATAAGGCAATTGCTGAAATCCTCAACTTACTACTCATCGGCAACCTCCATAATTAATTATATCCGTTTAAAGACCGGTTGCTAAACCTGTGCGGTATGCATGAGCCGCGATTTTTGTTTATAATACTTTGATTAGTTTTATGTGTGGTTATTGCAGCCTTTAGCCCGGTCCAAACCAGCTTAAGTGTTGGGTGATCGTACTCTAACTAATACCAAATAGAGAAAGGCATCCAGCGATTTTGGAACAAATTTCCGGCCCCTAGCCATTCCTGCTTTCGCTGCATCTTTTCAAACAAGCGGAGGAAAATAATGATCGAAATTACCGATGACGCCAGGAAAGAACTGAAGAAAATACTTGCCGAGAACGCAGAGGACCCGAAAGCGGTATTGAGACTTACGGCCAATGAGCAGGGCCAGTTGGGCCTGGTTATGGACAATGTGATGGAAGGGGATACGGTAATTGAGTATGAGGGATCCAACGTACTGGTGATCGAAGACCATTTCGCTTCTCACCTTGAAGGGATTTCCATGGAAGTTGAAGAAACCCCGGAAGGTCCTGCCCTGACACTCAGGCAGGAGGGCTGCGGCGGATGCAGCTGCGGCGAAGATCACGAAGATTCCAGTTGCGGCGGTTCGTGCTGCGGGGGCGAGAAACCCTGCTAAGAGGTTTTTTTGCTGAGCCTCTCCCTGACCTTTTCGCTGTTAAGCTCTCTCAACGCATCTGCGGCAATCCAGCGGGCGCTTTTTGAATCCGTTGACCTGATCCGCAGACACGCCTCAACGGCCAGCCTGTTCAGATAATTGCTGCGTTTCCCGATCTGGCGCAAGCGCCCAATTGACGGCTTTCTTAACGTAGTTACGCTCATCGACGGCTTCACGCTCAATCAGCGGTATGAAGCCGGCCAATTGATTGTCGCTAATTTCCCGCTTGCCGACAGACAGGCAAGCAATCATCACGAAACCTGCGCGTTTAATGTACTCTTCATCACTGGATGACCATTCAATAGCTTTACCGGCGGCCATGCGGCACTTGCTGAAAAGGTGCAGGCAGGTTCCGTCGCAGATGTCCCACGAGTCAAAAGTCTTTACCCAGGCGTCCATTTGCTGTGAGGTGACCTTCTCAGGATCATCGGTCATAAATGCAAGTATCCGCGCCTCGCGGAAGCCTGTTTGCCACAATTGCTGGGCGAGATCATGATTTTTGCCCAGCTCCCTGGCGAACTTCATCATGTCCGGCGTGGATATGACACCGAGAGTGTGGCTGATATTGATGCCGTAGCGCTCCATCCCCTTCAGGTTCTTGGGGTCCATGCTGCCCATGGATTTGAGCCTGGCAATGATTTCATCAACTTGTATGGCAGTCATATCCGCCGGATTCTATCAGCGGGTACACCTGGTGTCAATACAGGTCCTTGATAGAGTTAGAATGGGCCTATCCGTTTTCAAACTGCTAAACTAATACATGTGGGGTACGTTATATCTATTGCATTAAGAAATAGGCGGCGAGATGATGAAACTAAAATTCAGGTATGTGATGGGGCTGGCAATTATGCTGGTGGCGGCATTGCCGGCGTGCGGACAACCGGTATCAGCTGACGTTGTGCAGTCAAATAAGCCAAGGGCGACATCACCGGTGGTCAGCCCGTCGGACATGACGACTCTTGTTGACGGTAATAATATATTTGCTTTCAACCTCTACCAGTCGCTGAAGGGCGGCGACGGAAATATGTTTTTTTCTCCCTACAGTATTTCGCTTGCGCTGGCTATGACGTGTGCCGGCGCACGCAATTCCACCGCGCAGCAGATGGCTGATACTCTCCATTACACACTGCCGCAGGAGCGTCTGGACCCGGCCTTTAACAGTCTCGACGAAACGCTGGCCACGCGGGGACAGGGCGCCAAAGGAAAAGACGGCAAAGGATTCAGACTCAATATAGTGAATGCAATATGGGGACAAAAAGGTTACCAGTTCCTGGCCCAGTATCTCGATTTGCTTGCCGAGAACTATGGAGCGGGACTGAGATTAATGGATTTTATTAGTTCCCCCGAGAACTCCAGGCAAATGATAAACAAGTGGATTAGCGATCAGACTGAGGCCCGTATTAAAGACCTGATCCCACCGGGCGCTATAGACAGCATGACAAGGCTGGTACTGACGAACGCCATATACTTCAATGCGGCGTGGGCAAATCAATTCGATAAAAGCGCAACACAACCAGATGTCTTTCACCTGCTGGATGGAAGCGACGTTAAAGTCCCGATGATGCACCAAGTCGGACATCTGAACTACGCGAGCGGACAAGGTTATCAGGCGGTGGAACTGCCGTATGACGGGCAGCAACTATCCATGCTGATTGTAGTGCCCGATGCGGGTAAGTTTGCTGAAGTTGAGAAAACGGTGGATGCAACGCAGGTAAACAGCATTATTAAGAATTTGAGCGGCAAACAGATTGTACTGAACATGCCGACCTTCAAATTCGACTCTGAATTCGGGCTAAAGAAGACCCTTTCAGGCATGGGCATGCCCGCAGCATTCAGCAGCGACGCCGATTTTTCTGGCATGACCGGCAAAAAGGACCTGTATATATCTGATGTTATACACAAGGCGTTCATAGCCACCGATGAATCAGGGACCGAGGCGGCGGCGGCGACGGCAGTGATTATGAGGGCTACATCCATGCCGGTTGCTCCTCTGGAAGTGAAGATTGACCGGCCCTTTATCTTCCTGATCAGGGACATCCAAACAGGCACGGTACTTTTTATTGGTAGAGTCGTGAACCCGAGCGTTTGAAAATGCCGGAAAACGAGAGGGATTGTGAGCCGCTATTCGAGGTTGAATCCCTTTTGCGTAAATAAAATGATGCAGGCATCTACTACCGCCGGGTCGTAAAGGATGCCCCTGTTTTGCGTGATTTCTTCCAGGGCCTTGTCCATGCCCAGCGCCGCACGGTAGGGCCTGTGAGATCCCATTGCTGAGATGACATCGGCCACGGCCAGTATTCTTGCTTCGATGGATATTTCTTCTCCCTTGAGGCCGGCGGGGTAACCTGAGCCGTCCATGCGTTCGTGATGTTCTGCTACAAACCTGCAAATTGGAAAGGGGAAGTCGATTGATTTCAAGATCTCTCTTCCCACGATGGGATGTTGCCTGATCATATCGAACTCTATGTTATTCAGATGTCCGGGCTTACTAAGGATTTCGGAGGGTATGCTGACTTTCCCGATATCGTGCAACGTACCTGCCATCTTGAGTGCGCCGACTTTTTTCTCCGGCAAATGCATCTCTTCGGCTATGGCAGCCGCCAGCCGCGCTACCTGGTTTTGATGGCCCGCCGTATATGGGTCCCTTAATTCGGAGATCATGGATATGGTTTCTACAGCCCCGATCATCGCCTTTTGAAGCCGCTCGTTGATTTTTTTCAGTTCATCTTCTGCCTTTTTTCTTTCGGTAATATCCCTGCCGACACCCAGTATTCCGAATGGTTTGCCGGCGTCATCTTTCACCAAGCTGAAGGTGTTTTCACTCCAGAAAGTCGAGCCGTCCTTGCGGTAGAATTCGAGTTCCAATGTGGCGCCGGTGGCATAGTCCGGGTCTTTTTCCAATTTTGCCAATTCTTGAGTGAACACTTTGAGACCCTTTTCAATGGAAGACGGCGTCAGATGTTTTGCCGCGGGTAAATCCAACATCTCCTGCGTAGTATAGCCCCTGAGTTTTTCCGAAGACGGGCTTACATACAGAGTTTTCAAATTCATATCCATCAGCCAAACCGAATCCGTTACGTTATCGGCCAGCAGCCGATAAAAATACTCGTTTAATTGAAGGGCCTCAACCGTCTTTTTACGCCGGGTTATGTTCCTGGCTACGCCTATAACCGCGCTGGGCTTTCCCCGGTGGTAGATTATGGAAGCGGCGACTTCCAAATCCAGCGTCCCGCCATCTTTGCGCCTGATTTTGAATTCGCTAACGACATTTGGTAATCCGGTCGCAGCCATATGTCTGGCTGACTCAAGCGCCTCAGATGCCTGTCCTTTATCAAGTAAGTCAGAAAGGACCATGGATGGCATGTCAGCTTTCTCGTACCCGAGCAATTGAAGTGCAGCATTGTTGGCATCAATGAACCGGCCTTCCAAATCGTGGATATAGACGGGCTCCCGGGAGAAGTCAAACAACGCGTGATAGCGTTCCTCAATAGCTTCTGCCCCTTGGAGGGGTTCTTCATGGTTTTCTGTAAGAATGATAATTCTCCTGCCGTTGCCTCAAACGGCCGGCTTTTTTCGTGTGAGCAATTTACATGGTCTGGTTAGAAGTGCGCTCAGACATTTAACATAATCTTCTTAATTGTACTTTAATAAAGTGCGAGCGCAAAATCCCGTTGTTGCAACGTGGGGAAAATTGCCGTTGAGGGTTATCTGTAGTATATTACATTCGTTGGTCAGCAGGCAGCTGAATATGAAGGGGGATCTATGGTGAACAAATTAGTTTCGGTAACATCCAAGTTCGTTCAAATCGCGTTTTGCGCACTGCTCATCTTCGCCCTGGTGGCATGTGCAGCGCCGAAGCCGACATTCCACATTGATTCTGACGCCGCTCTGCGTGCATCACTGGAAAAGTCGGCTCCTTTTCCTGAAGCTAACTTCCTGGTATTCAGCGATCCGCACCTCATGGATCCTAACCTGGGCATGTCCGGGAAGGCTTTTGAGGACTATATTGCTTCAGACCGCAAGCTCATCAGGGAGAGTCCGGAGATAATGGATTCCGCTATTGCTTCAATGAGCGACTTGAAAGCCGATTTTGTGCTTTGCCCGGGTGACATGACAAAGGACGGGGAACAGGCTTCGCACCTGCTCATGACTACGTACCTTGCGAAGCTTAAGGCGAGCGGGAAGAAAGTTTATGTTGTGCCGGGTAACCATGACATCAAAAATGGCCTTTCCTACAGATATGTTGGTGATACCGAGGAACGCGTCCCGAACATTTCCGCCGCGGACTTCGCGAAGATTTACGCTGACTATGGTTTCAACGATGCCTTGCAGAGGGACACTGACTCCCTGAGCTACCTGGTGGAGCCTGTGCCGGGCCTGTGGCTGCTGGCGCTGGACTCAGCCAAGTACAGGGAAAATGTTGAGAACAAGGAGGAAACCGTAGGAGGCAGTTTCAGTGCAATCACTTATAAATGGATTGAGGACAGGCTGGCTGAAGCGGCTAAAGCAAACAAGGCTGTAATCGTCATGATGCATCATGGCGTAGTGGAGCATTATCCCGGCCAGGCCAAGAATTATCCCGAATACCTGGTTGATAACTATAAAGAAGTCGGCAGGATGTTTGCGGCCTACAACGTCCGGATGGTCTTCACCGGCCATTATCATGCGCAGAATATCGCCGAATCTACAGTGGACCAATGATGGCAATACGAAATTCATCTTTGACGTGGAGACGGGTTCACTGGCGACTTATCCCTGCCCATACCGGATCGTTAAAATAGGGACGGACCAGAGTGTTGCAATAAGGTCTGAAAAGGTCACGTCCATTAAGTCTCATCCGCAGGATTTCCAGGAGTATGCCAGCCAATATTTACTCCAGGGTATTTCGGGTCTAGCGGTCAAAGCATTAATGGGCTACGGCATAGGCCAGGCAGAGGCGGAGAAATTGTCCGGCGATATCGCTGCGGCATTTGCTGCACATTATGCAGGTGATGCACATCTGCCTGCAGGCCAGGTCGGCAATCCATGAGCAGGGCCTGAGCCCTCTGGCGTGGGTGGTCATACAGATGCGTAAAGACCTTGTGCAGGGATTATGGACGGAGCACCCCGCCCCGCGATAATAATGTAACTCTGGATATGAAAACAGGCGGCTATAAATAGAAATCCGGGCAGCCTGTTCTCAGGCGGTTTAATCTAGCGGCCGCGATGCCATTGAGTGGACAAGTAAGTGTGCTGGCAGTTATTCGGGGAAATTCCAGTGGACCAGAATTGAATCGACGGAAAAGGAGATGCCATGTGGAATAAAGGTTGGCGCGAACAGACCTGGGCATCACTGAATCAGCAGTGGGATCTGGTGATTATCGGCGGCGGCATAACCGGGGCAGGCGTTCTGCGGCATGCTGTGGCCGCCGGGTTGAAAGCGCTGCTGGTGGAAGCCAACGATTTTTCTTCGGGCACTTCGAGCCGGTCCTCCAAGCTTGTGCACGGCGGGCTGCGCTATATTCTTAACAAGCAATACAAGGTCACACAAGAGTCCGTGCGTGAACGGGAGAGGTTGTTAAAAGAAGCTCCACACCTGGTGACCAAACTGGGTTTCGTATTTCCCAACTTTGAACGTTATCACATTAAAAGCAGCAAGATAGGTTCAGTTATGGCGATCTACGATCTGATGGCGCCAAAATGGGACCATAGCGCCTATAGCAAGGAGATGATACTTAAGGCATGCCCGCCGCTGAACACAGACGGATTATTGGACGGATTTCTTTATTACGATGCTGCCATGGACGATTGCCGGATCGTACTGCGGGTCATAAGGGAGTCAGTTACGGCCGGAGGCCACGCTCTCAACTATGCGAAAGTGGAAAATATTCTCAGGAACGACAAGGGCCAGGTTTGCGGAGTTGTACTGAAGGACACGGCTTCCGCCGACGGCAAGACAGCTGAAGTACAGGCCAGGTCGGTAGTAAACGCTGCAGGTCCATGGACGGATGTAATAAGGCAGTATATAGGGCAGCCTCCAAGATTGCGCAGGCTGCGTGGCAGCCACCTGATATTCCCGCGTGAAAAATTGCCTATGTCGGTGGCGCTTACGTTGCTGCATCCGAAAGACAACCGTGCCATGTTTGTCATACCCTGGGAAGGTACGACGATGATCGGTACGACAGACATTGACCATGATCCGGCGCTGGATAGTAAATACAGCGAAGCTTTTGCAGGGCAGGACGAAATCGGGTATCTGCTGGATGCCGCCGCCGCCCTTTTCCCGAGTGTGGACCTGACCATAGATGACATGATTTCATCGTTTGCCGGGTTGCGCCCCATAGTGAAGGGCGGGGCGGACTCTCCCGGGAAAGAGTCCAGGGCACACGCGTTATGGAACGAAAACGGGCTTATTACCATCACCGGCGGCAAATATACGACGTTTCGCATCATGTCACGGCAGACGGTGGAGGAAGTTCTGAGACATTTGGGCAAGTCCCCCTCGTCGATCAAGTTGAAGCATATTATCGCACCGCTGAATAAGGTTACAGCGCCGAATATCGAGGCGGGAACACTGAGCTACCTGGACGGGAGGCATGGTAAAGATACGGCACAATTAATAGTCGCAGCGGGCGCGGGCGAGCTGGAACGTATTGGGGCTTTGCCGAACGTGTGGGCGGAGTTGCGCTGGGCTGCCAGGGATGAGGGCGTGGTCCGCCTGGAGGATTTACTGCTTCGCCGCGTCAGGATCGGCATGCTGTTGCCCGGCGGGGCTATCGATCAGATGGAGAAGATACGGTCAATTACGCAGGCTGAACTTGGCTGGAATGATGAGCAATGGCAGAAGGAAGTTGCAGATTATTCCCGCACATGGAAGACATACTACAGTCCGAACCCCGGGTGAACCGGCAACCGGCTGTATTTCATAAACATAGGTAACAGGAGGAGAAAATGCCGGCCAAAGACAATTTTTATCCGAAATGGTGTGAACAGGAGGCTCCTGCTCATTCTTTTCGCAGCTTGATTAAATATGGCGATCCCAGGGGATTCAGACATCCCAACGAGGGAATGTTTCACCTGCTAAAGGAAACTTTCCAAATGTCCGATCAGGACTTCCAGAATCCCGATCTCTGCATGGAGGATTTCGACATAGATGTCCCGGTAAAAATGCCGAAGGACCAACTGGATGCGGTCATGAACATAGTTGGCAATGACAATGCTCATACCGATACATATAACCGCACCCGCACTTCCTACGGCGGGGGAATGATTGACGCACTGCGTCTTCGTCACAAAGTAGTGGAAAACCTCCCGGATATTGTTGTGGACCCGCGTGACCAGAAAGACGTTGAGGCGATTGTAAAATACTGCGATGAGAAGCATCTGGCGGTTTACGTGGCGGGGGGCAACTCAAGTGTCACCCGCGGCAAAGAGGCGGTCAAAGGCGGGGTCTGCCTGGATATGTGCGTACACATGAACAGGGTCATTTCGATTGACGAAGTAAACCAGACAGTCACGGTGCAGCCCGGCATTATGGGCCCTGAACTTGAAAGGATATTGAACAATGCTCCCGAGACGTTGAAAACGAAGCTGCGCTACACGGTTGGCCATTTTCCCCAGTCCTTCGAACACTCGTGCGTGGGTGGCTGGGTGGTGACGCGGGGCGCAGGGCAGAACTCAACCTATTACGGAAAGATAGAGGATATGGTGATTGCCCAGGAATATGTGACACCGGTCGGTGATTTTAAGACCCTGGTATTCCCCCGGAGCGCAACAGGGCCGGATTTTGACCAGATTATGATCGGCAGCGAAGGAACGTTCGGCGTTTTAACCAATGTGACCCTGAGGTTATGCCGCTATATGCCTGAAAATCGGCGCAGGTATGCTTACCTCTTCAAATCCTGGGAGAGTGCACTGGAAGCCTGCCGGGAAGTCATGCAGGCGGAATTTGGTTTACCCTCCGTCTTTCGCCTTTCCGATCCTGAGGAGACGGACGTTGCCATGCGCATGTATCATGTCCACGGGACGCCCGCAGATAAATTCTTGCGCGCCATGGGCTATCAACCCATGAAACGATGCATGCTGCTGGGCACTTCCGACGGAGATAAAAAGTTTACCAGTCTGGTGGATGGCGCAGTCAGGAAGATTTGCAAAAAGCGCGGCGCATTTGATTTGACTATCGCCAGAGTAACCAACGCCTGGGAGAAGAGCCGGTTTACCGATCCGTTTATGCGTGAAGACTTAATGGATTATGGGATTCTGATCGACACGCTGGAATGCGCCGTTACATGGAAGAACCTCTCGAAGGTCCATGAGGAAGTGAGAGCCGTTATTAAGGCGCGCCCCAGGACGATCTGCATGACACACCTTTCACATGCTTACCCGCAGGGCGGCAACCTGTATTTTATTTTCGTAGCGAAGATGCGGGACATAAACGAATACCTGGAGCTGCAATACGGTGTACTTGATGCGATCCTGAAAGCGGGTGCGGCCATGAGCCATCACCATGGCATCGGCAAACAAACAGCCCCCTGGCTGGAAGAGCAGATCGGTAAACCTGAGATGGATGTTATACGTGTGCTGCGTAACCACTTTGATCCGCACCATATCATGAATCCGGGTGGAACATT
The DNA here is from genome assembly GCA_963827985.1 of uncultured Chloroflexia bacterium. Taxonomy (GTDB): domain Bacteria; phylum Chloroflexota; class Dehalococcoidia; order GIF9; family UBA5629; genus JAFGLP01. The sequence continues at coordinate 10,879 of CAWHDI010000045.1, read as the reverse complement.
AGGATTGGATATGACGGACGAACAACGAAAGAAACGCTGGGGATTCAGAAGCTAGATAACAGGAGGGACGGCGATGGCAGAGAATTTACTTTCTATAGATGTCGGAACGCAGAGCGTGCGGGTGTTGGTTTTCGACCCTCGCGGAACGTTAATAGCCAAGCAACGGGTGGCTTATGAGCCGTACTATTCCGATGCTCCCGGCCTGGCGGAGCAAAATCCCGAAGGTCTTCTGGAACGCAATTTGCCAGGCGTGCCAGGGACTATGGCAGAAACCGGAAGTGAAGAAGGACAGTATAGCTGCGGTCGCACTGACGACTCAGCGCGGCACGGTGGTCAATGTAGATGATAAAGGTGAGCCGCTGCGCCCGGCAATTATCTGGCTGGACCAGAGACGTACAGAGGGTTTGCCTCCCCTGGGTGGTTTCTGGGGGGCCGCCTTCGCCCTGGCAGGTGCCAGTGAGACTGTGGCTTATCTGCAGGCTGAGGCCGAAGTGAACTGGATACAGACCCATCAACCGGAAATTTGGAAAAAGACGCACAAGTACCTGTTGCTCTCAGGCTATTTGACTTACATGATGACGGGCAGTTTTGTTGATTCGGTGGGCTGCCAGGTGGGTTACATTCCTTTCGACTATAAAAGCCAGCGCTGGGAGGGAAAGTCGGGTTGGAAATGGCAGGCAACGCCGGTAGAAGCCAGGCAGTTGCCGGACCTGGTGGTACAGGCGCAGCCGCTCGGGAAGATAACTGCCAGTGCAGCGGAGGCAACGGGAATACCTGCCGGGCTAACCTTGATTGCGGCTGCGGCTGACAAAGCGTGTGAAGTGACGGGGTCAGGGGCTCTTGAACCGCATATAGCATGCCTTAGCTACGGAACCACGGCCACTATTAATACCACGCATGCCAAGTATATCGAAGTCATTCCATTGATACCTCCCTATCCGTCGGCCGTCCCCATGTTATACAACTTTGAGATACAGATATTCCGGGGCTACTGGATGGTAAGCTGGTTTAAACATGAGTTTGGCTTACGGGAAGAGAAACTTTCAGCGGAGAAAGGCGTTGAACCGGAAGTGCTGTTTGATGACCTGCTGAATGCGGTTCCGCCCGGGTCCCAGGGATTGGTTTTGCAGCCATACTGGTCTCCGGGGCTTCGTTTTCCCGGGCCCGAGGCGCGGGGTGCCATCATAGGATTCGGGGACGTTCACACCAGGGCGCATATATACCGCGCGATCCTGGAGGGTCTGGCTTATTCCTTACAGGAAGGCAAAGATCGCACAGAGAAACGCAGCGGTGTAAAGATAACCGATCTGCGCATAGCTGGAGGAGGAAGCCAGAGCGACGCAGCCATGCAGTTGACGGCCGATGTCTTCGGGATGCCGACAACCAGGCCTCATGTATATGAAGCGTCGGGGCTCGGAGCTGCCATCGATGCCGCGGTGGGGGCTAAAATCCACGGCGATTTCAAGGCCGCCGTCAAAGAAATGACGCATTTGGGGAGGTCTTTTGAGCCTCATACCGAGACGCATGCGACGTATGACAGGTTGTATCATGAAGTCTACCTGCGGATGTACAACAAGCTGAAACCTTTCTATAAGACAATCAAGGATATATCAGGCGGACGGTTTCAGGGCAAAGACGAGTAGAAAAAGAAGGATCATGGCAGTTGCCAGCCCGGCGTAGCTCCAGGCTTGCAAGATAGATATATTCTTATTCACGTCGGCGAAACTCCGGATTGTAGCTCCTTTGAGGTATTTGAACGTGAATATTGCAGCGGGCACGAGGAGCAGGTTACGTAAAATGGTGAGAGGCAAAGAGAAGCCCGGGAGCATTACGGAAGCTATCCCAAGAAGCGCCGCAATTATAAACTGCCATCCCCAGACGAGGCTGACGGCCATATTTGGCTGAATGAATCTGCTATTCACCCAAAATGACGGCGCATAGCCCCATTTCGAGTATTCAGCGCTGAAGGTAAGTTTGAATGGCGGCGCCAGAGATACGAGCCACATGATGGCCATGACAAGTGTGCCCAGGACTGAACCCCATCTCAAGAACGCGGCATCTTGAACGGCAATGGACAAAAGGCACGCCGTAGCGAAGAAAGCCAGACTGACTATTTCCATCCACGCCGGCCTGCTGAATATCGACCGGTAGATGAAAGTTAGCGCAGATAAAGCCGCAGGGATGCCGACGCTGAACCACCGGCTTACCTCCTGGATGTCAAAGGTGACCCAGAAAATAATCCATACCACAAATAGAATTGCCAGCCACATCATCCCGCTAATATGTAGAGGCCCGGAAGGGCGTGTTGGGATAGGTTGCTTCGGCGCTTGCGTGGTTTCTCGCATGGCCTCGTTAATCTGACTGCCTGTCCAACGTTCTTTATGGACTCGTTCAGGCTTATATCGGTCCTCTTTGCGCAATTTCTGGTCAGGATAGCCGATCGAAACCAGCGAGATCGGGACAATATGCAGGAGGTATTCCGAGCAGCTCTCTCATTCCGTCCATACGTTCCTGTACGGGATAGATGCCCAACCAGACGGCCCCGAGACCGAGCGAATGAGCGGCCAGTAGAATATTCTGAGTAGCATTGGAACAATCGAGGGGGCCCCGACCTGGAAGTACCTCCAGGGATGGGTCCTCGCAAACCAGGATTGCCAGGGCAGCCTGTCTCAGCATATGGGAGTGGGGGTGGAAACCGGGGACCTGGTTGAGTATGCTGTGGTCCCTGATAACCACAAACTGCCAGGGCTGCTCGTTGGCCGCTGATGGCGCCGCCATGGCAGCACGCAACAGCTGCTCAACTGCTTCATCTGAAACAGGCTGGCTGCTATATTTGCGAATGCTTCTCCGCGTTAATATGGCTTCAAGGATTTCCATAGGTTACCTGAGAAAGTTTTAATAATATATTACGCCATTCTGTGGAATATCATGCAAATTTCCATGAGAATAAAATGACTCAACATGATAATTGTAATTGCCATGGCCACGTAGCCGCACGTGCGAAGGTTAAACATTGTCCGGTCTATATCGGCAAACTTTCTATCCAATACGCCCTTTTGATAACGCGAAGTAAATATGGCCGCGGGTATCATGAGACCGTAACGTATAATTGTGAAAAGTGTGAAAAGCTGCGGCAGCATCCTGGCCGCGATGCCGAAGCCCGAAGCTATGATGAATTCCCATCCCCATACCAGGCTGATCGCCATGTTGGGTTGGATGAACATGCTGTTTTCCCATAGCTTTTTAATGAATCCCCATTTGGAGTACTCCGCGCAAAAGGGCAGTTTTGACGACCGGTGTCAGAGACACAAGCCAGAACAGCCCCATGAACAGGGACCCGATGACGGAACCCCAGGTAATGAACGATGTAACGCCCAGGACCGGACCCAGCAAGCAGGCGGCAAAGAAAAATGCCAGGCTGGCGACTTCGGGCCAGGCAGGCCTGTTATAGACTGTCCGGTAAATAACAATAAGGGCCATTATCAGGAAGGGGATGCCTGCGGCCAGCCAAGGGCTTACGCCTTTCATATCGAAAAGGATCCAAAAAATCGTCCATGGAACGAAGAGGAGAGTCATCCAAGCCATGCCGCTCAAGGGAAGCGGGCCAGCGGGGCGCTTGCCTGCCAGGGTTAGCGTGTCAGACGCCGCCGACTTGCGGAATACCTGGAACAGGGGGCCTTTTGCAGGTAAGGAATTATCGTAAACCGAAAAATCTTGCGCTCTCTTTGAAAAGTTCGCCCATCTTCATCAGGATGCTGGCATCACCTTCCACTTTGTACAGCCCTTTGAGAATAGCATCCTGACCGGACAACTCTCCGTCTGGCAATTTGCAGCCATACCTCCGAAGGCGCGTTTATAGTGAGGGTGGGTTTCGATGCCCTGCCGGAATGAAAGGTACAATCACCGGAATCTATGACGAGGTGGTAAATCCCCGGTTCCAGGCCGCTCATGTTAAACTGGATTACCGCCTTTAAACCCGCAGCAGCTTGCCGGTTAAAGGCAAGCGGCATGCCTTCTATCATTTGCCTGAGAGTTAAGATTGTGCGGCATGGAAGGTTTGTCTGCATTCATTGTTTGCACTCCTGTCTAATTTTGACCGAAAACCATCATTAAGGACATGTCGCCCTGGACCTTATACTTGCCATCCATCATCGATTTTGCGCCGTCGGCCTTGCCTTCTATGATGTCGGCCCAGACTTCGAATGGTGTGTCAATGACACAGTCGGCTTTTTGGGCCTGTCCGTCAGCGGCGGAAATGTCGCCTTTGCCGATCGTGAAGTAGCAGGCTCCCGGCTTCTCTCCTGAGAAGTTGAACTGCAAAATGCCTGCTTTATCCCCAGCCTTGAGAGGATTGAATGCGAATACCAGCATTGCCATCAACGTCTCGATGGAATTGGGCCTGATGCCCGACCGTTTCCTGTCAGCTTCTGCCATTGTCATATGACCATCGATCATAGACTGCCACGCAAGATTCGACATGGTTGCCATCATCTCGGGACTTGTGATCGGCTGCATAATGCGGTCCATGGTGCGCTTCGATACGGATCGGTTTTTCACGATCTCAACTCCGGCCTGTTCCATGGCGTCGAGGATGTCGAACCTTTTTCCTGAGTTCACCATCGCTTCAGCGGCCGGGCGGTATATCTCGGCCAGCAGCCCGCTGCCCATTACCTTTTTCGCCCAGAAAGATAGCTGGTCGAAGACGGAGTTATCGGGAAATCCGGCGACGGAAATCAAAACGCTATCCGGGTGTTTGCTGCGCAGCGGATGTACCGTGATGTCGCCTTTGCGCTCGAAATAAGGCATCAGGATCGGCAGGGTCCGCTCAATAAAGGTCTTCATCTGGGCGTTGACCAGATAATGATATAGCGGCGAAGCATAGACTGACAACATCCGATTCCAGCCATTTGGGGAACAGCTCCTGGGTCATATCATCTTTGTGGACGCAAATGCCGGGCGTCTTAGTCCAGCACGTGTAACATCCGATGCAGTAATTGATCTTTTTCTGCCTGAGGTTTACTACTTCGACTTCGGCGCCCGCTTTTTGCAGACCCTTAACGAAATGTGTGAGTAGAAGCTCGGTTTTGCTTTGCCCGGCGCCGCGGGGGCTTGAATTTAATGCCAGTACTTTCATTTTGACCCTCCTGAATTTTCCTTTTTTCTGTTTATTTCACCTTGAATGACAAATAATCCGGTTTCATAGATTGCCTCGTCGATAAACTCCTCATCGTTTTTTATCAGTGAATTGCTATTGGCTAAATGGGCAAGGCCATGGGTAAAAATCCACATTTTAGTCAGGATGCTCTCCAGTTGCTTATCGTCAAGTCCCTGTAGGTCCGGGTCGGTCTTCATGCCTTCAATGAGCCTGTTGAACGCATTCATCCTAGGGTTTCTTTCTTTTTTGTCGTGCCTCAGTTCCCTCTCATCTCCAGTGAACATGAGACTGAGAAGGTCGTTTTTGCTTTCTCTTTGCGGCCGGCCGGACCTGTTATGCCGCTGGCTCCGCCCGTGATCCATAAAGAGGAAGCGGAAGAGATTCTTCTCGTTCCTGGCGAACAAAACGTAACCGAGGCCCATATCGAGAAAGGGCCGGCCGGTTGAAGATGTCGTCTGATATGTCACCATAAGCTCCGCCGCCTTTTCTTCCAGGTCGTTTACCAGAGTTTTCATTGATTTCAGATAGGAATAAACCGGCATGGTCGAGCATCCCAGTTCTCTTGCCAGTGAGCGGGCCGAAAGCTTGTCGCGCCCCTTTTCCCTGATAATCTTGAAAGCGGCGTTAATAAACATGTCCTTTGTAAATAAGTTCTTACGAGGCATTTGTCTTGCACCTCCTGAATGGATAACATATGTAATATAACATATGTTATATAACATGTCAAGAGAATGTTGTCATTGGGGTACCGGAAAGTTGGTGGGTTAGACCCGTGGATCGGGTATCAATCTCGATCAGATGGGAAAAAGAAGGAAGATTAAATCAAAGGAGTTGCGGCATCTTCGGCAAACGTATTCAGATATTGAGCAGTTTTTGGGCATTCGATCCAAGGAGCATTTCGATTTCGGTCAGCGTTAATTTTGCATCGTCCGGTGCTTTAATCGCCAGTTCTTTTATGGCCGTGACAGAATCCTTTCTGCTTAATATCATGTCCAACCAGGGGCAATCCGTCCCGAATAGAACCCTTTGGGGTCCTTGCTTTCCCTTCCTTTGATAATTGAAGTTAATATGGTAACTACATTCTGCACTATCAATGCGTAGTCAATTTTTGGCCGCGCCCTTATAAATACCTCTTATAATCGTCCCCGATGCCTCTGTCCTCGGCCCTCTGCCGGAACCATTCGAGTTCATTTTCGGGAACATCGGGGAGGTCGTTCACAGTCTTTCTGACCATCGTTATTGCACCGGAGGGACAGGTGGTGGAACACAGCCCGCAGCCGATGCAGTCGCCGATTGTCGAGTAATCACCGATTTCGATTGCATTTACCTGGCAGCGGTCCAGGCAGGTCCCGCATGCCGTGCATAGTTCCTTGTCCACAACGGCAATATAATTAGATTTAGCGGCAGCGTTCTTCCTGTGCAGGTTGTACTGCCTCAGCGGATGGCAGCAGCACTTACAGCAGTTGCAGACATAGAAATGGCCCGACTTTGCGTTGGACGTCATGTGGACGAGGCCGGCCTCTTCGGAGAGCTTCAATATGCCGTGGGCCTCATCCTTTGTGAGGGCACGTGTCCCCATAAAGTTGTCGAAGGCATGTTCTACAGGAGCAAATGCAAGGCATACCTCCATGGGCTTGTCGCAGCGGTGTCCTTCGAGAGCTCTCGATTTCTTGCAGATGCAATCGTTCACACCCCAGGATTTGGCGTCGTCGATGAGCCTTGAGACGCTCTCGTAGGGCTCAATGACCGAACCTCCGGGTACCTCGGCTCCCACAGGGACGACCTTCATGAGCGCCGGGGCATGACCGAAGAATTCCTTTCCGAAAACAATTTCCAGGTATTCGTCGAAGAGGTCGAACGAATTCCCTGTCCAGCCTGTTTCGCTGGAACTCGTAGATGCCGAATACGAAAGGAAGGAGCTTGTACATGGATACCGGTCCCAGGTGGATGCCGAAGATCTGTCCCCGGTCTGCCATCTCCGGAAGTTTCCTTTTCAGGTACTCAAGGTCGATGCCCGTCCGCTCCGATATCTGCTCGGTGCTTTCGAAGTTCAGCCTGAGTTTCTGGAAAAGTCCGGCCTCCTCCTCGGTGAAGACCTTTTTTAGAATCTTCATCTCCACCCCGTAGTCGGCGGATGGATACCCGTTCGGAAGGGTGTCGAGAAGCCTTCTCAAATCAGCATAGACCTGTTCATTCATTGCTATTGTCTCCCATACCTCTGGCCCAGTAAATTGCTCGAAGTGTTATTATTCCGCTTTTGTAATATAACGCATGTAATATAACATATGTTATATAATCTGTCAAGGCCCGTGGTAGCAATGGCATACAAATGGGGTTACCGGGAGTGTTTGCTGACAGCAGGTTTAATTATGAGTGTCAGTACTGCCGCTGCAACAAGGCCGGAGGTAACTGCAATAAATGAGGCCTGGTAGCTGCCGGTAATATCAAATACGTAACCGGCCAGCCATGGTCCGACGCCGAAGCCAATACCGTCGGAAACCATTAACGCACCAAAAATCGATCCGAGTGCTTTTGCGCCAAAAACCTGCCTTGCGATACGTACCATCATTGTTACGAATCCGCTGTATACAACGCCGTAAATGCAGGCGAACGAATAGAATGTCCAGGCGTCTTTGTGAAAGGCTATCCATGCGGTGCCCGATGCCAGTACAAGCAGACAAAAAACGATAATCGGTTTGATTCCAAGCCTATCCGAGACAAGTCCTGAGACAAGCCGTCCACCGATACCGAATATGCCAATCAGGGTAAGCAGGGTTGCCGCCTGGACAGGCGTCATTCCTGAGTCAATTGCATAAGGGACAATGTGAAGCATGACCAGTCCCAGGCTGAGCAAGAAGAATAAGAAAACAAGGAAAAGCATCCAGAACTGGGAAGTGCGTAGCGCTTCGGAAACGGAGAGTCCCGCGTCCATGTCTTCAGGCGGTATCTGAGTTTGTCCCGGTGAATCGTATTTGCCGTCGCCTGCGGACTAGTTCTTGCCTCTCGGCAGTCGTCGGGCTGCGCATCATTAGTGCCGAGGGTATGCAAATCGCTGCTACGGCTATGCCGGCAAGCAGAAAAGTTAAACGCCAGCCAACTGCCGATATGAGGTATGTTATTAATAGGGGAATGACGGCGGTGCCGAGGCTGACGCCCAACGTAGCTGCCCCGACAGCGAGTCCCTGTCTCCTGGTAAACCACAGTGCTACCAGTGAAACCGGTATGGCAAAAGATGCGCTGATGCTCAGCCCGATTAAGAGCCCGTTGAATATATAAAGCTGCCACAAGTTTTGAATTTGAGAACTGAGGACCATGCCGAGGGCGAGAAAGCCGGTAGAGATTGTAAGCACCCATTTGTAGCCGTAGCGGTCAGCTAGAATACCGGTAATGGGCATGGTTATGGCATAGGAAATGCCTGCTACAAGGACAACCACGGCGGCGAGGCCTCTCGACCAACCGAACTCGTTAACGATGGGAAGAAAGAAGACGCCGTAGCTGTAGTTGACTCCGCAGGTGATGAAGGTTATCAAAAATGCGGCTATTACGACTATCCAGCCGTAGGCGATGTTTCCCCGGCTGCTCATTTACTTGTCTGGCTGATATTTTTGATAAAGACCACGCGATCTTTGCCGGGGCCTGAATAGTCCTTAACTACCGGCACTCCATCGACGGTATCCTTGCCGGTCGGCATCATGCCGATGCTCCTGTGGAAAGTGATGGACAGGGTATTGATGGGGCTGGTAATCGCCTTTAACCTGACGCAGCCATGCGCCAGGGCAAAGCCGGTGAAATGTTCATAAAGGCGTCGAGCCAGGCCCTGTTTACGGTATCCCTGCCGCACCGATAATAGTTGCACATAGCCATCCGGCGCCGTTTGTGAAAGAAAGCCAAAGAGATACGCCAGTACCTTTGGCCCTTCTTTAATCACGAAAGCCGAGTTGCCGAATTCATTAACGAGCGTTGGATGATGCAGGGCAAGGGTTCGTTCGGAATCCCAAAACTCCCCGAATTCATTCAATATCTGGTCGAAATCATGTTTTGTGCAGTTAGTTATTTCCATCACCATATCATGAAGATGCAGGGTTTAGTGACTTAGTATACCTGATAAGCCTGGTGAATAAAACGGGACCGTAGCAGGCTGCACTTTAACAGAGAGTTAAGATGTATATACTATGAACCGGTTGCGGCCGGCATTTTTGGCTTGATACAGAGCGGCATCGGATTTATTCATCAGTGTCTCAAGATCTTCGCCGTTGTCAGGGCATATGGCCATCCCGATGCTTACAGACGCCAGCAAGTTATTGCCGTTTATAGCAAATGGTTCTTGAAAGGAACAGATGATTTTATTCGCTATGCGAACGGCATTATCTACGGTGTGAATTTTAGGAAGCAGGAGAAGGAATTCGTCACCGCCTATCCGTGCAACTGTGTCGGTCGATCTCAGGGTTGAGGTCAGTCTTGCCGCAACACAGCGCAGCAACTCGTCTCCGGCATTATGCCCCATCGAATCATTCACACCCTTGAACTTGTCAAGGTCAATGGACATGACTGCGAGCATTCTGCTTTCCCGATGGGCTTCGGCAGCAGCCAATTGGAACCGGTCAACTAATAACGCCCGATTGGGGAGCCCTGTGAGGAAGTCTTTGGTCGCCATATCCGCAAGTTTGTCTTCGAGTAGTTTACGTTCCGTCATGTCTCGGCTAACTCCCCTGAACCCGGTAATCTTGCCGTGGCGGTCTATTAATAGCGAGATTGCAGTCTCAGCATAGCGTACGTCGCCAATTTTTGTAACTATCTTGTGCTCGAAACTTTTCCTGGGAGTTCCTGTCCGGTATATTTCACTGTAGACCGCAACGACGCGGTCAACTTCATTTGCGGGAACGATTTTACGAAAGTTCATGCCGATCATCTCTTCCATTGAGTAGCCCAGTTCCCGGCAGCTCGAGGCATTTGCGAAAGTGTAATTTCCTGCAAGATCAAATTCGGAATATGAGTCCTGCATCTGTTCGAGTATGCTGCGGTACCTTTCTTCAGACTGTGAAAGGGCTTCCTCGAGATATTTGCGCTCATTTATATCCATGAAACTGCCCATTACAGCGCGCCGTCCCAGGTAATCTATCGGCGTAACCCTCTCGAGTACCCACATGATCTCACCGCCCTTTTTGACGAGTCTGTATTCATATGGTTTAACACATTGTTGTTGTCTCAGGATTTCGGTAGCCTTAATCTTTACTTCATCCATGTCGTCGGGATGTACGAGATTCAGCGAGTAAGTATCATCGACCTCTTCCAAGGTGTATCCGGTTAGCTCTTCGAAGAACGGGTTGACATAGACGAATTTGGTGTCCTGGACAATGTAGATACCGACCCCGGTGTTCTCCAGGAGAGCGTTTATCTGAGAGGCCAGGCTGTCCAGTTCGGCCCTGTAATTATTCAGTTCCTCTTCATATGAATCCGAATATAAGGACATATGCTCCATAAGTTAACAGTTAAATTCTACGCGATCGCTGGCGCAGTGTACCCTGTATTGACAGCCGCCGCGGCGCTTGGAATAGTACATTGAAGCATCCGACTTCTTCATCAATGTCTCAAGATCACTCCCATCGTCCGGGCAGAGTGCTATGCCCATGCTGGCCGACAGGTAAAAAGGTTTCCCCCCGATAGCAAATGACTCTTTGAAAGAATTCACGATTTTATCGGCTATAGTTGTAGCATCCTGCAGGT
>CAWHDI010000044.1:0-9390 GCA_963827985.1 uncultured Chloroflexia bacterium | reverse complement strand
TGCTTTCCACGATCAGGCTCGCATTTTACTTCAAGGAGACGGCGAGTAACCGAATGCGGGTACCCCGCGCGGCATACCGCCCGTCGATTAAGAGCACATTCGATTCCTTTACGGTCCCCCAGGCCCAGATTATTGACAAACCATGCCATCTATATATAAAATAGAAAATATAAAACATTATATACAATATATAATATGGTTTAATTGCACGACTGGATAAGATTCTTTTGACAGGAGTAACGCATGCTTGATGAAGGATTGCACCCGATGGGGCACAACACCATACAGGAAGCGGTGACGAATAATTTGCGAAAGGCTATATCGGAGGGGCAGTTTGTTCCGGGCGAAAAGTTGAACTATTCGGAATTGGCCAGGAGCATGGAAGTCAGTATGACGCCCATTCGTGAAGCTATGCGTGTGCTGGATGCGCAGGGGCTCGTCAACATAAAGACCTACAGGAGTGCCAGTGTTGCGTCACTCACGATTGCAGAAATACAGCAAATATACGAGATCAGGAAAACGTTGGAGGGGGTGGCGATAAGAGAAGCTGTGCACAATATTTCGCCTGAGATCATGGCGAGTCTAAAGCAAGTTGTGGCCGATCTGGAAGAAGCAACCTCCGCGCTATCTGAAGACACGGATTTGGAAGTAGTGAAAAATGACGTTGCCAATATTCAGGAACTCCATCGTCAATTTCATGCTTTAATCCTGTTGGCTTCCGGGAATAAGTACTTGATGAAGATTATAGAGTTCCTCAGGGGACACCTGGGTCCGTACTTTTCATTTTCGGCCAGGGCTATGGCAGAAAGCCGCCGATTTGAGTACGAAGAACACCACAGCATTCTTAAGGCTTTTACGGCAAAAGATGCCGATCTGGCGGTTAAGCTCATGAAAAAGCATTTGGATGTTACTTGCGAAACGCTCGTCAAATATATATTGAGCCAAACTACCAGTCAGGTAGTGCCGAGCAGCAAAATGAGCAGGGTCAACGTTAACTGATTTGATTTGACCGGCGCATGACGGTCAAGCTGGTCCGGCGCTACCCGCTGAAAAATTTTCAACAAATGGCAAAATTATTGGCTTCATCGTCGCAATATGGAGGTAAAAACTGATGATACTCAGGCGAAGCTGTCTCATGGTTCCCGGAAACAACCTGGAGAAGATACAGAATGCAGCGACTACATCGGCGGATTGCATCGTATTTGATCTGGAAGACTCAGTACCGGTTCGCAAAAAAATAATGCGCGGGAGCGAGTCAACGAATCACTTAAGCAAATTGAATTTGGCGGTAGGCACGTGGCCGTTCGTATCAACGGAATCAGCACTAGTTTTGCGCCTGACGATATACGGCGGATTGCGGAAGCCGCACCTGATGAGTTAGTCATTCCCAAGGTAAATTCTCCTGACGATATCAAGATTGTGGAGCGGATGCTTGACGCCGCCGAAAGTAATTCGCCCTCAAGCAAACATATAGGTCTGCAGGCAATAATTGAGACGGCAAGAGGGGTTGAGGCGGTACACGAAATTGCCAATGCGAGCAAGCGTTTGACAGTGCTTCAATTCGGCAGGGCAGATTATTTCGCCGACATAGGCGCAAAAGAAACGGCTCCACGGATGATTTTTGGTCGGTCTGTCTCTACCCGCGGTCCCGAATTGTAGTTGCGGCCACCACTGCTGGATTGGACCCTATCGATACAGTTTTTCCTAATTTCAATGACCTCGAAGGGTTGAAGACCGAAGCTCAGAGGGCCGCAGGAATGGGGTTCAAGGGGAAATGGGTAATCCATCCATCACAAACAGGAATAGTCAACGAGATCTTCACGCCCACCAGGGATGAAATCCAGTTTGCTAAAAAGCTCATGGCAGCCTACGAAAAATCTCAACTGGTAGGGGTTGGCGCAACTACGGTCGACGACATGCTGGTGGATAAAGCCGCCATAGTGTCAGCAAAAAAGCTCAGATACATGGCTGAACAGCTTGGGCTCTGGGACAAAATCTAATATCGGAGATTGGATTTGAGATGTGATGCAAGGGACCATGGTCTGCGCACGTGCGCCTGCATTGCATTTCGAGTTAGTGAATAAGATATGACAAAAACAATGATAGATAGACAATCGCTTGCCGCGGGAACTGACCGCCTGCCTGGCGTTGCGGGCAAGCCGGACTTGTGGGATTCGGTTCTCTCGATGCTGGACAATATTGCTCCAAGGATCAACCTGGAAGAGGGAATTCATTCAGTCTTGAGCAAGCCTGAATTGGAGCTCTCGGTATATATTCCGGTTACCATGGATGACGGCCGGGTGGAAGTTTTCACCGGGTATCGTATCCAGCACTCAAGTGTGCGTGGGCCGTGCAAAGGAGGCATCAGATATCACCCCTGTGTCGATCTCAATGAGATAAGAGCGTTGTCAGCCCTGATGACCTGGAAATGCGCCGTTGTCGATATTCCATATGGCGGCGCCAAGGGTGGAGTGCAGTGCGATCCTATGCATATGTCGGAAAACGAGCTTTGCAGGATGACGAGGGGTTTTACCAGGATGATTTTGCCGGTTATCGGAGGCAAACGGGATATCCCGGCGCCGGATGTGAATACCAACGAACAGACCATGGCTTGGATTGTCGACACCGTCAGCTCGATAAAGGGTACTATGGAATTGGAGATTGTGACCGGCAAGCCCATATCATTGGGCGGTGCAGTTGGGCGCAAAGAGGCCACCGGTCGCGGAGTGGCCCTTTGCACCAGGGAATTGCTCAGACGGAAGAACATGTCAATCGGGGATACGACAGTGGCTGTACAGGGTTACGGGAACGTTGGTTCTACCACGGCAACGATTCTGCACGATTTCGGATGCAAGATCGTAGCTGTAAGCGATGTGACCGGCGGATACTACAATGGCCGGGGACTGGATATTAATGCGGTTAACAAGTATGTCGCTGCTCATCCGAAGAAGCTGCTGGAAGGGTATGAATCGGAGGGCGCAGACCGGATTACTAATGAGGAGCTGCTTGCTTTGAAAGTGGATCTACTGGTGCCGGCAGCCCTCGAGAACCAAATTCATGCCGGGAATGCGGATACAGTGAATGCGAAGATGGTTATAGAAGGGGCCAATGGACCGGTTACAGCAGAGGCGGATCGGATTCTCGAGAGCAAGAATATCGTCATCGTACCTGATATCCTCGCCAATGCGGGAGGGGTGGTCGTCAGCTATCTTGAGTGGGTCCAGAATTTGCAGCGTTTTATGTGGCCTGCAGATGAGATAAACAGGAATCTGGAGCGCACGATGAAACAAAGCTTCGATAATGTTTGGAGTTTGGCCGATACGCACCATGTTTCTCCGCGCATTGCGGCTTACATGCTGGCGATCGAAAAAGTGGCCGGTGTTATGCGATTGCGAGGGCTATCTTATTCAAATGAATAACCTCACTAAATCCGCTATCGCTCACAGACGGTGTCAAATGGCTCTGGCTTTCGCTTCGCGCACAATGGCCAGGGCCAGGATCTTCAGCGGGTCTACCAGTGGCACTGTGAGGTCCTCTTCTGTGAGGACCAGGGAAAGTTCAGTACAGCCTGCTATGATTACCTGGGCGCCACGGTTAATCAGTAGTCGTGCAATCCTCAGAGTGCCTCTTCGTGGCGCTCCTGTGGTAAAGCCGCGCTTAATCCCTCCGTCTCCGTAAATAATATCCATGAGTTTTTCCTGCGCCGCTGGCTCCGGTGACAGCACTTCTCTCGGCTTTAACCGATGCTGATATAGCTGCGTGGTGACAGTCCCAGTCGTCGCCAGCAGCCCCACCTTTTTCACCCTGGGAAACTGCGTTGATATATAGTTTGCAGTCTCCAGGATCATGTCCAATACGGGAACGTGAACATTTTTACGGAGGTCATTGAGATAGTGATGAGCTGTATTACATGGTATGGCAATCATCACGGCTCCTGCCTTTTCCAGATTAAGTGAAGTCCTGATCATTTCATCCAGCGGGCTCTCGCCCTTGCCCAAGATCGCCAGGGTGCGGTCGGTATCTGGGGATTATTATCTATTATGATCCGGAGATGCTCCTGGTCATTTTTCACAGCGGTAGCCTTGATTACCTTGCGGAATAGTTCGGCAGTAGCCTCGGGGCCGACTCCACCCAGGATGCCGACAATCTTGTCTTTCATCTGCTCCATATCGAAATACTCTTACACCATCTTCAGGTTCATTATCCGACGTACCCTACTTAAGAGGGATTATGTGCCTGTACTCTTCGATGTTAAAGCCCCGGGCATTTCTCTTGCTGGAGCCGGGCACATCATCGGACATAGTGAGGGAGTTATAGATCGATTCCCTGACCGCATCTGCAGTCGCTTCAAACAAAGGATTTAATTGCTCGTCGGAAAGCATCGTCATTGTTCTCATATGGTGCTCGCCAATGCCTCTAAGGTTGCCTGCATAGTTTGAAAATGCAATGCAAAAATCACCGCTGCCGTGACTCATGTATGAACCGGTACTTGCCATTCCAAGTATCCGCGTTTTGCAATTCGCTTTAGCTGCCTTGCGTCGACCGGGGCGTCTGTTGCAACAATAATCATGCAGGACCCCTTGATCTCTTTTTCAGGCAGGGCTGCAAAGGGAAGCTGATGTCCGTAGATATTGAGATTTCCGCCGAAATTTGCCTGCACAAGCGCACCTACAGTGTAGTTGCCCTCTTCTCCGAGATGGATTCCCGGGACTGTTCTCGAAGCTGTGCCGATGCCGCTTTTGAAGCCGCAGCAGGATACACCGGCGCCTGCGCCGACGCATCCCTCAACGGCGGTTTCACTGCAATCCTCTATTGCCCTTGCAACGTGCTCGGGTGTTACATGGCAGCCTTTGATGTCATTGAAATATGCGTCGTTGGTTTCGCCTACTAATACATTAATTGACTTTTCGGATGCGGGCATGCGTGGGATATGGTAATTCAGGATCCCCTGCACAACCTGACAAACGGAAAGAGTATTTGTCAGGCCTATCAGGGATTCAAGTTCTCCCAGCTCTTCTACCTGTATGGTTCCTGTGAGCTTGCCGAAGCCATTTCCGGCATAAACTGCGCAGGGAAGTTTCATTAGAAACGGGTCATTGTCATGGGGTTTGATAACCGTGACTCCTGTGCGGATATTTTTCCCCTCGATAATTGTGCAATGACCTACGGTAACACCTTTGACATCCGTTATTGCGTTCATTGTGCCGGTATTAAACCGGCCGGGAATATCCATCCAGTCGCGAATTCTTTTGCACTGTTTCACGATTTTCTCCAGTTTATGCCTTGCCTGGCTGGTAGCGGTGCTGCACCTCTGCAATGTCTTGCTTGAGTGCAGCACCCTACAATCTTTGTTTGCACTACGGGATTAAGCCAGCACTGCCTCCTGCTTCTTCATTTTTTCCATGTCGGAGGGATAGTAGCGTGAAGCCCAGAGGAAGATGATTGCGCCGAGCAAACCTGCCAGGGCGGCCAGCATCACTGCCTTGCCCAAACCATCTGCGCCACCGCCGAGGGAGTCAGATATGGCGCCTACAGCGTAAGGACTCCATGCGCCGCCCAGTACATACTGGAAAAATATGCACAGCCCAAAAGAAAGCCCTTTGTGAGCGACAGGTACAACATCCTGAGTAACGGCCCCAATAGCGGGCATACCTAATACCAGGCAGATACCAAATAGTATACCCAGCACCATACCTATAGCACTGAAATTCGTCAGCACCACGCCGATCAGCAGCAGGCTGGCCGCGGCGAGCGATAATGCCGGCAAATAAACCCTGGCCTTCTTGTTCCTTTTTGCCAGTAGTCCGCCAGGAACCCGCCCAGAGGTGCGGCAATAATTGCCATCAAACCCCAAATACCCACTGTCATGCCGGCCGAAGCTTCGGTAACATTGGTCGCCCGCATCATCAGGCTTGGCATCCATGACAAATATGCGCTGGCCATAAACGACAGCCCGCCGTAACCTATATAGACCCAGGCCAGCGTCGGTATCTTAATTAACGAGAGTATCGATTTACCAAAATTTTTATTCTCTCCTAATACCCCCGACCCGTTAGTGACCTTATAGTCCTTCATAAAGAAGGCCAGTATTCCCAGGATTATTCCCGGAATTGCGAAATAGAAGAAAGGAGTCCGCCATCCATACTTCACTGATATAGCGCCGCCCACCATCAAACCAAGTGCTGTACCGAGGGGCATGGCAACATTAAATATGCCCAGGGCTTTTCCGCTGGAAGCTTTGGAATAGGCCGCGCTTACCATTGCAACTCCCCCGGGTGTAAAGCCGGCTTCGCCTACGCCGACAATGGCGCGTGGAATTATCACCCCTATAAAGTTCTTCGCCAGGCCGGTTGCAAAGGTAAATACGCTCCAGATGAGGGCTATAATGCCCATGGCTTTTTTCCGGCTCCACCGGTCGATTATGAAGGCGACGGGGAATGAGAATAGCGCCATTCCCAGGATAAAAATGGTTTGTGCCAGGCCGCATTGGGCATCGGTAAGGCCCAGCTCGGTTTTCATCGGCTGCAGGACCACCGAGAACACCTGTCTGTCCGCGTAGTTGATTACGTACAATAAAGTACAGATAATCATGATGTAGTGCGCTCTCCAGCCGCCGGTCTTGTACTCCTGGACGCCGTCTTGATTTGGCTCGCTCACGGTTGCTTTGACCTCCTTACTATTTAATAAAACTCCTGTTTGATGGATTACCTGATGCAGGGCTTTTATCTAAGCTGTTTTCCTTAAGGCTTTCCCGCCTTGTTTGCCTGTAGCTTTTCCTTGTTCAATTTCCATAACACCGTTGACAAACAGGTGCGTTACGCCTCGTGAATATACATTCGCTTTTTCATAGCTTGCAGGAGCTTCCAGGGTATTCAAATCGATTACCGCAATATCTGCATGGTATCCTGTGGCAATCATTCCCCTGTCCTTCGCTCCGATTTTCTGCGCCGGGAGCGAGGTCATGGAGCGGATAACTGAAGTCAGGTCCATGGTCTTTTCGTCGAGAGCGAATTGTTTTATTTTCTTGGTAAAGGTTCCGTACATGCGAGGATGTGCTTCAAAAACGAAGTCGAGATGCGTGCACCCATCGGATCCTGTGAAGACATAATCACGGGTGGCCAACTGCCTTACAACGTTTGCGTCCTGGTTAAAGAAGATAGCGTGGGGCATGCTTTCAAGGCAGACAAGCTCCAAATACACATCCGCCGGCCGTTTACTTTCAATAGCAGCTATTTCCTTCAACGTCTTGCCGGTATGTGGGCCGTCGACAATGGTCCATTTCTCAGGCGGAAAATAAGCGAAAACGTCATCAATCGCCTGGATTAGTTCTTGTCGTCCCGGTCCGGTCTTGAATTCCGGTTTGACGCTCATGGATGTTTTGAATTTGTCAGGAAGGTGAAGGTTTATGAAAGACAGCCCCGCCTCATACGGATATTGGTCCGCAGTTATGTCCAGGCCTTTGCTTCTGGCCGAGTCAATGCACCCGAGTATTTGAGAAGCGCTGACATTGTTAAACGGGGCCATTATCTTTACGTGCGACAGTTGCACCGGGATTTCCGCCCGGTTGCCAAGATCAATCAGTTCGTTTATTGCTGAAATGACAGCGGGGTCTCCCCCTGCAGTCGCTTTACCTGTCTCATCCCTTATATGCGATGCATAGAATCCCCCGTTATTCCTGACCACCTTTGCCACTTCAACCAATTCATCCGCCGGGCACATACAACCCGGCGCATAGGAAAGCCCCGTAGATAAACCGATTGCGCCTTTGCTCATTTCTTCAGAGACCCTGTTCTTAAAGAGCTCCAGTTGGCCGTTAGAAAGACGTTCGGGTTGATCGGTTCCAAATAGTTCGAGACGAAGAACGCCGTGCGGCACAAGATGATAAACATTTGTCCCGAATTTAAGGGAACCTATTAAATCCAGCCATTCAGCCGTATCAGTAAAACCGTATCCGCAATTACCGGTTACTACAGTCGTTACACCCTGAAAAATGTAACAATAGTTGCCTTTCCACTCGGGGATCTCATAAGCAAGGTGTTTGCGGCTTGAGAGCTGTTGAAAAAGCATGTCGCAATGCGTGTGAATATCGATGAAACCAGGGGTCACTATACAGCCGCTTGCATCGATTATCCTGTCAGCAAGACCTTCAAAATTGCCTACGGCTGCGATACGGTCTCCGGCAATTCCTACATCCTGCACTTTGGGTGCATCTATCGTGCCCGTATAAACGGTTCCGCCCTTTATGACCACATCATAGTGTTTATCATTTGAGTAACCGTCTTGATTTCCCATTCAGCGGTCTCCTTTTCTTTGATTAGGCGCTTTCGCGCTTTTCTCACCGGTGCGTTGTATGCTCTCATCTTGGACTGCCTTGTAAGTCAAGGTCACCCGTGCTGCCTGTTACCCACTTCTCAACCAGATCCGGCTGGTACCTTCAGTCGGTAGACTGGTAGTCTGTTAACTGAAAATAGTCTCAAATGTCATTGGAACCAATCGTACGTTGCGTGGTTAATCGTGATTACGTGGCTGTTAATTCACAGACCATCAGTCTGTGAGCGCAACTATAATGCAATCATGACAAATTGTCAACATGTCCCGGTCTTTCTTGTATAATGTCCAAAATGCGCCGGTAACCCGGTGTATTTAAGAATATTTGATCTAATGAGGTAGTATGCCCAGACAAAAACCGAAAGTTCGAGAGATGAAGGCGCAATTGACCAGGCGGAAATTGTACGACACTGCAATTGCCCTATTCCTCAGTAAAGGCTATAACAAAGTAACTGTTGATGAGATTTGCGCCAATGCGGGAGCCAGCAAGGGGGCGTTTTATACTCATTTCACATCCAAATACCAGATCGTGGTTGAGGGTATTCTGACCCTTGGCGATTATTACCGGCTGACAATACTCCCGCAGATCGCCGGTTTGAAGCCGGGCAGCGAGAAGATCCTGGCGTTCATGCGTATGATGCTCAGATATACGAAAGAGCTGGGAAAGAGTTCGATTCAGATCGTCTTCTATACTCAAATTGGCAGTGATCCGAAGTATACTGCGATTATGACGAACAAATGGCCGCTTTATATGATGATCCATCAGTTGGTCATGGAGGGGCAAGAAAAGGGTGACCTGCGCAACGACCTGTCCGGCGAGCAAATTACGCAGGTGATCATGCACAATATCCGCGGCATACTATACGATTGGGGGCTTTCAACAAGCGAATTCGATATCGAAGAAGCAGCAGAAGACCTGATTAAGATATTGGCGACCGGATTTCAAAAACCCAAAAAGGTTAGTTAAACTACCAGGTTATTTTTCTTGGATTTAACTAAATGGCGTGATTAGCGGGTAGGACTATGGCGCTTGCTAAAACCATGACGCTCAAAGAATACGCC
>CAWHDI010000043.1:0-67826 GCA_963827985.1 uncultured Chloroflexia bacterium | reverse complement strand
TCGAATTATGGAATATAATCTCCTATAATAATGTGATCTGGAGGTCCCGCATATGAAGAACAGGTTAGAAGCGTATATAGACAGTCTGCCAAAGAGGACTGTTGAAACTGAATATGGGCCTGTGACCGGCTATATTCAGGTGGCGCCGCCGCCTTCAAAGGCATTCCCTATGCCGCTCCCCCTATCGGCCCTCTGCGGTGGAGGCCTCCGGAGCCGCCGGTCCGCTGGAAAGAGCCTTTCAATGCTACCAGCATAGGCTGCGTCTGTCCCCAGGATACGAAGATTTTCCCCGTCTTTGGTCAGCTTGGGGAGGACTGCCTTTCCCTGAACATCTGGACCCCCGAAGAGACCAAAAGCGGCCCACACCCCGTGATGGTTTGGCTGCATGGCGGCGGCTTCAGCACTGGTTCCGGCTCAATGCCTATCTACGATGGAGCGTATTTCGCGTCCCTGGGGATTGTGACTGTCACGATCAACTACCGTCTGAATGCGCTGGGCTTCCTGGCTCATCCCGAGTTGACCACAGAATCCCCCGGCCGCACATCGGGCAACTACGGCCTGATGGACCAGGTATTTGCTTTGGAGTGGGTGAGGGAGAACATAAGCCGGTTCGGAGGCGATCCGGGCAATGTGACAATATTCGGCGAATCAGCGGGGGGCGCCAGCGTTGTCTCGCTCCTGTCATCTCCCCTGGCTGCCGGCCTTTTTCACAGGGCCATTGCCCAGAGTTGCGGCAACGCTCCTTCCCTGCTGCGAAAATTGGGTGAATCTAATGGACATCTGGAAAGCGCGGAAGCTACCGGATTGAAATTTGCGCAGAAGCTTGGCATTGACGGAGGAAAAGGCGCACTGCGAAAAATGCGTGTCTTGCCGGCTCAGCAATTGGCAGAGGCCTGGTATAAATATGTCATGGAGGACGCCACCGGCATAGGTTTTACCGGTAGCTGGCAGATTAACCACCTGACCATTGATGGGTACGTGCTGCACGATTCCCCCGCCAATATTTTCCTCAAAGGGAAACAGAACAATGTGCCGTTCATTGCAGGTACGACCGCCGACGAGGGAACCCTTTTCCAGCTATTTTTGTTCCGTGGGCCTAATGATGCGGGCAAGTACAGGCATTTTGTGGAGAAAGCGTTCGGCAAGGCCGGGGATAAAGTGCTGCAGATGTACGGCGCTGCCGATAACGACGCCGCTGGCCAGTCGGCCTGCTCACTATTGGGAAGCGCGTTTTTCTGCGGGGCACGGCGAGTGGCCCGCAGCATGTCGGCCATACAGCCGCATACCTACAGGTACCTTTTCTCCATGCCCCCGAAGTTCTTCCTCTACCAGCTACCCGGCATACCTGACTGGAAAGAGATCTTCAGGTGCTACCACGCTGCCGAGATACCTTTCGTATTTCATTTTATGGCCCTGCCCGGATTGGAAGATGATGACAGGCTGCTCGCAGACCGGATTGCTGGTTACTGGGCGCGCTTTGCCCGTACGGGCGATCCGAACGGTGACGGCGCCCCGGTTTGGCCTGCATATACCCGGAAAGAGGAGAATTACCTGGTATTGGACAATCCCATTAAAACAGGCAGCGGCTATCAGGATAAGGCATGTGATTTCGTAGAGGAATTGGAGACTGCGAAGTATTGAATGCAGGATAAAATCGCGGAGATCATCAGGAAAATGGTACCCGGCGACGGACAGCATATCTGGGGCTTTGCCGACCTTACCGGGCTGCTTCATCCCCGTTTCAGCAGTTACAATTACGGGATCACGATTGGCAAGAAGCTTGACGATACGATTATGGACTCCGTGGTGGAAAGGCCAAACCCCGTATATTACAAATTGTACCTGGATACCAATGCTTATTTGCTGGATCTCGTAACCCATATTGCCCGTGAAATAAACTCGCTTGGTGTAAACATCCTGGTCATCAGGCCGACCTCAAGCCAGGAGATCGACCGATCTCCCGATTATCTTAAGACCTTGCGGCATCACTTCTCGCATAAAATGGTGGGAACGAGGGCAGGACTGGGATGGATTGGCAAGACTGACCTGTTCGTTTCCACGGAGTTCGGTCCCCGGCTGCGGCTTGCCTCCATTCTTATTGATCAACCCGTGAAGCCACTGTTTGCGCCAATCGACAAGAGCCGTTGCGGCAAATGCAGTATATGCGTGGAAGCCTGCCCGGCCGGAGCAGCTACCGGTCAACTCTGGAATACAAAAGTGGACCGCGATGAATACTACGACGCCTTCAAATGTCAGAAAAAGGCACTGGAGCTTTCAAAAGAATTTGCAAGTTCCGATCACGAAATCTGCGGCATTTGTATGGCGGTATGCCCGCTCGGCAAAAAGAAGAAAGGCTAAGCCGTGTCGCGGCCTCTGACAGCCCGATTATTATGCCCCGGTGTTCCGGTGTTCCTTTCTTTGCCGCTGTTTTAACCTCTCTGCCCTTCTGACGGCTGCGTCGCAGTTCCGGCGTTTTTCCTCTTCGGTTTCCGGGATAAGCGGCGGGAGCTCTATAGGTTTCCCCGCATTGTCCAGAGCAACGAAAGTCAGGTAAGAGGAGGCGGTGTGCCGTACCTCTCCGGTCAACAGGTTCTCGGATTCCACCCTCACGCCGATTTCCATTGATGTTTTTCCAACGTAATTCAGGCTGGCCTTGCATGTGACCATATTGCCCGGAAACACCGGATGATGAAAATCCAGCCGGTCGATTGAAGCCGTTACCGTATTGGCTCTTGCATGTTTGACTGCCACCGAGCCTGCTGTGGCGTCTATAAGTTTCATCAGCGCCCCGCCAAAGACATTGCCTGCCCAGTTAACATCCTGCGGCGTCATAATCGTCACGGTGACTACGGCGCTTTCCTTTACTGTTTTTCCCTGCATTTGAAGTACCTCCTGCCAATTGAAAAAATAGGTTTAAATGATAGCACAACAGGCATCATGCCAGGAAGTACTGTGCATGCCGGCTGCCGTTGTCAGGCGGCAGCCGGCTTTAAGCAGAGCGGCCGTAATATTCTATTCCCGGGTTTTATTACGCCGGTTCTTTTTTATTTATCAGCCAGTCCAGCCCGATTTCTTTGAAATTCGGTGTGGTTGAAGCATCGATATAGCGTTCCCAGGCATCAATGCCTGATTGTTTTGCCAGTCGCTTGAATTGCATCGAAGTTACGGCATCTGCCAGGATGACAACAGACCGTTCCATGCCCGCCTTCTGATACATCGCCTGGCCTTTTGCCATCAGCCCCCCGGCTGCCGGGGACAGTGGTTTCAGCTTCCTGAGATCTGCAAAAACATAGAGCTTCTGTCCCTTGATACCGGCAAGCGCCTTTTCAGACTCTTGTATCCACTTCGTCAGTTCATCTTCTGACATGAAATCGCTGAAAGTCTGATAGAACACATTGCCGTTTTTTTCTATTTTGTACATACGCTACCTCTCCTATAAGAAAAAATTTGTTACTCATATTGCCATACTGGATGCCGGGCTGATAAGCACCGCAGGTTGAACAAAAGTGAGCTAACAAGCTCAAAACATTGTATAAACGTATAGGAACATAATTATGCAATGTTCATATTAGAATAAACTGGCGCAATGTGAGGTACCCGGTGAAATATAGTCTCCTATGCGTGTGTATTGAAAAAATGGGTCACAACATTACTATAGAACCGTTCTGGCAAACTGGCGTGCTTATTGGCGGAAGAACCGCTATTATAGTTGAAAACGTTTTGGAGGCGGGTATGGATAATTCGGAGATTTGCCGCATGTCTGCCCTGGACATGTCGAAAGCCGTTCGAGCCCGCAAGCTGTCTCCCGTTGAGGTAATGGATGCCGTATTGAGCCGCATCGGGCAATTGAACCCCGGGGTGAATGCCTTTTGCACTTTAGCGGCCGAAAACGCCAGGGAACAGGCGGTCAAAGCAGAGGCCGCTGTCGCGAGGGGGGATAAACTTGGTCCTCTCCATGGGGTCCCAGTCTCGATCAAAGACCTGATCTTTACCAGGGGGATACGCACCACCGGAGGCTCGGAGATATTTGCGGGGCTTGTTCCGCAGGAGAACGATGTGGTTGTGGAGAGGCTGGAGGCGGCGGGAGCAATCGTTGTGGGTAAGACTAATTCCTCCGAGTTCGGCTGGGCCGCCATAACTCATAACCGGCTTTTCGGCGCTACCCGCAATCCCTGGAATTTAGAGCTAACCCCTGGGGGGTCCAGCGGAGGGGCGGCCGCCGCGGTAGCTTCCGGCATGGGTCCCCTGGCAATTGGGAGCGACGGTGGCGGGTCCATACGTGTGCCTGCCAGTTTTTGCGGCGTATTCGGATTCAAGCCTTCTTTTGGCCGTGTACCCAGAGGGCCAGGCTTTCCGGGTTGGGAGATGCTGGCCCACACCGGGCCTATTACCCGTACCGTAAGCGACGCAGCTCTGGCAATGGAGATAATTGCAGGACGGGATGACAGAGATTGTTTTTCTCTCCCTGAGACATCCTTATCTTATTTGAGCACGCTTGATAAAGGCGTAAAAGGACTGAAGATAGCCTGGAGCCCGGACCTTGGCTACGCAACGGCAGACCCGCAGGTTTTGAAGATAACCCGGGATGCGGTTGAAGCCTTCTCTTCACTGGGTGCGTCTGTGGAAATGCCGTCCCTCAATTTCGAGGACCCTGAAAAGGCCTTCTCTACCTACGTAGGTGTCCAGCTGGCGGCCCTCTTGAAAGATCAGATGAATCAGTGGGGAGACAAGATCGATCCGGGCCTGGCTCTCTTTGTCAACATCAGCAAGGATAAACTTGCCGGTGAGTACCTGGCAGCATGGTGGGAACTGCTGGCATACTGGAAGAAGATGAATGCTCTTTTTGAGAAATTCGACCTTCTGCTGACTCCGACCGTTGCCGTTCAACCTTTCCAGTCGGGCCGTTACGGTCCCAGGGAAATCGCAGGTAAGAAGGCCTCGCCCCTCGCCTGGATGGCCTTCACGTATCCGTTCAATGTGACGGGTCAACCGGCGGCTTCAGTACCATGCGGCTTCACCGATGCCGGCCTGCCCGTCGGCCTTCAGATTGTAGGCAAACGGTTCGACGATGCTGCGGTGCTGAGAGCGGCTGCCGCATTCGAAAATGTTTCGCCCTGGGCAGACAAATATCCCGCCGCGGTCCCTCTAGCCGCTGAGCCGGCCAACCTGGTTGTTATCCCTGGAATAACCGTATTACCTGGAATACCAGGATTGCCATTGAAAAAGACAGCACCAGTTGGAAGAATACGGTAAAGGTCGGCCATCGCCAGCCCCCGGTTTCCTGCCGGATTGCTGTTATGGTGGCGACGCAGGGTATGAACAGCACCTGCACTACCAGGAAGGCCACGGCGGCAGCCGGGGTCAGCATCTGTCTCAATTGCTGGGTAAGATCAGTGCCGGTCCCGCTCAGCATTACGCCCAGCGTGGCGATCGTATTTTCCTTGGCCACGAAGCTGGAAAGGAGTGCTACCATCATTTGCCAGTTAAATCCCATCAGGCGGCCCAGCGGTTCCAGGAATTTTCCTATGCCGGCCAGCAAGCTGTCGTTGATATTGCCGTTGGGTATTATCGATAGCAGCCACACAAGGATGGATACCGCCAGGATGACTGTGCCTGCGCGCTTGATAAAGGCCAGCAGGCTTTGCCAGGTAACCAGCCCTATGAGTTTCAGGTCCGGGACGTGGTAAAGAGGCAGCTCCATAATGAGGGCGCTGCTCTCCCCGCGTATGACGAACTTATTGAGTATCAGGCCGACTAACACCAGTAACAACAGGCTGAATATGATCATCCCGATGGAGACCAGTACTGCTGCTCCTCCGAAAAAGGCGGCGGCAATTATAGCGACTACGGCCATTCTGCCGGTGCAAGGCACCAGCGGCGTTATCAATATCGTGAGAAGGCGGGCCCGTGGCGAGTCGATGATGCGTGTTCCCAGGATGGCGGGCACGTTGCACCCGAACCCGAGGACCAGCGGCAGGCAGGACTTGCCGTGGAGTCCCAGCGCATGCATAAATCTATCCGTAACGAAAGCCGCCCGGGCCGTATAGCCGGTATCCTCCATGATTGCCCATGCGGCGAAGAAAAAGAACAGTATCGGCACAAATGTGAGCACTGTTCCTGCGCCGCTCAGCACGCCGTCGGCCAGGAAGCCCTGAAGCCAGTGCGGCATAAAAGCAAGTGTGTAAATATATTCCCGGGCCCGCACAATCAAATTGACGTCGAGGAATTTCTGTATCGGGACACCGATGCTAAAGACCAGCCAGAAGATAGCACCGAGCACGCCCACCAGTATGAACAGGCCCCATAAAGGATGTGTAGCGGCGCGGTCGATTCTCTCCGTCAGCGAGACCTGGCCGACGCGGCGTTTTTCCTGGGCCACCGCCATCATTCTTAAAACCCACTCGTAGCGAAGAGTGGCGATAGTTACCGCAGCCGATTCATTCTCCCTTAAATAGGACTCCAGCGCAGGCCAACGTTCCTCCGGAATCCGTCCCCTGATCAGCTTGTTGATCTGGCCGTCGCCCTCCAGCAGCTTCATGGCCGCCCAATGTCTCGGGTAGGGGTCCGTTACGCCGTCATCCAGCAGTCCCGCCACATGGTCTATGACGCCTTTTATAGCGGTGCCGAACTCGATGTGTTTCACGTCGCGTAAGCCGGCCGCTGCGCCGCATTCCTGTTCGATCTGGCTTACCAGCTCACGAAGTCCCTTGTTGGCGCGGGCCACAATCGGTATTACCGGGATATTCAGCGTTGTTGCCAGCAATTCAGCATTGATCTTTATTCCCTGCTGCGCTGCGACATCAATCATATTCAATGCAATAATCAGGCAGGGCGCCAGCTCGATCAGCTCGGCAACCAGGTACAGGTTTCGCTCCAGGCTGGCGGCATTGAGCACCGCCACCACGACGTCCGGGTTTTCGTTCACCAGGTAGTCCCTGGCGATCTGTTCCTCCGCCGAATTGGCCGTCAGGCTGTAAGTGCCCGGCAAATCCACAATATTCATCGTCAGGTCGCCCTGGCGGAATACCCCCGTCTTTTGCTCGACCGTCTTGCCCGGCCAGTTCCCCACGTGTTGGGAAAGGCCGGTCAGCAGGTTAAAGACCGTGCTTTTACCGACATTGGGAGCGCCGGCCAGGGCGACGGTAATTACCTTCTCTCTCGTGCCCTCTTCTATCATTTGGCTTCCTTCCGGACCACCGATATTTTTTCGGCGAGTTGCCTGCCTATGGCCACTTCAGTATCGTGCACCCTGACCAGAACAGGGCCGCGATTATAGTTTTCGATCATTTTAATTGAGCTGCCGGGCGTAAATCCCAGCGACAGGCATCGTCCCATCGAACCACGTCCACCGGCATAGCACCTGATAACCGCACTCTCACCCTGGGCCAGTTTCCCCAGCGGAATTTCCTCTTCTTCCTGTGCCGGAACTCCCAGGACCGCCGGCTCCGCCGTGAGAACTGAGGCCGTTGCTTCGGACAGGGCGAGTTTCTCTTTGTCGTGCTCTATTTCCAGCGAGCCGTCTTTGTTCCTTTTCAAAATAGTCACGATAGCGCCGGGCTTGAGCCCCTGCTTTTCGATGCCTCTCAATATTTTCGAATCTTCATTATCTACGGCCAGGATCCGCACTTTCTGGTGTGGATGATACTCCGAAAGAACAGTGGATTTTTCCAGTTTTATCTTTCCACTTTCATCAGGTATGGCGTGTCCGTGAGGGCAGGTATCGACATCGCCAAGAATGTTCGATAAACCTTTCTCGATGTCCGGTGACGTGGCATGCTCGAGCCTGCAGGCTTCCTCATGTACCTTGTCCCACTTCATGCCGAGCACGTCCGTCAGGAACCTCTCCCACAGGCGATGACGTCTTATCACCGCCAGCGCCCTTTCTTCGCCGGATTGTGTCAGCACCGCCCCCTTGCTGGTTTTATAGTCGATCAGTCCTTTGTCTTCCAGGTGTCGCAGCATATCCGTGACGGCAGGTTGTGACACTCCCAGGTCAACCGCCAGGGAGGATGTGGAAACCGGGGTCTCCTTGCGCAGTCTCTTGTATATCGCTTCCAGGTATTCCTCTGTTCTTTCACTTTCCATTTTGTGCCCCCAAATAATTAAGCAAGCTTAATTTAAGCTTGCTTAATTATGGCATAAAAAACGGGCGCATGCAAATGGACGGCAGATAGAAGTTTTGCTGCTGGATTTGCCGGCATCTGTGTGCCTGAACAGGGTGGTGGTCGCAGCTTTCGGAGGAAGCCTGCTACAGGGAGGGCAATTTTATTATTTCACACAGGGTAAGCCCTTTGATCATCATATTGATCGCAATCGCCGCCAACAGGAGGCTGAATACCTTGGACATTGCCTTGATTCCTCCCTGGCCCATGAACCTCATAATGGGATCGCTGGCAAGGAAAACCACCCAGGCGATGGCAATATTAATTGCAAGGGACACCAATACGATCCATAGGGGGAATTGCGTTGATAGCAGCAGCAAAGCGGTCATGGTGCCCGGTCCTACGGTCAGTGGGGTCCCGATTGGTACGATTGCCACCATTTCTTCCTTCACTACGTCCAGCATGCGGCCTGAGATCATGTATCTTATGGCAAGTATCAGCAATATGATGCCGCCGGCTATGGCAAAGGAACCTATCGATATGCCCATCACACTAAGGATGAACTGGCCGAAAAAAAGGAAGACCAGCCCGACAATGGCGGCCGTTATAGTGGCCGTGTGGATCATCATGCGACGCTCGTGTCGTGACATATCTCCGCTCAGCGACATGATAACAGGTATCTTGTCAAAGGCATTGATGACGATGAACAAGGGTATAAAGGTCCGTACAAAAGAATCAATCAAGTTGCTCATGCCCAAGATTATACCATCCAAATATGCCGGATTACTCCCTTTTAGCAGTAAAATTTGCATAATAATAGTTTAGGTACTAATATAATAAGGTGCTAAATTAATATGACAAAGAGAATTGAGCAGATGAATAAAACAAGGGAAGAGCTGCTAAGGGCCCTGATGGAGAAAATGCGTTTCGTCATGAGGGGCATGTATGCTGGCCAGGGGTTGCGGTTTGGTGAGTTTATGGTTGGTCCGCCGCAGGTAGGTATATTATTCCGCATTGCGAGCAAACCGGAGGGCGTATCCGTTAAGGAACTGGCCGAAGAAAGGGGTGTCACGCCGGGTGCGGTTAGCCAATTTATCGACTCTCTCGTAGAAAAGGGCCTGGTAAAGCGGGAAGAAGACCGTAACGACCGCAGGCTGTTACGCATCCAGTTGACGGAATATGCAAACGATAATTTTAAGGAGTTTAAGAAGGACTACTTTACATCAGTAAGCAGGGTTTTCGATTCTCTGAGTGATGACGAGATAATACAGTTGACCAGGCTTTTGATGAAAGCGAATGTCCCTTCCAACATAAAGGAGACCAATAAATGAATTTGAACCAGCAAGATGGCAACATCATTTCTGTGTCAGGATTGACCAAAAAATTCAAGGATTTCGCGGCTGTCGACAACATCTCTTTCAACGTGAAAATGGGCGAAATTTTCGCCTTCCTGGGTCCCAACGGGGCAGGCAAATCCACGACGATTCAGATGCTTACCACGTTGCTCAAGCCCACCAGCGGCAAGGTGACGATAAACGGCAATGACCCAGCCAAAAACAAAGATGCTGTCCGCAAGTCTTTCGGCATTGTCTTTCAGGACCCCAGCCTGGATAGCGATCTTACTGCTTTGGAAAACATGCAGTACCATGCGGTGCTGTACAAAGTACCGAAGGAAGTCAGAGATAAAAGAATCGAGAGCTTCTAAACTTTGTCGAGCTCTGGGACCGCAGGAACGACATGGTAAAGACTTTCTCCGGCGGCATGAAGCGCAGACTGGAAGTGGCGAGAGGGTTACTTCATCACCCCAAAATCATGTTCCTGGATGAACCTACGCTCGGATTGGACCCGCAGACCAGGAATCACATCTGGAGCTATCTCAAAGATATCAGTGAAAAGGAGAATATGACCGTCTTCTTTACCACGCACTATATGGCGGAGGCGGAAAAGGTCGCCGACAGGATTGCCATCATCGACCATGGCAAAATCGTAGCTATAGGTAGCCTGGCGGAGCTGGAGAATAAGACAAAGACAAGTTCTCTGGAAGAGGCCTTTATAGCCATTACCGGGAGCACCATCAGGGAAGAACAGGTGAATGGTACCGGCAGAATGAGAGCAATGCAAAAATTATGGGGGCGACGTTAATGAGTACAATGTATATACTGTGGCTTCGACAGGTTAAAAAATATTTCCGCACACCATCCCGCATTATTGGTTCGCTGGGTCAGCCCCTGCTTTTCCTGCTGGTTTTCGGGTTTGGCTTCGGGTCCATTTTTAAACAGGCCGGGCAGGGAGATTATATTCAGTTCCTGGCCCCGGGTATTATCATGATGAGCGTGCTATTCACTGCGGTGTTTTCAGGCATAGACCTGATTTGGGACAGGCAGTTCGGCTTTTTGAAGGAAACTATGGTGGCGCCGGTCCCAAGGTGGCAGATTATGCTCGGGAAAACGCTGGGCGGCGCCACGGTAGCCTCGTTTCAGGGGGTAATCGTTTTCATCCTGTCGCTGATTGTCGGCTTCAAGGTGCAGAACTTTCTTATGCTGCCGGTTGCAGCCGTGTTTGTCTTTCTGGTCGCCCTTCTGTTCACTTCGCTGGGTATTGCCATTGCTTCCAGGCTTGAAGACATGCAGGGGTTCCAGCTGATCATGAATTTCCTGGTGATGCCGATCTTTTTCCTGTCCGGGTCGTTGTTCCCGCTCCAGGGGCTGCCCAAGGCAATGGAAGTAATAACCAGGCTTGATCCCCTTACCTACGGAATCGACGGTATCCGGGAATCCTTGATCGGCGCAGGCACTTTCGGGCTGGGCATCGACATGCTCGTCGTCACTGCAATTGCAGTGATCTTGCTCGGTATCGGGAGCTATCTTTTCGAGAGGATCCAGGCTTAGAAAGCTCCCGGGCCGGGGATGCGCGGGCGCGTGTCACAGACAAGCGTACGCGGCACTATTTTTGTTCAACGGCGGAGCAAACGGTCATAAATTATGTTCATTTGCCCAGAAGCGATTCTGCCAGGGTGATCCAGTAGTCTGCGCCGGTTGTCAGTACTTTATCGTTGAAATCGAAACCCGACCGGTGGGGCATTCCGTTCGGTGCCGGGCATACCGGCGCCTATGGCTATATAGGCCCCGGGCCTGGCCTGCAGCATGAATGAGAAATCCTCTGAGCCCATAACCGGGGGTATATTGGTGAAAACGTTGTCCTGCCCTGCAACCAGTGACGCCGTCTTTATCGCTTCATCCGTCTCTTTCACGGTGTTAACCACGGCCGGGTAACGGCGCATGTACTTCAATTCAGTGGTCACGCCCATGGATAATTCAACCCCCTTCAGGATTTCCCCCATGCGTGATTCAATCATATTCTGGATGTTGGGGTTGAAATGGCGCGTGGTGCCCCTCAGAGTGACTGTATCGGGAATGACATTATACGTGGTGCCTCCCTTGATTTCGGTTACGCTTAGCACGGCGCCTTCCAAGGGGTCTGAATTGCGGCTGACGATTGTCTGAAACATCGTCACGGCATATGACGCTGCGACGACGGGATCGTGTGTACTGTGCGGCATGGCGGCGTGCCCCCCGACTCCTCTAACGACGATCTCGAATACATCGAAAGCGGCCATAATGGGGCCTGAACGGATGGCGAAGCTCCCTTCCGGCAATATTGGGAAATTATGCAATCCAAAGACTGAGTCTACGGGGAACCGGCTGAACAGGCCGTCTTCTACCATCGCCCTGCCGCCCGCCTCGTTTTCCTCTGCAGGCTGAAAGATAAATTGCACCGTGCCGGTAAACGTTTCATTGTTAGCCAGGTATTTCGCCGCTCCGAGCAGCATCGCCGTGTGCCCGTCATGACCGCAGGCGTGCATTTTGCCGGGGACGGTTGATTTGTGGGGGAGGTCATTTTCTTCCTGTATATCCAGCGCATCCATGTCAGCCCGCAGCCCAATTGCTTTGGTCCCTTTTCCTCTACTTAGCGTACCGACGACCCCCGTTCCGCCGATGCCGCTCTGCACCTTGAGACCGAATGACTTCAGCTTCTCGGCAACGAAGGCGGCTGTGTTATGTTCTTGAAAAGCGGTCTCCGGATGGGCGTGCAGGTAACGGCGCCACTCTCTCATTTCGAATTCCAATGCGGCTGACTTCCTTGCTCCTGTCATTACTCAAACCTCCCAAGTTCTCATATTGCACCACAAGATTATACTATGCCGATGAGCCAGGGGGTTTCCCGCGGCAAAACTATTTTTTCTCGGGGCTCACCGTAATCGAGTGCAAAGCGCCGTTGTTGCCTGGTGTGTACATAAGCAATTGGCCTGCAGGATCCTTTTCGTAGCTGCCGTCGGTAACTTCCACTTTGTAACCATCAGGATATTGAAAATCCGGGATGAAAATCTCCGTTGGCGCTGTAACTGCAGGATCGTGTCTGAATTTGAATTTGAAAATCCGCCTGTTAATATCGAAAGAGATGTGAAGAGGTTCACCCGCGACGGCCTTTGGATATGGCCTGACTACGGCCTTCAGTGCCCTTCCCCCAGAGTGAGGATCATTCGGGTCGGTCTGCTGGTCCCTGCCGAATATGGAGAAATCTTCCAGGTTCCAGTGATCGCCATAAGCCACATCGTTGATAGTGCTGTATGTCCACAGGTTGTAGTTCAGCAGGTTGGCATCCAGCGCCCTGAAGATCCGGTCCCAGACCTTGACATGGTATTTGTAGTCGCCCGTCCGGTAGGCCTCCTTTTTGTTCATGTCGCAGCAAATCCCGGTCTCTCCGATGACGGTCGGCATCCCGGCGCCCAGTTTTGCCCCGATTTCCTTCAGCCGGCGCATCTGGTCATTGAAAGATCTTTGGATCATGCGCGGGGTGCCGGCGATTACTTTTTTTGTGATCTTATCGCGGCCCAGGAAAGCGTGCAGCCAGGGGATGTACGACTTGGAAATCCAATGCACCTCGTCGTACCAGTGCGGCTTATAGACAGTATTCCCGGCGTCACTGCCGCCCCAGGACCGCAGGTCATATTCGTCGTTGGGTGGTGTAAGGAAAATCATCGCATCCGGATCGACCGAGCGGATTCCTTCGGCATAACGGTTAAAAAACGGTTTTATATGGTCACGGATAAAGTCCACCTTTTCCCCGTTGACCTTTGCGAAATAATCCGGACGCAGGAGCACGGGTTTTCCTTCAGGATTGAGATCCCAGACTCCGTTGCTCCTCCATACGCAGTCGTAGCCGTCCTTCCAGACTTTAACTCCGTCAGCATTCATGGTCTTTCTTTCCATCAGTTTAGGCAGAAAAGCTCGCCAGACCTCGACTTGCTGGGGTATCCCCGAGCCGAGCAACATGCCCTGGTAAGCAGTCGGGGTATCTCCGTTCTTATACTCATGCCAGGCCATTGAATTGAGGTCGGGGCAGTCGATGTATCCTTTCCAGGGCTCGTTCATAGTCTCGTAACCCAGCACGTGGAGCAGACCCTTCAACCTCATCGCTGCCTGTTTGATGGCGTTTATGTAATGCTGTTGCAGGTATTCCTGTACAGGCGTCCCGTTTACCTTTGTTTTAGGAGCGAAGACGTTGCCTCCGAAGAACAGGGTAAACATCGTGGCCGCGGCCAGCTTATGTGCGTTGGTGGCCCATACCTGCGGCAGATATTCATCCCCGCATGCCTGGTGCGTGACGGCGGCACCCGTTTGCTGGAACCGCGTGACATCCATTCCGATGACATCGAAAGTCCAGGCAGGCGCCCCGTCTCCCCCCGAGAAACGGCTCCAGACGTCCTGGTGCGGATCGATGTAAAGCAGCATCCCGTGCTCGCCCGCCTTTTTTACTATTTCGAATAGATAGTCAAGGTATTTCTCATCATAAATCCCCGGTCCCTCGTGCTCTATGGCCTCCCACGAGATCGGGAATCTCAGGAAATTCAAGCCCCAGCGTTTCAGTCTGCCAAAATGTTCGTCGGCCTCGTAGAGCGGGAATGGTTTGCCGGCGAATGAAACAGAGCTTGCCTCAAAGAACCCCTCGGGTATATGGGTGGACCCGTCCGGGGAGCAGGGGAGCTTGGCATCCAGGTTGGATCCCCGCAGGATGAGTCTTCTTCCACGCTCGTCCTTAAAATGTGTACCGTCTATGCTGATCATTGCTGTTCCTTCCGGCATTTTCCCACGGTTTGCGCTTGGCCCGCTTCAAAATGCCTATCTCAAGTAATGCTAAAACCGGGCTGGCTGATTGTCAATTATTAAAATGCCACAACTTTTCCACTTTTTTCTTGTTCAATTTATTACTTTGCAATCCCTTTTGGCTATCATTTATATAGATGTTAGTGTGGAGTCGGAAGGGATGAGCATTTGGGAAAGCATTAAGACGGCCTGGCAATCCATTTCTGCAAGCAAGTTGAGATCCGCGCTTACAATGCTGGGCATTGTGAT
Organism: uncultured Chloroflexia bacterium; assembly: GCA_963827985.1. Classification (GTDB taxonomy): domain Bacteria; phylum Chloroflexota; class Dehalococcoidia; order GIF9; family UBA5629; genus JAFGLP01. The sequence continues at coordinate 53,311 of CAWHDI010000043.1, read as the reverse complement.
CGGGGTGTTTGCTGTAGTTCTGCTGGTAGCTCTTGGACAGGGCCTGCAAGCCTCAATTACGGACACGTTCAACAGTCTGGGCGCCAGCGCATTGTTTATATCCAGTACTCCCTCCCAGAATGTAATAACAATACGCCCGCTCACAAATGAGGACGTTGCGGCTCTTGAGGATAAAACGCTGGTCCCATCGCTGAGCGTAGTCTCTCCTACGCGGAGTACCAGGACGACGGTATCATATGCTGAGAATGATGCAACGGAGACGGTCATGGGGGTGGAGCCGGCCATAGGCCAGATCAGGTCGTATCAGGTGGACCAGGGAAGGTTCATCACAGACCAGGATGTTTCCCAGAGAGCAACTGTGGCTGTCCTCGGTTACCAGGCCGCCATCGACCTTTTCGGGACCCAGTCTCCGCAGGGTAATGATATCCGCGTTCAAGGTATGAGGTTTCAGGTGGTAGGAACCCTGAAAAAGTTGGGAGGTTTTGCCGGAGACAGTTATGTCCTTATACCGCTGTCAACCATGCAGTCGGACCTCGTTGGCGGCGATGTCATACAGCAGATTGGCATTAAGGCGATAAACTCCAACCTGGTGGATTCAGCTATTGCCGAGGTTACTGCTGTTCTGAGGGCGAGGCACTATATTGAGCCCGGAGCGCCCGATGATTTCAGCATTACCGACAATCGTCAGACGTTGAACAGTATGCAGCAAACTTTGGCCGCTTTCTCGCTTTTCATGGGCAGTGTCGGCGCTATATCTCTGGTGGTTGGAGGCATCGGAATTATGAATATAATGCTCGTTTCGGTAACGGAGCGCACGCGTGAGATAGGCATCCGCAAAGCCATCGGCGCCAGGCGGCAGGACATCCTGCTCCAGTTTCTAATTGAGGCCGCCCTGCTTAGCATCACCGGCGGCCTCGTCGGCATGGTAGCCGCCATCGCCGGTACCATGTTGATAGGCCATGTCAATGTGGGTAATTTCACCGTCTCTCCACAGGTTTCTCCGGCTATCATCATCATTGCTCTCTCCGTATCTGTTGGGACAGGTCTCCTGTCCGGCACATACCCCGCAGTCAGGGCTGCCCGCATGGACCCTATACAATCCCTCAGACATGAATAGGATTGCTCTCCCCATCGATTCTCCGCTGAGTTCGTTTAGTGCATTGACCCGTCAAAGCTGCCTTCCTGCTTTGCCAGTATTTATAACTCAGCATTTTGCTTCTTTTACGTGAAAGCAGTATATTCAGCATTTATATATCTATGAGAGATCAGCAAGCAGTGATATCACCTGAGAACAGCGAAGGAAGCTCCGGCGTGAGCAAAGGGGCTGCGCTGACCGTTGCCGTGATGGCTTCTTTCCTAACCCCGTTCATCGGGTCGTCGGTCAGCGTGGCCTTGCCGTCTATCGACAAAGAATTTGGCCTCGATGCAATTACGCTGGGCTGGATAGTAACAGCGTACCTCCTGGCTGCCGCAATTTTTCTTGTCCCCTTTGGGAGGCTTGCCGATATAACCGGCAGAAAAAGGATTTTCACGTACGGCATCATCATTGACGCCATTGCATCCATATGTGCGGCGCTGGCCCCGTCGGGTTCCCTGCTCATCGCCTTCCGGGTCCTTCAAGGAATTGGCGGAGCCATGATTTTCGGCACGGGCGTGGCAATTGTAACTTCAGTATTTCCTTTGTCTGAGAGAGGCAAGGCGCTGGGGCTGAACGCCGCGGCCGTTTACGTGGGACTTTCCCTGGGTCCGCCGGCCAGCGGGCTTCTCACGCAATATTGGGGATGGAGAAGTATTTTCGCCGTGGACGCCTTGATAGGACTGGCGATAATAATCGTCGTCTTCTGGAAGCTGCGCGGCGAATGGGCGGGAGCCAGGGGAGAGAAATTCGATATGGCGGGTTCTGTGATTTACGGTGCGTCCCTGCTGGCGCTCATGTACGGTTTCACGCTTTTGCCCGACCTCTGGGGCCTGGCGCTGGTTGGACTGGGCATTGCCGGGCTGATAGCCTTCGTCCTCTGGGAAAGCAAGGTCCAAAGTCCGGTGTTGCATATGGACCTCTTTAGAAAAAGCACGGTATTCTCGATGTCGAACGTGGCTGCGTTGATAAATTACAGCGCCACTTATGCCATCGGCTTCCTTTTGAGCCTGTATTTGCAATACGTAAAAGGGTTCAGCCCGGAAACTACCGGGCTCATCCTGCTGGGCCAACCCGTTATGATGGCCGTTCTGTCACCCATTGCCGGACGGCTTTCCGACCGGGTCCAGCCCAGGCTGATTGCCACTGTTGGAATGGCATTGACAACCGTTGGGTTGGTTATGCTCATTTTTCTGGATCAGGGCACACAGTTGAGCTTCATTATTATCAGCCAGGTCGTCGTGGGAGTGGGTTTCGGACTCTTCTCTTCGCCCAATACAAATGCCATTATGTCCTCCGTCGAAAAGAATTTCTATGGAGTTGCTTCCGGAACTCTTGCCACCATGCGCCTGGTCGGGCAGATGCTCAGCCTGGGTATAGTAATGATTATGTTTGCCCTGTTTATAGGACAGGTGCAGATAGCGCCGCAGAACTATCCGGCTTTCCTTTCAAGCAGCAGGACGGCTTTTATAGTCTTTGCAATCCTGTGCTTCGGCGGTATATTTGCTTCGCTTGCCAGGGGTAAATCGAGGTAGGCGGGGGACGGAGCGCACCAACGCGATAAGCCGTCCCCAGTCTCACTTAACTAGTAATACGGTATGTTTGGCGGCGTAGGCGGGTATGGCGGATACGGCGACTCCGTTACGGTTATCAGCGCATTTGAATTCGTGGTACCGTACGCATTTGTAGCCGAGATCGTGTAGTTAGTGGTTGAATAAGGATGTACCAGCACGCTTCCCGTCGCAGCTACGTTGCCAAGGCCCGTAATATATACCGAAGTGCTGCCGGTGACTGTCCACATTAATGTGGTCGTGTCCCCGAACCGGATGACGTCGGGTCTGGCCCTGAATATTTCAACTACAGGCTGTCCATTGCCGCCGGATGACCCGTAAGACGAGCCGCCCACAATCACCTGTGTTGAGGCCGTTGTCGTCCCGTAGGAGTTTGTGGCTGTCATATTATATGTTGTTGTCACAATAGGATACACATCCTGTTTGCCAGAGGGGCCGACAGTGCCGACACTGCTTATCGTTACGGACGTTGCGCCGGTGACATTCCAGTAAAGGGTGCTGTATCCTCCGCCCGGATCGATGGAAGTGGGGGCGGCGTAGAACTGGGTGATCACCGGCAAACTGGTGGCAACCGGGTTGGTGACAAGCACCTGTGTTTGTGCGGTGCGAATTCCATAAGCATTGCTGGCCGTTATCGTATAGCTTGTTGTAGACGTGGGTGAAACTATTTGCGAGCCCGAAGGGCCGACATTGCCGATGCCCTGGTCAATATAGACTCCAGTGACGCCGGAAACATCCCATGTAAGCGTTGCGGACCCTCCAGCAGAGATGCTTACAGGGTTTGCAGAGAAAGCGTTTATAACCGGCGGCAGTGCCGTCGAAGGGTTCGCACGCATAATAAATGCAGCCTCCTGCCGTAAGCAGTGCAATGATAAGCAAGAACAATACCTTCTTCATCAACAACCTCCTCAGAAATACCCTCTTAATACTAATGTAAAAAAGATTGAGAAATCATAAAATAGCGGCAAATCATGTTACAAATTAATGTACTTAATAGGCGTCTTCACCTTTTTGCGGCGTTGTCTGGCTGTCAATTCTGTTACACCGGCATATTGTATTATATTAAATTGTATTAAAATAATACGTTATGTTTTCGCCGAAAAAACCCTTGCCTGGCGCCGCCGGCAGCGATCCTGCCGGTCTGTCCCGTGTATTTCGGGCGTTGCGTTCACGAAATTACCGCCTTTTCTATATCGGACAGGGCATATCCTTGATTGGGACCTGGATGCAGCAGGTGGCTATGAGTTGGCTGGTCTATAGCCTGACGAATTCGGCTTTCCTTTTGGGCGTGGTTTCATTTTCCGGCCTGATCTGCAGCTTTGCGGTGGCGCCGTTTGCAGGTGTGCTCGTTGACCGGTTGAACCGTCACCGTATCCTTTTGTTTACTCAGTCGCTTGCTATGGTTCAGGCACTGATATTAGCTGCTGTTGTTCTTACAAATCAGGCAGCCGTATGGAATTTGGTTATCTTGAGCATGGCGCTTGGCACTATAAATGCCTTTGACATGCCAACTCGCCAGTCATTTGTTGTGGAGATGGTCGAAGACAGGGCAGACCTGGGGAATGCCATAGCGCTGAACTCCTCTTTATTCAACGGAGCCAGGCTCATAGGCCCTGCAGTAGCGGGATTGCTGGTTGCAACCATAGGCGAAGGGCTGTGCTTCTTACTGAACGGCCTGAGTTTTATCGCTGTGATAGCTTGTCTGCTGGCAATGAAACTGCTTCCCAGGGAAACCGCCGTCGATCATCCGGACTTTCTGAAAGGTATGAAGGAAGGGGTCGTTTACTCCTTCGGTTTCCCGCCGATACGGTACATAATCCTGCTGCTTACCTTCTCCAGTTTGGTAGCAATGCCCTATGCAGTGCTGCTGCCGGTTTTTGCCAAAGATGTGCTTCACGGTGAGGCCAGCACGCTGGGTTTCCTCACAGCAGGTGTAGGTATTGGCGCGTTGGTTGGGGCCATCTATATGGCCTCCCGCAAGAATGTGCTGGGCCTGGGGAAAATAATCGTGCTGGCAGGAGCCTTATTTGGGGTGGGGCTTATCCTTGTCTCTTTCACCAGAGTATTGTGGCTCTCGATGCTCACAATGTCCCTTGCTGGTTTTGGAATGGTGTCGATGATGGCTTCCTGTAATACTTTTCTTCAGTCAATTGCGGATGACGATAAACGAGGTCGGGTGATGAGCATATATGTTATGGCGTTCATGGGGCTTTCGCCTTTTGGGAGTTTGCTTTATGGAGGGTTGGCGAATGTTATCGGTACGCCCCTGACTTTTCTTATCGGCGGGATTCTTTGCATAGTTGGGGCTGCGGCATTTGCCTGGAAGTTTTCATCGATCAGGGACCAGGTACATGACGCCTATGTCAAAAAAGGAATCTTGAGCCGCTAGAGCCGTATACGACCATACAAAAACAAATGAAGCAAAGGCAGCACCTGCTGCCTTTGCTTCGCAAATGTTAGCTTATACCTTGGTTACGCTTTGCCGATGCGGAACATCTTGGTGCCGCATTTTGCGCAGACGCCCTGGGTTGCCGGTTTGCCATTCTTCATTTTAATGGCCTTGGCATTTTTCATTTCCCTCTTGGCCCTGCATTTCATGCAATAAGCTTCCATGTACTTACCTCCTATGTATTTACGATTAGAATAGTTGATTGTTTGAAGCTTGTCAAGTATGGGGCCACGTTTGATGCAAGTATAAATGGAAAATTTTTGCTAAAATGATCGTAAAATAGTTCAAAAAAGTAGCAAAAAATTGTGCAGGCGACTGTCTACTAAGAACTGCCTGTTTTTTCATCTTAAACAGCTTTCCGCTCCCTTTACCTGTTTATCAGCGCCTTTGCTGACGCAATTATTGCCAGTCGCAGCTTCTTTTCTCTATAATTGGCTGTCGTTAGAGATGGGCTATATAAATAGGTAATTGCCTGATGAGAATAGTTGCGTTGGTAGGCATGCCCGGCTCGGGAAAATCCGAAGTGGCAAAAGTTTTTGAAAAGAATGGCTACAAGACCATCAGGTTTGGCGATGTGACGGACGAAGAAGTCAAAAGAGGGGTTTGGAGTTAAATGAAGAGAACGAGAAATCAGTCCGGGAGGAGATGAGGTTGCATCATGGAATGGCCGCTTATGCCATCCTGAATTTGCCGAGGATTGAAACCGCTCTTAAGTCGTCGAATGTAGTCCTTGACGGGCTTTACTCCTGGGAAGAATATAAATACCTGACAGGGAAACTCGATCAAGAATTTTGAAATAATAGCCGTGTGGGCGCCGCCCCGTTTACGTTACTCAAGACTGCAAAGGCGAAAAATCAGGCCGCTTTCTCCAGAGCAGGCCAAAGCCAGGGATTTCGCAGAAATTGAAAATGTTAATAAAGGCGGTCCCATAGCTATGGCTGATTATACTATCAAGAATGACTCGACGCTGGAGTCGCTTATAGATCAGACCGTCCATATAATTAAGGCAACGAAATGAAAAAAGTCATAAGGCCGTCGCTCGACGAATATTTCCTCAAGATAGCCTGTGTTGTGGCCGAGAGGGCAACATGCGAGCGTCATCATGTGGGCGCCGTCGCTGTCAGGGATAAGCACATTCTGTCCACGGGCTATAACGGCGCGGCTGCCGGCGTTAAGGACTGCCTGGAGCTCGGTTGCCTTCGGGATGAGCTGAAAATTCCCTCGGGCACTCGCCATGAGATTTGTCGTGGCATTCACGCGGAGCAGAACGCCATTATCCAGGCGTCGCTGCATGGCGTCAGTATGGAAGGCGCAATCCTTTATTGCACTCACAGCCCGTGTATTCTTTGCGCCAAAATGCTGGTTAACGCCCGCATTAAACGCTTTGTCACCTTCGGAAAATATGCCGATGATGCCTTCGTGGAGTTATTCAAGGAAGCCGGCATCAAATTTGAGGTGAAGCCGCGGCCGTCCTCAGCAATATGCCGCCTTGACTAGAATCAGGTTGGAGAATCTGAATGAAAGAATGCAAAGTGGACAAGAATAAAACGAAGTGCAATTGCACTTACGAACCGTGCCCGCGCAAAGGCATTTGCTGCGAGTGCGTGAGCTATCACCGGGATTCGGGCGAACTGCCCGCCTGTTTCTTTTCTCCGGAAGTCAGAGCGCACCTATGACCGGTCTATCGAAAGGTTTGTAGCCCTGCAGCAGAAGAAACGCGGCTGATTTTACAGTCCGAGCCTGTCACTGATACCCTGCATGGCCCCAAGAACTATGGAAACATGCTCCTGCAGCGGCACGCCCAATTCGGCGGCGCCTTTCTCTATCATTTGACGGTCCACGCCAGCTGCAAAAGATTTCTCCTTCCATTTCTTCATCACGGCTTCAACGGTTACGTCAGCCAGCTTTTTAGAAGGGCGTGTGAGCGCCACTGCTATTATCAGGCCGGTCAACTCATCTACGGCATAAATCACTTTCTTCAGCTCCGTATCCCTGGTTGTACCGGTATGCTCAGCGTGGGCGAGGACGCCTTCTATCAACTCTTCCGAATACGCCTGGCTTTTCAGCCAATCGGCTCCCCTGAACGGGTGGTCCTTTAAATCCGGATATTTTTCGTAGTCGAAATCGTGCAGCAGGCCGACGGCGCCCCACTTTTCAGGATCCGCTCTAAGCTTAACGGCATAGCCTCTCATTGCGGCTTCCACGGCCCAGGCGTGCTTTTTCAAGTTCTTGTTGGCGACCCATTCGTCCAGTATCTGTTCGGCTTCTTCCCTGGTCGGCCATTTGCTCAACGGTGTCCTCCTTCCCGGCTGAATATGCAGCCGCAGTAATTTTGACGGTAAAGTTCCCAGCGCTTTGCCATTTCGGTAGCTCTCTTAAAGCCTTCCTTTTTCTTGAAGTCCCTGGCCATGAATTTGTCTCCGCCGATCTCTGCTCCGATGGCGTTAATGATCAGGGCAGATTTATGCGGGCTGATGGTAAGGGTCGAAGTGAAGTCGTCGAAGCCTTTTTCGATCATGAATTCATATGATTTCTGCAGCCTGATCCGGTAGCAAATCGCACAGCGCTTGCCGCCTTCCGGCTCATGTTTGAGGGCCTCCGTCTCAGACAGCCAGGCCGAAGCATCATAAGGCCCCTCAATTAGATCGAATCCCAGGTGCCGGGCGGTTTTGGCCGCAGCATCCAGCCTGCGCTGGTATTCGTCTTCGGGGTAAATATTGGGATTATAGAAGTAGCCCGTTACCTCGTGATTTTCAGACAGAAGCACGCTGGCGGCGCCCGCCGCGCAGACGCCGCAACAGACGTGCAAGATCACTTTCATTGAGATTGACCCTGGCAGGCCTCAGCTCTTTTTATTCTTGACCTGCTCATTGAAACGCCTCTCGATGTTCTTGAGGAAGTTGGGGTCGGAGAAGCAGATGGTCTGTGACAACCCGGCGCACTCCAGGCCGTCCCATATGCTCATATTCATGCTCATATCAACGTTGCGCTTGGAAAGGCCTACAGCTATCGGTCCATGGCTCATAATCTCTTTCGCCCAGGCAATGCCCGTCTTTTCGAGGTCCTCAACTGCAACGATTTCGTTCACCAGGCCCCATTTTTCGGCCTTTTGGGCGTCGATAGTCTTGCCGGTCAGTATCAGTTCCTTGGCCCTGCCGACGCCGACAACTCGGGGGAGCCTCTGGCTTCCGCCGCCGTCCGGGACCATGCCCATATTGATCTCGGGTATATTGAACCTGGCATCAGGAGTGCAAATCCTGAGGTCGCAGGCCAGGGCTATTTCAAGGGCTGCGCCAAAGCAGAAGTTGTGAATCAGGGCTATGACCGGCTTTTCGCATAATTCGATCTCTGTAAACGCGCTCTGAAAAGCACGCACGAACTTGCGGATATTCTGAGCGTCTCCGGCCTGGAAAGAATTGAGGTCGGTTCCCGCGCAAAATCCCTTGCCCTCACCTGACAGCAGGACCACCTTAACGCTGGGTGCCGATGCCACCTCGTCAAAACATACTTTGAGGTCCTTTACCAACTGCGGGCTGACCGCATTTCTCTTCTCCGGCCTGTTGAACTTGACATGTAGGATGCCGTCCTTCTCGGTATAGGCAAGCGTTTGAAACTGCATTTGTCACACTCCTTTAATATATTTAGGCACTGCGCGGACATAACGGGGACGTGAGCGTCCATAAAAATACCTGTGCGGTGCTGAGTTGTCAAGCGGCTAGATGGCAGGGCGTCTGCCGGTTTTCAAGCACACAACCATTATGAGCGCGCTCAGGCCTATTGCTCCTGCGACGGACAGGTACATGAAAGGGTAGCCGTTGTTCTGTGCCACGGCTCCTAATGCCGTTGCGCCCACCGCCAGCCCAACCTGGTAGGCGGCCGAACCGAGCCCCATGGCCATGCCCCTTTTTTCCACGGGCGATATCCTGGCCATCCAGGCCAGGGACGATGGCATGGCGAACCCGATACCGACACCGAATAAAAGGGCCGCGATCGCAATCTGGTAGTCAATATTGAATATAGCTATCAGCGCAATGGCGCCGCCGCTCAGGGCAGTTCCGACCAGTACCAGGGGGGCGTTGCCAAATTTATCAGCTAGTGTACCTGAGGGTATTCGCAGTGCAGCCGAACTGGCGTAACAAGCGGTGATTATGAGTCCGGCCACAACCTCATTAATCCCAAATCCCTTGACATAAAGGGGGATAAAAGTATTCAACGAACTTGCTCCGACAGCGATCATTATCAGGCAGAGTATGCTGACTAGTGTTCCAGGATTAGCCAGCCAGTCCCCATGATTGAGTTTGTGGCGCCTGGTTGTCCGGCATTCTCACCGGGATATGGCGCATCCTGATCAAAACGAATATCAGTGCCACCAGCGGCATGAAACCGCAGCTCGCGTAGGCCGCCACAAAGCCAAACTGCTGCAGGATGAACCCTCCTGCAATTGGTCCCGCCATTAAGCCAAGTTGTGCCGAGGCCGAGTACCAGCCGATTGACCTGCCGAATTCGCCTGGTTCGGATAGTTCGGTTACTACTGCCAGTGCAGTCGGCACGAAAAGCGTTGATCCCAGGCCGTGCAGAACGCATATCAGGTAAAGTGCCCAGATATCCTTGGTCAAAGGATAGAGAAGAGGAGCGATGGTAGCGATAATAAGGCCGGCAATCAGGAATTTACGCCGTCCCCATCTTTCTGAGAGCATGCTGCAGGGGAACATGCCTGCGGCGTTTACATAAGCATATAGCGCAATCATCAGGCCGATATCTGAGACACTGATTCCGAGACTGGAAAAATAATAGGGCGTAACAACTGAAAGCCAGCTGAAGCCGGCAAATCCGGTAAATGCCACCATATAAATTGTTATTAGTGTGAAAGAGTTTGCCATTTATTAAATTGGTTGTGAAGTTTTGTTTGGGTCCCCCGCGTTCGATAGCCGGCTGGCCGGTGCGTTGCTGAGCGGGGTGCTGCCTGTTTTAGCTTGCCGGAGGGCCGTGCGGTACTGGCGGCCGGCATAACAGTATAACGAGTGTGCCTATGAAAGCGCCAGCGCAGGCGATGATGATCGCCAGTCCATAGTTGCCGTTCACATCGTACATCTGGCCTGCAAAGAATGCTGCTGAATATTGGAACCCGGTCGTAATGGGATTGGATATTGCGCTCATCTTGTGGAAAGATTCTGCACCGAAATAATTACCAAGCAGGAGTGGGTAAGACACGTAGGTAGCGCCGAAACCGAAGCCCGCGAATAATGGGTAAAGGTAAGCTGCCCACAGGTTATCCTTCGAAGCCAACCAGAAAAGCACGCCGCCGGTTATCAGGCATAGGCCCGCTATTGCAATGAGGAACCGGCTTTCGATTAGTTCCCCCAGGAACGAAACACTCAGTCTGCCGACTATGCTGAATGCCAGCACCAGCCCATAAACGAACGTCGGCTGCAGAAAAAGCACGGGGTCTGCGGCGGAAAATCCCCTGTCGCTCAAATGGGCCGGTGTCTGGGTGAGCACCGTCTGCCACAGGAAGAAGATTAACGACACGCCGATTATGATGAACCACAATATCCTGGTTTTCAACGCATCTCTAAAACTCCAGTTGACGGGTGACCGGTACGTTTTAATAGGCCTGTGTTTCACGTGAGACATAGCTTTTTGCAGCGCTTGTGGGGCCAGGCCGTCTGGATGCTGTCCAAGGTCTTCAGGCCTGTTCCGCACTGCAATTATGGCGATGACGGCGCCCGCAAGGCAGGCAATCCCAATTGCCACCCAGCCAACTCTCCAGTCTCCTCCGAAGGCTACGATGGCGCCGCTGATTATCTGCGGGTATATGAAACCTCCGATTGCCCCTCCTCCCAGGACCAGGCCCATGACCAGTGCTCGGTGCACGTTAAACCATAACAGCACCAGCGCCTGCACGGGGATGATCGATCCCAAAGCGATGCCAAGGCCAACAAAAAAGCATAGTATCAGGTACACCGGGTAGATTTGGCCCAGGAAGGCCATGCACAGTACCGAGACGGCCGTCAAAACGCAGCCGATTGTCAGTGTTTTCCTTGGTCCGAAGCGGCCCATCAGCCAGGGGATTATAAAGGCGCCCACTCCTATCATTACACCGATGAACGTGTAGCCCAGGTTGATCTCCCCGCGTTGCCAGGGCAGTTCCTTTTGCATGAACCGGTATATTACCGGGGGGCCGTACAATGCAAATCCGATCGGTATTGAATATACGAGGCACAGGATGGGCAGCAATATCCATCCATAGAAACTCCCGGACTTTACATTTTGGGACAATATCTTGCTCTCCCTGTTAGATGGACCCGACAAAGTAAAAAATTATAGCATTGCTCACAATAATTAGATAATTGGCGCACCGCCTGCCTACCGGGTACTGAAACACCTAGCTGTTTTCTGAAATCACTTAAAATGCCCGGTTGCCACTTCCGCAGGGGCTTTCGCGAGTACCCTGATCGTATTTAATGCATATGAACAGTTGCGCAAAAGCGCAATTGCATATTAGGCATTAAGGCGGATGCTCGGGGTTGCATGCGATGTTAAAGTATGAGCAACCTGGAAAAGAGGAAACAGGAGGCAAGAAAATGGAAAAAGTAATTGAAAAGATAGAGACCGCAGCAGAAATCAAAGAGGAACGCGGGTTTAACTTCTGGACAGATAAGAAGCCGTGCTGGGAAGTGTCGCATTGCACTAATATGGTTAAAGCAGAATGCCCGGCTGTTAAGTATCAGTTTCTTCCCTGCTGGGAGATTGAAGGTACTTACTGCAAGCTGGATGATTATGGGACTGATGGGAAAGATACCAGCATTTGTCAGATATGCCGTGTATATAAGACATACGGTGATGGCAAACCCATACAGTTGAAGTTAATGGGACGCGGGATCAATACCTCTTTGAAGGCGCTGGAGCAGACCGCCGTAAGGTAAAAACGCAATTCCAACTAAGGGATTTAATTCCCCTCTCCCGTCAGAGAGGGGAATTTTTTATTGCGCCCGCAATAATCTGTCGCGGACACTTGCGCTTTTGCGCAAACTCACTTTAAGCGTTAAGACGGATGGCGTTAAGCATACCGCATGATAAATTGTTATTGTCAACAAATAACATTGACAGACCAGTATAGGAGGAAAATAAAATGGCTGAAAATAAAGTTAAGGCGAAGAAAGCCACTGAGGTTAAAGAAGAGCAAGGCGTAAATTTCTGGGCCGACAAGACATCATGTTACAAACTCTGCAACTGCCCTGAAATGATTACCAACGAATGCCCGGTTTCCAAGTATCAGTTCTTGCCCTGCTGGGAGATCGAAGGGACTTATTGCAAGCTGGATGACAAAGGTTCCACTGGACGCGATACCAGCATTTGCGAGACCTGCCGCGTGTACAAAAAGTATGGCGACGGTGAGCCGATCGTTCTGAAGCTCTTTGGTAAGGGAATTGATACCCACCTCAGGGAACTTGATAAAGTAGCGAAATAAGCACAGTTACTGTTGACTTGAAAATAAGGGGCTGATCCCACGATCAGCCCCTTTTGTTATGGTTATTATCCCGTTCTTAATTCGTTTCTTTAGTCAGGATCATGCCTTTCCGGCCGATTTCTCTTTGATATAGTAGATGATCGATCCAAATCCGAACAGGAGGACCGCCAGGTCCGTAATGATGCTGATTGCCGGGATCAGTCCAACTACGTATATCACCAGCAGCCCCAGAGCGGCCGCCCCTATAAGATGCCCTGTCGTGCCATCCTGGACAGGCTGCCTCAGCATCCACTTACCCAGGAAAATGGCCGTGATTACATGGCCGAGGAACAGGGCGATTACGTAGGCGGCCAGTGCTGCCGCGGCCAGTGGTATGCCCACGATCGTGATGCACAGGATCACTGCGCCAATGGGCACCAGCACAGCAATCACTGCGCCCCAACCGAGGCATAGCCATGGTCTCGTCCTCAGGCCCTCAATTACGTTCTCCAGCTGCTTCCTGGCAACAAGTATGATAACGATCGCCACAAGCAGCGCAGCCGCATATTTGATCATCGCCAGGACTATAATTAACCCGAAAATAAAGGCAATAACCGCGGAAATGAATGCCCCCACTGCTGTTGCCACATTCTGATTGGAAGGGGCCGGCGTCTTCTCCGGCAGAATATGTTTTACTTGACCTTTGATCGATGCACTGGCAGCCACGGATGCTTCGGCTGCGGACGTATACTCAAAGTCGCCGCCCACGCTTGCAGACGGTCCTAGTTTGACCTCTGTTGCCTCTGCTTTAACATTTCCGCCGACGCTGCTGCCCAGCGTGAAACTGCCTGCATTACACATGATGTTCCTGGCCACGGGGCCGTTCACGTCAACATTCCCGGCGTTCGCCAGCAGGTCACGCCCGATTTTGCTCAAAGATGATACTGTCACCTGCCCGGCTAGCGCTACGAGGTCATTCCCGGCTTTGCCGTTCATAATCACGGTAGCGCCGCCCGCCCGGATGGAGTTTGCGATAGTGCCGTTGATAGTGATTGTTGAGGCGGCGGCAGTGATGCTTCCGTTTACAGTGCCATTGATTGTGATACGGTTTCCTACGGCCACTATGTCTCCATTCACCGTACCATCGACTGTTATTTCCGATCCCGCCAGGTAGAGGTCATCGTTTACTACCTCGCTGGCGGAAACATCCACATTTTGCCCGGAACGTGCATCGGCCGCATGTACGGGGACAAACAGCAGAATCGAGATAATCAGAATGGCCGCAAATGTCGCAAAAAACCTTTCCAGCTTATTGATCATGCTCTCCTCCCGTATCTAATAATTCCCACTACGAACAATTCTTGCATAAATACGTGCGATACACAATTGTATCGTATAAGCCCTGACTGTTCGTATGGGCTACTGCGATTTCAGGCGCAGGCTGCTGGCGCTTAACTCGGCGAAAAACAACAGGGCCCAGGCCGACAAATAGATGAACGCGAGCAGGGCTATTACCGCACCTATTGATCCGTACACCAGGTTATAACTGCTGAAGTCGCCGATATACCAGATAAAGCCGAACCTTATGATTTCGACGCTCGCAGCTGCCAACAGTGCGCCCGGCCAGATATCTTTCCAGTTGGGGTTGTGACTTGGAATGAACCTGTACAGCAGCAGGATAACCCCAAATGCCAGGATAACATTAGAGATGGAGAAAATCGTGGAAGAAATTGTCGTGCTGTTAAGGAACTGGAAATCATCGCTGTGAAAATGAGCGGTATGAATTATCCGTACCAACGTGGACAGCCACATATAAATCAGCAGCAGGATAAAGGAGCCTATCAGCATTGCAATGTCTTTTGCCTGCCCTCTAAAAAATGAAACTTCCGCCTTGATGCCCCAGGCCTTGTTTAGCGACTTTCGCAGGGCATTGAAAAACGAGGATGCGCTCCACACGAGCAGCGCTACGGCGACAACGCCGGTTTCGGCCCTTGATCTGACAACTTCATGCAGGTTTGTTTCCAGCATGTCCCTTGCAACGGGTATCAGGTTGGCGATCGCGTTAATGACCTGGGTTTCAAACCTGGGAGACTCCATGAAAAACCCGGCTACCGATATTGTAACCAGGGCAAATGGAAATATGGAGAACAGCAAATTGTAGGCGACACCGGCTGCCAGCAGGCTGCCGTTGTCTTCGCCGAACGCGGTTATCGTTCTGGCCAGCAGTGCAATGGCCCGGTTGTTTTTTAATTTATTCCAGAGTGCCACGTTGTTTACTCTTCATGTAAGCTCTGGCCGCGTGAAAGCCACACATGCCATGTACTCCCGCGCCTGGTGGAGTTGAAGCTGAACATAAGTATACCCTTTTCAGGGGTGTCGAGTAGGGTACAGGGCGGCACAGCGGTCGGCAGATTACCTGTTTTAAAGTCTGTGCGCCCCCGGTGATATCTCCTCCCACCAGGTTGGAGTTTCCCTGCTCCAGCGCCGCAGGAGTGGAAACACACCTCGACAAAATGGTGTCCTTGAAACCTGGAGCAAAACGCTCCACCTGGGATTCAATATACTGCGTCATGTCACAGTTGCATCCATTTGGGACATGGCAATAAGCCCAGGCCGTATGTTTCCCGGTTGGGGACCGCGAAGGATCAAAAAGGCTTGGCTGGGAAAGGATGACGAAAGGCCTATCTGATGTCCTTCCCTGCCAGGCTGCAAGCTCCGACTCAGCTATTTCCGCATATGTACCGCCAAGGTGGACTGTACCCGCCTGACCGCATCCCCGGGCTTTCCAGGGAATGGCGTCTGATAGGGCCCAATCCATTTTGACAATGCCCGGCCCGTACCTGTATCCTTGGAGCGACTTTTTATACTTGCCTGGCAACCGGTCACCATACATTGCAAGGACTTGAATAGGTGAAGTATCGAAAAAAACAGCATTTGCGCGGGGCAAATCGTTAACCGTCTTTACTCTACGTCCCGTGATAACTTCGCCTCCAAGAGAAACCAAATACTGCTCCAAAGCTTTTGATATACTGCCGGCTCCTCCCCGGGCAATGGGCCAACCGATCGTATGTCCCGCCATGCACATGACCAGCCCAAACGCAGCAGAGGGAACCTGGTTAAGCGGCAATACTGAGTGAGCGGCCAGTCCTGCGAAAAAGCCCTTCGCCTTGCTTCCTTTGAAATGGCTGTTTGATCAGGCCTTGCGCCGAGTGGAAAGCTTTGATTGCCAGCCTGGCGTCTGCCGCCGGATGTGAGATGGACCGGAAGGTGCCCAGCAAGTCCGGGCACAGCTTGTCCCAGTTGCCGGCTAACGGCTTCATTAATCTTTCATAAGGACCAGCGTCGCGTTCCAGGGTTTGCGCCGATTCCTCAATCGATTTCTTGAGTACCGCCGCTGTCCCATCATCAAAAGGATGTGCCAGGGAGGCCGCAGGATAAATCCATTGCAGCCCGAATTGGGAAAGGGCCAACGAAGTAAAAAAGGGGGAAGCAGCCGCCAATGGCAATACCGCGGCGCCCTCGTCATGCCTAAATCCGGGAAGCGTCAATTCCCCTGTCTTTGCCCCTCCACCCGCTTTGTCGGCGGCTTCCAGAACGACCACCTTTAAACCTTGCTGCGCCAGGTAGATTGCTGCAGCCAGTCCGTTTGGTCCTGAGCCTATTACCGCAGCGTCGAAGTCAGGTTCCCTTACAACTAAATCACACCGCATGTCGATGCCTTTTGGAGGGGTGGGTCAGGCCGAAAGCCATACTTGATATTTGTGCATTCAGGAAAACATTGAATAAGTACGGCCATTGAAGTGAGGTATCCAGGCACTGTTTGTTGAACTGCACCTGTGAGCTGCTTCCTGTGTGTTTTGCCAGGGATTCCAACAGGTATGTCCAGATCTGCTCTTGCAGGTTTGCGCCGGCTATCCGGAAGGCGGCCTCATATAAAGGATCGCTCGCACGGGCCAGTCCCTGTACCTGCATCATGGTGCGGTCGTTTTCCTTGAAAGACCGGAAGGTGACCCAGCCTGCCTCCGGATGTCCCTGCGGAGTAATAAACGTAAAACTCCGGGCGCTTGTATAAAGTACCAGTACTCCGGTGGCAACCATGCCGGCCGGCGTTGAAGCGTTTATCAGCACAATCTCACCCGGTTTAATACCGGCCTCCGAAGTGTAGAAACGATTTTGCGGAGGCTGGAATTTGGGGAAATTACTCCTCAGTGTGCTGATTATCTCCTCGGGAGTCAGCTTTGTGTCCGAAAGGTCGATGCTATAGGTCTTTTCCCATAGCTGGCCAAAGCCTTGCAGCGGGCCGGCCGTTCTGCGGCCGTGTACGTTCAAATTTACGGCTTCCTGTGGCATCTTTGGCACGGCCAGTTTTTGCTTAATGGCGCCCAGCACTCAGATCCCGGGAGTGCACATTCTTCAGTCCTGCCCGGGCGGTCCAAAATGCTTCTCACTTCCGGCTCAGTGCTTGGCCCTGCAGCCATGAGGACGTCGCTCAGGCTGGCATAAACCCGGTAGGTCCTGTCCAATCCCGTTATGCTGAATATATCCAGGTATCCCTTGCTAACACCGATAGCCAATAATGACTGCCGCGACTTGCGGGCGCGCACGCTCAATTTGACCAGCACATTCAATCCGGTATTATCCATTAAGTTAACCTGATCAAAATCAAGCAGGATGTTATTCACGCTGTCATGCTGTAATGAGTCCACAATTTCCATAAGTTCTTGTTCTGATGAGATCGTCAGTTCATTATCGAGGGCTATGATTACCGCCCCGGCCCCGGCCTTAATCAGCTTCATGTCCCCACTCCTTCACCTGAAAGTGACAGATAAATGTTTCTCCCATAATATTATCAAATTTTGTCCGTACAGCAAGCGCATGCCGGTTGACGGTTACTGTACAATTAATCCGGAATCGCAGACAGTCAGGAGGTACGCATGGAAGAGCAAAAGAATCCCGAAGATAAGAAAGCAGCCGATAATCTTAACGATATGTTTGAGGCGTTGGGAAGTGCCATGAGCCAGATATTCAATGATCCGAAGTTGAAAGAAAAGGCCAGGGACCTCGGCAAGGCTGCCAAAGAATCCGCCGAGACCCTTGGGGAAAGGTTCAAGGACGAGGAAGTTCAGGCAAAATTCAAAGAAGTGGGCAAGGCGGCGCAAGCTTTCGGGAAAAATATGTCCGATTTCTTTTCTGAAAGCAAAAGTCAAACCGGCAGCGATGAGAAACCCCCGAATTCATAGCCGGGAGGCTGGTCTATGTCGAACGCTACGAGTCAGTGTTTTTCTTCGATTTGGACTGAAGCATTTGAGTATATGCTACGGCGGCGGCCATGGCCGCTGCCCGTTTGCTTTCATCGAATACCTGTGACAGTTTTTCTTCAAGCGGCTGTTCCCTCGCCATGATGGCTTGCATGTCCTCGATCAGGGTCGTTTCCTGAGTGATGAAATGCGTGCCCAGTTCGCCGCTCTGGAACCGCTTATTTTCCATCACTGCTTTGTGGAAAGGTATATTGGTTTTAACTCCCACTATCACGTATTCATATAATGCGCGTCTCATTCTCTGGATGGCCTCGTCCCGTGTCCGCCCCCAGGCCACCAGCTTGGAAATCATCGGGTCATACATCGGAGATATGGTATAGCGCGTGTGTACGCCGCTGTCCACGCGTATGCCCACGCCGCCCGGGGAACGGTAGCCCCTCAGTTTACCCGGGGAGGGAACGAAATTGTTTAGCGGGTCTTCGGCATTGATGCGGCATTCGATTGCCCAGCCGTTCATGTGAACGTCCTGCTGCTTGATTTCAAGGTTCTCGCCCGAAGCTATCAGCAGTTGTTCTTTCAAAATGTCTATGCCTGTCACCATCTCGGTTACCGGGTGCTCAACCTGGATGCGCGTATTCATCTCCATGAAATAAAATTTGCCCTTGGAAAATATGAACTCTATAGTGCCGGCGCTCTCGTACTTGATCTGGCGTGCCGCTTTTACCGCAATCTCACCCATGCGGGCGCGCAGCTCGGGAGTAAGAGCGGGGGACGGCGCTTCCTCGATCAGCTTCTGGTGCCGCCGCTGGATAGAACATTCTCTCTCGCCCAGGTGGATTACATTACCGTGCGCATCCGCCAGCACCTGGAACTCTATATGGCGCGGGTGTTCGATATATTTCTCGATGTAAATTTCGGGCATGCCGAACGTGCTGGCGGCGATTTTGCTCGAACTTTCCAGTCCCTTTTTCAGATTGGCCTCATCATGAACTATGGTCATGCCGATGCCGCCTCCGCCTCCGGACGGTTTGATAATTACGGGATAGCCTATTTCCTTGGCGACCTTACGCGCTTCTTCGAACTCGCTGACGCAGTCTTCGGTGCCGGGTGTTATCGGCACTCCGGCCTTTGTCATCTCCTTCCGCGCGGCGATCTTGTTGCCCATCAGCTCTATTACCCTGCTCGAGGGGCCGATGAACTTGATTCCCTCACGCTCGCAGGCATAGGCAAAGCTGGGGTTTTCCGCCAGGAACCCGTATCCCGGGTGTATTCCATCAGCCCCGCTTTCTTTGGCAACTGCGATGATTCTTTTTGATGTTCAGATAGCTTTCGGATGCCGGCGGCGCCCCGATGCAATAGGCCTCGTCGGCGTACTTGGCGAACAGCGCATCCCTGTCCGCTTCCGAATAGACGGCCACCGTGCGTATCCCCAGCTCGCGGCAGGCCCGCATTACGCGTATAGCTATTTCACCGCGGTTGGCGATCAAGTACTTTCTTCAACATGCTAGCTAATCACCATCAGGACATCGTCTTTATTGACGATCTCGCCGTTGAAAGCAAATATCTCTTTCACCGTTCCGGTCATACGGGCTGTGTATATCGGTTTGCATCTTCATGGCCTCGGTGACAACCACGACATCACCTTCTTTCACCTTGTCGCCGACCTTGACCTTAACGCTAAGCACCATGCCCTGCATCGGGGAAAGCACAGCCCCGTCCGGTATTTCCTTTGGTTTGCCCTTTTTCTCCACCTCCATCGTCTTGCCAAGCACCGGTGTTATCTTGACATTGAAAATCTCACCGTCGACGTCAACGCTGAATTCAGTGGGCACGTCGTCGCCGGGCTGGCTGGGAGCTGCCACAGGCGTTGGGCCGGCGATGATCTCCTCTTTAGCTTCGCCCCGCAGGAATTTTACGGCCACCTGCGGATAAAGGGCGTAAGTTACCAGGTCCTCTTCCTTATGCAGGATACCCAGCTTGCGTGCCTCATCTTTCATTTTCGCCAGTTCGGGCTCCAGATGCTCTCCGGGCCGGCCTGTGATCACTTTGCTATCGCCGGCGACCATCTTGCGGACTTCTTCGTTAAGCTCGCCGGGGGGTCTGCCATAGTAGCCCAGCAAGTAGTCTTTCACTTCCTTGGTTACCTTCTTATATCTCTCGCCGTTTAGTATATTGAGTACCGCCTGTATGCCCACGATCTGGCTGGTGGGAGTAACCAGCGGTGGATAACCCAGGTCTGCGCGTACCCTCGGCACTTCTTCGAGCACTGCTCCTATCTTGTCCAGCGCATTCTGCTCACGCAGCTGGCTGATAAGGTTGGAGTACATCCCCCCGGGATCTGATGCAGCAGCACATTGACGCTCGGCCGGGTCGCCTCGGCTGTGAGCAGCGGCCGGTATTTGCCGGCCATCAAGGCGAAGTCCTCGCCGATCTCATAGAGCAGCTCCAGGTTCAGTCCGCAGTCATACGGAGTGTTCTGAAAAGCAGCCACCACGCTTTCCGTAGGAGGCTGCGAAGTTCCCCAGGCAAATGGCGAGAAAGCCGTATCCAGGATATCCACTCCGGCTTCGGCGGCCGCCTGGTAGCTCATGGGCGCCATGCCGCTGGAGCAGTGCGAATGCAGGTCGATGGGTATTGTTCACCTGGCCTTTATTGCCTTTACCACTGAAGTTGCTTCGGGCGGTGAGATCAGTCCTGCCATGTCCTTGATGCAGATAGAATCACAGCCCAGGTTCTCCAGTTGATGCGCCATTTCGGCAAAGCCCTCAGTGGTGTGGACGGGGCTGACCGTGTAGCAGATCGTTCCCTGCACATGGACCTTGTGTTTCTTGCACTCCTTGATGGCAAGTTCCATGTTCCGGATATCGTTCAGCGCATCGAAGACACGGAAAACGTCTATGCCGTTCTTGACCGAGAGCCGGACGAATTCCTTGACCACATCGTCGGAGTAATGACGGTATCCGACCAGGTTCTGGCCGCGCAGCAGCATCTGCAGGTGCGTGTGTCTTGACTTTGCTGCGTATATCCCTGAGCCGTTCCCAGGGTCCTCATTCAAATATCGAATGCAGGTGTCGAATGTGGCGCCGCCCCACATTTCCAGTGAGAAGAAACCGACCTTGTCCATCTTCTCGACCATCGGGAGCATGTCGCGGGACCGCATCCGGGTCGCAATCAGCGACTGGTGCGCATCACGCAATGTAGTATCGGTGATCTTTATACCCATGCTGAGCCTCTCAGATTATTGTTCGCTTACGTTTGCGTGCTTGATGCAGACTAACCTGTTAATAATATTGATTGGCGGCATTTTCGTCAATTCGCTGAAATGCATGCTTTTTAAGATTGTAATAATGATATTCTGTAGTATATAATCCCGAATTGAATAGGGGTTTTCTGATTAATTATGGCGGAATATGGATTTGGTGCGCCTTCTAAAGAAGAAGAATTTGTCTTTGGCGCCCAGCGGCCCGGCTTTCCCGGTAAGTTCGTCCAGAAACAGGTGGTGGATGAATGGATCGCCTATATGAAAAAGCAGGGCATCGTCCGTATCGTCTGTCTTGCTGTCAGAAGAGGAACTGGGCAATTATCCCACATTAACGGGCGGATTGCTTGGCGTCTATGCCGAGACCTTTGGCCCGGACAATGTCCTTTGGGCGCCAACGCCGGACAAACGTCTTCTAAGTGGCGAGGCGGTCAAGCATCTTGCTATTTTCTGCACGCTGCTGTTGGGCAGGGTCAAAAAGCCGTGGTGCACTGCTCTGCCGGCCTGGGCAGGACCGGGCAGGCGCTGGCTGCCTGGCTTGTTTACCACCATAATCTGACCGAACGGAAAGCCATTAAAGCCGTAGAGGAATTGAACCGCAGCCCCATGGAAGCCGTTTTTTACCGTAATGCCAGTGAAGCAGATTTGTTACAGGTGCTGGGTGTGGCCACGGGAGTTGGACAAGCCGGTCTAGGAGGCGCCCGTCGGCTAGTCGGGTTTAATATCACCGAAAAATGCCGGCATCTCAGCCTGGAATTTTTTCAAGAGCGGAATCATAATTTCACGCATTTGGGGATGGGCTGCAAGAGACGTCCTCAACCGGAAAATATTCCGCCACTCACGCAAATTGCAGGTGGCCACAATCTCCGTCTTGGTTGATTGCGGTAGTACGGTCCTGGCTTCCTCGGGTTTTGCTCCCATCTCTATAAGTCTTTTGTAGTAATGCTCGGCCTGCCCCATTGCCTCTTCCCAGACAGCATGCTCCTTACTGTCCTTTTCAAATACTACGGGATCTATGACCGAAAGCCCCTTTTTGCCGTAGTTGACGTATCGTGTGCTCTCTTGCGTGTAAGCTGCCAGCCTGTGCCTGACCAGCTCGTGGCTCACTCCCCTGTCGCAGATAAACCTGACCGTTATGTTAATGTGCTCCATAACGCTCTCGTGGCCTCTACCCAGCAGCATCTTAACAAAGCGCTCTGAAGAATCATCCGTCATATGGTCTTCAGACTTATATGCAGTCCTCCCGGCCGTCTCAATTGATTTGAGCATGGCGGGGTAATCTATAGGGCTCAGGATTTCATATGCCGCTGGTATAATATCCATGCGCTAACTGTGAAAACTCCCGTATTAAACTGGTTATTACCTGTGCCTGGAACTACTCCTCGAACTCCTTCTTATACTTCTCCCATATTGCTCCTGCCTTGAACGCTTCAATACAGGCATGCATAACGTCAAATTGGGAGAGGTTGGCCTCCATAACAGCCGTGATCACCTTGATCCAGTCCTCTGACGGGGATATTTCTTCGGAGCTTTTTTCATATCTTTTTACAAATCTCTCGAACCTGTCCTGTAGCTTTAGCTCACGGACCTTCCTGTTATAGGTGACCGACTGCTTTTTCAGGATTTCCTCGATCTGTTTTTGCCAGAGCGGCAAGTCCTCTTTGACAGCCTGCGCCTCGGAATCGTTTTCTGCTTCCCTGTATATATAGCGGGGGAACCTGTAACGTGTAAGCAGAACATCCCAGGAGAGTTTTATTTTCCTGTCCTTTTCCATGTTGAGCAGCGCGGGTAGTATTTTCTTATATATGATCGTCTCTTTCTCGTTGCCGGAAATGTCATGGGTAAAGTGGGCAATCAATTCTGTAAGTCGGACTTTGTCTGCACTGAGCTTTGAGATGTATCTTCTGATCTTGTCTTCCATCATGATCACCTCCTTCTTAGAATTTTCCCGCAAGAGGTACTACTTCTATTTTAGCAAAACTTTGGACACCTAATGTAAAAAAGCCTTACAATGTTTCATTGTCGGGCGCAAAGGAGTATATCTATGCAGCTTCAGACGATGGAAATAATCCAGGAAGGTAAAAGTAACGGCGAAGGTATGGTTATGCGCTACCGGACGCGCAAGGGAACTGATATCTATTGCCTGGGTGTCCCGCTTTTCTATGAATCCGGCGAAGACTGGGACCTGGGTCCGACATTTTGTTATTTGATCCCGGGAGAAAAGACCACTCTCATCGACAGCGGTCAATTTAACCGGTACGAGTTTTTGAAAGCCCTGTTGAAACGGGCGGGGTTTGATGTAAAAGATATTCGCCGGGTAATAGTAACTCACGGTCATGAGGACCACGATGGAAATCTGCCTGAGCTCATTGAGGATAGCGGAGCGGAATTATGGGCGCACTATGCTTTTGATAATATGATTGCTTACCATAAGGGCATTGATGATGGCGCCAGCCATCCCGATTTTCCCGGCTCATGCCGCTGCTGCCTCATGCCTGATAAATTCAATAGCTACTGTGTGCAGTACCACCAGAAAAGAAGCCGGTTAAAGACCGGGCATCCCGTCACTCAGACCTCCGCTTCTCCCGGTCCGGATTACCGTTTCCTTCTGACTCCCGGCCATTCCCCTGACTCCATTTGCACAGTATTTGAGGAAGAAGTGCTGTTCAGCGGCGATACCCTGCTGGCAACAATTACGCCGCATCCCACGTTGATGCTTGAATATTTCGTGAACCGGCGCATCCTCCCTGAAGGGTACGGAAGTCATAATGATGCGTACGGGCTTATGGCCTTTATTAATTCGCTGTACATGTTGAAAACACAGTGCGGAAACGTGGATCTACTGTTGCCGGCGCACAGGCTTTTTGAGAAAGGAATGATTAATTACCTCAAACCGGCGGAAAGGGCGGCCGAAATAATTGGCTTTCATCTGCAGCGATGTGGAAACATACTCAGAATTCTGGGGAAACGCGTGCTGACACTCGACGAAATTGCGGTAGAACTTTTTGAACCCAGGCTGCGTAAAGGCTGGGGCAAGTTTTTATCTCAAAGGGAAGTCATGAGCCACCTGGAGCTCATGGCAATCTGCGGCGATATTGACTGGGTGGAAAATGATAAATTCACGTCCCGTGCAACCGGGTCGTCCGCCTATAAGGAATTTTTCTCACGGTACATTTGAAATTCCAGGCTGCATGCCTGACTTCCCTCGCCTCGCAAGGCAGGGACATAAAAAGGAGGAACCATGATAACCATTACCGCATTGATGAAATCCAAAGAGGGCAGCGCCGGCGATCTGGCAAAGGCGATTAACGAGTACGCTCCGAGGTTCTGCAAAGATCCCGGCTGCAAGATGTATAAAGTTGTAAAGCGTGTCGACAATCCGAACCTGTTCTTATTCTACGAGCAGTATGAAAATGACGAGGCGCTGAAATATCATTCTTCAGCGCCCCATTTCAAAGAGATGTTCGGTGCTATGAAGCCGTTTTTGGATGGAAAACCTGAGATTTACATGTATTCGGATATCTAGTCTAACGGCTCAGCTTATTTCACCAGTGTTGCAAATGCTCCGCCTACCAGCATGGCCAGCAGTACCATGATGATGAGCGGGATAATTGCCGCCACGATCACCGTGCCGATAGCTCTGCCGGTTGTGAAATCGCATGCCTGCCGCACGGCGATGACGGCTGCAATTACAGTCCACACGAAGGTGGCGAACGGTATGATTGATCCCACCATGGGTATGAAGCTGAAGATATTCAGCATGCCGGGGGCATAGGCGAAACCCAGCGTTCGCAGCAGTTCACCCAGGCTTGATTTAGTTTCAGGGCCTTTGAAAATCGAAGTGCCCAGCCAGAAACAAAGCAGGGAGAAGATGAACCATATGATCAGAGAGCCTATGATGCCCCAAATCAGGCCGGAAACGAAGCTGAGGAAAGATCCTTCACCGCCTTTCATGGCGCCGGCAATGCCGTGACCGATGCCTGTTGCCAGGCTGACCAGCACTACGGGGAGCAGCGCCTGCCCGGTGCCGGTGCTGTCGGCTTCGACCTCTTCATATAATTGCGATTCAAGTTTTGCCGCCCTTAGCATCCGTGGGAGTAATTTACCTGATGCCATTTTGATACCTCCTGGGGTTTTAGGTTCGGGATATTATAGCAACCGGCGGATCAGCATGCTATGCGTTAGCAAATTGATTTTGATTAGATTTACGGTATTTTAAATTTATATGGAGAAGGCAACCATATATAGACCAGGAAGAGCACTGCCATGTAGACCAGCCATCCCAGGATACAAGTGGCCGCAGCCTTTCCTGACGAATAATCGAACGTTTGCCTTACCGCTTGGATCCCTGCGGCAAGGGTCCAGATGCCCGTTAATACTATGATGATCCAACCGATCATTGGGAAGAATATCAGTAATCTCAGCACCCCCGGTGAGTTGGCAAACCCCAAAGTCCTCGTGACCTCGGCCATGCTGGCCTTCTCGGGTCCCCTCAGGAAGGTTGTCCCTGAAAGATAAGTGAGCAGCACCCAGAAGAACCATCCCACCAGGGAGGCGAAAAACCCGCTGAGCAGCCCCCATAAAAACCAGATTACCCCGGAACCTCCCATCAGTCCGGCCAGCCCCATCCC
Source organism: uncultured Chloroflexia bacterium (assembly GCA_963827985.1). GTDB lineage: Bacteria > Chloroflexota > Dehalococcoidia > GIF9 > UBA5629 > JAFGLP01. The sequence goes on along the minus strand of CAWHDI010000043.1, from coordinate 27,558 downwards.
AATCCCTGTAGCCACACCAGCCAGGAGCGCTATCATTACGGCATGTCCGGCGGCATCTTCATCGGTTTCCATCTCTTCGTAGAGACTTGAATCCATTCTGGCCGCCCTCATCATGCGGTTGAGAAGCTTTCTCCATATCTCCATATGAAGCCTCCTGTATCGTGGCGCTGGTTTATTATATCAGGTTAATTCACCCCGGATTTCACTGTTATGCACATACATTGTTGTTCATCGTGGATTCGTGGTGTTAAAATAGCTGTGATTTAATTCCTTATTTCAATAGTTATATAAATATAAATAATTCGAAGGACAGTGATCCAATGACTGAATTCAATAAATTCTTTTCACCCTCTTCCGTTACTCTGGTGGGTGCATCAAATGACCCACGTAAGTGGGGCTTTCGCATACTTGGCAATATGATCGTGGGCGGTTATCAGGGCAGGATCTATCCTGTTAACCCGACCAGGGATGAGATTTTAGGAAAGAGAGTTTATAAAAGCGTAGCTGAGATTCCGGAAGTGCCTGATCTTGCTGTAGTTGTAGTGCCTCCGCTGGCTATTGTTGATGCTATCAAAGATTGTGTTGTCAAGGGCATCAAGGCAGCCGTAGTCATAACAGCCGGCTTTGCTGAGATAGGTGAACGCGGCGCAGCTCTTCAAGCTGAGATGGTAGCGGTGGCCAAACAGGGAGGACTTCGGCTTATTGGTCCCAACTGCTTCGGCATTTTGAGCCCCTCTCATAAATTATATGCGCAGATGCCGCCCATTTATCCGCCGGAAGGTTCCATCGGCGTAATATCGCAAAGCGGGAACGTAGGGGTAACAATAGCCCGCAGGGCCATGGTGCTGAAATTCGGTATTAGCCGCCTGGTCAGCACCGGCAACGAAGCTGACCTCCATGCTGAAGATTTCATGGAGTTCCTGGGCACGGATGAGAAGACTAAAGTAATCCTGAGCTATGTAGAGGGTTTTAAGAACGGGCGCAAATTCTTTGAGATAGCCAAAGAAGTCAGCCGCCATAAGCCGCTGGTTATGATGAAAGTAGGCGAAACAGAGGCGGGTGCTGCTGCAGCACGGTCCCATACCGCCTCACTTTCCGGCGCAGACCATGTATTTGAAGGTGTGTGCCGGCAGGCGGGTATAGTCCGCGTTCATAATATGAACGAGCTAATGAATATTGGCTATGGGTTTCTGTGCAATCCCCTCCCCAAAGGAAAGCGTGTTGGGATCACCACATTGGGCGGTGGGTGGGGCGTATTGGCTGCGGATGCGTGCGCCAAGCTTGGCCTGCAGGTGGTCAAGCTGCCTGAAGATGTTCTCAGGGAACTTGACTCGTTCTTGCCTCGCTGGTGGAGCAGGAACAACCCGGTCGACCTGGTAGCAGGTGATGCCGATGTGCAGATCCGTGTGATTGATACTCTGGCCGGGTGCGACCAGGTGGACAGCGTGATTGCGCTTGGAGTGCCCTTCCCCATGGTTGCAAGGACTCGCCATGCCGGCAGATGAAGATGAGCGCCAGAAGAGGGTACAGGCAATAATTGATCATTACATGAGGGTTTTCAGGCAGATAAAAGAAATATCTGTAAAGCACGCGAAACCTGTGGTTATCTCCGCTGAACTGTTCCTCCCACGTGGCTTTATGCACATCTTGAAGATGAGATCAAGGCTGCTATCTCCGCCAATAATTCCGTTTACTACACTATGCCAGATGAAGCGGCCGCTGTTTTGAGTGCCATGGTAAAGTACAGCGAGTATCTAAACAAGGTCTCGTAGAGCAGTGATATGCAAGTGACCCCGGTGCTGTGATTACACAAAATACACAGGGAGGTGAAATGTATGTCCGTGCAGATGTCTGACGATGAGATACGTAAATTGGCGCAAAGGCGCGTTGCTGCCAAAAAGGGCTTTTTCAGCAACCTTGCAAGTTATATTGTTATAAATGCTATGCTGGTTGTTATCTGGGCTTTGAGCGGCGGCGGGTACCCATGGTTCCTGTGGGTCGCCGGTTTCTGGGGTGTGGGCCTTATCTTTCATGCTCTCGGAGTGTTCGTCTTTCCCAAAGAGGGCGGAGATTGGGAACAGACCGAGATCAGGAAAGAAATGGACAGGATCAAGAAGAGCCATCTCTGAACACGCTCCCCGGTTGGCTGACAGCAAGGCGCCGGTGCTGCGCTTTTAATTGTTGAGGGGGCTGTCAGTCAGCAGGTTCCACGTGTTATCGCATACGGCGGCTGTGATTTTGCACTTGGTGACAGTAATCTGTGCCGTATGTTCCGTTATCACCTGAGTCAGCATTTGTTCTGACCTGTCGCCATGCCCCGGGTGCGACGTTTTGAATATGTAGAGCAATTTCCACGTCAGTCCGTTGTCAGCGGAATCTGCTTTGACCTGTTTGATGCTGTCCTTAATACCGTCGAAAGCAAATGTCGGGCTGTTTTTTATCAGGCTGAAGGAAATAGCGGAAGCTTGCTCTTTTGGACATGTCGAAGATGTCAAAGACTTGCTTACGTCCGGAAAGAAAGACGGACCCTTCAGCGCAAACATTACAAGGATAAATACGACAGTTACGGCGAGAAAACTGCCCATAACCAGTAATACTGCTGCCTTAAGAAATTTGCTATTCATATTCGTGTACCAGGAATACAATTATATTGCTGATGCGGCGCTCCGGTAAAGTGAAAGGCGAGCTATGTGTGACGGGCCTGCTGATATATAATACGTACAGGTTCGATGTTCAGGAGGTTTAAATGCTCGAAGCGTTGACAAGGAACTGGTGGTTGGTTGCCCTCAGGGGGCTGATTGCTCTTGTACTCGGAATTATTATATTGGTTATACCCCAGGCTGCGGCAGCCTTTCTCGTATATTTTATTGGCGTCTACGCCCTGGTTGATGGTGGGTTTGCCCTCATAGTAGCCGTTGTTAACAGACCGCAGCACAGGGACAGGTTGTGGTTGTTGTTTGAGGGCGCAATTGGCATCCTGGCTGGCCTGGCGATACTTGCTTCCCCGGTGTTGGCGGCCGTTATTCTTCTCTATGTCATCGCTTTCTGGGCCATACTGACCGGTGCATTTGAAATCGTGTTCTCCGTTGCCCAGTGGAAGACATTGCCGGATAAATGGCTGTTGCTGCTGGGCGGTATGTTCTCAGTGCTACTGGGCGGTCTGATATTAAGCAACCCTTCCTTTGGAGCCGTGATGATTATTACGATGATTGCTGTATATATGGTTTTGTTCGGCGTTGTGCTGATAGCCCTGAGTTTCTCGCTCAAGAATTCGGGGAAATTGATGTCTGTCGACGAATGACCTGTCAGGCACAGTCCTGCTGTGAAAATAATGGCGGAGGGGGCGGGATTCGAACCCGCGTTAGCACGAAGCTAAAACGGTTTTCAAGACCGTCACCATCGGCCGCTCGGTCACCCCTCCGCAAGGACTATCAAGCTGAATCCGTCCCGTCGGCCCGGTTTTCAGAAGACCGTTAATTATAGATATTGCTGAAGGTCTTCGTCAAAGCTTTTAGCTGTAGCTGCCTGCAACCGCAGTGAAAAACCGGGGTATGTGTCCAGTGTAATAGCGGCATTGGCATGCCTCAGGTGGGGAGCATGCTCACGATCTTTAGCTCTCAAAGCCCATGGCGGACTTAACTATTTGCATTGTTTCCTTGGACGTCAACATCTCTAATAGCTTAAACGCTACACCTGCGGCAGTTTCAGGGCAATAGGATGTAATAATGTTTTCATCGACAACTATAGGCTCGTTTACGACATCAACTCCAAATTCCCGCAATTGTTTTTGCCTGTAGCCGCCTCTCAAATGATACGTGGTTGCCTTTCTGTTTTTTAGAACGCCGCTTTTACCAATCGGCAGAGCTGCTACACATATTGATGCTATTAACTTTCCTTTAGAGTCGAATTCTCTGATAAGATTTAAAAACTTCTCATTATACGCTTCTTCATAAAAACCAAATTCTTCAAATCCACCCGGAATTGCAAGGACACCATAATCATCAACGTTTATATCGTCAATTAGCCTATCAACTACAACTGGAATATTGAATGTGCTCAGGACCTGTTTTTGGAATCCGCATGTAATTACTTGGGTATCCTGGCCATAATCATTGCGTGCCCATCCCATAACATCAACAAACACACTAAATTCCATTGTCTCAAAACCTTTTGCCAAGAAAAGTAAAATCTTCATTATCTTATCCGTCATTATTTTAATATGCCGTGTCCATAATGTATAAATGGCCTATCAATTCCATCGCGGTGATTTCTATTACTGACGGACTGAAGTTAGAATATAATAATATATTGCAGGTAGGAAAGGGAGGTTTGAAGGGTCAATGAAACAAACATTTCAACAATGGTCCTGGAAAGGTTTATGGATATCTACTATTGCGCTGCTTGTGCTTATGACCGTACAGGGTTTCAGCGGTAACTGGATTACTATTTTTCTTCGCTGGCCAGGAGTTCCAAATTTGAGCGACCAGTTTATCCAGGCTATGATCGGTTTGTCCTCTTATCATTCATTCATGGGCTATGCCATAGGATGCATTTCCGTTTTATGCCTTGTTCTCGCTTTCACATCGAGGTCAAGCATTTACGTCCGCATTTTGGCGGTTCTCGGCCTTGTCATAACGGTTTCGGCCGCCATAGGGGGTACATTGTATTCGTCTTCCGGATATCAGGACCGTTGGAGTCTCGGGCAGATGATGGATAGTTTTGTCGGGGCATATGCTGCCTATTTCCTGCAGCTTTTCTTCATGAACAGGATACGCCCTGGGCAAAGCGGCAGTTAACAGGCTAGGAAATGGTCCGGCTTCCGGTGGATCCAGTTGGGCAGGGCAAGCGTCAATAGGAATTCAGCATGGGTCTGATATTGGCATTGGCGCTTTGGAACGTCCATCCTGTGTATTCTTAACAATCCCGTTGCCGTCCAGGAAAAATGTTACCGGTATGCCATTTGTTACATTATAGGCCTGGGCAACAGCTGCCGGTCATGTCCATCGGCACGGTAAATGTGTAGTTCCTTGCTGGAAACCGGCTGTCACCCACGCTGCCGTTGTCTAGCGGTGAATCCGCCAACTGCACTATTGATCATTAGCATTGCGATGCTGCTCTCCGGGTTTTTCTGCCTGATCGCTTTGAAAATCGGGCATTTCCTCCATGCAGTAATGGCAGGCCAGGTTCCAGAAGTTTATTATGACTTTTTTCCCTTGTATGAACTTAAGTCCATCGTGATCTTCCGTCAACACATGGTAAACTGAAATCCGGCGCCGGATTGCCAACCTATTGCAGCCAGGGGGTCCGACGATGAAGAAGTCATGGCTGCAGTAGTGAAACGTTGCGTCAGGAGATGATGCTTCATTGCCGCCGGCGTCGCGCGAAATCACCTTGTAATGGAAAGTCGTCGGCAGGTGGCAAACCGTTCAGGGTCACATCAGTGGCTCTTGAGCAGGGTGGTGTCAGTTTGCTCGGGCTGATATGTCCCGTAGCCGCGGTGGTGCCGTAGACTGACCTGGCTGGTGGCCGGTTCATCTGTGTTCCAGGTAACGGTGGCTGAAGTACTGTGCCGACGATATTCACTAACTTTGACATCGGTGATTTTGGGAGGGGTTGTATCCACTTTGCATCCAGGGTAGCTCAGCACGTAAGGGCATCCAGGCTGGCGTCGACATCATTGACTATGGACTTGACTGTGATATGGTAGGATTTCCCCTGTTCCAGGTTGGTCAGTTTCACGACATGATTTGTTACAAGCGTGTCATCTTTGGCGTTTTCACATTGAGTGCCGCCGTCGAGGCAATATACCACGATGCTGCTGGATTTCTTGTCAGTCGTCCATGAAACCGTGGCGCTTGTTTTATCGATATCTGGAGAGCTGTATATTTGATATCACCGGCGGCTTTGCTCCGCTACCACGTGCTGGAGTTGGTATTGCTGGGCATTGTAGCTGCCTGCGGTGTTTTCAACATGTCCATAACTAAGACCACCGCAATGATGATTACGCCGGTCAGTGCGAGCAGGGCAAACAACATTGGCCAGGGAGACTTTTTGGGTCCGCGGTCGGCCCTGGGGTGTTCCACTTCTTTGGGCTTCTTTTCCTTCCTTCTTTTCTCCGGCTTGATCTCCTCGATAAAGCCCGGCGCAGGCACGGGGTAAGTTGCTTCATACGGCTGTATGGCCGGCTGCCCGTAATACGGGTCCGCCGGAGGCATATAGGTGGCATATGCAGGATCAGGATATGCTTGAGCGGGATATGGTTGAGCGGCGTATTCCTGGGCCGAACCCTCCCTGCTTCTGTAAAATTCTTCCGCCTTTACAATGGGCCGGCTTCTCTGCGCCGGCAGTCGGTTATTTCCGCAATTTGGACACACTTTACTGCGATCAGGTACGGAAGAGCCGCAGTTCGGGCATGTTCGCAATTCCGGCGCATCCATTTGAGCAGGTGCGCCATGGGGTGCCATGTCCCTCGGCGCAGATGGCCCGGATGCCATTTGTGGGTACAGGTCTTCCGGCGGAGTTCTATGAGGTCTTCCTCTCGTTTGTTCAGCCGCCGCACTGGCGGCCCTTTTCTCTTCTATCTTTCTCCACAGTTCCCCGGTATGCCTGCCGGGCATGAGCGGTCCCGAGCTCTCAGTAAGATGACTACCTCCACCGAATTTACCGTGTATGGGGCAAAGGCTGGATCCCGGCGGAATGGGCGTGCCGCATTTCGAGCAAACTTTTTGCGTTATAGTAGGTTCAGGTTCCGGCGATGTATACGAATAATCCGGCTCGCCGTGTGCCGGCTTCATTACGCCGTATCCTTGCCGTGGCGTTTGGGTTACCAGGGTCCCAAGCCGCCCGCAATAGGGGCACTTCCTGACGCCCGGCTCAACTCTCGAGCCGCAGTTGGAACAATAGTTCTGACTGGCTGGCGCTCCTGAGACGCCCTGAGCAACATATGTGCTGCCGGCGTATTTGCCCGGTTTGAATGTCAGGTCGGTTTTGCCGCAATGAGGACAGACCCTTGCGCTGGCTGAGTCTATTACCAGCTTACAATTGGGGCAGAAACGTGCACCGCATTTTTGGCAGGTCGTGGCGTAAGGCTCATTAACGGACTGACATCTTTGACAGGTTATACTACTGGGCATGAATTATTATCCATTTAAACAGGCCTGGGAATTTTATATTAAAGGTAAGTCAAGATATCCTATATGTCAAGTTTGGAATGCGTTGGTCACACAAATTCATGAGGGATCAGGGCAGTGTTCTTCCGGCAAAAGGCCAGCCTGCGATCAATATGAGTTAAGCATGAACTCGACTTCGCCGGGACTAGTGAACATCCCCTGCTGAACTCGGCGGATCACCCCGCCCTTATCTATGAAATATGTTTTGGGGATGCTGACAATCTCGTATCTGTTGAAGGTGCTGTCATCCGAATCCAGGCAGACCGTAAAATTATAGTTGTTGTCTTTTACATATGACCTGATGGCAGCTTCCTCTGACTGGCTGCCTGCTACGGTGAGCAGCTTCACTTCGCCGCTTTCCTTGTACTTGTCCCATGTAGCCTGTAAGTGTGGAAGCTCAATCTTGCAGGGTGTACACCAGCTCGCCCAGAAATTGAGTATGACTTTTTTCCCGCGGTACTGGCTTAGCGAGACTTCATTGCCGTCCAGATCATGGAGTGTGAAATCAGGCGCAGTGGATCCTGCATAAGGCGCTGCGTTTGTTTTAGGTTTTGTCGTGAACGTGTTATCTGTGGAGGTCAGGGTATTTCCCGATTCATCCGAAGAGATTGCCTGGTAATGATAAGTGGTCTCCGGTGTAAGCCCCGTAATATAAACGCTGTGGCTGGTGCCGCTGTCCCCAGTGGATGGGAATGGATATGAAGTATCCGTCCCGTATTTTACCAGTGAAGTTGCTTTTTCGTCCGTCTTCCATGCAATTGTTGCCGAGGTGTCGCTCGGTATGTGCCACGGGTTTTTCTACCCACCCAGGCCTTGTAGTGTCTGTTGGATTGGTTGCAGGTGTCTGAGCGCCCGTTTGATTGGAAGAATTAGGCACATCAGGCTTTTTCCCGATGGGAGTTGTGCTTGCCGGATTTGTCACCGGTGCCTGAGTGCTTACCTGGGCGGTTTTATTATCGGTTCCCGTACTGTTCCCTGTGGTATTTGCCGTGGTTGCTGCAGGCGGGTGAAAAGTCATCAACTCAGTGATCCATTTGCCCGCACTGTGAAATTGCAGAGCTATAGCCTGCAGATTTACAACTATCAATATTAAAGCAAGAACAGCGACTGCTGCTATCGCAATGGACCTCCATGTTTTTCTGCTGATCGGTTTGGCAGACCGTCCGGTGGTCCATAAACTCCGCATTTCCTTATCGTCATCGGTTGAATCCTTTTCCTCATGTTGTTTGAAAGAATCCCGTTTTTTTTCTTTTTTGGGCGTATCTTTGCGCTTGCTCACCACGGTTTCTTCGTCGGACATGAAATCGTCCCACCGTGAAGGAGCTGGATTCACCTTGCGCTTTACAGGCTGTGAGCGTGATGCCTTGCTGCCCGCAGGGATGTGCGGACCGCTGGACTCACAGATAGGGCAGTACTGATTGATATAGCTTCTGGGTGCGCCACAATTTTTGCATTTAAACAGATCGTTCAAACCGGATTAAGCCTCTAAATTCAATTGGATGAAAGTCATTCGGATGGTTTGAAGATTTCAGGCACCGTCGGAGACGCTAACCATTTCGTCAATGCGTCGTAATTATTAATTACATAGATGGCTGCAATGGCCAACAGGAGAATTAGAATAACGCTAATTATTAAGGTCAGCGTGTTGTCCGGCTTTTCGGGAGCCGGCTTTTCGCTCCGGTCTTCATCGTATGAAACGTAGCGATCATCTTCGTCGGATTCATCTTCAGAATCTCTGTCGTCTTCTCTGCTGGAGCGCCTCCTGGATTCCTTATCTTCGGATTCGTCCACGTTGTCAACATAATCAAGTATAGGGCTCCTGCGTCGCATTCCCACAGGGAACCTTGTATCGTCGTCTATCTCGTGGCTTGCGTGTGGGTGCGGCACGTCCTCAGCAATGTCCATCGGCTCGGTAGCCTGGTACCGCTCAGGTGGACGGCTAACAGGCGGCTGTGGTTTGTCAACGAGCTCTGCGGGATACGTATCCCTTCGTTTTGGCGAATGTGCAACTGGCGGGCCACCGTCCACGGCTGATCCTTCTGAACCGGTGAAAGTATGAGGACCCAAGGACCCGCAGTCAAGGCACTTCGCATATTTGGAGGATATTGGTTTACCGCATTTACCGCACCTGAATTGACTATCCAATGAGACTGCTCCCCTGAAGCCAATCAGGCGTGCGCATTGTTCGCCCGCTGCCACTCACTTTATATTTACATACTTGCATCTTCAATATTACACTACATGAGGAGCGATCTACTGTCAAGCGATTATTGAACCTGCCGGTTATAAATCATTGAGTATCTGCTCGACCTGGTCCGCGTTAAAGCCGCCGAATTCGATATTACGGATTATCATGTCGCTGTCTATGAAGAAGGTGCACGGCACTTTTTCGACATTATACAGGTGAGCTGTTGTCTTATAGGCATCTACCGCCACAGGGAAGGTAAGGTCGCCGTTGGCCGCCTTATACCTGGCGATGGTCTTTTCTATGTCCTCAGGCTTACTTTCAACTATTACGGCTATTATCTTCACATTGGGTAAGTTCTTGTTTTGGAGAGCCTGTAGCAATGCCAGCTCGCGGTCGCAGTCGGGGCAATAGACAGCCCAGAAAGTCAGAAGAATCTTCTGACCTTTGTAGCTTCGCAGGACCGCACTGTCCTGCGACTGGAAAATTGGCAGAGTGAAGTCGGCTGCGCGTTCGCCCACTCTGGAACCGATTGGTACAGTTATTAGCGTTGTAAAAACCCCTTCGGGATCCATCACGGTTTCATTGCCTGCTGCATCTGCAGATTTTAAGCGATAATAATACTGATTGTTTGCTTCCAGCCCGTTCAAATGCACTGAATGCTCTTTTACAAGCCGTGAGTCAACCTGAGTCGAATTTGTGACCGTTTGATCGGAGCCGTATATTATCTGGCTTGTAGACGGTTCATCGGTGACCCATTGTATAATCGCGCCGACATCCGTTGGAATAACCTTTAACTGTGATAACATCGGCGGCTTTATGTCAGTAGCCGCGGGAGTGTTAAAAGTCTTGTCTTCGCTGCGGGATATCTCCTGGCCTTTTCCATCCGTCACAGCTATGGCGAAGTGGTAAGTTGTCGTTGGCTCAAGGCCCTTTAAAACGACTTTTTGTGAGCTCATTTGTAGTGTGGCAAGAGCTGATTCGCCGTAAGAGTCGGATTTCCCGTAAAGTACCTTGCCCCAGGAAGGCGAGTCAGTCGACCATGATATAGCTGCGCTGTCTGAAGTCAGGTCCGAAGCCATTATTCCGGAAATTGTTGGGGTGGTCTGTGTGGCGGCAGTTGTCGCCTGCTGCTGAGTTGACGGTTTGGCGGACGATAAAAATGACAGGGAAGACGGCAGCAGCCCATACTGACGGGCCAATATAAATCCCATTACCGCTACAACGATGACAATGACCGCAATGATAATGGCGTCCAGGATCCTGACGCGCTTCCGTCCTTTGAATTTGGCGGCCCGCTTGGTAGCGCCCTTAATTGATGCAAGTCCTTTGGCGGCATCCGGGAGGTTCAGCTTATCTTCCCCGGCTTGTCCTTCTGCATTCTCCGTATCACGGTCAGTCGGTACAATTTTCGCTTTGATTGTGCTCTGGCCGCAGTGAGGGCAGACGGCGGCGGGACCTTTCAAGATTGCCATGCAATTTGGACACCGGTATTTACCCTGGTCTTCTGCAGATGGACCTCCTCCCACACCCGATGCGGCCCTCTTTTCAATTATCTTCTGCCAAAGGTCCACGCCCTGTTGTTCGGTGCGGTCCATGTACCACTTCTGCCCGCACCTTGGGCATAGGGCCGTTCCCTCGGGGACGACCCCACCGCATTGTCGGCAGAATCTCGGTCCCGTCTGTGATTGACCTTCAGTCATAGTTATAAAAAGCTGCTAAGTTTCCGTTTAATTAATTATATATAGTTAAATTGAATTTGAAAGCAATGTCAAGATGCAGGCGGTTAAAATCGCAAATTTGTATGTGGACTGCCGCGAGGATGGTCGCATTGGCCCGGTTGTTGCCCGAGTATGTCAGCCGTTGCCGGTCATTTAATGACACCGGTGTTCATGTAGGGTTTCAATGCATCAGGCACGAGGATGCTGCCATCCTCCTGCTGATAGTTTTCCATAATAGAGATCATGACCCGGGGAAGGGCCAGGCCAGAGCCGTTCAATGTATGGAGCAATCTGGGCTTAGCTTCAGAATCGGGGCGGTAGCGTATATTAGCCCGCCTCGCTTGAAAATCACCGCAGTTGCTGCATGAACTGACTTCAAGCCATTCCTTGCATCCCGGCGCCCACATTTCGATATCAAACGTCTTGACGGCAGCGAATCCCAGATCGCCGGTGCACAATTGAAGCACTCTATAAGGGAGTCCGAGTTTCTGGCATATATCTTCCGCGTCGTGCACCAGTTTATTAAGCTCATCTTCCGAGGTTTCAGGCTCAACGAATTTGTACATTTCAACTTTTTCGAATTGGTGTCCCCTCTTTATGCCGCGGCTGTCCTTGCCTGCCGCCATCTTCTCTCGCCTGAAGCATGAGGTGTGCGCCACGTAGTAAATTGGCAGAGAGCCAGGAGCCAGGATTTCATCACGGTGCAGATTGGTTAACGGGACTTCAGCGGTGGGGATGAACCAGTAGTCTTCCTCGGCGTCGTGATAAAGGTTGTCAGCGAATTTGGGGAGGTTGCTCGATCCAACCAGGGCCTCTCGTTTAACCATGAAAGGCGGGTAAATCTCCAGGTAGCCGTGTTCCTTTACATGCAGGTCCAGCATATAGCTGATTAACGCCCGCTGGAGCAGGGCCCCCGCGCCGCGTAATACGTAGAACCTGGTACCGGATAGCTTTACTCCGCGTTGGAAGTCAATTATGGCGAGCTTTTCTCCCAGTTCCCAGTGAGGGACAGGGGTGAAGGAAAATTCCCGCGGTTTGCCCCATGTCCGCACCGTCACGTTATCTTCGGAGTCTTTTCCCAGCGGCACATCGGGGGCGGGCAGATTTGGTAACCTCAACAATTTGTCTTCGAGCTTTGCTGTGACCTGTCCGGATTCGGCCTCTATTTGCGTTATCCGGTCTCCTACCTGTCTCATCTCGGCTATCAACTCTGCAGGCTTATCTTTCATCCTGCTTATTTGCTTGCTTACGTCGTTGCGTTTGGCGCGCAGCGTCTCCGCTTCTTTCAGCAGTTGGCGGTATGTGTTATCCAGCTCAATTACTTCGGCTACCAGGGAGGGGGCTTCCCCGCGTTTTTCCATTGCCTTGATAACGACATCGGGATTTTCGCGGATCAGTTTTATATCAATCATTTCACACCTAATTCTACCGGGTCTTGAGCTGTGGGAACAATATCACTTCACGGATGGACTGCTTATCGGTCAACAACATTATTAGACGGTCGATGCCGATCCCCAGACCTCCCGTGGGGGGCATGCCGTGTTCCATGGCCGTGATGAAATCGTCATCAATCATCTCAGTCTCCGGGAGCTCTCCGGCGGCTATGGCACGCTCTACTTCAGCGGCGTGCATTTGCCTTTGCTGTATGAACCTTTCGCGCTGCTCGCGGGGGTCATTCAGCTCCGAGAAGGAGTTTGCGACCTCCATGGTGCCGATAAAAGCCTCGAAGCGCTCTACAAGTGTCGGATCATCCCTGTGTTTCTTGGCCAGCGGCGACATCTCGATAGGGTAGTCGATTAGAAAGGTTGGCTGTTTGAGGTCGGGTTCCACGTAAGTTGAGAGCAATTCATCAATCAAACGGCCGCGGTCCTTAAGCGGGTCAACCTGCATGCCCATCTGTCCCATTTTTACTCTAAGGCTGTCAGCGTCAGGATAATCCGTGAAATTGATTCCGCATTTATCCATCAGTGCTTGCTTGAAGGGAAGCCGTTTCCAGGGTGGGTCCAGCTTGATAATCTCTCCTGCGTAGGGGATTTCACGTCGTACCCAGCACTTCTCTGGCGGCGGTGCTGACAAGTTCCTCGGTCATTTTCATCACGTCGCGATAGTCAGCATACGCTTCGTAGCTCTCCATCATAGTGAATTCCGGGTTATGCTTTGTAGATATCCCCTCATTGCGGAATACTCTGCCGATTTCATAGACTTTGTCGAATCCGCCAATAATTAATCTCTTTAAATAGAGCTCAAGGGCTATCCTGGGATAGAGGTCCTGGTCCAGAGCATGATGGTGGGTAATGAAAGGCCTTGCCAGTGCGCCTCCGTACATGGGTTGAAGCACGGGAGTTTCCACCTCTACAAACCCACGACCATCCATAAAACTTCGTATTGTACTGATTATTTTGCTGCGTTTAACGAACAGGTCTTTGATATCCTCATTGGCAATAAGGTCGAGGTAGCGCTGGCGGTACCTTTTTTCAACGTCCACCAGTCCGTGGAACTTTTCGGGCAGTGGCATGAGGGTCTTTGCGAGTATGGTGTAATCTATGACTTCGACTGTTATCTCGCCTGACCGCGTCTTGAACAGTACTCCCCTCACACCGATAAAATCACCCAGGTCAATGTCGTGTAATAGCTCGTAGTTCTCGTCCCCCAATGAATCGCGGCGGAAAAATGCCTGTATTTTGCCTGAACCGTCACGTATATCGAAGAATGCAGCCTTGCCCATGAACCGGGCTGCTGTAACTCTTCCTGCAAGGCTGACCTCCTCTGGAGTGCTCTCCGGTCCCTGGGCCGAGGATTTTTCGAATAGCTCTATGGCTTCAATGGAGGTATGAGTGCGGGGAAATTGATATGGATAAGGATTTATGCCGCGGCTGATAATTCTGGACAGTTTTTCCAGGCGCGGTTGTTCGATGCGTTCCTGCCCGGCCATGATCTCAACTTACTTCGATAAGCTGAAGTTTCATTATGCCGGCAGGTGTCCGGACCTCGACCTTGGCGCCTTTCTTTCTGCCCAGCAGTGCTTTGCCAACGGGCGATTCACAAGAAATCTTGCCATCGACCGGGTTTGCTTCAGTTGTGCCAACGATAGTGTAACGGTCGATTTTTCCGTCCTGGTTCTGTATCAAAACTGTATCGCCCAACTCAACAACACCCGGATGATGAGGCCCTTCAATAATGCGTGCATTAAGAATGATATTTTCAAGTGAACTTATACGGCCTTCAATAAAAGCCTGCTCGTTTTTGGCATCTTCATACTCGGCGTTGTTCTCGGTTCCCCCCATCTCGCGGGCGCGCTTGATCTTTTCCGCCACTTCTTTGCGGCGAAATGAAATAAGCTGTTCATATTCAGCCTTTAATTTTTCGAGACCTTCCTGGGTGATGTCGTATCTTTTCTGTGTCATGGGGTCGCCTCCCAACTTCCGAATATTAAAAAACTGAGAGTTGCAAAACTCTCAGCTTTTTAGCACTTTCAAGACATTATATTCCGATGCAACTGAGAAGTAAAGAGTGGTATAATACCTGCTGGCTAAAATTCAGGAGGGACCATGACTACTCTGCAAATTGTATCATACGAATCCTGTGGGAAGACTGCCCTTTGTGCCGGAATTGGGAAGAAGTTGATTAATGGCGGTAAGAAAGTTGGGTATATAAAACCTGTCAATCTGACCGAAGTTACGTCGGCGGACGGCTGTCCGGACGCTGTTTTTATCAACGAAGCCCTTGAATTAGGCGAAGATAAGCAGCAGAGTTGCGCATTCAACATCTCCCAGGAGAAATTATGGCATAGCCTTTCTGAAGACGCCGACAACTTTGCCGACAAGATTAAGTCCGCCTGTGACCGGGTTGCAGCCGGCAAAGATATCCTCATTGTTGAAAGCCCGGGTAGCCTGAAGAATGATAAGGTCTCCACTCTGGCCTGCTACACAATAGCCGAGAAAGTGAATACGCATGTAGTCCTCTTGATCTGCTATTCGACCGATTTACAAGGATGCCGAGATTGACCAGGTCATTACAAAATTGGGTGCGCGGCTGGCAGGCATAGTTGTTAACCAGGTTCCAGAAAGCAAATTGAGCACAGTGAAGGCGGAATGCGAAACTTATTTTAAATCGCGTGGGGTGGCCGTTCTGGGCGTATTGCCTGAATCGAGGCCCCTTCTTGGAGTCAGCGTTGCAGAAATCGCTGCTGCCCTGGGGGCTGAGATAATCTCTTCCAAAGAAAAATCCGGTGACCTTGTAGAAAATGTTATGCTGGGCGCCATGACCCCGGATTCGGCCAGGGAGTACTACAACAGGAAGCGCAATAAGGCAGTCGTGACAAGGTCTGAGAGGCCCGATATGCAGCTTGCAGCGCTGGATACCTCCACCAGGTGCCTGATTGTTACAAAACAGAAGCCCTCCATGCCCGTGATGGTCAAAGCCGAGGACAAGAAGGTACCTGTGATTGTAGTCAACAAGGACATCGCTGAGGTCGTGTCGGCGATTGAACTGGCGCTTGCTAAATCAAGATTTCAGCACATGCAGAAATTGACGGTGCTGGCCTCTATTCTGGACAGCCGGTTTGATTTTAAGGCTCTGAATTCTGCTCTGGCTCTAGTAGTATCCGGGCATTCCAATTCAAGATTGGTTTCACTTGCCAGTATCTCTGACGCCTTTTGAGCGTATCTTGCGGGGACCAGTATCTCTACCTGTCCCAGCCCATCCAGCGTTAATCCATATACATTGCCCAGGCTTTCATACTTCAGTATAGCCGGTATATTTTCAACGTTAAGACGGCCCTTTACGATTTCTGCCTCGGGCTGTCCGCATGCCTTATAAACGGAGATCAACTTTTCTGCTGGTTCCATATGGTTTACCTTTATGTCGGTATAAATAAATAAGCGTCCCGAATGCTCGGGACGCTTATTTATTTTCTTCTTAGTTACTGCTTACTTGCAGATTTTGCATTTGGCCAGAAGGTTGTTCTGGAGTGCCCAGGTCTGAGCGAGACATTCAGGATGTGCGCTACCTGTAATACCCCAGTCACCGCCGCCCAGTTTGCCGGAACCAAAGTGGTTCATCTGGTTGTTGTTGATGAGTGCGTTGGTGCCGATATCAGCGGCACCCCAGCTCTTGCCGGCAAAAGACAGGCTCTTGCCCCAGCAGCCCGAGCACTTCGAAGTGCCGAGGCCGGCTGTGGTCGTGTTCGCCGGGCAATTCAGCGGACAATCATCAAGCGGAAGTGAGGTCGGTTTGGTGGCCGGATTCAGGCATTTCTGTGAATCGGTGCAAGCCGATCCCAGAGTTCCTGCTTCGGTATTGCAGTTGCTGCAACCACCCAGGCACTGGTTGATATCGCAACCAGTGGGCTTCGGGCATTTGGAGGTATTGCATACGCCGGAACAAAGTTTATCCGGGCCGCAAAGGCCAGCAAGCCTGGAAAGAGCGCTGGTCGGCGTCCTTCCCCAGTGCTGGAGATATAGCTTCCAGGAGTTCTGGTTATTTTCCCATTTAACTTTGTCCCAACCCGTGCATTTACCCAGGTCGGCTGAGACTGTGGCTGCCGGTATCAGCACCAATGATACTGCCACTACGAGTGCAACGAGGGTCCCAATAATTCTCCTCACGGCATACGCCTCCTTATGAATGGATTTTGGAACCGATTTTACAGTGTCATATAGACTTTGTCAATAGCCAAAAGGGTACATTTTCTTGAAAATGCTGAACATAAAATATAAAATTACGCTCTGTTTGATGATGTTATCAATATTTAATACATTTTTAATATATAACAATCTTTGAGGAGGCAAACTAATTGGCCCTGGGCAAACACTTGTTGTTGGAACTGATGGACTGCAATCACGACCTGTTGAATAACATCGACTTCCTGAGGAAGTCATTATCGGATGTGGCGACGCAGATAGGCGCAACCGTCATAAAAGACTCTTTTTACCAGTTCACACCCCAGGGAGTCAGCGGCGTTGTCATAATAGCGGAGTCTCACATTTCAATTCATACCTGGCCTGAGTACAACTTTGCTGCCGTAGACGTGTTTACTTGCGGAGATGTAATACAACCCAGGGATGCCGTAAAACCGCTTGCTGAGAAACTCAAGGCAAAATCAACCACATACATAGAGTTAAACCGGGGAATCTTATCGGGAAATAAGGTGGAAGTAAGTTGAAGATCGAAGAAAAAGGTTGTTATAGCAAGAGCAAATGGCTCATCGATGAGCTGTCTGCCGACCTGGTGCAGATCCACGGAATCAAACGTACACTTCGCGATGTAACCACTAAATATCAACACGCGGCAGATAATAAAGACGGCCACGTTCGGAATGTGCCTGGTTCTGGACGGTAAGATACAGTCCGGCGAAAAGGATGAGTTTATTTACCATGAATCACTTGTGCATCCCGCGATGATCGCTCACCCGCACCCTGAAAGCGTATTTATTGCAGGCGGCGGTGAGGGGGCCACTTTACGCGACGTGTTACTGCATAATACTGTGAAGAAAGCTGTTATGGTTGATATCGATGAAGAGGTTGTTGACCTCTGCCGGAAGTATCTTCCGACGTTCCATCGTGGCGCGTTTGATGACAAACGCGCCGAAATTAGATATGAAGATGCGCGTAAATATATTGCCGATACCCGCAACAGGTTCGATGTCGCCATCATTGACCTTGCCGATCCCGTGGAAGCGGGTCCGGCCCAGATGCTGTACACCAGGGAGTTCTATCAATTGGTCAAGGATAAACTGAAGCCGGGTGGGGTTATGGTGGTGCAGTCAGGTCAATCAGGATGGATCAACCTTAACAATTTCTTCGCGATAAACAGTACCCTGAAAAGCGTCTTCAAATATGTAAGCCCGTACCAGGTGTATGTGCCTTCCTTCGTCGACCTCTGGGGATTTCACACAGTCTCCGATCAGGTGGATGTGGCACGTTTGGGTATCGGGGAAATCAATTCAAGATTGGCGGCAAGGATCTCCGGTACGCTCACTACGTACGACGGTATTTCGCACCGCGGAATGTTTTCATTGCCTTTGAGGCTACGCAGGAAACTAGCGCGAACACGAAAAGTGGTCACTGACAACTCGCCGCTGGTAGTTTATTGAGGTACGCCCGGCTTATTGGGCCGCAGGCTCTTCATGACCAGGAATCGGTAGGCTCCTTTGACCATTGTGCCTGAAAGGGTGAATCCGCACTTCTCGAAGCACTTCTGGGCGCGGATGTTCCAGTCCAATGTCCTCAGCACTATTTTTTCTACATCGGAGGCGCTGAAAATGTATTGAACGAAGGTTTCCATGGCGTCCGAACCGTAACCTTTGTTCCAGTAGGATTTGTTGCCGATCAAAATCCCTATTTCTGTGCTGCTGTCAACAAAATCAATATTGAAGAGGCTGCATTCCCCGATGTGCGTTCCGTCCAGTGCGTCCATGGCCAGTGTATGCGTTAGTCCCGGGTATTCTAGCTCTATTGAGTAACGGTCCAGGAATTCGGCGTATGACAGGCCCACGGGAATGGTGGCGTCAAGCCGGCACAGCTCTTCGTCTGTTCTCCACCTGTACTCGTTAGCACAGTCTTCGAGATGCCGGGGACGAAGGTTGACCTTTTTCCCGCTTAGCACAGCCGGCTGACGGTTTAGAAACTCAAAGATAGTGGATCTTCGCAAGCTGAAAGCTCTGTCAGAGCGGCCTTGGCCGCATCTTTGATCCGTGCATCAGTGGATTTGCTAAGTTTTTGTAACGCGCGTTTTGCCTCGGCGCCGCCTATTTTGCCCAATGAAATGATTGCGGCGTCCTGTACTTCCTGGTCTTTGTCGTCCAGCAGCTTGATCAAGTGAGGTACCGCTTCCTCATCCCCGATTTCACCGCTGGAGCGTGCGGCTTCAAATCTGAATTCGGACCTTTCGCTCTGCATCTCGTCAATCAACAAGTTTAACCAGCGCTCGGTGCAATTAAAACCCATGGCAAAAATGGCGCTTGCCTTGATCTTCGGGTCCTCGCTGTAATAGTAGTCCTCTATGTATCGGTCCACCGGCTCCTGGTGGAAGCAGGCCACCGTCTCCAGTGCACGTCGCCGCACCTCTTCATCCTCCTTCGGTTTTTCCAGTACTTCCAACAGGGCATTAAATATTTCCTGGCCTATGAGGTCGGGTATATTGCCGCATTCTGTCATGAGGGCAAGTTTGCCCAGTGCCCGGGCCGCTGCCGCCCTGACTTCTGCGGATTCATCAGATTTCAAAACCTTAATAATGGGCCTGGCATTGTTGTACTTGTCCTCCATTTCCAGGCCTTCCAGCGCCTTAATGCGGATGCTCTCCTGAGGATCGTTCAGCGCCATAATAAATATCCCGGTGTAATCCAGGATAAAGTCGTCTTCACTGAGGCTTACCATCTTTGTTATCAGGCGCAATCGTTCCTCAAAGTCCGCCTTTTCCCAGGCCTTTTTGAACTTCGCCAGGCCATCCCTGTTCAGGTCGGATAGCACGGCCACATCGGCATTAAGCAGTTCGCTCTCAGGGCCGAATACCTTGTCTATTACTTGTCCAACTTCGCGCTCTTTCGGGTCCATTTAGTCCTCCTCATCCTCCTCGTCCTCCTCGTCCTCGAACTCCTCTTCGTCTTCAGGCGGGGGCCATATCGGCCTGGTATACCTGTCGATGTATTCACCCATGGCCTGGGCGGCCAGTCTTTTCATCTGCTGGTCCGATTCTTCCGCTATTTTGGCCAGGTCACTCAGGTCGATCTGGATATCAAGTACCTTAAGCAGCACTTTCATCACCGCAAGGGAGGCTTTCGGGTTTGGGATCCTCGTGGTGTATGAGGGGACTTCGCCCAGCAGGCATAGGCCTTCCATGCCCCTTTCTCTGGCTACCCCGAGTAAGAGGCCGTTAAGCCCGGCGATCTGCAGCCTGCCGCGCAGCACAACATCGAATTTCTTGAGAAAAGTTACCAGGGATGAGTCTGTTGCCACTCCCCAGACTTTTGGCATTTCCGTATGGTGTATCTTGGCTATCGCGGCAGCGAAAGTGTAAACACGCTGCACTTTGAATTTCTTGGCGATATCCAAAATGAAATTGGCCAGGTCGTAACCTTTGAAAGTAGGTTGTTCATCACTGATGAAAAATAGGAGGTCCTTTTTACCTGCTGTGTTATGCCAGTAGTAAAACTTTCCTTCCGGGAACTGGGGTTCTTCCACAATATTATCTTTTACCATAACGCCGATTGGATCAAAGAAAGTGAACGGTTCGATCTCACCGATTTCCTCGGCAGCCAGCTTTTCCCTTAGGTAACGGGCAACGATCAGGGAGAGGTTTCCAATGCCCGGCCACGCAGCAATCAGCTCGCAAGCTTTGGGCCGCGGTTCTTTACGAAAATTGACTAATTTCTTCATCTGACTATTTTGCAGAAATTGAAATAGACGGGCAGAAAATGCTCGGTGTGTTAACATAGCCTCCAATCCAGCGCGAATCGTTGCCAAGGGCAGTAATCTCTTTCAGTAGCTGATATACGTTCCCAAAGACCATGGTATCCTTGACTCGTCCCGTTATTTCACCATTTTCGATCTTGTAGCCTAGCAGGACGTTGCCGCTGAAATCGCCGTTCAGTATATTCCCCTGCTCTGCTCCCATAAGCTGCTCGATAACAAGGCCCTCTTTTATGCCCTTTACCATTTCCTGGAACGGGGTATCACCACCTTCAATAACAAGCGCGTGCGGCGCAGGTGATGGCATCCCCCCATTCCGGTTTCCATTTCCCGTGCTGGTCGTACCGGCCAGCGCAGCGGTATGTAGATCATAATAAAATTGGGTCACAGTGCCGCGGTAAATGAGCATATTTTTTCGGGCCTTAATGCCCTCATCATCGAAAGGAGTGCTTCCGGGTTGGAAGGGCAGAGTGGGGTCGTCGCTGAATGAGAATTTCTTATCCAGGATTGTCTGTCCCATCTTATCTTTAAGAGGCGAAGCGCCGTCGAGCACCATTTTGCCGTTCAGGGCAGAGATCAGGGGCGCGATCAGTGCGCCCGAAACACCGTAGGGTGTAAAAATCACCGGGAACGTACCTGATTTTATGCTGGCGCTATTGCGGGCAAGGTCCAATTGCCTGATAATCTCGCGGGTGACCGGCTCATGGCCGGTTACCGGGTGGCAGGAAGTCAGTATGTCACCCACATACAGGATGTCACCGTTTCTTACCAGCATTCCATCGATGCTGATACCGGAATTCGTGCGTTTATAGCTTGCAGAAGCGCCGCTGGTATTGGCTATCGCGAAAGTGGCGGTGCCGTGTGCCACGCTACCTTCGCAGATTATGCCGGGAGTGTTATCGCAGACCGCCTTGATGACTGTTTCTCCCAGAGAAACCATGCTGTCGATACTGATATTCTCGATATCTTTGTCGTATACTTCCACGTCATTGTAAGTTTGGCTGGAAGGAAATTCGAAGTTGACCTCATAGCCGAACTGGCTGGTATCCAGCGCCATTTTGACCAGTTCATCAGGGTCTATATTACCACTAGCCTGGGCGAAGCCAATCCTGCCGTTCTTAACAATTCGTATGGCAGTGGCGGTAGATTCCTTTGTCTGTATTTGCTTAAGGCGGTTAGCTTCGAATTGTACCGGCGTCCTGCGGGAGTTTACCTGGAACACTTCGGCGGCGTCCGCGTGCTTACGCGCTATGGATAGTATCCTTTCCACTCACTTTCCTCCAACCAGGCAGTTCCTGATCCGTATATGAGGGCTTCCATTGGAAACGGGCAGAGGTGATTGGCCTGCTTTGCCGCATCCGCCTCCCTGGTTCATGTCCAGGTCGTCGCCAATGGCGTCAATGTTATCCAGCGTGGTGAAAACATTTCCTGACAGTACGACCGGCTTGATCATCTCAGCTATCTTGCCGTTCCTGATCATGTACGCTTCGCCGGCCGAAAAAGTGAACATCTCGAGGCTGGTGGTGCCGCCGTACCAGTCCTTGGCGTACACGCCCTCTTTGATATCACTGATTATATCTGCGAAATTCGTTTTTCCCGGTTCGATATAAGTATTGGTCATCCTGACAATGGGAGGAAATGTGTAGTTGATCGCCCTGGCGTTGCCCGTCGGCTTCTCTCCCATCCTCGCTGCCGTCTCCCTGGAATGAAGCCGGCTGCTAAGCACCCCTTCCTGAATAAGATATGTTTTGGTTGCCGGCGTTCCCTCGTCGTCGTATTTGAAGCTGCCCCTGTAACCAGGTACCGCCGCGCCGTCGACGATATTCAAATGTTTGCCCCCGAACCGGCGGCCTAGTACCATTACTTCTCTCAACTGTGGGTTTTCGTATATATGGTCGGCTTCCGAAAGGTGCCCGAACGCCTCGTGGACGAAAACCCCGGCCAAGATGGGATCCAGCACCACCGTATAAGTGCCACCTTCGACGCGGGGTGCGGATAGCATTGCCACGGCACGGCGGGCGATGTCGCGGGCCTCTTCCTGCAGGTTCTCCACCGTCGAAAAATCACCCTTGCTGCCGATGCTCAGGCCCACCTGCTGCACGTCGCCGTCACGGCTGGCGATGGCGGACAGCCTTAAATTTACGTCTATGCGGCTTTGCTCAATATATGCGCCCTCCGACGTCGCCAGGGTCACCTTTTTCTTCCCGTCGGCATAGCTGATGCTTGTCGTTTGTATTTCGGGGGTCCCCAGCATCAGCCGGTTATATTCATCCAGCAGTCCTTTCTTGGCAGCCAGCGATATATCCAGGGGGTTTTTCTTGTAAGCGGCGTCAACAACATCAACCACCGGTGTTACCGGGCTGAACTGGCTTACCTCTTTTCCCACGTGCCGCGCCTGTTCAATCGCAAGTGAAACATGCTCGGCCAGGTTGTTGAGGCTGTTAAAGCTGACGAATCCCCATCCGCCCCGTACCAGGGCCCTGACATTGCCTCCCGTGCTCGAGCTTCTGCCTGCTTCTTCCAGGCGTTCCCCGCGGAAAACCAGCCGGCTTGAATTGCTTTCGTCAAGGCGGATTTCTATATAATCTGCTTTTTGCCCTCTGAGAGCGGAGAGAAGTTTATCCTTCATAACACCTGCCCGGTTATCAATTTTAGCAGATAAATTCGACATGTGTGAAAGAATACGGATGATTATCGACAAATTAGACAGAAATACTGATTGACAGTAGCTGTAATCAGCGATAAGATAACCCGGTTGCAGAATGCGGGGTTAGTGGCACTCTGATTCAATGTGAGGTGAATATGATTTTCCAGGTCTTTGTGCTGGCGGTACTGCTGCTTTTTGCACTTAACCTTATATTCAACCTTATCGCCTTGAAAAGGCCATCAAAATCTACCAAAATGAGGGGGCCTTTTCCTATGGTATCAATTCTTGTCCCCGCTCGAAATGAGGCAGCGAACATTGGAAAATGTATCGTATCTTTGGTTAATCAGGACTACCCTGACTACGAAGTGGTTGTGCTCGATGATAATTCAACTGACGGTACGGGGGCTATCGTCGCCTCGTTTCAGGAAACCTGTCCCCGCCTGCGTCTTATCCATGGGCAGCCGCTTACCTCCGGTTGGGCCGGTAAACCCTTTGCCTGTCACCAACTGGCTCATGAAGCCCGCGGATCCTGGCTGTTGTTTGTAGATGCAGATACTGTCCATGAGCCACACATGCTGCGGAGTGTAATGGCCCTGGCTTTAAAAGAAAAACTGTCACTATTATCCGGTATGCCGCGCCAGGTGACATCGGGCCTGGCGCAAAAAATAGTGATGCCGCTTATGTATTTCATCCTGTTGAGCTGGTTCCCAATCTGGTTTCTCAATAACACGAGGAAACCCTGGCCCACGCTCGCTATAGGGCAGTTTATGCTCTTTCCGAAAGAAGAATACTGGCGTGTGGGAGGACATGCCGCCGTTAAGTCCAGGATAATTGAAGACGTCTGGTTTGGCGCCGAGATCAAGAAGAAAGGTGGCCGGTTCATTGCCGCTGACCTGTCGGATGTCATGTCGACAGACATGTACCAGTCGGTAGAGACCATGAGTGAAGGCTGGGGCAAGTGGATGTATTCGGTTATGGCTTTGTCTCCGTTTGCGCTGGCTGGATTCTTTGCAGCAGCCTACTTTTTTTTCCTTGCGCCCTATTTCTGGCTTGTGCACAGCTTTCTTATCGACTCCGGGCCCACGGATTGGAAATTTGTGGTGCTTGCCCAGGTTGTAGTATTGATCCTGATGCGCTGGGCGGCAGACCATCGTTTTAGGGAGCCGGCCGGCTCCTTCATATTGCACCCGCTAGGCATTATTTTTCTTGTTCTTGTAGCGATTTATTCGGCTGCACGGCGGGCGGTTGGGGCGGGCGTTGCCTGGAAGGGACGTGTCTACGACGGCAGGTCTGAGGTCAAATAGCCTTGCTTCCCCACGTCACTGAAGGCGGCTGAATTTATCGGAATTTAGTTAGACTTTTAGAGTTAGCCGTTATATACTTTCATCGGAGGTAGACCAATGCAGTCCAGCCTCATCGGCAAAATCGAAAAAGCCAAGCGCTACGCAGAAGAACCCGAACGTGTTTCCATTTCCACTTTCTCTGCCGTTTTTCGTGGAGAGAATGATAGTCATACCCTTGGTCTCTCCGATGGCAAATGGCATTGCAACTGCCATTTCTTTGCGCAATGGGGAGAATGCGTTCACGTCATGACCTTGCAGCGTCTGCTTGGCAAAATGCTTCCCGGGCAGCCTGATACTTCGCAACAGGCCTAGTCCCGCTTCATGTCTGCCCGTTATTGTCGCAACGGGTGGTAGGTAAATCTACAAAAATTTTCGTCTCTTGGAGAAAGCCTCCTGGATCGCTGCCGCCAGGAACAATGACCCGGTAGCCAGAATAAGATCATCTTTCTCCATTTTGTTCAGAGCGCTGGAAAGCGCCTCCCTTGCACTATCTGTTGCCGTACTCGGCACTCCGGAGTTTTGAAAAGCGGCCAGCAAGCGGTCAGTCGTTGCTGCCCTCGGGTGAGAGGAAGCGGTGAGAATTACCTGGTCCGCAAAGCCTGCGAGCTCCTTTGCCATTCCCTCGATGTCCTTGTCCTGCGAGGAGCCGAATATCACCAGTGTCCTTTTGTGAGGAAAGTATTGCCTGATTGATTCGACCACTTTCTTAATTGAATACGGATTGTGTGCACCATCGGCGATTAGCCATGGCTTTCGAGTTAATACCTGTAACCGGACCGGCCATTTCACGTTGCTCATTCCGCGCATTATATGTGTGCAACCTATCCTGAGCCCCTTTTTCTGCAACGCTTCAATGGCCGCAATTGCCAGTACCGCATTTTCCATCTGGTAATCGCCAAGCAGCGGGAGCTTTAATGTGTAGCTGCCCGACTTGCTGTGCACAGAAAATATCTGGCGGCGCCAGTTGCTTCCCTGGTTTTCCCATGTTATATCACGGCCTGCTAAAACCAGTGTGGTCAAGGTCTTCCGCCGTCTTTTCTCGATTATTTCCATTGCCTCCAGCGGTTGAGGTGCGCTGACCAACGCACAGCCCGGTTTTATAATGCCCGCCTTTTCGCTGGCAATTTGCGCCACTGTATTTCCCAAAATTTGCGTATGGTCCAGGCTGACGGAAGTAATTATGCAGACGTCGGGCCGGTCTACCACGTTGGTCGAATCCAACTTGCCCCCCATCCCGGTTTCCAGCACTTGGACATCTGCTTGCTTCTCGCGGAAATAGCAGAACGCCATCGCAGTAAGCGCTTCGAATGTTGTGATCTTTCCGAAACGTGCCTCCTCATTGATCTTGCTAACACAATTGCGGATTGTCCCGGCAATCCGGGCAAAGTCCCGCTTCGTTATGGGCCTCCCATTCACGGCTATCCTTTCCTGCCACGAAAAAAGGTGAGGTGAGGTAAAACGGCCGGTGCGGTATCCTGCGGCTGTCAGGATACTGGATATCATGGCGGCGGTGCTTCCCTTGCCCTTGGTGCCGGCAATATGCACAGTGTTTCTGCCCACGTGGGGATCGCCCAGCGCACTTAACAGCAGGTGCATCCTTCTCAAATCGTAGTTTGCCGGGTTATACAGGATGCTCGTGGATTTCTCGTAGTCGGTCAGGCCCTGGAGATATCTCTCCGCTTCAGAATAGTCCATGGCGAATGAATTATAACATTGCTATTTGGGCCGGCGGAATTTGCAGCAGGGGAGGTTTATAGCCAGGGTTAGAGCTTCACGAACTTCGGCATGGTGCGCCCTTTCCAGAGTGCCTTGCCCTGAATTGTGAGTACCATCGAAGCGATGGCTATTACTATCATAAATATAGCGCTCAGCGGGTAAATGAGGACAAGATAGAGGGGGAAATGGAACCTGTAATTGCTTACCGACCAGAGTACCAGCGTTAAAACTATTGCCAGCGCAGACATGGCTGCTACCGCCCATGGCACTACCGGCTGTGCAAGAGCTATGATCAGCACAACTATCGGGCAGATGAACACAGCCAGGACCAGCAATTGCATAAATATCAGGAAAAATGGATCGAAATTGAATGTGGCGAAGGTACTTTTGGTCAACCCTTTCCATACCTGTTCCCAGTTGCGGTACATCCGGCATGAGACCTGCCCGTTACCGTCCAATAACCGGTAGCGCAGTCCCATGGCATGTATGCGCCTGCCAATGGCCAGGTCATCGACGACGTTCTGCCTGACGGCTGCGTACCCACCCGAGGCAGCATAAGCCGCCTTTCTGAATACGAGGAATTGTCCCAGGCAGGCAAAGAGCAGGGGATTGCGCTGAAGTCTCGTCAGGCCCATGGGGACTCCGCATAGCATGCCCAGGTAGAAGGCGGGGATACTCAACAGCTCGGGCCATGTGGCTACCAGCTGATGCGGCAATGCGGAGACAAGGGCCGCGTCCTCTCCCGTCATTGAGGCGGCAGTGCAGCGCAGCATTTCCGGCCCATGAATAGTGTCGGCGTCGACGAACAAAAACAATTCACCGTCTGCCGCTTCAGCCAACTGATGGCAGGCCCAATGTTTGCCCAGCCAGTCCCCGGGCAGTGGCTTGCCCTTCATCAGCTTCAGCCTCGGATCTTTCGCAGCAAACTGCTGCAATATATCCCAGGTTCTGTCAGTGGAATTGTCATCCAGCACTATCAGTTGAAAATTGGGGTAGTCCTGCGCCAGCAGCCCTGCAACGCAGTCCCCTATGTTGTCTTCTTCGTTGCGCGCAGGCACCAGCACTGAAAAACGCGGCCAACTTTTAGGGAAAGTGTAACTATTAAGCCGTCGAAGGTACTTCAGGTTAGTCAGCGTAATTGTCAGCAGCGCGACCACACCGAGTACTATGGCCGTTTGAAGATAAAACAGTATTTCAAATGGCAAGTTTAGTTGCAACAAGGCAATATAATATAACAATCTCCAAAAATTTTCTCGTCTGAATATGCCGTCCGGTCGTTATTTGGGCCGGCGCATCCAATTTCAGAATGTTTTGCATGACTAGTATATTTTTCTCGTAGGCAGTTTTCGGTCTTTCCATGTGGCCTTTCC
>CAWHDI010000042.1:0-17997 GCA_963827985.1 uncultured Chloroflexia bacterium | reverse complement strand
CCGTATTCGAACCACACGTACACACTGCCGCCGGAACCAATGGAGGTTAATACTCCGTTAAGAGTCGCTGAAGAAGCTGCGACGTTGCTGGCCGTGCTGGTACTTACCTGCATGGCTGGTGAGTAAGTGGTGGTGAAGATGCTATCAGCGCCGGTGGACGTTACACCTCCTGCGGTTGCCGGTACGGCCAGTCCCGGAAATGATAAGTAGTGCCTGCGGTTAGCCCGCGCAGCGTATACGTAAACATGCCGAGGCTATAGGTGGTCTGCATCTGGGTGGTTTGCCCATACGACCTGGTAGGTCCCCATTCAAACCAGGTGTACGATTGCGGTAGCCGCCCATTGAGTCCAGGGACCCGCTATCGTTGCCGTATTGGTACTAACTCCTGATACTGCGCCGGTCGACACTGCGAGAGAGCCGCCGCCCGATGTATTGAAGTTGACTATATGCCGTAAACGGTACTCACGCCGATTGCTCTGGCTTCGCTGCCGCCCGGAAATAATAAGTGGTGTTCGGGCTCAGGCCGGACAGCTCCATGCTGAAGGGTCCCGGCCCATAGAGTACCTGTTGTCCCGTGCTGTTGCCAAGACCGGAAGAGCTTCCCCAGGTGAACCATACCACTACGGTATTGTATGGCCCCATCCCGGACAGGTAGCCGTTTAGTGTAGCGGTGCCTGATGTTACGTCTGAAGCTGAAGTTGTGGATACCTGTATGGGCGCTTCGGGCATCGAGGGAGTTGTTGCGAACCCGCTGTAGCTGCCCTGTGCCGTTTGTCCACCCATGAGTGTAGACATTGCAACAGTGTGGTAATCATAGCTGGTTCCCGGCGTCAGGCCCGTAACTCTGGCAGTAAAGCGTCCGGGGGCGCTCATTGTTTGCCTGGTCGTGGATCTGCCGTTGGATAGCTCAAACCACACCTGTACTGTGTCATAAGGTCCAAGGGATCCCAGGTAGCCGTTTAATGTGACTGAAGTTTGGGTGATATTAGTGGCGTCCTGAGTAGTAACATCGATGTTTCCCTCATCCTGGTAACTCACTCTGTCAGGCCCGGGAGCCGGCGGCAGGCCTGCCCCCAGGACCGGGGTGGCAATCAGTGTAAGCAGAACAATGATGCTCAATATGTTAGCTATCCTGTGTACCATACAACCCTCCGTGTGCATTTCTAGCCGCCGGATTATCAATTGGCTGTCTAATTTAACCTATTTTACAGTAACTACAAAAAGTTTGGCTAAATTTAGAATTGGACACGTGCTGACACTTCCAATTTGAGTTTCGAACTTATTTAGCATTTAGTGTTTAGGATTTTCTTCCTTTGTTTGGAATTTGGTATTTGGAGCTTGGAATTTGTTTCCCGTGGGTGTTTAACAAAGACTCTGGATCTAATCGCTGAATTGTACTTGCTTCAAAAGGGGTGCTAAAATTTGTTTTAATGTCGATCAGGAAATAATGTCCGGTAATCCCGGAACTAGGATTCGAGGACCTCATGAAAATTCTCACCAATAAATATACGCGTGCTGCTTTTATTTCAGTTTTCTCCCTTCTGGTTGGGCTGACCACGCTTACAGCCATGGCCTGCCAATCTCCCCAGGGCTATCAGAGTAATCCTGAGGCCGTACAGCTGAATGAATCAGGCATGCAATGCTACAGCACGGGCCAATACGATAGGGCACTCATGTATTTTGGAAGGGCAATTGAAGCTGATCCGTCTAATCCGGCAGTGTGGTTCAACAAGGGGCAGACACTGGATGCAGAACGTAAATATGATCAGGCTATTGACGCCTATAACCAGGCCATAAAGCTTGACGCCAACTTCGCTGATGCATGGTCCGGCGAAGCGCTTGATTACTACAACCTTGACAAGTTCGATCAGGCGCTTGAGAGCGTGAATAAAGCCATTGCTTTAAAGGACGATATGCCGGTGTACTGGTCCAACAAGGGCCTGGTATTGATGAGCACTGAAAAATACGCGGATGCAGTCGTCTGCTTTGACAAAGCTGCCTCTCTGGATTCGTTGGAACCCGCATATTGGACCTGGAAGGCCAATGCGCAGGTTATGTCCAAGCAGTATGACGGCGCACTGGTGTCTACTGATAAAGCGCTTTCTCTCAACGAGAATAATGCCTTTGCCTGGGGGTATAAAGGCAAAGCCCTGCATGAGCTCAGAAGATACGATGAGGCGCTGATAGCCTTTGATAAGGGTCTTGCATTGGCCCCCAACGAGCCAAGCCTTTGGTACAGTAAAGGGTTGACACTTGAGACCCTGAAACGGACTGACGAAGCCCAGAAGTGCTACGATAAGGCTAGGTCTTTGGGCTACAAGTTCTAGCATCGGATGACCTTGCAAAATATCCCATCTGATACCTATCATGTTATCCTATTAATGGAGGACTTATGAGCAGCGGCGACCCTTCGGACCCCCATAAAACAAATGGGGAAAAAATACCGGCAGCCGTGCCGGTCGTGGATTCGGAAGAAAACGGCAGCAAGCGAAAGCTCGATATTGAGATACGGGAAATGGAGGTTGACGATATCCCTGCAGTGTTCCATCTGGGTGAACGTGTATTTACCGCCGAAAAGACTCCTACACTGTATCGCACCTGGGACGAATTTGAAGTTGTTTCCATGTTCACTTCAGACCAGGAATATTGCCTGGCAGCCGAGCTGGAAGGGCAAATAATCGGCTTCATCCTCGGCAACGTGATAGCTAAAAGGAAGTCGGCCTGGAAATATGGCTACCTGGTTTGGCTTGTCGTTTCACCCGAGTACCAGAGGCTGGGCGTTGCCAGCAAGCTTTTTAACAGGTTTGCTGATAAAATGATCGAGGATGGGGTCAGGATGTTCATTGTGGATACTGAGGCGGACAACCTTGAAGCGCTGCATTTCTTTCGGGCCAAGGGTTTCAACAGCCCGCAGCAGCATATTTACATGACGTATAATCCGGCCACCCAGGAACAGCAAAAGGAAAAGAAGCGGAGCTCGAGAGTTAAGAAAAATGGGAACGAGCACAAGCGCAATGTCTGATATCCAGCCTGAGAGGCTTAAAAAGCTTCTTAAGGATATGGTTGATATCTATAGTCCTTCCGGCAAGGAGGAGGAGATCCTCCAGTTTACCGAGGAGTATCTCAAGGCCGCCGGGCTTAACGTTAAGAAACAGCCCGTGGATGAGAACCGCTACAACATCGTGGTATTGCCTCCCAAGACGGATGAGGTTGATGTTTGTTTTGTAGGTCACCTGGATACGGTGACTGCGCATGACCTTGACGACTTCGGTTTTTACGAAGAGGAAGAGAAGGCTTTTGGCCTGGGCAGTTCCGATATGAAGGCAGGTTGTGCGGCCATGATAGAAGCATTCTCTGTGTTGGCCGAGAAGAAAGGTAAATTTCCTTCAGTGGGGATGGCGCTCGTGGTAGGAGAGGAAGAGGAAAGCGACGGCGCCAAGACCCTGGTCAGGGAATACCGGTTCCCCTGGGCGGTGGTTGCCGAGCCAACCAACATGATTCCGTGCCTCGGGCATTACGGTTACCTTGAAGTGCTCCTGAGAACGCGTGGCAAGAAAGCCCATTCTTCCATGCCGGAGTTGGGGCAGAATGCCATCGAGAATATGCTTAAACTGCTTTTGCAGGTTACAGGCTATGCAACCTCCGGTTCCAGCGGCCTGGTTTATAACATTCGTCAGCTCTCCGGCTTCCCGGGCGGTTTTGTTGTGCCGGATACGTGCGAAGCCTGGCTTGATCTGCACCTGCCGCCCGATTCCCGCATGGACGTATTAAAGGCCGAGCTCGAACATCTCGTGGAAGATGCTTCTAAAGAGATAACCGGAGAAACGTATATTCGCTTCGAAAATACCCAGTCCGGCTACCGGATATCCCAGGAAAGGCCTCTCGTGCGAAGGCTGCGTGAGGTATGTAAAAGCATGAAGCTGCCATGGGAGACTCAGGATTTCCGGAGCCACTCGGATGGCAATGTATTGTGGGGGGCGGGGGTTGACCCGATCATTTTTGGTCCCGGGCGGCTTGAAACCGCTCATACCCCGGAGGAGTCGGTAGTGTTCAACCAGGTGGTCCAGGCGGCCCAGCTTTATCTCAACTTTTCCCTGGCCCTCTGATTTTGGCAGTGTGATAAAAGTCATTACGCGCGGCGGGGACTGCTGATAATATTTCTGAAAACATTATCTGGGTGAAGGAGGATTAAGGGTTATGTCAAAATCGGAAGAGTTCCTGAAACAGGCATTCGCCGGCGAGTCGCAGGCTAATCGCAGGTACCTGGCATTTGCGGAGGCGGCTGATAAGGAGGGGTTTAAACAGGCTGCCAGGCTTTTCAGGGCGGCGGCTGAAGCGGAAACGGTACATGCCATCAATCATCTCAAGGCCTTGAAGGCAATCCATAGCACGAAGGAAAACCTGCAGGAAGCCATCGGTGGAGAGACGCATGAATACACCAAGATGTATCCCGAAATGATCCAGGCTGCCAAGGCTGAGGATAACCAGGATGCGTTCATGAGCTTCTACAGGGCTAATGAGGTGGAGAAGGTGCATGCGGATCTTTATAAAGGGCTGCTGGATGGCCTGGGAAAGGACAAAGAGGATTATCCGTACTACGTCTGCCCGGTGTGCGGCTATACGGTAGGCAGGGAAGCCCCGGACGCCTGCCCCGTCTGCGCAACCAGGAAGAAGTTCTTCAAGAAAGTGGAATGACTGATTGGAGGCTGCGTTGTTTTTGATGCAGCCTCCAAATGAAATCCACAACCCGAATAATCTACGAAAATTACAGCCACCCGAGCCGCTCATCAATGAGACCCGTCAGGATCCCCTCATTTCTGTTGGTTTTAACGCAGGAATAGAATGCATCGCTGTTTTGAAATGAAAGTCCCGCAGGTTGTATGATGCATATTAACAAGAGTATTAATTAACTTAACTAAAGTAATGGGGCGGACTAGTTCTGGCATGGGTAGCTAAAATGGGCGACGTTGACATTGAATATGTAAACAGGCTGAGGGAGGAATTTGGCAAATATGCCGAAATTCCTGAAGAGCAGTTGCGTGAGTTTATTTCTATTTCGAAAATCCTGAAACTTAAAAAGGGTGATTTTTTCGTAAAGGCTGATGAAAAACCAGATAGGATGGCTTTCATTCTATCCGGAATTTTCAGGGTTTTTTATGTTACTCCGTCCGGGCAGGAAAGGACCCTGGTGTTTCGAGATGAAAACCATTTTCTGTCCGGTTATAGCCCCTATTTGACAAACGAGAAGTCGTGGTACGCAATTCAAGCCATAGAAGATAGCGTATTAATTTATAACACGTTTGAGAACTATCAGAAACGCTTGAACCATCCATGCTGGAATGATTTAACCATGAAATACACGCAAATGCTCTTTATCGAGAAGGAACAAAGAGAGCGTGAGTTCTTATCGGAGGATGCAACTCAAAGATATATCAATCTCGTCAAGCAAGAGCCGAAATTTGAAAGCAGGATCCCCCAGCATTATATTGCGTCGTACCTGGGTATCACCCCGGTTGCCCTCAGCAGAATAAGAAAGCAACTGAAATTGCGCGCTTGAAACCTTAATTTCATTTCATCCACTTACCGTACTTTGCCGTCTTCTCCACGGACTAATACCCCTTAACATAGGTTAATGCTACGCCTCGTTCTCCAAACTATACTTTTACTGATAAGCGAAAGGCATAATGAACCTGTGTGCCTGAGACGACTTCGGGAGGCGCTGGTATGACACATCTTTCACGTTTTTCCCTGGAAGGTAAAGTGGCACTGATAACCGGGGCCAGCCGGGGTATTGGCCGCTCTACCGCCCTGGCGTTTGCTGAGGCTGGCGCAGATGTGGCCCTGGCCAGCCGCAAGCAGGAAGAGTTGGACAAGGTGGCAGAGGAAATTAGGGTCTTGGGCAGGAAGGCATTACCGGTAGCTGCTCATACAGGACGGATGGATGATATCCACAGACTGGTAGACGAGGTGGCAGGGTGGTACGGTCGAATAGATATC
Organism: uncultured Chloroflexia bacterium; assembly: GCA_963827985.1. Taxonomy (GTDB): domain Bacteria; phylum Chloroflexota; class Dehalococcoidia; order GIF9; family UBA5629; genus JAFGLP01. The sequence continues at coordinate 12,000 of CAWHDI010000042.1, read as the reverse complement.
CTGGTTAATAATGCGGGCGGGTCGCCGGCCACCGCATTGTGCCTGGACGCTGAAGAACGTCTTTGGGACACTGTCATGAATTTGAATTTGAAAGGCGTATATTTTCTCAGTCAGTCGGTAGCCCGTGTCATGAAAGATCACAATGGTGGCAGGATCATCAACGTTGCTTCTACCAGCGGCTTTAAGCCGGAATACAAAAACGGCATATACTCAATAGCCAAAACTGCGGTGACAATGCTGACAAAATCTATGGCGTTGGAACTGGCGCAGTTTAATATCAGGGTCAATGCCATAGCACCGGGCGCAGTTATGACGCGTGCTCTTATGTATAACTGGTCTTCTCTTCCGGAGGACCAGGCTAAAATAGTGCAGTCAATGGTGGCAGGTGGGGCAGCAATGAACCGTATTGCTGATCCTGATGAGATATCCGGCGCCATGCTCTACCTTGCCTCAGATGCTTCCAGCTTCACAACCGGTGAGACCATAGTGGTTGACGGTGGTCTGCTCGTGGGCAACAGTCACCTTGGCTAGTGTTCCCGTCTCTTAACATAGGTTAATGCCGGGCGTCTTTTCTCACACTATACTCTTGTCATTAAATCGATCTACGCAGCAACCTGAGATCCGATTCTTATATATTGCAGGTAAGAGATAACGTAATTGATTTTCTTATCGTGTGCCGGCGCAGGAGGTAGTTGCATGAAAGTGATGGAAAGCACATTCAAAGGATATAGAGAAATCAATCTCCATTACAGTTGCTGGTTGCCTGACGGATATCCCAGGGCAATCGTGCTATTTTGCCACGGTGCCACTTTGCATAGCGGTTTTTATAGTGGTATGGCTGATTGCCTGGTTCGTGAAGGTTATGCCGTATATTCCATCGACCAGCGCGGGCATGGCAAATCTGAAGGTCAGCGTTGTTACATTGACCGTTTCGATGATTATCTTCTCGACCTGCGAAAATTTGTTGAGCAGGTGAGCTCCGAGCAACGAGGCCGCAAGATGTTTTTAATCGGCCACAGCATGGGAGGTTATATTGCCGGTTTCTATGCCGGCAGGTATAAAGACGAGCTTGCAGGACTGGTTATGGCAAGCACTGGGACGATAGGCTCGACGCTCGGTGTCCCGAGGGTGCTCATCGCTATGGCCGGCATTAGCTCTGCACTCGTGCCACGACTGGGTATCAACCGCCTCCCCACGGAAGGTTTCAGCCGTGATAACGCTGTACGGGATGCCTTCAGAAAGGACCCGCTGGTTTATCACGGAAGGCTGCCTGCCAGATGGGGTGCAGAGATGCTGAAGATGTTGAAGGAATTGCCGTCCCGGGCGGCTGAAATAGAAGTGCCGGTGTTGATCATGCACGGTTCGTGTGACCGGTTTAATGTCCCGGATGGAAGCCGAATATTATATGAGCTCATATCTTCCAGGGATAAAACACTCAAGTTCTACGATGGTTTATACCACGATATATTCAATGAACCGGAAAAAGAAATGGTCATGAATGACTTGTTAGTATGGTTGAATGGACGCGTACAGTCAGCATAAGTGTAAATCTTATTAAGCAAATCTAATTGAAGGGGGTTTGCATGGAAACCGGGCAGAATGATAGGTATAGAGTTGATAAATTTCATGCTGATAGCCTGGAGGGAAACCCGCTGAAAAGCCCGGTTGACAGGGACGTCCATATTTATCTGCCGCCGGGCTATTATGATTCTCCGGAGAGAAGATACCCGGTGATCTACCAGTTGCACGGCTATAACAGCAATACTAAAAGCCTCAATGTTCCGGTTGCTCAGAAGGACCGTTTTGGAGCGCTGCCGCCCAACATAATGGAACTGTTTGATTGGTCAAGGGCATGTGATTATTCGACGCTGGATGCACTCATTGCCAGGGGGGAGCTAAAGCCGTTCATCCTTGTGCAGCCGGATGCCAGCCTGTATCTACCTCACAAATACGGTGCCTATGATTACATGACAGGTGAAACGGGGACCAAAGGCAGTTTTTTTGTAAACTCCCAATATACCGGAGATTATGAGGATTATATTGTAAATGATGTTATCTCTTACGTGGAAGATCACTACAGGACGCTGGACTGCATGGAAGGACGTGCTTTGATGGGTACATCGATGGGCGGTTATGGTGTGATCAGCATGCTCTTCCGGCGGAATGGTATATTCTCAGCTGGCGCGGCTTTGAGCCCCGCCAATTTTACTATTGACATGCTGGACTGGAAGATAATGATCCCTATGGCTGAGAAGATCCTGGGCAGGGCCACGGCTGAGCAAGTCTGCAGCCAGGCATGGGAAGATTTTTTCGATACTGTGGATTTGATTTACAGCAAGGGCCGCCCACTAATGCCCAGCCTGGCACGAGATGAAAGAGGCAAGGTTATATCTTATGATGAGAAGGCATATGAAGCATGGAGTGAATTTGACCTCAACACTGTTATAGATAAGTATGCAGGCAACACTTTGAAACAAGTCCCCTTGATGATAAATTGCGAGATGACCGACGACCTGGGGCTGGCTGCCGTGGCAAAAAGATTGCATGAAACCCTGGACAGGCTGGCGATAAAACATGAGTACGAGCTCTACTCTGACCCCGTGGCCGCCGCGTTGTCAGGGCATACCTTCGGTATTGCCTACCGGGTGGTAGACGCAATCAGGTTTTGCCTGAGCCATATTGGGTCCTTATAGAACTATTCAGCTTTTGAGTTACTTAACATAGGTTAATGCGGTTCGTGCTTTATTGAAATATACTCTCCAGTATAGATTAGTCTAATCTCCCCGCTGCCACAGCACAACATGTCAATAATTTTTAGTAGGGAGGTACGTATGCCCAAAACGCCGGGCGCGGGCAGCGCTGATTATTTATTTGGAAAGAGGGATGCTCACTTCATCCTTTTTGTGGTGTGCTTGCTCATGATGATCAATTACATGGACAGGCAGGTCTTTTCAGTCGTCCAGGAATCCATCAGGGTTGATATGGGACTAAATGACACTCAGATGGGCATGATCGGGACGTTTTTTGCCCTTGGCATGGGTTTGTTTGCTTTGCCCATAGCATACCTGGTGGATAAATGGTCCAGGAATAAGGCAATCGGAATCATGGCTGTGTTATGGAGCGGCCTTACCTTTATCACGGGCCTGGGAGTTAATTTTATTACAGTCCTGCTACCGCGCACGCTTGTGGGGATAGGCGAGGCGGGATATACGTCCGGCGGGACCCCCCTGATCACCGCTGCGTTCCCCGAACGCCTGAGGGCTACAGTCATGGGCATATTAAATATGGTCCTTCCCATCGGATCGATCATAGGCCTGACTTTAGGCGGATACCTGGCTGTTAAAACCGGGACATGGCGGATGCCTTTTTATGTTTTCGGAGCAATAGGGATTGTTGCCGGTATCCTGGCTTTTTTCTTGAAGGACTATAAAAACGTCGAAGCAAAGGTGCTGAAAAATAACAAAAGAGAGAATGTCATTGATTCGGCGATCTCATTATTGAAAATTCCAACCTTACTGAGGTTGTACGTGGGATTCGCCATGATGCAGGTAATGCTGATGTCGATTATTACCTGGATGCCGACATTTATTATCAGGGCACAGGGTGTCAAAGCTGATTATGCGGGGTTGCTCACGGGTGGCATAACGTTGTTCGGTATTTTCGGGGCATTCTTGGGTGGGATCGTGGCGGACAAATGGAAGGCGAAAAATCCCCGCAGCCGCATGCTGCTGCCGGCAATCGTGGTGCTGATTGGAACGGTCATGGCGATTTTAACACTGATATTCGATGTGAAAGGTATCGGGTTCATTTTTGCCTGTTGCTTCATGGGAGCGGTCCTGATGGCGGTGCCCCCTTTGACCGCAGTTACACAGGATGTTACTCCGATGGAGAAAAGGGGACAGGCCTGGGGATTGAATTCGTTCATGCAGTATTTCCTTGGCGGTGGGTGGGCCCCCCTGGTTGCAGGCGCCCTGTCTGATTACCTTGGTGCGGGAGCGTATGGCCTCAAGACCGCCCTGATTATCACAACGTGTTTCGGCTTTATTGCCGCAATACTGTATTTCCTCGGCTCAAAGTACTATCTTGCCGATATTGAAAAAGCCAATCAGTTTGCCTATAAGCAGGAAGCTAATTAACAGGTAGGAGATAAATCATGCTGCCTTTGGAAGGTATAAAAGTCATTGAAATGGGCATCTGGGCATTCGCCCCGGCGGCGGCCGCCGCCCTGGCGGACTGGGGTGCGGAAGTCATCAAGATTGAAGACCCGGCGACAGGCGACCCGATGCGTAACCTGGAATCATCGGTCGGAGCACCGGCACCCGGTAAGTATTCCGTTTATGAGCTCAATAACCGCAATAAGCGGAGCCTGGCCTTGAACCTGGCTTCTGATAAGGGCAGAGAGATTTTTTACAGCATGATCGAGGAGGCCGACGTTTTTGTCAGCAACTACAGGCGTGGGGCGTTGGAGAGGTTGAAGGCCGATTACACCTCGTTGTCGGCGGTTAATCCCCGCCTGGTCTATGCGTTATGCACAGGCTATGGCACTGCGGGAGACGAGCGGGATAAGGCCGGTTACGATACCGGCGCTTACTGGGCTCGTTGCGGTTTTGCAGCGCAACTGGGCAATGACGGTACACCTCCGGCCATGATCTACCCCGGGCTGGGAGATCAGCCGAGCGGCCTGTTCTGTGCAGGAGGCATTGCCCTGGCTCTGTACGCAAGGGAGAGGACGGGCAAAGGTCAGAAAATTGAGGTGTCCCTTATGCGAGGGGGAGTGTGGACTGTTTCCATGGCAGCCATGATGGCCATGGAATTGGGCTTTATGCCAAGGCTCAACCGTCAGCAAATGGGCAACCCGCTGGTTAACATGTACAGGTGCAAGGACGATAACTGGATTATGCTGCTGATGATGCAGCCTGACCGGTACTGGACGGATTTATGCCAGGCCATGGGGCTCGAGCACCTGGAGAATGATCCAAAGTTTTGCAATATCACCAGCCGCGGTTTGAATAGTGCGGAGTTCATCGCCATTCTGGACAGGACTTTCCAGACGAAGACCAGGAGTGAATGGATCGAAAAATTCAAGGGTTATAACATCCTTTGGGATGCCTGCAACACCTTCGCTGATATGGTCAATGACCCGCAGGTGAATGCCAGTGGCGCTTTCCTGAGCTATGAGCATCCCACTAAAGGCAGTATCCGGGTCCCGGCCACTCCTATCGATATCAACGATACTCCGTTTGTGGTCAGGAGGCATGCGCCCGAATTCGGGGAGAACACCGAGGAAATATTGCTCGAACGTGGATATAGCTGGGAAGACATAGCGGGATTAAAAGAGTCGGGGGCGATTTTGTAGCAGAACATCCAGGACGACAAAGCAATAACCGTTGTCGGTAGCCCTGATTGGGAAGCCGGCGGTTAACGCTTTTTGAGATTAAATATATTAATAAGCAGGTGATTAAATGGATCTGGGACTTAAAGATAAAATTGCCATTGTAACCGGTACCAGTAAACAGCGTGGCAACGGGCGGGCTATTGCCGTGACACTTGCGCGGGAAGGCTGCCACATAGCCTGTGTCGATATGGATATCGTCGGTGCAAAAGCGATTACAGATGAGATAAAACAGTTGGGCAGGGAGGCTGTCGCAGTCAAAGTTGATCAAAGTGATCCTTCGGCGGTGAAGGAAGCAGTCGCAGCGATCGTGAAAAGCCTGGGTAAGATCGATATCCTGGTCAATAATGCCGGTGTCCCATCTCTGGGGAGGATCAGCAAGGACCAGATGCCTCCGTGGGAGACCGTAGTAGCTATCGATCTTTCCGGTCCCTTTTACTGGATAAAAGAAACGTTTGACATGATGTGTGAGAAGAAATGGGGCAGGATCATTAACATCTCCTCGATGGCTGGTGTGCTGGGTGGGTTCGGACAGTGCGGCTATTCTGCTAGTAAGGGCGGGCTGATTTCTCTTGCCAAGACCGCGGCGCTGGAGGGTGCACGTTATGGCGTAACCGCGAACACGGTCTCCCTGGGCACTATTGCTACCGATATGTATGATCTGGTCAACCCTGAAATGAGAGACAGGCTATCCGTCAGGTCGGCTCTGAGGAGGCCAGGTACACCCCAGGAAGTTGGCGATATCGTTGTCTTCCTTGCTTCGGAAAGGGCCGGCTATATTACAGGAGCGAATGTAATAGTCGACGGGGGAATGGATCTTTTTGTCTATTAGACAACCTTCGCCGTCACGATTTATGAGGATTAAGAATGTGTAGCAAGTTATATACCCCGCCCGCCCTGGACGTGATCCATTCCAATACAGCCAGGCACGGCAATCCTATGGGCCTGTCCCACAAGGACTGCGCCTCCTGGGCTGCCGGGCTGAACATCCCGCAGAAGGGAAAGACCATCCTCTACACCGGCTGCGAATACCAGATGACGGCTTACATCTCGTCCATGGTCGGCGTTCTGAAGGTGGCTAAATTCCAGGACGGTTTCTTCTCGGCTTACAAAGGGATGCAGGCCGTTACAGGGAAGCTCGGTGTTGACCTGGCAAAGATGTATGGCCGGGTGGCCGGGGCCGACAAGAAGCTGTATGAAGACATAGTCAGGAAAGCGGCCCTTACTCTCAAGAAGTTAGGGGTCGATTTTGCCTATATGGACAGGGAACTGTACTCGGGCGCCCTGCTGTACGAGTATGGTTATTTCGAAGGGCTGAGAGAGCACGCCAAGAAGGTTGTCGGCCAGCTTAAGGATGCAGGAGTGAACAGGATCATTGCCCTTACCCCGCATTCGGCCGAGATTTTCCAGAAAATTTACCCCAAGTTCGTCACGGGTTTTGATTTTGAGGTCATACCCGTACATTTGCCTGGTCGCGGATCAATTGAAGAAATCGGGCAGGGAGCTGTCCCTGCAGAAGCCGATGACCGTTACCCTGCACGATCCATGCCACCTGGCCAGGACGCTCAAAATCACAGCATGAGCCGAGGGAAGTCCTTAAGGCAATAAAGAACCTGGAACTGAAGGAAACCGAGTTTAACCGGGAAAAGACGGTTTGCTGCGGCGCGCCGTGCGAGCTGGTCTATCCGGAGCTGTCCGAGCTTATCGGAGCAAGGCGGGTCAGGGAACTGGCCGGGACCGGGGCAGAGGCCGCCCTCACACTCTGCCCGTTCTGCCATGCCAACCTGAACAGGGCGGCGGCAGATTTACAGGCAGACATAAAGATCGTTGATTTAATTGAGATCGTATATTCGGCCCTGGAGGATAATAATGCCCGATCATAAGAAAGTTTTCCAGGACTATTATAGCGGGCTGCTGGCCAGCGCCTGTGATCCGAAATTGGAAATCGGCCTGGCGCGCTCCGTAAAAGCCTACCGCGAGCGAAGAGCAAAGACCCTGAAACGGTTTCCCGAAAACAGTTGAGCTGGCCAAAGAAGTCAGGCTCATCAAGGAAGAAAGCGCCAACCGCCGTGAAGAGCTGGCGCAGATTGCCAAGGCCAACCTGGAAGGAAACGGGGCGAAAGTCCACCTTGCTAAAACCTCGGATGACGCCCTGAAAATAATCGACGGTATCGTCGGTTCCGGCAAGATCGTGGTGTCCGCCAAAACCCTGACCGGGGAAGAAGTAGAGCTCAGGGAGCACCTCGAAAGCCGTGGCAACGAAGTCTGGGAGACGGACATAGGGCAATTCATCCAGCAGTTGCGCAAGGAAAAACCCATGCATTATGTGCTGCCGTCCTTGCATGTAAGCAGGGAAGAAGTGGCCGAGTTATTGACCAAATTCTTCGGGAGGGAAATCAAGCCTGATATAGCAACCGAAGTCAGGACCATACGCGAATTCCTGCGCGAGAAGTACTTCAAGGCCGATTTCGGCCTGAGCGGCGGCAACGTTGTGGCTGCTGATACCGGGACGATCGTGCTGATCGAGAATGAAGGCAATATCCGCATGTCCACCAACGTGCCACCGGTCCACATCGCGCTGATTGGGATAGATAAAATCGTACCGACATTTGAAGACGCTATCAAGGTGGCGGAAGTAACCTGGAGATATGCCGGCTTTGCCATTCCATTCTATTTGAATTTGATCAGCGCTCCCAGCGGCACGGCGGACATTGAAAATACGCTGGTATATGGCTCAAGCGGCCCGCTGGAGCTCCACGTCATCTTCCTGGATAACGGAAGAAGCGCCCTTGCCAGAGACCCGGTGCTCAAAGAGGCCACGTACTGCATAAAGTGCGGCGGCTGCCTGCTGGAGTGCCCTATTTTCCAATTAACGGCCGGCAACTACGGCGGGCGCAGCTACTTTGGGGGTGTAGGAACTATTTTGAGCGCGTACGTTGCGGACGGCATGTCTGCTGCGGCGGGCATCGCCTATTCCTGCGCCAGGTGCGGGCGCTGCGTTGAGGAGTGCCCGCTTTCGATTGATGCGCCGGGATTAATCGCCGAGCTGAGGCACCGGATACTGAACAACGAGCAGGTCAAAACCTAGGGAAGAATTTATCAGGGAGAGCAGACTATGGATAAAGTGTTTCCTTCGCCGGAAGCGGCAGTGAAGGATGTTTTTGATGGAGCGGTAATCGCCTTTGGCGGCTCTTTCACATGCGGAAAATGCCTTGACCTTACGAAGGCGCTGGCCAAAACAGGGGCCAGGAACCTGACGATAGTCAGCCAGAACGTGGGCGTGGGCAACGAAGAGATGCTCGAACTGGTTGCCAACGGGCAGATAAAGAAGGTGATCAGCAACTACCCCGTGCCGCGTTCCGCCAGCAAGGGTGCCAACCATCCCTTTGAGATCGCCGTGAGAAAGGGCGAAATAGAGTTGGAGACATGCGGCATCGGAACGTTTGTAGAGAGACTGCACTGCGCAGGGGCCGGCATCCCTGCCTTCTATACCGCGGCAGGCGTCGGCACGTTCGTTGCTGAAGGCAAAGAAGTGCGGGTCTTTAACGGGAGGGAATATGTCATGGAGCTTGCCCTTCCCGTGGATTTTGCCTTCATTCATGCCTGGAAGGGTGACCGTGAGGGAAATCTCGTTTATCGTTTCACAGGGCGCAACTACAATAATGCCATGGCGATGGCAGGGAAAGTCACCATCGCCGAGGTGGAAACGCTGGTCGAGGTCGGCGGGCTCGATTCCAACAACATACATACACCGGAATATTCGTGAAGCGGGTTGTCGAAGTCGGAAGGCCGGAATTCTACAAGGTCACCGTCTAAAGCATCTTCGAATCTGGAGTTTAATATGACATAAATTGAGCAAAGTAGTAACGCCGCAAGTACCTCCTATCGAGCGTGAAATGGTTGCTCTAAGGGTGGCCAATATGCTGGATGACGGGCTATACGTGAACCTCGGCATAGGCATTCCCGGTCTGATAGCCAACTGGATCGAAGGCAGAGATATCATCACGCACGCAGAGATCGGCATGCTGAAACTGGGACCGATAGCAGAAGAGGGAGAAGAGGACCAGGACCGTATCGATGCAAGCTGCCGTTTCGTTAATGAACTGCCCGGTTCAAGCTATTTTCACGAAGAGACATCCTTCGACATGATCAGGGGCGGCCATATTGATGTAGCGGTGCTGGGCGCCCTGCAGGTATCGGCGAAAGGCGACCTGGCGGGATGGAACAATCCTGCACGGGGGCTGGGCAAGAGAGGGAATATCGGCGGTTCAATGGACCTGGCAGCCGGGGCCAAGAAGCTTATCGTGGCCATGGAACATGTTACCGTAGACGGTGAACCGAAAATATTGTCTGAGTGCACCTATCCTCTTACTGCGAAGGGCTGCGTTGATGTCATAGTGACCAACTACGCTGTTATTGAGGTAACGCCGAAGGGACTATTGCTCAAAGAAGCCATTCCCGGCGTGACTGCTGACGATGTGAAGAAAATGACCGGCAGCACCGCTTGATCGTTGCTGAAGATTTCAAAGAAATGGAGCTGTAAATCGCTATATTTAAGAATACGGTGCGATAGTACTTATGAAATTAAGAGTTCATCATATAGGCATTGTCGTAAATGACATAGATGAGGCAAAGAAGATATATGAAGGTGTTTTTGATATGCAGGAGATGGCTCGATTTACAGTCGAGGCATTCAAAGCGGAGGTATGTTTCATTACCTGTTAACAATGTCTATATCGAACTCGTAAAGCCACTGGCTGACGATGGCCTGGGTAAATTTCTGGCAAAGCACGGCTCCGGCACACTTCATCACATTTGTTACATCGTGGACAATATGGAAGAAGCCGTTGAATATTTTATAGATGAAAAAGGACTCGAAATCATAGGCGGCATCCGGCATATTCCCTGTTTTGAGAAGGCACTGTTCTTCCATCACGGAGGCACGGGGAATGTATTGATTGAACTCGTAAGTGGAGCTGTATGTCCATTGCCTATCATTGCCGGCGGCAATGATATAATGAATACGCAGGTGTAATCGTGTACAAGTTATCACAAATATTTTATAAGGAGTATTAAACATGAGTCTTGCGCGAGATGTAGTGATTATCGACTATCTACGTTCCCCGTTTTCCAGGTCTAATCCGAAGGCGCCCGAGAAGGATCTTCTCAACGGCTATACTATGATTGAGGTACTGGGCCTTCTTTGGAAAGAGATTATAAAGAGGAACAAGCTGGATCCCAAGTTGATCGATGAAGCTATCACTGGAACGGCCAACCCTGTCCTTGAGAACTTCACGTTCGGCGGCAAATTCCCGGCGTTCTACGCCGATCTGCCTTTGGAAGTTGCAGCACATCAGGTTGATCAGCAGTGCGGCTCCGCTCTGTGCGGCCTGAGGACTGCCGTGATGAGCATAGCTTGTGGTTATGCTGATGTGGCGCTCGTTGGCGGTGTTGAGCATATGACCCATGTTCCCATGGGTGGTGGCGGCGGCATCGTATGGCCGCAAAAACTGCTTTCTGATCCACAGTATAAAAAATTCGACCTTGGGACCTCCCTGAATATGGGCTTTACCGCACAGAAACTGCAGGAAATGGCTGGCATCACCAGGGAACAAATGGACAAATTTGCCGTCAGGTCACATAAATTGACTGCTGAATTTAAAGAATGGCTCAAAGACGAGATTTTGCCTCTGGAAATTACCCTTGCTGATGGCACAAATGCAAGTTTAGGATCTTCGACTTGTTCTGCGACTGCAACGTGGAACCCCTTGCCAACAAGCTTGTCGATGTAAGCTTCGGCAGTATGAAAAGGGACGCCTGCCATCGGGATCTCTTGTCGCTTTGTCAAGGTGAGATCTAGCTCTTTTGCAAGGAGAGTGGCATCTTCATAAAACGCCTCATAAAAATCTCCAAGGCGAAAGAGGAGCAGCGCACCCTGCGCCTTCTCTTTGCAGGCTTGCCACTGGGCCATCATGGGAGATAAATTGACGCAATCGTGTCCGTCATTTGGTAAACAGATTAGCTTAAATTTTTGAAAGAGAGAGGGCTTCAACTGGAGCATCTTGTCGATCCGGCTTTGGCATGCTTGACTCCAATGGTCCAGTTGCTCTAAGTATTTTTGGTGACCCTTGAGCTGCTCTAAAGCTTCTTCGGGAGAGATCTCCGGTTTTAAGAGACGCGAAGTGGGCTGGTTTGCCTGCTCGATGATCCCTATCAGATAGACGATCTCGTCTAGAAGATCAGCCATGTCGGGCAAAGGCTTGTGGGACCGGAGGGTGTCAGGAGATGCACTCTGTTTGGAAGAGCTAACAGACTTTAAAGGAGAGGGCGAGTATATAGGAAGCGTAGGAGAGGAGAGGGTGTTCGAAGGTCGTTCTACCATAATTTTGAATTACTCTTTTTAACCCTTGTAATTAAGGCCTGCTTTTTTTTAAAGGCTTTTTTAAGATAGGATTAACGTATGTTATATAAAAGAGAGCCTCGAGCTACTACGCCAGAGGATAGATCTGGTAGAGGTTCTCTCACCGCATCTCAAGCTTGTGTGCAGCGGAAGCTCCTACAAAGCATGCTGTCCCTTTCATGAAGAGAAGACCCCTTCGTTTGTCGTC
>CAWHDI010000041.1:0-19862 GCA_963827985.1 uncultured Chloroflexia bacterium | reverse complement strand
GCTCGGAACCGACAGTGACGACTTTACCCGCCTCTAACATAGGCGTAACTTCCGCCACGTTAAATGCCAGTGTAATGAACATGTATTCCGGATCCAATGGCAATGGCAACATGGTGTTGGTGAACTTTCCGAGTATGGGATATTTCCAATATGGCACAGCGAGCGGTGTATATACATCTACCACTCCCGCAGTCAGCGTTCCCTCCGGTAGCCCTGCTATTTTTGGCTGCACAGTTACGACACTGAGTCCCTGCACCACATACTATGCCCGTGCCGTCGTTGGCCTGGAGAACATTGACTATCAGAAGCAGAACGGCGATTATGTCATCTCATTCTTGTCCTCATATGATGCCGGGATGCACGGCCTGGGTGTAGGACTGGGCTTCTCTCCGTCAGGAAAACTTATGACTCCCGACTCGTATCAATACTTTTATGGAAATGAAATCACGTTCACTACGACAGGCTGCCGGGTAAGAGTACCGGGCCAGGGTGCAACCGGAGGTTCAACCGGCTCAGTAACCTCACAGAATCCGGCCCAGATGGCTAATATCATAGTTCAGAGTGCGGCCATCGCAACTCCCAAAGTGGCCCCGGGCGAAAAAGTTGATATAACAGCTTCCGTGGCAAACAGGGGCGATTCAAATGGCGACACAAAGGTCACACTGTATGTGAACGGCCAGGAAGTGGAGTCCCAGGGCATAACACTATCCAGCGGCCAGACTGCGCCTTTGCATTTCTACGTAAGCCGGAACGAACCGGGAACTTATAGCGTATATGTGGGCGGTGTCTCAGCCGGCAACTTCACAGTCGACCTGTTCACAAACAACGATATCCTGATTTATGGCGCAATAGCCCTGCTGACGCTGGGAATAGCCGGGGCGTTATACCTGGTTACGAGAAAGCGCGCAGCATAAGCTTCCGGATTTATATAAGAATAGCCGAGAGGGGGGCATCGTACGATGCCCCCCTCTTTAATTACCGATCAAGCGGGACCATATCTTAAACAACCTGTGACAGTTGAGATCCAAATTCCCTGGCTAGGTTACATCAGGTTTATATCCCTTGGCAGCCGTTATGGCAGGATGTTCTCCCTTATACTCGATAAGCTCGATCTGCACCCCGAAGGTGTCCTTGGGGTGAAGTATTGCCATTCGCATATCGCCTGATTGTACCTGGGCCGTAACACGCACGCCTTTTTTCTTGATGTCTTCCACAGCCTGGTCCAGGTCGGAGACCTTCAAGGAAAGCAGCGTTAATCCCTCGTCCATATTTGGCAATCATACGGGAGTTCGGCCCATCAGGAAGAAACGGCTCCACCAGCTCAATGCCGTTGGTATCCATAATACTCTTGATATCCAGCTCTGCGCTGTTGCCCAGAGACCTGAAATCCATTTCGAATACTTCGGAAAAGAATTTGCGTGCTTTCGCCAGGTCCTTCACCCTGATTGCCACGTGGTCAATCTTCTCGATTTTCAAGTGGTCCCTCCTATTAAAGACTGCATATATTTTCGCTCATTGACCTCTTGCTGACAATCAACCTTGCTCATGTACACAGCAAGCTTATGTCATGGTCCCTTGTTTGCAGCTTTTAGCTCTGATAGAATATTCGTACGATGCCTTACCGGTTAGCATCCGAGCAACCTTAATTTGTTCTGACTTACCTAAATGAAGGAGATTGAAATGCCCAATTATGCGCGGACCGGAGGAATTCTAACCATCATCTCAGGAGCATTCTCCCTTTTCTATGTAGCGATGAGTGCTCTTTATGTCGTGATGGCCCAGGTCATGGAAAGCTATGGCAAAAATCAGCCGCCAGTAAAGGGACAGACAAACTTGCCACCCGAGCTTATGTTAATTTTCACAATTCTCGGCGCACTATTTGGCCTTTTCTTCGCACTGGTAGGAACATTAGCCATAACCGGTGGGGTGTTTTCGCTAAAGAGAAAGCACTGGGCCTGGTCGCTGGCAGGCGCAATCGCCGGAACGTTGCTTATGTTTCCATGCGGGATCGCCGGAACGATATTAATTTCCCTGGGCAGACAGGAATTTCTAACACTAGAGCAGTCGCCTGACGTGACGGGTCAGGGACAACCCGAGACTATTGCGTTAACGGAGCAGACCAATGCAGAATAAAGCTGGAATAGCAGGGATTCTTACGATCATCTCGGGTATCATCGGAGTACTCTGGCTGGGATATGCTTTTTTCCTGAACTACTTTTTCGAAGTCATGTCAAAATATGCCAGTACCAGCAAACTTCCCGGTTTTGCGTCTAACATGTACGGGGCAATGAGTGTGTTATACATTGGGTGGGGATCGCTGACTGCCGCACTTGGCATTTTCGCCATAGTGGCTGGGATATTTGCATTGAATAGACGGAACTGGGCGCTGGCGCTCGCCGGAGCCATTGCCGGCACCATTACTTTCTTCCCGTGCGGTATACCAGCAATCATCCTGATTTCCTGGGCGCAAAACGAGTTCCCGGTCAACAAACCCTCTTCTGCCGCAAAGCACTAAGTGCCGGCCTGTTGCAGCATGACCCCCAGTGCCAATTCCATCTGGCTGCTCCCTTGCTTCAAATGAGGCATACGCGGCGCTCGCAGGTTACGGACAAGACCCTGCTCGCCAGGCGTTCCATTCAACAGCATTCGGATGTATAATATGCACGATTTCCAGCAGCGTGAGGTGAATTGATGCAGACAGCCAGGGTTATTTGTATGCTGCTCCTTATATCGCTCATTACCACATTTGCCTGTAATCCATTACAGGGCGATATAAAAGTCTATTCCGGAGACAAAGGGGGCGAGCAGAAGACAACGCCACCCTCAGCGCCGTCCCTGACCCAATCTCCCGTGCCGCCTAACAATCCAACTGAACGGCAGCTTACAGTCACAGCGGCTAACAGCGTATTTTCGATCGGAATGCCCGCCGGCTACACTGAAGAACGCCAGGTAACCGCCCAGAAGCCCATAGATTTTTGGTTGGAATACCTTCCCTCTGATAATGTAACATTGCAAATAAACGGTGTCGACGTACAAATTCCAGACCGCTGGAGTAATGCCAGGATAGGCTACACGTCGAGTGTAACCAGCTTCGGCTACGTGATAAAAAATAGTTCTACACAGGCAATTTCATATAACCTGCACATGGTACCCTCAAAGGCCGGCGACTCGGTTCCCGTCGTGACGAAGGAAAAGTGGAGCGCTCCGTAGCGCCCGTCAGCAGCATCCATAACTTGTTATCGCAGTTATTCCCGTAATGACACCGGTGTTCTTGCTGCTACTGTTCCTCTTGTGAACAGCGCATTGATTATCCTTCCACAAAAAGGGCTCACAGCCACCTGTCAACAAACTCACCGATCCGGACAATTGCACGGCGCCCCTCGGGGATGAAACCGGCTGCGAACTGCCACACATGCTGCATCTTCTCCCATTCCTCAATGACCGCATTTACTCCGGCCTGTTGCGCTCGTTCTACCAACCGCGTTGAGTCCGAGAGAAGCACTTCGTTTGTCCCCACCTGGACCAATATAGGTGGCAATCCTTTTAGATCGGCGTACAGCGGGGATACGAGAGGCGTCTGCGGTTCAATTCCTCCCATGTACATCCGTGCGAACTCCCGTTCCTTATACGGATAAATGACCAGATCATCCGCGGCTTTGCTTTTCCATGATTCGCCGGTAAATGCCAGGTCGGTCCAGGGTGAGAGGCAAATGCCTGCTGCAGGCAACGGAATCTTCCCATCCCTGAGGCTAATCAGCAGGGCGAGAGTAAGTCCGCCGCCTGCGGAGTCACCGACCACAGCCAGGTGACGAGGATCGACGTGGCCGTTTATCAACCATCTATAGACAGCCATGGCATCCTCGACAGCCGCCGGATAAGGATGCTCCGGGGCCAGCCTGTAATCGATGATCAATGCACGGGCTTTGGAGGCAAGAGCGATATTGGCAGCCAGCGGACGATGGGAATTGATGCCGCCGCTCACGTAGGACCCGCCGTGCAAATAGAGGACCACCCTGCCCGTAGATATGCACGGGAGGAATCAGCCATTCAGCCGGGACGCCATCGGCAAGCTCTTTAACGGATTTGGACCCCCTTTGGCAGCTTGAACATAGCCCCCATCCCCTCCAGTTCGGCACGTTCCTTCTGTAAATCTGGCTCCCCTGTCCTTGGGTTTGAATGCATGCTCAATACGGAAATATAATTCGAGCAATCTGACCTGCCAACTGCGCATACCTGCTTACCTCCTGCGGATTTCCTATTTCAAAGATTCGTCAGTTTGCTGCGACCGGTCTATGTAATAAAAAGTGACGCCCTATGTTACCTGGACCAGCGACTCAATATTGCTGATGGCCCGCCCTACGGCATCGGCATCATATTCTACCCGGATGGCGTCCATCGGGCAAACCGAGGCGCACCGCCCGCAGCCACGGCACTCTCCGCTGATAACCGCCATGTCCTGAATCCATGCTGATCGCGTTAATAAAGCACACATTATCGGTGCAGATGCCGCAGCCTGTACAGTCGGCTGTCACTTTAACATTCACACCCGGCAATCTATAAACTTTTTCGCTTATATTGCCCGAGATAACGGGCAGCATTTTCCAGAGGCAACAGCAGGGACAGCAACTACAGATGGTAAGCAGCTTATTGGCCGGCCCCACACCCAGCCAGACCGTGTCCAGCTTATTGCGGCCGACTAGATGCACCAGTCCTGCTTCACGGCACTTTTTCACATGCTCCAGCGCTTCTTCCCTGCTCACACGCCGGCCGAGCGCCGGATGGATCCCTTCAACAGCCTCGCCCAGGAACAGGCAGCCCAGCCCAATAGGATAGTCATGGCAGCTCGATGCCTCGCGGCAAATGCACGTGTTCATGATCCAGTGATAGTTGGCCTTGTTGATGAAATGCTCCACAACCTGTGAAGGAAGCACAGTCTGACCGGGATCGGCTATATCACGGTCAATGGCAATAACACGGTCAGAGGGAAGCACCACCATGTCGTCGCCTTCAAACAACCACTTCTCCACCAGCTGTCCCAGCGGCTTCCAGTGAGTAGCTTTGGCCAGCTTTAACCGGCCGGGGAAACCGGCCCTGACTAAAGCCACCAGCCACAACGGTCGTGCCATCTAAATCCTCTGCCTCACTGAAAACCAATTGTATATTGAATTCACATAACGCTCAAGTATTTACACTGCCACACGCACGCCGCACCATCTATACCTGGAGAGGGAGGAAACCCTGATCGCATCTATGTCCATCTGGTTCCTCCCTCTATCATGCTTAGCTACCTGTGAGGGTATGTCGATTGCGGGTACCTGGGGAATTGATACCACGGAGTTGTGTGTTGATAGGTTCGATAGATGACAGTAGGCGGGTATACAGGCTGCGCAGACGTAGTATACGTATTCTGCTGCTGCTGTGATTGCGCTTGAGCTTGGGCCAGCGACTGTTGGGTTGAATTCAGTTGCTGCTGAGTTGAAGCCAGCTGTTGCTGAGTTGAATTGAGTGAGTTACTCAGTGAATTGACCTGGTTTTGCAGAGACTGTACCTGGTCACTGGATACATAGGAGCTGCAACCCGAGGCCGCTGCCACTGTCAATAGCACTAATGCCAGAAGACCTATAAGGACTTTGATTTTCATAATTTACCTCCTTTTTACCCAGTATAAAGGAGTAGCTTTGAATATACTTGACACCTGGCGAATAACTAATTGACGGCTGGCTTATAAATAGCTGACATTAAATTAAACGAGTGCATTTAAGGTCGGGCCCACCTTCCGCCTGACTTGCCGCAGAACCGTTGTGCCGGGTTAATCCAGTGTAAAGCGCGTATGATAGTCTGTAAACCCGGAAATAGCATGGCAGGCCCGTGACAGTGAATCATAAACCGGGATGCCCGCCTGCAAAAGCCGCTGCACCCATGGCCCCTTGTCCGCTTCTGACAGGCTTCCCCAGAGAGTGTTCATCGAAATAACCAGGGGCTTGCCGCTGTTGTTTGTTTTAACGAACTCGCTAATGCTATCAGCAAACTTGTGGGCCAAAACCGGATATTTCAGTGCAAGCGAAAGGCAATCCAAAATCAGGAAATCTATACCCGGATCGCTCGCCAGGATAGGTAACATCTGCCCGATGAGACCAGGCTGCGCAAGTGAATCCGGGATGTCCAAAGGATTGGCCACGCCCTGATTAACCAGCGAAACAACTTTAAGCAACTGCTTTTTGGTCTCCGGGGCAAGTGCAGGCGGACGTATTCCCCCCTCGACGCAAATATCCCCCGCGGCCACGGTAACGCCCCCACCGGCTGTCAATACAGCGGCGGACTTGCCCTTCGGCGGCTTCATGTACAGAAAAGTCATTATGCTGTCGGATAGCTCTTCAATAGTTCTCACCCTCACAGCCCCCGACTGTTTAAAGAACGATTCCCAGCTGCGTTGTTCGCCGCCCAGCATGCCGGAATGGGACAAAGCGGCCCTGGCGCTTGATTCGTTCAAACCCACCTTCCAGATAATGACCGGTTTCGAAGGATTGGTTTTTCGTACGATCTCCAGCAAGCGTTTTCCGTCCTTGACTCCTTCAATATACATGGCTATTATCCGTGTTTCCGGGTCAGAGGCAAGGTACTCGACATAGTCGGTAGTATCGAGGATGAGCGAATTGCCGCAGCTTATCGCTTTGCTAAAGCCGATACCCATTGCCGGGGCAAACCTCATCTGAACACTCACCACAGAGCCGCTCTGCGACACCAGCGACACCGGTCCGACAAGCTGGGGCCGTATTTCGAAAGTAGATACTTTCGCAGAAGGCACTTGCAGGCCCATACAATTCGGACCAATCATCCGCAGGCCTCCTTTCAACGCCATCCGGCGGACCTCCTCCTGAAGCTTCTTGCCTTCCTCTTCCCCTGTCTCGCCAAAACCAGAACTCATAACATGCACATTAAAGGCTTTAGCGTCAACACAGTCCTGGAGTACGCCCGGGACGTGCCTGGCAGGAACGGCCACGATGACCAGGTCTACCAGCTCCGGTACGGCGCTGACACTCGGGTAGGCCTTCAAGCCCAGGATTTCACTGGCATTTGGATTGATGGGATAGATTCGGCCCGGGAAACCCAGGTCAAGCAAATTACACAGTGTAGTGAATCCACCATAAGGTCCTGTCAGCTTCCTGGTTTTCGCATCGGACACTCCCACAATTGCAATCGAAGCGGGATGTAAAGCCTTTGTGAAATTGTCATCTAATAACAAGATGTCTTCCTCCACGAAAAACGTTTGGAAAATCTGACCGGTTGTTCATTGTATACCAATCCGGGAATTGGTTGCACGTTGGTCTCATCCGGCAGAAAACGCGGTTTGTAAATTCAAAAAAATAGCCCAGGTACGGGTAAGCGGCGTTGACAGAGGAAAAAAGAATCGAACCGGCAACAAGAGGATAATTATGGGCGGGAAGCCCCCGTGCAGAGGCAAACAGACAGGATAAAGGGGAAGGAAACGCCGGGTATACCGGTGCTGAGCGTTCCCTTCCTCAAAATATATCAGTTACTACCGGCGGAACCGGTACCTGGGATATGAATACCATGGTGTTACGTATGGATAAGTTGTATACCCATAAGGATACCCATAATAAGGAGATTGATACACAGGTTGAGCAGACGTAGAATAAGTATTCTGCTGCTGCTGTTGCTGCTGCAGTTGGGTTTGAGCCTGGGAGAGCGCCTGCTGCGCTGAATTCAACTGCTGCTGGGTGGCAGCAAGCTGCTGCTGAGTGGAGTTAAGCTGGTTGCTCAGCGTATTGACCTGGTTTTGCAGGGCCTGCACCTGTTCGGTGGTTGCATAAGAAGTACAACTTGCAGCCGTTAACATTGTGAATACGACCAGTGTAAGTAAAACAATAAGCAATTTGTTTTTCATTATTCGCCTCCTCTTGATAGCACCTTATAGTAATTATAGCGCAGCAGTCTCGTAATACTTGACGCCGGACTGACAAACACCTGATATCAGACTGACAATTTTCAGCAATACTGGAGCTCCTTTTTGTGAGAAACACTCTGAATCTATGCATGCGCTTCAGATCCGACCAGCTATGTTATCCAACCAGCCCCGACCCAACCATTAAGCCAATGGTTAATGGTTCGTATGATGCAAAGCTATTCAAGCAATTGAGCGCCGAAATGAAGGCAAAAATGCAGGCAATGTTCCCTTAAACTATCGACCAAAACAAGAAGAGGAAAGGCATGCTCATTCGCATCTGAGTTGGCGCCATACGCCTTTTACCGGCAGATGGCGCCGATATTTTTATGTTCATCCACTTATCGAATGACGTCGGGCGTTACTTCAGAAGCATGCAGGTGTATAATCTTGACACAATTTATCAGGGAGACGGACACATTCGAAATAGAGGGAAAATATGAAAACAAAAATGGTACTTCTGTACGCCCTTATCCTGGCAATCCTGGCCATTATCCTGCCCTTTGTAAATGTCCCGCTCCCTGTCGGTAATCCCAATCTTGCTTCCACGCCGGCAACATTGGCTGCAATCTATTTGCCGTGGCCTTTCTGCATTATTATTGCTCTAATCAAAGGAATTGCGTCATCCATGATAACCGGGAGGGCGTGGGTGGAAATGCCCGCCGGTATCGGTGACGCATTCATGGCTCTCTTTACTTTCTGGCTGGCACACCGCATGCATAAAGGATGGGCGACCGCTTTGGGGCAATTATCGAGAGTTATATTCACCAGTGGCGCCGTCGCGCTGTGCGTAAGTATCGCTTTCTCGTTTAACCTTCTCACATCTGCTACATCGCCCATACCTGGGCTGACCTCGTCATTATTTTCTAATATAGGCGTAAGCTGGTTATCAATCACCATCTGGTCAATAGTCCTGTCCGCAGTGGTAAATGCTGCATTTTCGCTGATAATTGTGTTGCTATTCTCACGTCCTATCGAAAATAGCTTGAAAAAAGAAGCATAGCGGCCGGACTTGAACCGGCGCCATTATATTTCAGAACACGGAGGTACCAGATGCCACGAGAGGTAGAAATAGATCGCTTCAAAGCCAGATCAGATGAAGGTAAAGAATACACTATTATTCAATACCAGGACTATATGATGGATAGGAAAGCTGCAGATCTAGCCGCAAATATTGAAGGTTTCAAAAGACTGACTACCGAGGAAGAATTCCATATTCACGCCATCGATGCCGATACATTCAAGATATTTGAAACTGGAGAGATAGTTAAGAGAATCTGAATCCGTATCTGCTGTTTATGAGTCCGCTAATCTGCGTACCTACAACTTAGCCCACTAAATCAGGGGTTCACGGTCACAGTAACAGTTGCGCTATCGGTGCCGGAACCATTCAGGGCAGTAAGTGTATAGGTTGTAGTTTCAGCAGGTGATACGTATTGGCTATAGTGTGAATCTGGAATGCCGATACCCTGATCTATGGAAATTGCCGTTGCTCCCACGATATTCCAGGTGAGGTTTGCTGTTCCTCCAGCGGAAATACTGCTGGGCGAGGCAGTAAAGGATTTTATTGAAGGCGCCGTGCCATCTATCGTACTAACCGTAACCGTAGCTGTTGCATTCTCCGTACCGTAGTTGTTGACAGCAGGATAATGTATAGGTGGTGGTTGCAAAAGGTACAACCAGTAGTGATCCTGAAGCAGACGAAGTACCAACATTTGGGCTGATGGTAACTGACCTTACTCCTGTGACAGCCCAGGATAACGTTGTATTATCTCCCAGCGTAATCGCCTTCGGGTTTGCAGAGAAATTACTTATCTTAGGTGCGCTTGTCGGGACTGTCGAGCTTACCGTACTCTTGACATTCGTTGTGTCCACCGTAACCGTCACTGACCTGGTTACTGCGCCGGCCGTCAATGTATAGGTAGTGGTTGCGGCGGGAGTAACCAGCGTATTGCCCTTTGCCGCGACACCGCCAATGCCTGGGGTGATATTAATTGACGTTGAGCCCGTGACCTCCCAGGCCAGGTTGGAGCTCTCGCCGGCTTTAATGGAAGCCGGGCTTGCGCTAAAGGTGGTTATGATAGGCGCGCCCGATATTGCCACAGTCACCGTTGCGGACGCGGTGGAATTACCGGCGTCATTGGAGGCTGTTAGCGTGTACGTAGTGGTTGAACCCGGCGTCACGCTTTGCGATCCCGTTGGCGATACGGTCCCGATTTCGGGGCCGATGGAAACCGACGTGGCGTCTGTAACGCTCCACGACAATGTGACTGACTGACCTGCAAAAATACTCCCTTTGTCAAAACTGAAATTGCCAATAGAAGGAGCAGGCGCTCTCACAGTAATAGTCTGTGATCCTTTTGCAGAACCGAACAGATTGCTGGCAACCAGAGTATATGTAGTCGTTTTACTGGGAGATACCTTCATGGCGCCGCTGGACGCTACGGTCCCAACACCAGGGCTGATGGAAACCGACGTTACTCCCGTGACATTCCATTGCAGCTTTGCTGATTGACCTGAGACGATCTCCGCGGAGTCGGCGTCAAAAGACGCCACTACCGGTGCTGCGAATAGCTGTGAGATAGGCCCCTTCAGGGCAATGCCTGCGCCGATAAGTACAACAACCACTACCACGGCTACGGATATTTTAACAATGGTCCCCTTGTACTCCCGTATCTGGTCCCATAGTCCCGGCCCATCACCGCGGCTTCGCTGTTTACTCCGGCCTCCCGCCGTTTGATTATCAGGAGATTACTGATTCGACTGCAGCTGTTGGTCCCATTGCTGCTGCTGGTTCCAGCCATATTGCTGACTGTACGTCTGCTGCTGGTTAGGATTGGGTGACTGATATTGAGGTGGCGTTTGCGACGCCGGCCAATTTAAAACCGTATTACAGTTGGTGCAATACGGTTGGCCGTAAGCTACCTGCGCTCTACAATTGGGACAGAAATATACTGGCTGCATGCTGATTTATTATTTGTACCACAGCTATATTCTACGGCGTGTCACACAATATTAAGAAAACCTGAATCCTCTATTAAAATATTAGCACAAAATTATTAAGGACTGGTTAATGGCTGTATAGAATCTGAACAAAGATAACAAACCCTTAAATACATTGGGCGATTGGGTCTTTCACAAAGTTTGTCAAGTATACAATCCCCACACATTATTATTTCAGACTGTCCACCCGGCTAAACTTCTTGTGTGCGTCCTGCAAATCCACATACGAAAAATATTGACATAAACTTTTCCGCCCATCATTTCGTTTCTTATGATGTGAACTCGCCGGGCCGGATGACATATATTCATATCGGAGACGAGTTCCAAATAAGGAAAAACGGAATGAGCATTTGCCTGCATTAAATATGATCAAAGGCAATTACCAAAACAGTGAGTCTATGCATACCAATGAGACCGGTTCCGGAATATACGATGGAAAAAAGGACACTTTACATGACTGTAATCACAACGCTAAACGTGAGAACTAACGAGAGTACTTTGCAACTGCGCAAAGTGATGGCAGATTCAATCAGAGTCCTGGCAACCTTGATTGCGAAAAGGGATTCGTACACATCGCGTCATCAGATACGCGTGGCCAGACTCGCAAGTGCCATAGCAACCGAAATGTATTTCACCAGGGACCAGGTCCTGGGCCTTAATTTGGCCAGCAGTATTCACGATCTTGGGAAGATACTAATTCCATTCGAAATATTGAGCAAACCCGGCAAATTAAACAGTATGGAATTTAACATCGTTAAGGAGCACCCGGGAGTCGCTCACGACATATTGGCAAATATGGAATTTATTTGGCCGATTGGCCAAATTGTATATCAACATCATGAAAGATTAGACGGTTCCGGATATCCGGCAGGGTTAAAAGGGAAGGCAATCTTGCCTGAGGCCAGGGTACTGGCAGTCGCCGATGTCATAGAAGCCATGTCGTTTGATCGGCCTTACCGGCCGGCATTGGGAACAGGCATGGCGCTTAAGGAAATAAGCATGAGTAGAGGCATACTTTACGATGCGGAGGCTGTGGACGCCTGCGTGAAGCTCTTCAATGAAAAGGGGTTCAAGTTCGAAGAATGAATTCAAGGTCAGTGAAGTAATCCTTATATTTACAATCCTCCACCCCTCTTGCCCGATACATTCAACTGTTTGAAATAATTGTATTTTTACGAAGTACGCAGACGATTTTTCATCTATCTCTATTGAGCTTCCCTTTCATTGCAAAATTATTGAATCCTGTGCTAGAATCCTCTGGTGGGTTAAGGGGGGGAGATGAATATTTTATTAATCATAGGTATCATTCTTCTGGTTTTGTGGCTGGTGGGTTTTGTGGCAATACCTGTTTTAGGCTGGCTAATTCACATAGCTCTTATCATTGCGGTAATTCTACTGATTATCTGGCTGCTACGGAAAGTATTCAAACTTTTCTAACATAGTCAATATACTTGCTGCAGTGGTATTCTTCCTAATCATTCGTCCACTGGACAAACTGCAGTCTTTAACGAAGGGGTTGCGCCAGCTGCCCTGACAACCCCATGGTTAAGCATTTTGACCTTCTTCTGAGGGCACTTTCCTTGTGTGACTTACATAAGAAGTGGTATAACTATTGGTGTTAGCTCAAAAATGGTGAGTTAGCTATAAATAATAAGTGATATTTTGAATATTAGGAGGAAATACTTTGGCCAAGATTGATTTTGGTGGCACTAAAGAAGAAGTTGTCATGCGGAAAGAGTTTCCGATGGAGAAGGCCCTTAAGGTACTTAAAAAGGAGACCATCGCCGTAATTGGATATGGTGTGCAGGGACCCGGACAGTCATTAAATCTGAGAGACAATGGCTTCAATGTTATCATAGGGCAATCCAAGCAATTCAAGGAAGACTGGAACAGGGCTGTCAAAGACGGTTGGAAACCCGGGGTGAATTTGTTTGAGATTGAAGAAGCAGTTAAGAGGGGGACCATTATTGAATTTCTGGTTTCGGATGCTGCCCAGAGGGCAGTGTGGCCGCAGATTAAAAAGAACCTGAAAAAGGGAGACGCACTATATTTTTCTCATGGCTTCTCAATAGTCTATAAAGACCAGACCAAGGTTATCCCTCCGAAAAATGTTGATGTGATCATGGTCGCTCCCAAAGGTTCCGGCACTTCCCTGCGCCGCAACTTCCTTTCCGGAGAAGGCATTAATGCCAGCTTTGCCGTCTTTCAGGATGCTACCGGTCGAGCACGGGAGCGTTGCATTGCCCTGGGGATCGGAATCGGCGCCGGTTACCTGTTCCCCACGACTTTTGAAAATGAAGTTTTCAGCGACCTTGTCGGTGAGAGGGGTGTGCTGATGGGAGCGCTGGCCGGTATCATGGAAGCACAGTATGATACCCTGAGGAAACACGGCCATAGCCCCAGCGAAGCCTTTAACGAGACTGTAGAAGAGTTGACAGAGAGCCTTATCCGCCTGGTATCTGAGAACGGTATGGACTGGATGT
This sequence comes from uncultured Chloroflexia bacterium, assembly GCA_963827985.1. Lineage (GTDB taxonomy): Bacteria > Chloroflexota > Dehalococcoidia > GIF9 > UBA5629 > JAFGLP01. The sequence goes on along the minus strand of CAWHDI010000041.1, from coordinate 6,413 downwards.
ATTCCAACTGCTCTGCGACTGCTCAACGTGGGGCCCTGGATTGGAAACCGAAGTTTAAGAAGGCAGTGATGCCGGTTTTCAAGGAACTCTACGAGAGAGTAGCTTCAGGCGCGGAAACCAGGCGGGTAATTTCATCTTGCGGTAAACCTAACTACAAAGTGCAACTAGGTAAGGAACTGGCTAAGATGGGCAACTCCGAAATGTGGCTGGCCGGAAAAGCCACTCGGGATTTACGTCCCAAAGAGAAGGCCAAAGCCGGCTCAAGTACTGCTAAGGGCATATCGGGCAGGAAAACTAACTAGCGGCTATAAAACGACTTGTTAATTCATAAAGGGTGGAGTTCGGCTCCACCCTTTATTTATGTGAGCCGATGTGGGAGATTGATTACTATATTGATGTCAATGCCCTGCCGCAGCGTGATGGCCGTTCACCTCCAAGTTGGGATTGAAGGGAATGCCGGTTTTCAATATTGCATAGAAAACAGATAGCAGCTTTCGACCCACAGCAATAATAATATCCATTTTAGCTTTGCCCTCATTAACGCGGCATAAAAAATAATCCCTGTAGCGTGGTACGTTCTTGATGGCAACTATAGACAGCATCCAGATAATTCTTCTCACATATTTGTTTCCGGCATGGCTCATACGAGGATGTTCCTGGTTATATGTACCGGTCTGGCAAGTTTTGGGACACCACCCAAAGTGAGAGAGAAACTGTTTGATCGTGTGAAAGCGCTTAATATCTTCTATTTCTGAGATGATAGTTGATATAGAAGTTACGTTGCCAACCGGGAAATCCTCAGGCTTGTAAGGGAGCTTGTCAAAAAACCTGGCTATCTCTTTTTCGACCCTTTCGATTGCCAATTTTAAGGCGATAATTCGTTCTCCTAATATGGATGCCTTGACTGCCAGGGCCGGCTCTCTTTGCATTAGCCCGATGGTATTCTGAGCTGCAACGATCAGCGATGCGGCTACGTCTATACCCGATCGGCCTCTGCTATTATGTCTCAATACTTCGCTGAGTTTATCTTCTCCAGCGCTCAGCATATATTCTGGACCTGGAAAAGCCGTAAGGACAGACAGAGAAGTGACTGAATCAAGCTGGCTGAAGATGGTGGCAAATTCAGGAAAGAGCGTAGTTATAACGTTATGCAGTTGGTTCAACAATGTCCCGCGATCCTTTGCCATTTCAGCACGAAATCGTGTGAGTTCTCGGAGGTTATCTATGGTAGGCTCGGGTATCGAAAGTACTTTATGCCCTTCCATAGACAGAAATCCAGCCAGTGAGCGGGCGTCTATGTGATCGGTCTTGGCCTTCTTGCCTTGTGCCTTGCGAAAGTTGTCGGCACGATAGGGGTTTATTTCTACCACCTTGTAGCCCTGACCGAGGAGGAAATACACGAGAGTAGCACCGTAGTTGCCGGTTGCCTCGATACCAAGAAGGAAATCATCTTTGCGGGTTGACTGTTTTTCCAAAGCCTTGATGAATTTATCAAAACCCTGGCGGCTTACCTGGATTGAAAACACACCCGAATATGAATCCTGAGACAGGTTGCGGATACAGGCTTTGTGCGTCTGTTTACCGATGTCTATGCCAACATGATATTTTGCCATTTCACCTCTCAATTATTTGTGTTAGTATTTGAGAGTCTCCCGCCGAGCCACCATGCACGTACAGAATTAGAGGTTTCCATTAATACGAACCACCGTATTACTTATCAGAGGTCATCAGGCGGGAGCACCCATTCAATCTCCAGGGGTACTAATGTCCCCATCCACGTTTCCAAGAGGTCTCCCAAACACTACACGAACTATAATTACACAATATCAATATACGTGCCACGGGTCCTGCGGCCCCTCGCAATGACATATTCCTTTTGGGGCGGGTTTAAAGGCCCGTCCTACGACAAACACCACGTTATAGTAGAATACGGGTTAATTCTTGGTGAGGAGGCGACGCATGGAGTATCAACATATCACCTACCAGCCCGGTAAAGTGGCACGGGTTATCCTCAGCCGTCCGAAGTATCTGAACGCACAGAGCTACCTGATGCTGGAGGAACTGGACTCGGCATTTTCTGCGGCGGTAAAAGATCCACAATGCGGGGCAATAGTCCTTTCAGGGGGCGGCCGGGCATTTTCCGTCGGTCACGATATCGGGACGGAGGAAGATGAGGCCTACAAGACACAGACCGGATATGCAACCCGCTCCGAGTTGAATTTACCCAAATGGTTTGAAGATATGAGAAAGCTATACGTCGACTTCACATTGGCCTGGCGGAATCTGGCGAAGCCTACAATTGCCATGGTCCATGGATACTGCATTTTTGCGGGCTGGATGCTGGCTTTCCTCCATGGATATCATCTTCGCTGCTGAAGACGCTCAATTCCTGCCGGGCTTTGTAGAATATTTTTCCGTACCCAGGGACATCGGGGCCCGCCGGGCCAAGGAAATACTATTCGAACACCGTTTCATTACGGCAAGCGAAGCGCAAAACTATGGATTTGTTAACCGCATTTTTCCGGCGCAATCTCTGGAACTGGAAACTCTGGCATACGCCGACCGTGTAGCCGACAATTACTTGAATAACGTCTCGTGGGTACGGCTGTGCAAGTTCTCGATAAACCACATGGAGGAAGCCATGGGCCTGGAAAGCGAGGTTGAGACCGCTTACAACAATTTCTGTCTCATGTCCATGACGTTCGGCAGCGCGCTAGCTAAACCGGACGAAGGCGGCTTTGCTCGGACTACCACTGCCAGGCGAAACCTTGAACTTACCAAGCCATGGCTAAGAAAGGCCGGATTAAGCGGGAAATACCCTCACCCTGACCCTCTTCCTGGTAGGGAAAGGGGATCTTTTCTATAAGAGGGGCTTTACAGCGCCTGTTCAACGTCCCCAAGACGGAGGCCGTTAGTTCTTTATAACCAAGTTTAAGTGTCGTTAGTTACGGCGAGTTTCAATGCCGCCAGGACGGAGCAATGACAAACAATATGTGCAATGTACCCCAAATACGAGGCACGACTATCTGGCGGCGATGGCTTCGATTTCGACGGGGATATCGAAGGGCAGCTGTTTGACGGCTATGCAGGTGCGGGCAGGAGGGTCTTTGGGGAAATAGGTTTTATATACTTCGTTCATGGCATTAAAGTCGGCCATGTCACGCAAGTACACGTTGACCTTGACAACGCGGTCCAGGTCGCTGCCCGCCGTCTTCAATATCTTGCGGATGTTATCAAGAACCATCCCGGTCGCCTTCTTAACATCTTTCATTTCAAGATTGAAGGACTCGTCCATGGGGCCCGTGCCTGATACAAAGATGAACCCGTTGGCCTCAGCAGCGTGGGAGTAAGGCCCTACCGCTACCTGTCCCTCTGTAATATAGACTTTCTTTTCCGTCATAAGCCCAGACCTCCATTAATTATTCCAAAATAGGTAACCCTCACCCTGGCCCTCTCCCTTTACAAAAGGGAGAGGGAAATTTATCCTATAAGAGGGGCCTGCAGCCCCTTCCAACTCTCCCAGGACGAAGCCCGTCGACCTAATGGTATGAAAGGTTTATCACGTCGCTGGATACGATGGGGCTTTTCAACTCTCCCAGGACGACCGGATACATCATCTGAGAGTCACGACCGATTCGTTTGGAACGAAGAATCAGATTAGTTACGGCTATTACAGTCCATTCACCATGGACATGCCCATTTTCAGCGCTTTGGCGTTTACAGCGACGGCTTTGGGGAACATTTGCTTGATCACCGTATCAAGGCTGCTTTCGCTGATGGGGAGCAGGCCGGTCTTGACCAGCGCGCCGATGAGAATCATGTTGGCCAGGATGGGATTGTCCATTTTCTGCGCTTCCTCGGTGGCATTGACCACGTAGGTCTTCACCGAAAGATCCCTGATCTGGTCCAGGAGAACCTTGATATCGGGATAACCTCCCTTGCCGGTCATGTCAATGGCATGAATGGGACGCGGGTTGACGATCGTCACCACGTGGTCATTGCCATACTTCTGGAGCATCCTCAACGTCTCTATGGGTTCCATGCCTAATATTATGTCAGCCTGCCCCAGCGGGATGAGGGGGCTGTACTGTTTATCCGCAGATATCTTCACGTGGCTCATGACGGAACCGCCGCGTTGTGAAGCCCCGTAGGTCTCACCTATTGTTATGAAATAACCTTCGTTGACCAGCGCACTGCCGACGACCAGCGACACCATCACGTTGCCCTGTCCGCCCACGCCTGAAACCACCAGGTTAACCGGGTCTTTTGATAGCTGTTTCATAGCAGTACCGCCTCCTTGGTGATAGCTCCCTCGGGACAGACATCGGCGCATACACCGCACTCGTTGCAGAGAACCTCGTCGATGCGGGTCTTACCCGCGACCGGGTCCCACACCAGGGCCGGACACCTGAATACCCTGTTGCACAGCCGGTTGCAGCCGCAGTCCTCGCCCAGGCATTTCTCGGGATCGATCTTGACCGTATAAGGATGCTTCTCACGTTTGCCCCTGACCAGCTCGCAGGTGCGCCGCATGATGCATACCCTGGCCCCTTTTTCCTCCTCCAGCAGGTCCAAAAGCGTCTCAGTGGTCCCCTTCAAATCGAAGGGATCGCAGATCTCCACCCTTGCGCCGATGGCACGGCAGACATCTTCGATGCTGATCTTTTGGGCATCCTCGCCCATGGCCGTCAACTCGGTGCCCGGGTGCGGCTGGAAACCCGTCATGGACGTGGCGCTGTTATCCAGAATAACCATTATGAAGTTGGACTTATGGTGGACGCCGTTGACCAGCGCCGGCATGGCGCTGTGGAAAAAGGTGGAGTCACCGGAAACGGCCATGACCGGCTGGTCCATGCCAAAGCGCCAGAGCTGGCCGAAGCCGCTGGCAAGTCCCGTTCCCCCGCCCATGCTGTGCTGGGTGCGGTTCTGGAAGAACCCGGCAGGGCCGAGGGCCATGGAGTAGCAGCCGATATCGCCGGTTACGAAGCCGTTGCGCCCGTCCATGGCCAGGGCATTTTTAATGGCCCAGTAGGAGGCGCGGTGGGGACAGCCCGCGCAGAACGTCAGCAGGCGCTCCATGACATAGCCTTTGGGTATGGCCTCGAGCTTCTTCTCGTAGGCTGCGTCCCTGGCAACGTATTTGATATCCAGAACACCCGTGATGGCCTTGATGACAGCATCGGGCGTCAACTCGCCGAAGGCATTGAGATGCTTGGTATGCTTGCCGTAGAAAATATTGTTGCGGCTCTCCGGCGATATGCTGGAGGCGTACTCCATGATGGCGCCCTCAAGAAACGGATCGGTCTCCTCGACGAACAGCACTTTACTGGTTTTGCTGAGGCAGCTTTTGACCAGCTTTTCAGGCAGGGGCCAGAGCGTCCCCAGCTTGAGTATGCCGACCCGCTTTTCCAGCTTGAGCGCATTTACGGCATCCTGGCAATAGAGCCAGCCGCTGCCGCAGGTGACCAGCAGCAGGTCGGGCTTTTCCGGCCCAACATATTGATTGAAGGGCGACGCCTCGAACTTCTCCCTGGCCTTGTCCAGCTTCATATGCTGGAAGGCGTGGCGAAGCGAGGTGGGGATGGGCATGAGAGGAGGTGGGCATGGTGTACGATGGGATCGAAGCTGTTGGCAAACCTGGCCTTGTGCTCGGTCCCCGGCAGTACGCCCAGTTTCACATTGCCGCGGGCGTGGGCGACCCTGGTCACGCTGCGCAGGATGACAATGCTGCCGAGCTCCTCGCTGAGCTCGAAAGCCCATTTCATCATGTCCTTGGCTTCCTGAAAGTCGCCGGGCTCGACCAGCGGGATGTCGAACCACTTTGGAGATGTTGCGTGAGTCCTCTTCTTCCGAGCTGGAATGAGCTTCCGGATCATCGCCGACCATCAGCACAAGTCCTTTGCCGATACCGGTCAAAATCACGCTGGCCAGGAAGTCCTGCGCCACGTTGAGGCCGGCCATTTTCATGGAGGCCAGCGAGCGCAGGCCGCCATAAGAACCGGCGGCAGCCGACTCGAGCGCCACCTTCTCATTGACGGACCATTCCACGTAGAGATTGCGGCTTTTAGCAACATCGGCCAGGCTGCTGAGTATTTCCGATGAGGGCGTGCCCGGGTAGGCGGCGGCAAATCCGATGCCGGCTTCCAGGGCGCCGCGGGCGATGGCCTCGTTACCTATGAAAAGCTCACTTTTTCCGGGGGCATCGATATCAATTAACGGCATATTAGTGTCCTCCCAGTCCGCTCAAATCAACGGCGAGAAGTTTGTCGCGGACGTCCTTCGACATACCGAGATAAAGCAGGTCCTCTTTATCGCCGGTCTTTTTAACTATCTCTTTAAGGGCACGGGCTTTTTTGTTAAGCGAGGCTTCCTTAAGATGCGCAAGGCCGGCTGCGGGGAGGGGCTTGACCTCG
>CAWHDI010000040.1:0-109236 GCA_963827985.1 uncultured Chloroflexia bacterium | reverse complement strand
AGAAATGGAGACCCACGACCTTGTCGGGCCTCTTGGTGACGGAGGCGATCTTGGTAATGCTCATATTTGAAGTATTGGAGGCCAATATGGCATGTTTGGGAGCATGCTCATCGCAGTCTTTAAATATCTTCATTTTAAGGTCAAGTATCTCGGGAACAGCTTCCACCATATAATCCACATCTTTCATGGCTTCCTTGAGGTCAATGTAACCAGTAATGTTCCCCATGGCCTTGTCCATCGCTTCCTGGGTCATCTTCTGTTTCGAGACCTGCTTGGCGAAACTGTCCCTCACTTTGCCCATGGCCCGGTCAATGAATTCCTGTTTAATGTCGTATAATTTAACTTTGTAGCCGACGAGGGCCGCTATCTCACCGATCCCGTGCCCCATGTCGCCCGATCCTATGATTGCTATTGTCTTTATGTCTTCAACCTTCATCGTTCCTATCTCCTCGTTATATTTATTCGCCCGTGAATTTTGCTTCGCGTTTTTCCATGAACGCTGTCATGCCTTCAACTGCATCCTTTGGAAGCCCGGACCATTTCGTTACCGGCCATCTCTATTTCCAGACCTGCTGCCATGTTAGTATCCTGGCCAAGTACCATCGAATTCAGGATGGCCTTCAATGCCAGTGGAGCACGTTTGCTTAACGCCGTAGCAATTTCCTTGGCATCCTTTAATACTTCGCCCGGCTTTGGATACCTTATTGACCATTCCCCATTCGTACGCCTCTTTGGCATTGATCCGCCTGCCCATAAGAGCGATTTCCAATGCCCTGGTGCGCCCTATTACCCTGGGCAATCTTTGAGTTCCGCCCCAACCCGGGATAATACCGAGGTTAATCTCCGGAAGGCCAATTACGGCCTTGGGGTCATCAACCATCACACGAAGATGACAGGCAAGCGCCAACTCGCAACCACCGCCCAGTGCGAAGCCGTTAATAGCGGCTATAACCGGCTTGGAATTCCTTTCAATCTTGTTATATGTGATGTGTCCATACCGGCTAATCCAGACATTCATGGGATCTGCAAAACTGGCAATGTCGAAACCCGCTGAAAAAGCCTTTTCCCCTGCGCCGGTAATAATAATCGCGCGGATCGATTTGTCAGCTTCCAATTCTGTAACTGCCTTGTTGAGATTGTCCACTGCCGCGTAGTTGAAAGGATGCACCGGCGGACGGTTCAGCGTTATTATTCCCACTGCCCCCTCTCTTTCTAAGATCAATGTATCGTAAGCCATAGTACCTCCTTTAATGCTAAATTTCGCGCTACATTATAGCTCAAACCGAGAAACCTTTCTCTTTTCTGAACTCAGAATTTGTGTCACGTGACCCAACTGCGTTCGGATGCTCTACCTTTCTACATCAACAATAGTAGTCTTGGACTGAAGGTCCGGCAGCAGTGCTTTCAATTGCATACCCGACACCAATTCCATCTTATTCATGATTTCAATGAGGTTAGCCATTGCACACATATTGGTGGCAGGCCTCCACCACGAACAGCTTTCCTCATCGCATAAACAGGTTTCCTTTTTAACAAATCCATCGGCTTCAAGGGTCTTGCTATTGAACTTCATGGGACAATTGAGTATCCTTTGCTTTGGCAATATAGCACCTCCTGACCAATAATTAATCCGCTAAATTAAGTACTTCCCAGTTGCCCTATGTAAGATTTCCCCACGCAATTGGCTTGGCGCTCCCCACACATATAAACAGATGTTGCCAAATTATTATACACGAGTATGAGTTAAAGGTTAATTGCAATGCCTAAAGACTCTGTCTATAATATTTACACATTTTTATATTCGAATTCGCTGGAGGAGGGATTTTATGGCTGATTGCTCGTATCACCCAGGTAAAGACGCCGTAGGAGCATGCGTCAATTGCGGAAAGATGGTATGCGTCGCATGCAGAACTGAACTCCAGGACAAAGTCTATTGTCCGCCGTGCGCCAATAAGCTTTTTGTCGCCAAGTCCGATGTTGTATCCGGTCCTGTAGCTCCAGCCGTGCAATCGGTCAGCGGCGCATGGTGGCTACTCGTAATATTGCCGATTCTATTCGGCGGATGGAACTGGATTGGAGGTCTGATTGCATGGGCTGTTACAAGAAACAAGGACCCCAAGAAAGCAAGATCATTCCTAATTACGGGGCATTGTAATATCCGTCATATTCATCATCCTGGTTGTAATTACCGCAATCATATTTGCAGTGCTGGGCTACACACTATCCACGCAACAATAAGCGGTAAATAATTGAAGACTCTAAAACATCCCCGGCAGGTACGATTGCATCGTACCTGCCGGGGATGTTTTTATACTTACGGTTCACGATGGCCGATAAGTATGATTTGCTGTAACATTAGAAGGTAAATTCATGAGTAATCGAACTAAGAGACTGGCAATTTTAGGATCAACCGGATCGATCGGGCAACAGACGCTGGATATCGTGCGCAAGTTCCCGGACAGGCTGAAAATTGTGGGGCTGGCGTGCGGGAAAAACGAGGTTGTTTTCGCAAATCAACTCAGCGAGTTCAAACCTAAATACGGCTTCACATCCGGTTGTTTTCCCAAATCAACCACGGTAAAACAAAAATCCATGGAGGAGATGGCGGCGGACCCCGAGGTGGACGTGGTGGTGGTGGCAACCACAGGGAAGGCCGGGCTGGGACCGACGATTTCGGCGCTGAAAGCGGGAAAGACAGTGGCAATCGCCAACAAGGAAATCCTGGTGATGGCTGGCGAGCTGATCACCGGCATGGCCAGGAAGCACGGAGCGAGTATACTGCCCATAGACAGCGAGCACTGCGCGGTGTGGCAATGCCTGCAGGGCGAAGGCCATGGAATCTCAAGGCTGCTGCTGACAGCATCGGGAGGCCCGTTCCTCGGTATGCCCAAGGACAAGCTGGCCAACGTGACAGTGGACCAGGCGCTTGACCATCCCACATGGAAGATGGGCAAGAAGGTCACGATCGATTCCGCCACGCTTTTCAACAAGGGAATGGAAGCCATCGAGGCGCACTGGCTGTTCGACGTGCCCTACGATAAGATAGAGATAATCATACACAGGCAGAGCATCATTCACTCAATGATCGAGTTTGAGGACGGATCGATCAAAGCCCAACTTGGCACGCCGGACATGCATCTGCCGATCCAATATGCCCTGCTGTATCCCGGAAGGACGGCAAACGAAGATATAAAGCCGCTCAGCTTCAGCAGCCTGCAGACCTACACCCTGGAACCGGTCAAATATGATGAGTTTCCCTGCCTGAAACTGGCGCTGGAAGCGGCGAAAAAGGACGATACGTATCCGGCAGTTCTTTGCGCAGCGGACGAGGCAGCGGTGGACCTTTTCATCAACGGGGAAATAGGATTCCTTCAGATAGCAGAGATAATCAGGGGGACGCTGGACCAGCATAAACCAGTTTCCTGCCCGGCGCTGGAAGAGATCATTGAGGCAGACAGGTGGGCAGAGGAAACGGCCAGAAAAATTGCAGAAAAGATAAGGTGATGTTTAGTCAGGGCCGGTTTGTGAGGATGAAACCGATAAGGAACCGCAGGCAGGCAGATACGATAAAATTGCAGAATTCGCAAAGAATACCGATTAGCGGTTATCATTGTATTTGGCGCGTAAAACCGCTTTGATAATTGCAAGGAAGGAATATTAATGTTTATCGTAGTATTTTTGGCGTTACTGATACTGCTGGTGCTAACGCATGAAATAGGCCATTTCGCCGCTGCAAGGTTATGTAAAGTAAAGGTTGAGGAATTCGGCATAGGATTCCCACCCCGGATATGGGGATTCAAACGCGGAGAGACGATCTACTCCATCAACTGGGTACCGCTGGGAGGATTCACCAAGCTGCTGGGCGAGGAAGACCCTTCGGCAGAGGGAAGCCTGGCAAGCAAAAGCATCCCGGCGAGGATACTCGTGCTGGGCGCAGGCTCACTGCTGAATATACTGCTCCCGATCATCCTGTTCACGATGGCATTCATGATCCCTCACATGGCAACACATGAGAGCGTAATCATACAGGACGTGGCCGCAAGCTCACCGGCGCAGGCTGCGGGGATACTTCCGGGAGACAGGGTCCTGAGCATCAACGGCCACGAGGTCCAGAACAGGGGCGACGTGAGCTACCAGATTCAATTGAACCTGGGAAATCCGACCACGATCGTTACCCAGCATCCGGATATGACGCGAAAGACCGTGGTGGTAACACCGCGCTGGAATCCTCCCCAGGGGCAGGGAGCGACGGGCGTACAGCTTACGGCTACCGACAACACCACGGTGACGGAATCGATGCCCTTCTGGGAGGCCGTACCCGCGGGCTTTACGCACAGTTGGGAAATACTGGTACTATTCAAAAATGAGATAGTAGGCTGGTTCGTGAAGAACACGGCCCCGCAACTGGCAGGCCCCATCGCCATCGCCCAGATAACCGGAGAGGTCTACAAGGCAGGCATCAGCCCGCTGCTGGAGTTCATGGCCCTGATAAGCATAAACCTGGGCGTGTTCAACCTGCTGCCATTCCCGGGGCTGGACGGAGGCCGCCTGATGTTCGTACTACTGGAGTGGGTCAGGCGCGGCAAACGGATATCTCCGCAGAAAGAGGGCCTGGTGCATTTAATCGGGTTCGCTGCGCTGATACTGCTGATACTGGTAATAAGCTATTTTGACGTATCGAGGATAATCAACGGGGGAAGCTTGCTTCCTTGAGAAAACGGCGTGTCTCCAAGGCCATCCGGATAGGCGACGTGAAGGTGGGCGGCGGCGCACCGGTGTCAGTACAATCGATGACCAAGACAGACACCAGGGACGCGCAGGCCACGGCGGCGCAGATCAGGGAACTGGAAGCGTGCGGCTGCGAGATAATCAGGGTAGCCGTGCCCGATAACGAAGCGGCGGAAGCGATCTCCCGAATAAAGAAAAAGATCAAAATCCCGCTGATTGCGGATATCCATTTCGACTACCGCCTGGCGCTGGCGGCCATGAAAAGCGGGGCGGACGGGCTGAGGCTTAATCCAGGCAATATACGCGACAGGGAGCAGATCAAGAAAGTCGTGACAGCCGCCAGGGAGAGGCAAATCCCGATAAGGATAGGCGTCAACTTCGGCAGCCTGCCGACCGGCTTCCGGAAGAAAAATCCCGGCGGCGGACTTCATGGTCAAGCTGGCGATGGAGCAGGTAGACCTGCTGGAAAGCCTGGACTTCGACCTGATTAAAATTGCGCTGAAGGCCTTCGATGTGCCGACGACCATATCCGCCTACAGAAAAATTGCCAGGAAGACCAACTATCCCGCTGCACCTTGGCATCACAGAAGCAGGACTGCCGCGTACGGGCGTGATCAGAAGCTCGGTGGGCATCGGCATATTGCTTTACGAAGGAATCGGCGATACGTTAAGAGTCTCCCTGAGCTCACATCCCAGGGAAGAAGTGTTCGCCGGGTACGAGATACTCAAATCGCTGAATATACGACAGCACGGACCGGTGCTGGTGAGCTGCCCATCCTGCGGGCGGACGGAAGCCGATGTGCTCGGACTGGCACAGTCCGTAAGCGATTACCTGCAAAGAGTTGAAAAGACGATCAAAGTGGCGGTGATGGGATGCGTGGTCAACGGGCCGGGCGAAGCCAAAGACGCCGATGTGGGAATAGCCTGCGGCAAAGGCAAAGGCGTGATCTTCAGAAGGGCGACATTATACGGACCGTTAAAGAACATGAATTCCTGAAGTCGCTTATTAAAGAAATCGAGAGCCTGTAAGGAGCCGCATAAGAACACAATCCGGCTTTCATCCCTTCAACTCCCTGGTTAGAACCGCACAAGATCCACCGAAACCGAGCCTGAAGCTTGTTTCATAAGACAGACAGCCACGCTAATAGAATGTCCCGCCGGGGGAAGTAGCCATTGCCCGTATTAAGTGCTTCACAAGACAGGCAGGAAGCTGCTCAGGCCATGGTCAGTTTTTTCCCAGTATGATGGCCTCATTATCAATTGCCATGCCGCTTTATATGCGCCTATCGACTGCAAAAACCAGTAAATGGGACTGAGCAACGCATATGGAATCAGGTGGTAGTTTTTCCGGGGAATTATTGCTACCAGATTCAGGCATATTGTCACCATATTACCGATTATAAGGTTGACCGCAGATATATAGAATAAAATAGCCGGCATCGAGCGTGGTCTAGTATTTGCGCCCCGGTTACAAGATAATAGATGAACAGCGCCCACATGATCGGGTTCAATATGAACAGGGCCGGCGTCCCGCCGATCAGAAAATTGTATCCCAGCCACTGTTTTAAACCCATGCGTTTGATCGCCTTGATGGGGTGCCTGTTGTGTACCAGAAAAGTCTGCATATATCCTTTGACCCAGCGCGAACGCTGCCGGAACCAGTTGGGCAGTTTGGAGTTTGCTTCCTCATAAGTCGTCGATTGAATAACGCCCACTTTGTATCCTTCCGCCGCAGCCCGGATTCCCAGGTCGGCATCCTCTGTAACATTAAAGGGATCCCAGGCGCCGATTTTCCGGAGTTTCTGCAAGTCAAAATGGTTGCTGGTCCCTCCGAGTGGAATGGGCAACTCCAGGTTATCCAGACCCGGCAGAAGGCAGTCGAACCAGTAAGAGTATTCGAGAGTAAACATTTTAGTAAGGAAATTCTCATCGCGATTAAAATAATTGAGCGATGCCTGAAAGCAGATATAATCTTCTGAATGCGTCCTGAAGGCAGTGACTGCCTTTTTCAATTGGTCGGGTTCCGGCACATCTTCGGCATCATAAATAGTCAGATATTCACCCCTGGCGAATTGAACGCCGTAGTTCAGTGCCTTGGGTTTTGTCTTGGGCTGACTATCGGGAAGTGTCAAAATCCGCCAGCTTGCCGGTGGGCGAGCCGCTTTTGCAGCTTCCAGGGTCTCACTGTCATCTTCTTCCAGAAGAAGTATTACATCGAGCTTGTCCTCAGGATAATCGAACCTTTTGATGGCTTTAACCAACGTGGAAATGACCTTTGCCTCTTTGTAAGCTGCAATCAGGACTGTATAGACAGGCAAATCCATAGGATTTGCCCAAGCCGGCGCATCAGCGGATTGGTTTTTCGGCCTGACCGTCTTAAGCCCCCACAGGGTGATCACATACTTATAGAGGAAGGATGCCAGGTAAAATAGCTGAATGACGAATAAGAATGCTATCAAAACCATATTGGCATTCACTGCCAGGCCAACCACTATTGCCATAAGGATCAATATTGCAATGCCGATCTGCGGTTTAGTCAGGATGTTGCGGGCCGACTCATCAGAGTCCCTGTTATACAGACCGTTTATAGCTTGATCCACGATTGATTCACGGAATACGGCATCCGACACTTTCATAATGTCCAGGTCACTTATGACTATCTGCCGGATGGGCTCCTTATTAAAGCGATTATGTATGAAGCCAAGCATTTCCGGGTCATCCGGTTCTGAGGTAAGAACCTCAATTGTTCCATCAATCCTGCGAAATGGTATGACTTGATACAGGGTGACCTCTCTGAGTGTAATCGACCTGGCCAGGCTGGTATCTATGTGTTCTTTCATATAGACGAGGTCATGATAGTATGGAAGCTGGAAATGCCTCCGCTAATGCCTTGCACAGACCAAGCCTGTTTATATATCCAAGCGTAGTGCAAATCCAGCCCAACTTGCCTCCGTTCAGCTCCTGGTATTCAAGCGCCCGGGCAAGCTGTTTTTCCGATATGTACCCGTCATTTACAAGAATATCGCCGATCCTTCCGGCAGTTTTTCCGTCCTTCCAGACGGGATCAACATATGTACTTTCTCTATAGGTTAAAACCATTGTTCTGAATCCTCTAATCAAGTCCTTTTCATTATGTTTTCTGTTGCGATAGAGCGCGAGCGAATGTTTTGTATCCTGTTTCATGGTACAGGCAGATGGGGTCATTAACAATGGCGTATTGGTACCTGACAGTATGGTACTTTGGTAACAAAGACCTCGTATGGACAAATCCACTGTGATTCCCATAGTGACCTCGCAGGTGGGATTGCGGTAGTATTCCTGAGCTTTCGGTGTTAACCGGGAATAGCCTGCGGCAAAGGCAAAGGCAAAGGCGTTATATTCCGGAAGGGCGACATTATACGGACGGTTAAAGAACAAGAATTCCTGAAGTCGCTGATTGAAGAAATCGAGAGCCTGTAAGGAACCGGACGGCATCCGTTAGTTCATCTACCTTTAGTTAAGGAAACCCCTGCGACTTCGAAAGGATCCTGCGCCAGTTGTTCAAGTCCTGTCCTCTGAGATAGCGTATTTTGCTCTTCTCCATGCACGTGGTAAGGTAATACTGAGCAGTTGGCACGGTAAGCACGAGATGGCAGACTTAGACTTCATAGACGTTGTGATAGCTCCGCCTGATATAATCGAGGCAAGCCTGGTGGAGAAAGTCGCAACTATAATCAACAAGGACCTCTATGAAACACGCATTCAATTAGCAGGAAAGATTCCGAGGATCGTTGCCCGTTGCCAGACCGTTGAAGCGGCAAAAGCAATCGTTCAAAGCCTGACTACCCTGGGCATTGTGGCATTTATGTACAGAGACTCCGAGCTTCGTAAGCATGCCAGCGGACGATTCAAGGCACATAGTCTAAGACTTGAGGAAGGAATGGTCAGATTCCGGGACAATAGCGGTGTGGAGAAAAGCATGCAGACCGGAAATGTATTCTTGATTCTCCAGGGGACGATGCAAACATATATAGAGAATGAGTCCACAGAGACCAAGATGAAGTTTAGCCTGACCAGAACGATGCTAACAGGGGGGTTTCCTGTCTGGCACCCTGTCCAGGAGAAAACCAAAGGTGTGACCGTTCAAACCGAAGGTTTCATACGACTCTATGAGCGATCATCAATGGAACCCAGCATAGAGATCTTCCAACATGATATCGATTATTCGTTTCTGGGTCAGCAGATGACATCCTCCTCTCTGCTAAACCTGAGTGCCACTGCTGCAGAACTCAGGAAAGCATTCCCGCAGGCAGCTTTCGATGACAGGCTGGCAAAATCCGCGGGAGCGAGCATGTCTTTCGCTTCCCCAGAGGATAGCGTTGAGATTAATTGCAGGTTGATTTACCTGTATTACCAGGCAGTCAGTAGTCCCGGTTGACAGACTTACCGTTAGCCAAGATCAGCCCGAGCGAGAACCCCATATCCACAAGGTGCAAACGCTCTGAGCACATAGAATTCAGTCGCAACCATTTGAAATCATCACGATATCCTGACTACGATGTCCAGTAGTCTTCGCTAGCAATCTTCCTGCACGTATTTCGTGGTATAATGATAACAAAGTGCAAGGGTGGGCTACTTTCCGGTCGCCATAAATTAACAGGGAAAGAACCCTTTTACATAGCCAGCACTATTTTCAAGGGGGGTTGAGCAGCATGAATTACGGAAGTACGGAAGAGCTTTTACTGGTATCCCACCTGAGACTTCGACGGATCATGGGTATCCTCGGTGTTGCACTGCCCATAGTATTGCTGGTGTGGGGAATCGCTTTGTCCGGATGGTCTTTTAACGTCCAAAACTCCATCAGCGATTACTATAGCCTGAGAACACGAGATGCTTTAGTAGGCGTTCTATTTGTCATCGCATGGTTTCTATGCACGTACAAAGGCTATGAAGTCATAGACGACATCGCCGGAAACCTGGCATGCGTGTTCGCATTGGCAGTTGCATTATGCCCCAACACTGGAGCGAACTGGGAGAAAATCGTACACCTGTCGTCCGCGACCTGCCTATTTTTCCTGTTGTCGTTCTTCTCATTGTTTCTCTTCACCAAGTCCAGTAATTCCCCGAAGGGATGGCACGGCACCCTGTCCAACTTTCGTTTTGGTATCGCCAGGGCAGGCGACTCCATGACACCTCAAAAGAAAATCCGGAACAGAGTCTACGTGGCCTGCGGCCTGGTTATGCTAGTCTGCCTGGCATTGGCAGGGCTGTACTCCTGGCTCTGGGAAAACACCACTATCTCCGCAATCAAGCCTGTATTCTGGCTAGAATCGCTGATGATCTGGGCCTTCGGGATTTCCTGGTTCGTCAAGGGTGAGACCCTGTGGAAGGACAAAAAGGAAATACCAAGACAAGATTAACCAACGGAGGGTACTTGCCCGCTTCCCTGCTGACAGCGAAGAGCGTTTGGCAGAGCCACTTTGCAGTATCAAATCGATACGGCAATTGCTATTGATCGCCCCGGAGACAAGGGAAACAAAATCGAAAAAGCGGCTGAGAACGCTGCTTTTTAGACAACCACCCTATTGATTTTATACAATTCACCAGATACAGAAGCTTTCTCAGAAATCGAAAACAAAATGCAATGCGCAAACCATCCAAATGTTGAAACCGGTCTTACTTGCAGCAAATGCGGCAAGCCAATATGTCCGAAGTGCATGGTCCAAACTCCGGTTGGCGCCCGCTG
Organism: uncultured Chloroflexia bacterium; assembly: GCA_963827985.1. Lineage (GTDB taxonomy): Bacteria > Chloroflexota > Dehalococcoidia > GIF9 > UBA5629 > JAFGLP01. Next base: position 98,783 of record CAWHDI010000040.1, on the reverse strand, counting down.
CAGCCAATGTGCAAAGCTGAAAAAGTTACCCACTTTTCAGCTTTCCCGTGCAAACCTTGCGAAGGCTATCCTGGCCGGATTGGGCGCCGCAGTGGTCAGCGGCATTATTTGGTTCTTCATAAGTTATTTTGTCTTCCATGGTTTGCTCTCGAACATATTATTAGCCGCTGGCACAGGTTACGGAACCGGGCAAGTGGTAAGTCTTTCAGCTAACCGCAAGCGCGGCCTGCCCTTGAAAATAATTGCCTCCATCTCTGTTCTTATAGCCTATATAATGAGCAACCATGTCGCTTTCCCGTTTCATTTCATTCTTAATTTCAATTTAATGAATCTAATAGCTATAGGCATCGGAATATATATGGCCGTCTTTCAGCTTTGAAGGAAGTTGACATCCAATCTGATCGGACCCAAGACTAATACTGCCGGAGCAGGGTATCCAATTGTTTTGAACAATCATCCATGAGACCAGATTTCGTTATCTTTATATGCCCGTCGGCCGTCAGGAAATAGAGGGTAGGATACATCTTTACCTGATATTGATTCAGCACAATCCCATCTGAATCCAACAGCACCGGACATTCAACGTGGTACAGGTCTATCCACTTTTGAACGTCATCGAATTGCCCCCCGCTGATAACGAACACCATTTCGAGCTCATCTCTCGACCAGGCGGCGTAAACGGGAAGCAGGCACTGCATGGTCTTGAGGCAAGCTTCGCAGGTTGTCGACAAAAAAACCAGCAGGACCTTCTTGCCTCTAAATGAACTTAGCGAGAACTGTCTCTGGTCAGCGGTAGGAAGACTGAAATCGGGCGCCAGGTAATCTACGCTGGTCGAGGGCAAGCTCGACACCGCGGTTTTGTTCTCCGCCGAAACTGCCACCGCAGGCTGCTTGACTGCAGTGAGGCTATCAAGCAGCGGTTTCGCCTCGCTGACGGCCGTGGCATTCTCATAATATTGAGGCGCTTCACAGGAATTAAATACAAGTGCCAGTGTAGTCAACGTTAATAAGGGCACGAGATAAAAGGGTTTTACTGTCATTTAGAGCTCCGTATCAGTGGGACTAAAATGTTGTACATATTAGCACATTTCATTGTACAAAACTTTCCTGAATCATCGAAGGAGGAGGAGCGCTATTGTAAATCCCAGAGACTACGGAAAAATATGTGATAATTTGACTACACTGCTATAATTGTAGATAACATAATATTTGGCCGGCGATCAAAGGGTTACAGAAGAAATGCAAGATACTTTCCGCTGCTATACGTGCGGCGCACAAAACCTTATAGGGGAAGACCGTTGCACAGGGTGCGGGCAGTCATTGCCTTACACCTGTCCCAGGTGCGGGTATCCTGTTAACAAAACGTTTTCCAGTTGTCCCTATTGCCGCATGGCTTTGCATTGGCCAAACCGGCAACAATCAAGAACCACGTATGCCGATCCTGCCGCCGGCCAGCACAACAGCAACAGCCTGTTTACATGCTCGCTATGCGGCACCCAAAACATTATAGGCGTAAGGCGCTGCAGAAGATGCAATCAGCAGTTCAACTATACATGTCCCTCATGTAATGCCTGGGTTGACAACACATTTGTAAATTGTCCGAACTGCCGCAGGCCCCTCCAGTGGCCCGCAGAAAGAGGGATGCAAGGCACGTTTGTAAAGAATTCACCGCGTGAAACAGTGGAAGCTGACTACGAGGAAACCGGAAAGCCAAAGAAAGAGGTTACGTGGCCAGTTGTTGTACTTGGCGCCGGGTTACTCTTTATACTCGCCTTCGGCTTGATACTAGGTTTTTCACCTTCAACAATGACCGTTTTGAAGCCTGCGGCCGTTCATGCGCTGTCGGACGCGCCAACAACTAATCAGCAACCTGCTATATCAACTCCATCAAGTATCCCATCAACTGTCTCAGCAACTACCGGGCAACCCAGCGTTCCCACTCCGCCGGATTCCTCTTCTGTCTTATCTTCGCAACCTGATAAGACTTCCACCTCATCATCTACCGTAAGTACCCCTGCTTCGGTTGCAGTCCCTTCGGGTGTCACGACTTCTACCGACACAGGCGCATGGAACACTACTGCTGATAACTATCTGCAAAATTTGGATCCCAAATGGGGAACGCCTGCTGCGCCGGACCCGAACTGTCCTTTGTGCAACGGTGGCAGCCGCATAGTGCAATCACAGGGTCAAGAATTATTGACAAAATAGCAGAATAAGCCTAAATTCTACTGTCCGTCATAGGGCACGTTGCTTAATTGTTGTCACCTTAATTGGTTTGACCGAAGCCACGTGACCGGTGATCGATGACACAGACAAAGCGTTCATAACCGTTTGTACTCCAGCCTATCTGTGTCCGTCCCTCGGGCAACCGTAGCGTACCAATAAGGCTTCGGCTAAAACAAAAGCGGAGGTTTCCATAGTGAAACGAGTACTTTGTATCTTGATGTGCCTGGCATTCCTGGCCGGGGGCTCCACGATGGCGTGTGCGCCAGCGGCTTCCCCTGCGACTCCCAGTGTAAGCCCGGCTCCAACCCAAACCCAAACGACGCCCCAACCCTCCGCTCCGACCACACCCGACCAGTACATTATTGGCGTTAGCGCCGACCTGACAGGCCCACTGGCAACCAGCCAGGGGCAGATGGCCAGGATATTTAAACTCTATTTTGATGAAGTCAATAAAAAGGGCGGAGTGAACGGCCATCCCGTCAAAGTGATCCTTGATGACAGCCGCTCCGATCCGGCCAAAACGGCAAGCCAGGTCCAATCATATATTGATGGCAAAGCATGCCTGGTTTTCAACCTGGCTTCGGCCGCCACGTGCGAGGCTGCGATAACCAAATGCTCTGCGGCAAACATGCCGCTGATTACCGGCACAGGTATGCCCCAGGCAGCGCCTCCGCATCCGAACCCCCTGGTTTTCAATTTGCAGTCAAGCGCTGATTCCGACCTCGGCGGTGGACTGGGGTATGCCGCAATTACAGTTGCAAAACTCCATAACATGCGAGCTGTAAGTGTAGATAGCGTTGCGCTGGATGAGGCATCGGCGAAGATGAAGGCGGACACGTCCGCCGGTGTTTGCAGGGATTGGGGCATAACCGTGAACCGGGACAATATCCCGCTTACCACGACGGATTACCAGCCGCTTGCTACAACGATAGTAACTAATAACTACGATATGGTATTAATGACAGCCGACGGGCCGGCAGTGACCGGACTATTATCTGCGTTACTGGGCTTCGGATTCGAGGGGTATTATGTCTCAACACCGGTCAGCCCGCCGGATGTTATGCTGAACCAATTCAAGCTGCAGAACCAGTATTACGTAGTAGATTCCGTCCTGCGACTGGACGTGCCCCCGGATGCCCAGGCAGCCGCCAAAGCGGCCGGCATCGATACCAGCACTTTTACCACGCAGGGATGGTCAATGGGCCAGTCAGTGGAGTCAATACTCAAGCAGGTAAGCTGGCCTCCGACTGCCGACAAGATGCTTGCGGTGATGAACCAATTCACGCATAACCGGATGCCCTATATGGGGCCGCTCAAGTGGGCGGCGGATGACCATATGGGGGATGCCTACCGCCAGGTATATACGTGGACCAAGGCGAGCGGCGTGGTTAAATATGGCCCGGCATACAAGATCGATGTCCGCACCCTGACGGGAACGGAGAATCCGGCAGAGCTTGGTCAATAATGAGACGCTTTCCCTGATTCGGATACCAGTTATATACTTAAGATAAAAACAAGGACGTGCAGATACAATGAAAGTCGATAGCGCCAGCAAGACTGCCCAGTACATGGCCCTATTCCGAGCCATCGAGTCAGCCAGACCTGTCAACAAACGGTTATTCTACGATCCTTTCGCCAACCTATTTCTGGATAAGGGGTTGAAAATTGCGGCAAAGTTATCAGCGTATCCTGTGCTTGGTCCTATAATTAAGAACTACATATGGCGCAAGGGTCCCGGTTCACTATCCTCGGGCATATCCAGAACCAAATATATCGATGACCTGTTAGAGACTGCAATCCACGCAGGGGTCGATCAAGTCATAATCCTGGGTGCAGGCTATGACACACGAGCATTAAGGCTTCCATTTCTGAAGAAAACAAAGGTCATCGAAATCGATCATCCGAATACCTCGAAATATAAAATTGCGCTGCTTAAGTCGGCCAGGGCGATGAATGCAAATGTCAGCTATCACCAGATAGATTTCGACGTCCAAAAACTTGAGGACGTAATTGGCACGACCGGGCTCGACATTAATTCTCCGGCCGCAGTAATATGGGAGGGAGTCACGAACTATCTAACGTCTGCTGCCATCGATGCGACATTCACGTTCTTGAGCCGGTTGGCCGCAGGTTCCTACGTTATATTTACTTATATTGACAGGCTCGTGCTGGAAGACCCGCGATCTTACGCCGGGGCAGAAACGGTTATGAAGCATCTAAACGAACTCCAGGAAAACTGGCGCTTTGGTTTTGCCCCATCGGAATTACGTCAATACCTGGCGAAGTTTAGGTATACGCTGATAGAAGACAACGGGGCGGATAGCTACAGGAAGAAATATATGCCAGGCTTCTCAGAAGAGGGTTACGGCTTCTACAGAGTGGCGTTTGCCAGGCGTCAGTAGAAATACCCCAATAACGGGGCAGAGAAGGTATCACCTGTCCGATACGAGCAAACCTGATTGACAAATAATATTGGAGTCCTTAAGATACGCCTGTTTAGCGTTCCCCCAATTTATTTTGAGTAGCTTTCTTTTCGTAGTTTGGGATATCAATCAAAAGGAGGCATGGAGTAAATCATCGTGGGATGGAAGATAGATAGTACAGGCAATTGACGAAGCGTTAAAGCAGAGGATGCTGGAGAAAGTTGAAGGCGGGACTTTCAAACTGGAGGACCTCCAGGATTACTTCACAATGTTCATCCAGGTTGCCAATAATATCGACGAAACCAGGGATGAAGTAGCAGGATTTAATCGCAAATTTCAGTTTAGATTGTCCGGCTATCCCGATGTATGGCTGAATATCCAGGACGGCAAATTCGAGATGGGCGCAGGGGATATTAAGACGCCCGATATAACGCTGGAAATGACCGCGGAAATGGCCGCCGGGATCTTCACGGGACAGGTTGATGCCACTGCTGCCTACGTGAACGGGGATCTGAAAGTCGACGGAAATCTGCCCGACGCAATCAAATTCCGCACCCTTGTTGACCTGATCCGCGAAGAACTGGATTTAGAGCCGGGGCAACCTCCTATATCCGGAGGAGGAACCGTCCAGGAAGAAGCTGGCGCAAAAGGTAAATCAGCGCGGAAGGGGGATGGCGAACCTGAAGGCAAATACGTCAAATTCGGCGTAATCGGAGTTGGATCAGTGTGGGATTTCCATGGCCCTGCGTGTGCCAACTCACCATATCTAAAATTTGTTGCGGTATATGACAAAAACCAGAAGCGCGCAGAAAAGGTGGCCAGGAGATACAAGGCCAATAAGATGCAGGCTTACAGTGACCTGGACGAATTTCTCAAGAGTGACATCGATTATAGCCTCCAAATCAATGGGTGCTCTTTGATAGAGAGTATGAAATGCGAAATTCCTGGAGTTATTGCGGTACTTTGCTAACTCGTTGATTCCGTCTCCCCTTTCCTCTGGGTACTGCATCTCCGATTGCCTTTGAACCATTTGGTCTTCTTCTTTTAGTGTTGCGCTTAAGTTGCGGTTTGTTAGATTGACTGTCTATAGGCTTATTTATGTCGGTTTCATTAAAATCCGTAATAGTCCTAATTGCTTTTTCGGCGAAGCTGATATTTTCTCTCCAACGTGAAAGAGCGAAATCATATACCAGACTTTTATACATATAGTCCAAATCACTATACGAGTCCTTTCGATACTTTGCGTGGTGTTGACTTTGTTCCTGGTAATACTGGTACTCCTGATTAGCGTCACGCAAGTATTGATTCAATAGATTGATTATGTCTTCCCTATCTGCGATAGCACTGTACCACAGTATGGCTCCTATTCCATCTCCTGCGAAATTTTCATATTTATACGTGATAAGCCAGTCTCTTAGTGCGTCGCGTCCCTTCTGTGTAATGTGAAATACATTTTTTGTAGGGAATTTCTCCTGTTCCACCCGGTCAACTTCCACCAGCCCTTCTTCCAGCATTGAATTAAGATGTCGATAGACAACATGCCTGATTGGCCTCAAAGGCTTAAAGAATTTCTTGGTAAGCTGATACCCTGTGGCGGGTTCATAACATAGAAATCCCAGAAGTCCGAATTTCAAGTTCATTTTTTCTCTCCAGCTATGCCATGACCTAAAAATCAGGTCATATTAATCACAATAATCAATTGTAACATCTTCTGAAGCCGAATTCACATAAGCCGAAAACAGTCTAACCCAAAATAGTATTAAAAGCAACTATATCATTCAACGAAAGTTGTTTAGTATGGGTATTGACAAGGCTTTTATTAAGGTATATTATGCTACTAGTAACAGATGGTACTACTAGTTTATGTGAGGGTACGGCGTTTAGGCTTACTGTGTGTTGCATGGCAATTTCTCTCAGGTGCTTATGGCAGTCGCAACCGCAGTACCTCCGCCAGGTAAAACCTCTGTATTTTAGATTTCTATCTCATAAATGTTTTGCACCTTTGCGCAGTATCCTACGATGGTAATAGAGTGCAGCATTTGAGGAGCATCAAGTGCTTTTCCAAAATTGCATGGAATATAAATTTTGAAAAAGGAGTGTGACAATGCAGACACTGGCAGACATACCGAGGAAATGGGCCTCCCTTACACCTGACAAGGAATGCATGGTTTGTTACAGCTATGACGTGGAGAGGTTTACCTGGAAACAATTCAACGAGAGGGTGAACCGGCTGGCAAATGGCCTTTTGAAGCTAGGATTAAAAAAGGGCGACCATCTTGCCATCCTCATGGAAAACTGCCACCGGTATGTGGAGCTGTATTACGCCACTTTCAAGACCGGAATAATCCCGGTACCGCTCAAATTTCCGGCTCAACCCCAAAGAAATCCAGTACACCATTGAGCATTCCGATTCCAAGGGCCTGGTTATCGGACCCGAGAAGGAATTACATGAGATCCTGGACAAAATCAGGCCGAATTTAAAGAAAGTAAAGAAATATATAAGCGCCATTGAGCGTTTTCCCGGGATGGAACTTTATGAGGACATACTTGCTCAGAATTCACCCGAAGAACCGCCGGTGGAAATAACAGAAGACGATGTTGCCTTACTGATGTACACGGGCGGAACCACCGGACTGCCGAAAGGCGCCGTTCTGACGCATAGAAACCAGGTCAACTGGACTATTGACGGTACGCTTACATCGACACTGCAAGGAAATACATACGCCGCAAATGACAGCACATTATACGTGCTCCCTGCGTTCCACATTTCCTACTGGCCGATCATTATGTACCACTTCATGGGACTAAAAGTCGTTATGGTGAGGCGGCCTGACCTGGTGAAAATCATGCAAATCATCCAGTCGGAAAAAATCACCCATATGAATGCAGTACCGACCGTGTACTTCTGGCTGGTGAACCATCCTGACCTTAAGAAATATGACCTGAGCAGCATCACCAATTTCGGTTGGGCCGGCGCCCAGTTCCCGCATGAAGTATTGAAACAGTGTATCGAAGTATTTGGTCCCGTGTTTACATCCGGGTACGGGGCTACGGAAGGCGGACCGTGGGCAACACTCAGCAAGCGAGACCATATCATCGAAGGTTCCGACCTGGAAAAGAACAGGATCAAGTCTGTCGGCAGGCCAACTCTATTGTGCGATATCAAGATTGTGGATGAGAAGGGCAATGAAGTGAAGCAGGGCGAAGTGGGCGAACTGCTCGTCAGGACCAAATCAACAATGAGGGAATACTGGAAAGATCCTGAGAAAACCAAAAAGGCCAAGGAAGGTGACTGGTACCATACCGGCGACCTGGGGTATTTAAGTGAAGACGGCTATATCTACCTGAAGGAAAGGGAAGCCGATATGATCAAAAGTGGCGGAGAGAGGGTCTACCCGAGTGAAGTTGAGAACCTGATTTACAAGCACCCGGCAGTTTCCGAAGTGACGGTGATCGGGGCGCCTGATCCGGAATGGGGTGAAAAAGTCGTTGCCGTCGTTTATTTGAGGGCGGAATTCCGGGATAAGTACAAAGGCAAAGAAGATGATTTGAGGAATGAGATAAAGGAAATATGCCGCAAAGAAGTGGCCGGATACAAGTGCCCCAAGGTCATTGATTTCAGCGACCAGCCCCTCCCCAAGACGGCGGTGGGCAAACTTACCAGGAAAGAACTTAAAGAAAAGTATAGAGCAGCAGCCAAATAGCTTTACTACAGATTATAAATTATGGAGGAGATTGAAATGGCAGTTAAGGGACTTTTTTCACCCATCACTATTGGCGATGTCGAGATAGACAACAGGATTGCTATGGCCCCCATGAACATGACGTATTCGACCCAGGACGGTTACGTCACACCGCAGGATGTTACGCATCTGGCGCGAAGGGCCAAGGGAGGTTTCGGCCTGATTATAACCGGAGCAATCATTTGTACCAGGCTGGCTGCGCCCTTTGTCTTCCACCGCAACATGTACCTTTATGACGAATCATTTATGCCGGCTTTGGGCAATATGACCGATACGGCGCACCATTTTGGGGCCAAAATATTTGCCCAGCTTTCGGTGGGCTTCGGCAGGCAGGGGCATTCCATGGATGGCACTGTACCTTACGCACCATCGTCCATACCGATGTCGATCACTCCAGACAATTTGCCGAAAGGGTTTCGCGACGCAATGCTTGCAAACCCGTACACTCTGCCCATTAGCTACAACGAGATCATCCCGCGAGAGATGACCATCGGCGAGATAAAAAGCGAGCAGAAGGAGTTCGCACTGGCTTGCCAGCGGGCGGTTGTCTGCGGATTCGACGGTATAGAGATACATGCTCCTCACGGGTATCTGGAGCACGAGTTTCTTTCTCCGCGCACCAATAAGAGGACCGACCTCTACGGCGGTTCTCTGCAAAACCGCATGCGGTTTGTCCTGGAATTGATGCTCAGGGCACTGGAGGCTACCAAGGGAGCTGTGCCGATTGGCATCAGGTTGAGCGCAGACGAGCATATGCCCGAAGGCATCGGCATTGACGAGATGATTGAAATCCACAAGGCCCTACAGGATTGGGGGCTTAATTACCTTCATTTGTCCGATGGCTCTTACGAGGCACTCAAGTATTTCTTTCCCGATTCAATAGAGCATGTTCAAGACCACCTTTTAGAGGAAGCGAAAAAGATCAAAAAGTCGCTCAAAATACCGCTGATAACGCCGGGTGTAAATGATGCAGCGGTAGCAGAGAAAGCACTAAAGGAAGGCGCCACGGACATTATCTCGCTGGGCCGTCAATCCCTGGCGGATCCCGATTGGCCAAATAAGGTGAAAGAGGGAAAGCTTTCGTCAATTAAAGTTTGCAAACGGGATTGTATGTGCGTGATGCGGCCGCATATCGGCCTGTATCCGAGATGCACGGTAAATCCGGACGTCGGATTTGAGCAATATGATAGTGATCTCTATGTAACTAAGAGAACTGGAGCGATTCTGCCCAAGCACATGCACAAGTTGCCCGCGCCCCAACCTCACTAGATTAATTTAACAGGACAAAGGAGAAACATGGATTTCGAGTTTACAGAAGCGCAAAAAATGCTTCGGGCCACAATCAGGGAATTTGTGGAAAAGGAGCTGCCCAAGGATTTCGTCCGGAAATGGGATTCCGATCCGAACATGACATGGCTGCCGGATGAAATACTTCAAAAAGCGGTAGAACTGGGTTTCACTGCCATGCATGTGCCAGTCGAGTATGGCGGGATGGGCGGTGACCTGATCGATGACGTGATACTGGCCGAAGAGGTCAGCCGGCGCTCGGCTGCGGCCTCTTTCGGCCTGCACAGCGGCATGTTCGTCAGGTTGATACACACGTACGGCACCGAAAAACAGAAAAATGAGTATCTTCCCAAACTTGCGCGAGGAGAAACAGGTTTTTGCATCGGGCTGACCGAACCGGGTGGGGGAACTGACCTTCTGGGCGCTCTCAAGACGACTGCGATTCCTGATGGTAACGATTTCATCGTCAATGGACAAAAGACATATATCACGGGAGCTCATATCTCTCCTTATACCTGTGCGCTTGTCATCACGGATAAAGATGCTCCCAAAAAGAGCAAAGGAGCGTCACTCCTTTTCATAGATCTGAAAAGCCCCGGCGTTGAAATTCGGCCGTTGCATAAAATCAGCATGCATGGAGCGGGGTCCAACGAAATCTATTTCACCGACGTCAGGGTACCAAAAAGCAATCTGCTTGGTGAGCTGAACAAAGGGTTCTTCCAGCTTACGACCTTGCTCAATCCTGAGCGCATCCTGTGCGCCGCAGATACGGTAGGCATTGCCCAGGGCGCCTATGAGGAAGCGCTGGAATATGCCAAGACCAGGACCGCGTTTGGCAAGCCCATTGGCCAGTTCCAGGTATTGCAGCACTGGCTGGCAGACATGTGGATAGAAATTGAGCTGAGCCGGCTTATCACGTATAAAGCTGCCTGGCAGTTTTCCAACAACCAGCCGTGCTGGATGGAGGCCGCCGCCGCCAAGACATTTGCAGCAGATACCGCGATCAAAGTCACCACCAATGCCATGGAGATATTCGCCGGCTCCGGTCTCATGGTAGAGACGGACATACAGCGCTATTTCCGTGATGCACGTCAGTTCGTCTTCGCGCCCATCAGCAATGAGATGGCACGCAACTTTATCGGCGAACTGATGGGCCTGCCCAGATCGTTCTAGATTCATATACAGCAATATAAAACAGAGAGGTGACAATATGGCTGATAAAACCTTTAAGTATGATACTCTATGAGAAGAAGGGCCATATAGCGAAGATAGTCTTCAACAATCCCGAGCGGCGTAACGCCATGTCAGCGCAGATGCTGAGCGAGTTTATGAATGCCTGCTGGATTCCCAGGCTGACAAGGAAATCAGGGTAATCATACTCACGGGCGCCGGAGATAAAGCATTCTCGTCGGGGCAGGACTTTGCCCTGCCCTTCGAAGGTGTAGGGACCTCTGTCGGCACCTATAACTACCTGCGCAACGTATGCTATGAGTCGCACAGGCTGATGGAGCGCATGGAAAAACCGATCATTGCCGCCGTAAATGGTTTTTGCTACGCAGGCGGCATGGAGTATGCCCTGGCCTGCGATTTCATCATCGCCTCGGATAACGCCATGTTCGGCATTACGGAAGTCGGGCTTGGTATCCTTCCCGGGTTCCGGTGGCATCGTGCGCTATGCCAGGGCGATGCCGGTTAGAAAGGCCAAGGAACTGCTGTTAACGGCGGCCCGCCTGACGGCGCAGGAAGCGTATGAGCTTGGCCTGGTGAACAAAGTGGTACCTTTCAGCAAATTGGAAGAGACGGTTATGGCTATCGCCGAAAAGATAGCTAGTGAGTCCCCATTTGCTGTGAGGATGGCCAAGATGGTGTTCAACAACTGCCTCGAGATCTCGGACATTGATGCTGCATTGGCCCTGGAGAGATCAGCCGGCAGCATGGTGGCAGGGACGGAAGATGCTATGGAAGGCCCCATGGCGTTCATGGAAAAGAGGCCTCCTGTTTGGAAAGGCAAATAGGAGAAATCGCGATGCAACCCAAAAAATAATCCAATAAGGAAGATTAGAAATGAGCAAAGGCAAAATAGCAATAGTAGGCATAGGTGAAGTACCAACCGGCTGGTATCCCGAGCGGCATGAATGGGACATTATCTACGATTCATGTATGCAGGCTGTCAATGATGCCGGCATAAACAAAAATGAGATAGAAGGGGTCATCTGCTCACCGGCAATAGGCCAGCCCAAACTTGACTCCGAACTGGTCTTTGGCAAGTTACCGGAGGAATTGGGGCTAAAAGGATGCAGGGACATAGTATCCGTGAACGGCGGAGGATCAACGTCCGCCAACCTGCTCAGGATGGCGGAGCACTGGATAACCACTGGCATCGCCAGGATAGTGTTGATCATGCACGCTTCAAAGTACACCAGCATTGACCCCAACGTTACTATCCATACTTTTGCAACAGCCGGGATGTCCATGGAATGGGAATATCCCTTTGGTACCACGTACAATGGCATGGTTGCCATGAATACAGGCCGCTTTATGCACGAAAATGGCGTAACACCCGAAGAGATGGCATCTATTCCTGTGGCCTTCAGGAAATGGGCTGAGCTTGACCCGAACGCTATGCACCGAAAGCCTTTAACTGTGGAGAAGGTGCTGGCAACCAAGATGGTCAGCACGCCTTTGCACTCCATGGAGTGCAACATGCTGGCGGATGGTGGTGGGGCACTGATTGTCACATCGCCCGAGATAGCGAAAAAGATCTGCAAAACGCCGGTCTATAAGCTCGGGGAAGGCGCCCGTTATTGCCAGGCGACTATGACCCAGCGAACTGAAGAAATATGGGCAACACAGGGCAAGCAGGCCGCCCAGGATGCGTTCAAACAATCGGGGCTTACGATCAAGGATATGGATATACTCGAACTCTATTGCGCGTACCCGATTCTAATGCCCCATTTGCTAGTGGCGCTGGGCGTATGCAAAAACGGCAAGGAAGCAGTCCGTTTTGTTGCTGAAGGCAATACCTGGCCGGGAGGCAAGCTTCCTTGCAGCACCATTGGCGATGCGCTTTCAAGGGGGCACACCGGTTCAGGAGTAGGCTTTGCCTACCTGGTGGAAACTGCACGCCAGTTGATGGGAAAGGCCGGGGAACGGCAGGTCAAAGACTGCAAACACGTACTGATGAACTGTTCCGGCGGATCAGGCATGAACATGATTATTGAGATATTTGGGAGGGACCTAAAATGAATGCATATACCAAACCGCTTCCGGAGATGACGCCCTGGAGCAAGAAATTCTGGGAAAGCACCAGGCAGCACAAGCTTTCCATGCAGAAGTGCAATAAATGCGGCAAGCTGATCTTTTACCCGAGAAAGGCCTGCCCGGAATGCTGGTCACTGGACCTTGGTTGGAAAGAAGTCAGCGGAAAGGCCAGGTTAAACAGCTTTACGGTGACTTTGGGCGGAGTAGAACCTGTGTTTGCTCCGGACCTGCCTTACGTCCTGGCCATGGTGGACCTTGCAGAAGGTATAAAAATGATGACCAACATCGTGGATTGCAAGCCCGATGACCTAAAAATAGGCATGGACCTTGAAGTCACTTTCAGGGACTGCACCGATGATATTAGCCTGCCTGTTTTCCGACCGGTTTAGCTCAGAGGCAATTAGTAATTAAAAGGTATCAAATAGAAGGAGGTTTCTGTATGGCAAAGGCAGAAGTAAAGCAAGACGATTATTTTAAGATCGACCCGGAACCGCATCTGATTGGAGATATGGAGCCAATAAATCATTATCCCGGCGTGAAAATGTGGTGGAAAGCTATCGAAAGTATCCGCCGGCCTCTTTTGACGGCACTTCCTATGGATGTATTTGGTGAAATCGAAGCCTGGGAGCTGGAAAAGAACGCCGATCCGGCCAGTCTGATTCGTTCTATGGATAAATATGGCGTGGATGTTGCCTGTTTACTACCTGAGGCGATGATGGACACGACCGGTTACAGCAGCCGATGGATGACCAACGGAGATATGGCCAAGGTAGTTGAATCCCATCCCGATAGATTCATGTACCAGCCGAATATATCCCCGATAAAGCACAGGGGGATTAAGCACGTATTGGGACCTGGAGTATTGGATTAAGGAAAAGGGCGCCAAAATATTCAAGTTTTATCCTCCTGAAGATACTTATATCAATGATCCTGATCTATGGCCGTTCTATGCCAAAGCCGAGGAACTTGGGATTGTACTCGATATCCATACCGGCTTCTGTTGGGTCCCGCCCGGAAAAAGTAAATATGCATTACCTATTCAGATCGATGATGTGGCGCGTGATTTCCCTGATCTGAAGATTGTCGCTTTCCATATGGGCTATCCCTACTGCGATGATTTGAATATGGTAGCTATGGGCCATCCCAACGTGTATCCATGCTTATCTCTTTTAATTCCGTGGGCCAAGGCGCAACCTTATAAATTCGCTAAGATTATCGGTGAGGCGTTAAGGTGGGTTGGCCCTGATAAGATAATCTGGGGCACCGATTATGCCGGCTTCTCCGCTCAGATGGGTCTGGCTGTTAAAGGATGGCGCGAGTTCCAAATTCCGGAAGATTTGCAGAAGAATTACGGCTATCCGGCTATTACGGAAGAAGACCGTCGGAAGATATTTGGCCTTAATCTGGCCCGCCTTATGGGAATTGATACCAAAAGGCGCGTAAAGAAGTGATAAGGCACCGGCAAAACCGACGGAGGTCTGCCGGTTCTTGCGTGCGATCATTTGATGGAAAAACCAGGATAGTTGCTCAGTCCGGTGGAGCCGTGATGAATTGGCATTGGCACGGGCCAATGGCTCGGGCCAATACCTTCATCATCGATTTCGAGAGGTATTGAAATGGATAGAGTTAAATGGATCGAGGCTAAAGGAAAGAAAATCCTTTATACAGACTTTAGCGGGCTCAATACTATTGAGGAACAAATTTCGGTTCTGAACGAGCAAAAAGAATTGTCAACATGTTGCCTGGCAAGTTTTTGGGAATATCAAATTTTACCGGAGCCGCGGGCTCACCTGAATTCTTGAATGAACTCAACAAAGCCGGCAAAGAAGTCTTTGAGTCCAAAGCAGAAAAACAGGCAATATTGGGGCTGACAGGATTAAAATCAATCCTTTTTCAAACTTATCTACGCTTTACCGGCACCAAAACAACAAAGGCATTTACCAGTGAAGACGAGGCTGTAGACTACCTCGTTTCATGAAATACAAATATGTTTGCCCGAGAACCCTGACACGAGATGGCGGGTGTGCGGGGAAAAGATGCGACAGCGGGCATTGATGCAACTTACGAAGTGTCATCTATTTAAATGAAATATGAAAAGAGGAAGGTACATGAAACAAAAGACCAAGGTCAGGCAGATGTATATTTTGGATGGAGGCAATTTTCTGTATGAAACGGGGATGCTGAAGTATGGCGCTGTCAATGCGGGAAATACGTGGGTTGCCGTGCCCTTTTATGCCTTTATACATCCGAAGGACTAGTGATGTGTGATACAGACTTTACCACAGCGGTCACATATGCGAGAATAAATTTCATGGCAGGCAGTTTCGTCACACGTAGCAAATTGTAATAAGCTATGAATTGAGAGTACCAGGCTACCAGGAGGCTAAAATGGCAGGACCGGCATTTCGCATCGACGTGCATCATCACATCGTGCCAAAGGAATATCTGGATGCACTATCCAGCGTCGGTGTCGATACGTCCCTGGGAAGGGATTTTCCGGCATGGGACACAGGCATGGCACTGAACTACATGGATGATTGCGGCATCGCCACTGCCATGGGGTCAATTACGGACCCCGGCATTTATTTCGGAGACATCAAATTCACGCGCGATCTTGCGCGGCGCATGAACGAACTTTTCGCAGAACTGATCAATAAGTATCCGGGCCGCTTTGGCTTCTTTGCCTGCCTTCCACTCCCAGATGTAGACTCCGCTATCAGGGAACTGGACTACGCGATGGACGTTCTTCGGCTGGACGGCGTCGGGTTGCTCACCAACATCGATAACATCTACCTAGGAGATACCAATTTCGACAAACTATTCCAAGAGCTTGATGCACGAAAAGCCATCGTATGTATACATCCTACAGCGATACCCGGGTGGAAAACGGCTAAACTCGCCCTGCCCCCATTCCTGGTCGATGCACCACACGACACCACCCGTGCAGTAACGAACCTGCTATACAGCGGCACATTTGACAAGTACCCCAACATTACTTACATCCTGGCACATGCCGGCGGCACAGTCCCTTACCTGGTTTCCCGTATACTGCTGGGAGAGCAGCACCGGGATTTTGCGGACTTTATTAAACAGATCGCTCCAAAAGGCATGATCAACTATCTCAAGAATTTGTATTATGATACCGCCCTATCGGCATCCGCCCACTGCCTGCGCTCTCTGCAGGAACTGGTGGATGACTCACATATTCTTTTCGGCACCGACTATTGCTTCGCACCGGACTATATTGCAGCGTCTGGCATAAAAGGCCTGCAGGAATACTTTGGACCGCAGAGCGAGACCCTGAAAGCGATCGAGTGCTGTAATGCTATGAAATTATTCTCGCGGTTGGGAAAAAACGTGAGCTCGTGAATACGGAGACGGCTAAGTCCGATGTAAATTATATATCAGGCTGGATTTCATCTTGTTTGTGCTTCATATTCATTGACAATACCCGGACCTTGAACTATATTGTCGGTAGCAGGCACTGGCCGGTGCAAATGGGAGACGTGGGATGAGGTTAGGGGTTAACAGACGTGGAAGGAGGCCGCAATGGCGACTGATATCAGAATTATCCACGCGCAAGACTTTATCACGGCGACTCCAGAAGGGCGGCTCGATTTCGAAAAGAGCAGGAAACTTCTAACGGAGATCGCGTCAGTGTCGGATCCTTTGGTCGATTACAATATCATTCTAGATACGCGTAAGGCGAATGTAGAAATGTCTGTAACCGAACTTTGGCACCTGGCGGCTGAAATCAGCAACCTTCGAAAGGTCTTTGCTCGAAAGACGGCCGTACTTTGTCCAATTCATCGATTTGACGATGCAGCATTCTTCGCATTATGCTCCCAGAACAGAGGCTTGAATATCCAGGCATTCGCTTCTTACGAAGAAGCGATGGAATGGCTGATTGCCAATGGGGCTTAACGCCTAACAGGCGGTTGATGTCTGTCTTTGGAGAGGTCATACCGCCACTTCTGCCCGCGGGCAACGATTACTGTCCCTTTATTGAGCTATCATTTGACCTAAAATCTCATATCTGCCGAAGTCAGCATGTTGACTGGTTTCTTTGTGAATACTTCTTGACAATCGCGCGGGTGCTGCGCTCAAGAAATATTTTAATTGGGCAGATTAAAGAATAGAGAAAAAGTTCTGCATATTGTACGCTTGGGCCAGCCGTCGCGTACAACGCGGGAAATCTCCCCTCAAAACTTGTCTCCTTTCAGTATAAGACTATCAATATAGCTATTAAATAGTAAAGGTAATATCTAATTTTGTTTTCAGGTTATCTTGACAATGTAAAGATTGACCATTTATAATCTTGACACTGTATAGTTCATTCAAGGGGTTCAAGAAAGTGTGTGGAACAATCGGCTTCTTCCTCATGCATTTTTTCACCGATGTGACTTTAAGGAGGGGATAGCTTGGCTTTCCAGAAATCCGACCTTATTAATTTCTTTTCGCATCTTGCCGGTGGCATAACCTCGCTGGCAGGCTACATTATATTGCTATGCAACTCGGGCGGTTCCGTGACAAAAATAATTTTGTCCAGTGCATATAGCCTGAGTGCCATCTTCCTTTTTTGTTGTAGTTCGATTTATCACGGGCAAAGAGGAGTTCAGGATGACCTGAACCCGTGGCGAAGGCTAGATCATATTGCAATTTTTTTCATGATAGCAGGCACTTTTACACCGATATGCTATATTTATTTAAATGGCTACTGGCGCTGGGGTATCATAGCAGCACAATGGCTATTGGTGGTGTTTGGGGTAGTCTACAAACTGGTGTATTTGCACGGGCCGCGCTGGTTAGCCGCCACCGTGTATGTTTTAATGGGCTTGATGGCTCTCATACCCCTGCAACAACTGGTGGCAGTCATGCCAGTCCATTCAATAGTACTACTATTCGTCGGTGGTTTGATCTATATCCTCGGAGCAATCATCTGGGCCAGCAAAAGACCGAATCCTTTCCCGGGCATCTTTGGTTTCCATGAGGTATTTCACCTGCTCGTAATTATTGGAGCGGTGTTGCATTATCTTGTGGTCTACACTGCCATCAGCGGTTAATTAAGGGCAGGCAGTGTTTATTGGCATAAACATGGTTTCAGGATACCACATGAGCGTCGCTTCGGACTTGGCGCTCTGCCGTTAAAATCGACTCTTTGTCAGCGCAATCTCATGTTCAATTTATCATGATTGCATTCCGCACGGGCAGGGATTCATCACTTGCCATCAAGATCAAAATACAAAATGGCATAGCATAATCGTATGCATGGCCGGATGAACATCCCGATGTTTTGCGCAGTGGTAACAACATAGCGGCTTGTGCCATTCCCATGAGTGACGTACTACCAATCCAACGGACGGGCATACCTGATTGACAAATAATATTAGAGACCTTAAGATACGCCTGTTTAGCGTTCCCCCAATTTATTTTGAGTAGCTTTCTTTTCATTGTTTGAGATATCAATCTGAAGGAGGTATGCAGTAAGTCATTATGGGATGGAAAGTAGATAATATGCAGGCAGTTGACGAGGCTTTAAAGCAGAGGATGCTGGAGCGGATTGAAGGCGGGACATTCAGCCTGGACGACCTCCAGGATTATTTCACTCTGTTTATCCAGGTCGCCAATAGTATCGATGAAACCAGGGATGAAGTGGCGGGGTTTAACCGCAAGTTTCAGTTTAAATTTTCCGGCTATCCCGACGTATGGCTGAATATCCAGAACGGCAAATTCGAGATGGGCGCAGGAGATATTAAGACGCCCGACATAACGCTGGAGATGACTGCACAATTGGGCGCGGGAATCTTCACGGGCCAGGTTGATGCCACCGCGGCGTACATGAACGGAGACCTGAAAGTCGACGGAAATCTGCCTGACGCAATCAAATTCCGGACCCTTGTTGACTTGATCCGGGAGGAATTGGATCTAGAGCCCGGTCAATCCCCGTTAGCCGCAGGTGGGACCGTCCAGGAAGAGCCGCTCGCAAAAGGTAAATCGGTGCGCAAGGCGGATGGCGAACCTGAAGGCAAATACGTCAAATTCGGTGTAATCGGAGTGGGATCCGTGTGGGATTTCCATGGCCCTGCGTGTGCCAACTCACCATATCTAAAATTTGTTGCGGTATATGACAAAAACCAGAAGCGCGCAGAAAAGGTGGCCAGGAGATACAAGGCCAATAAGATGCAGGCTTACAGTGACCTGGACGAATTTCTCAAGAGTGACATCGATGCTGTCCTGATCATGGTACCGCATGCGTTCCATGCCGACCTGGTATCACGGGTTGCCGCGGCGGGTAAGCATATTTTGTGTGAAAAACCCATGGCGACAACACTCGAAGATTGCGACCGGATGATAAAGGCAGCAAAGGAAGCCGGCGTAAAATTCATGATCGCAGAAAACCACCGTTTCTTGCCCGCACACCAGTATATCCACGATGCCATCAAGCAGGGATTGATCGGCGATGTCAACCTGGTGAGAGCCTACGAAGGAGTAAATGAACTTGAGGGGTTGAGCCAGCCGGACTTCTGGAAAGGAGACCCGATCAAGGCCGGCGGCGGGGCATTTATGGACATGGGAGCGCATAAATTCGCGGCTCTCCAATGGATTCTGGAAGATAATGTGGAATCCATCTATGTGACACTTTCCAAACAGGCAATAAATCTGCCCGAAAAGGCAGAGGACAACGCCCTGGCAATGGCCCGCTTCGGCCAGGGAATTGTGGCGGAAGTCGTGGTCAGCTTCACGCAGGTGACCCCTGCATTTAACAGCCTGGAGATTTACGGAAGCAAGGGGACAATTGTAGAAAATCACATGTGGGAGAAACCCGTCCGCATTTTTTCAAGCCATGATGCAATGGGAGCAAATAAAAATCAATGGTACGAACCGGACATTGAACACGCCCCGTTTCCTTCATACTACAACATTTCAATGCGCTGCGAGGATGAGTATTTTGCGAAGTGCATCCTGGAAAACAGAGAGCCGGATTTTACTCCCGAGCAGGCGAAAAACGCAATCGCCGCGGTCCTGATGGGATATTTATCGGCCCAGACGGGAAAAGCCGTCACCCGCGAAGATTTAGCAGCGATAGAGAAGACCGCAGGAACAGTAAGTATTTTACACAAACTTGCCGCACATATTCCCATAAATAAACGGCTGCCGGAGGTGAAACGCATGACACCGATAGGTTATGACCGCAAACGCATGCAGGAAACGCTCAATAAACACAATCTCGACCTGATGATCGTTACAAGTCCCGTCAATGTTTTTTATACCAGCGGCATGCCCGTTCTGCATGCCAGCCCGAATCCAATTTTATTCGCGTTGGGCAATCAATATCCCAATGTAGCGATGGTCAACCGTGACGGCGACTCGTCCCTGTTTAACTGGGACCTGTTTCAAAGCGTGGATAAGTTTTCCTGGATAGCCGATCACAAGGGGACTATCGGGCAGAAAGAGACCGTCCGGGCCATCATGGCCAAGATAAAGAAATGGGGAATGGAAGGCAAGCGGATCGGCGTCGAATCCCTGGCTCCCAAATACGTGCTCGACTATATTGCTCAGAAAAGTCCCGCCAGCTGAAGTTGTAATGGCAGATGAAGTCCTGCTGGAAATGCGATTAATCAAAAGCGAAGAGGAGATCCGGCGCATTGAAAAAGCCACGCAGATTACGGAGAAGGCCATCACGGCCTGTATCAAAGCGGCTAAAAAGGGCATGACCGATAACGATTTCCTCATGCTGGCGCGAAAAACGATTATCGAGGAGGGCGCCGAGGTATGGGACCACCTGACGCTGAGTATCGGAGAATCCGATCCTGAGGCCCCGGGCATCGGGACAGTGTTAAAAAAGGGTGATATCGCCCGTTTTGATTTTGGCGCGGTGTACAAGGGATATGTTTCCGACGTAAACCGCCACGTTGTTTTAGGTCCCGTACCAAAAGAGGCGGCGGAGATCATCGACCGTCTTATCGTGCTGCAAGAGTATTACGAAAAGAAGGTCAAGCCCGGGGTGAATATCAAGGAACTCAATGCGGAAGCTACTGCATTCTATAAAACCATGAAGACTGAGGGGATGACTTTTGCCATCGGGCACAGCATCGGGTTGGAATGCGAGGAGCAGCACCTTTTCGGCCCGCTGCAGGTGATGGACCGCCCGTTTGAAAAGAATATGGTGTTTGAAATCGAAGCATGGGAGTCCTTTGGAAAGATACTTATCGGTGTAGAAGATTGTTATGTAGTCACCGAGTCCGGATGCCGCAAGATCACATCGCTGGATAAGCATATAGTCAGCCTTTGATGCGGCGGCTGCCGGAAAACGATAATTTTGATACCAGGAGAATGTAATGGACCCACTTATCATCGTCGCGACCCCCAATATTTGCTGGCTGAAGCCCGACGTGGAATATCCCCGGACGCCGGCAGCGATAGCCCAGGAAGCTAAACGCTGCCTGCAGAAGGGCGCCACGGTACTCCACACACATGCCGAGGGGCAATGGATAGAGGTCATCCGCGCCGTGCGCTCCTCGTGCGACATCATAGTCCAGTGCGGCATGTCCAGCCTGGAAATTGAAGAGCGGATGGACGTCTACAGGGAAAAAGCCGACATGCTCTCAATAATACTGAACCACCATGATGAAGCGTTTGCCAAGGTTGATTGCCTCAAGCTCCATTCGAAGCAGGAACTTGAGAAATACGCCAGGCTCTGCGCTAAATACCACGTTGCGCCTGAGTTCGAGGTGTGGCATGCAGGGTCCATATGGAACCTGAATTATCTAATTAGTAAGAAGCTGCTCAAGCCTCCCTATATAACCACGATGTTTTTCGGCTGGCCGGGAGGCACATGGTCACCACCCACCATCGAGGAATACCTGTACCGCCGCAGGCTGCTTCCTCCGGGCTGCGCAGTTGCGGTCAGTATCATGCATGAGGACCAGATCAAGATACTCACGGCTGCCATCCTGCAGGGAGATCACGTGCGCGTGGGGACCGAGGATTACCCCTATTTGAAGTCAGGCAAGGAGGCAAAAACACACGAACTGGTGGACGAAATCGCATCGATCTCACGCTCACTGGGGAGGCCGGTTGCCAGCGTGCAGCAGGCACGAAAAATACTGGGACTTGACGGAAGGTGAAACGATGAATTCATCAAAGAATGTTGCAGTTGTTACGGGCGCCGCTAACGGCATAGGCGAAGCTGTTGCACGATTGTTTTCACACAAAGGATACGCTGTCGTCATGCTGGACATCTCAGATCGAGGCAATGAAGTCAAGAATGAGATTAATGCCGCAGGCGGAGATTGCGCCTTCTGGCAATGCGATGTAGCGAAGCGAAAATGATGTCGCCTCGTCCATAGAAAAAATAATGCAGATGCACGGCCGTATCGACGTGCTGAATAACAACGCCGGGATCGTGCTGGTGCGCCCCCTGGATGAGATCCTCTGGGATGAATACCAGCGCGTTGTAAATGTTAACCTGGGGGGCATTTTCCTCTTTTGCAAACACGTAATTCCCGTAATGAAGAAACAGAAGAGCGGCTCAATTGTGAACATGGGCTCGGTCTCGGGCCATGTGGGACAAATCGATCATTCACTTTACGGCGCAACGAAAGGAGCAATAATCGCGCTCACCAGGGCGCTTGCCTGGGAGCTCGCCCCATGGAACATACGTGTAAATTCGGTAAGTCCCGGCTCAGTGGATACGCCCATGCTCAGGAGCGATATAAAGATAGAATCGGCGAAAACCGGGAAGTCCTATGAAGAAGTCAAGAAACTGAGAGAGGCCGAGCAGGCCTTCAAACGCTGGGCCGATCCATCCGAGATCGCCGAGTCGATATATTTCCTGGCGAGCGATGCAGCGTCGTTCATCACCGGCACCGACCTTCTGGTCGATTGCGGATGGGTGAATAGCCGGAGGAATGGAAATGGGAACGTTTCCTGGTCACGGGAGCAACCGGCTGCATCGGGGCCTGGGTGGTGCGCAATCTCGTGCGTGAAGGTGTATTTACATGCGCACTGGTCAGGGGAGGATCGATGCACCGCCTGAAATTGATCATGAGCGAGAAGGAAATATCCGGTGTTAAATTCATCACGGGCGACATCACCGACATAAAAGCCATAGAACACGCCCTGTCCGAGAACAAAATTACGCACATCATACACCTGGCCGCCATGCAGCTCCCTTTCTGCAAAGCCGATCCGCCGCTGGGCGCCGCAGTGAACGTCCAGGGAACGGTAAATATATTCGAGGCAGCCGGACGGTGCGGCATCCGCAGTGTGGTTTATGCCAGCAGCACGGCCGTTTACGGCCTGGGAAGCGAATATCCAGCCGGGATACTGACGCACGATGCGCCTCTAAAACCGCGTTCGCACTACGGTGTTTATAAGCAGGCAAATGAAGGAACGGCGCGGGTTTACTGGCTGGATAACGGTATTTCAAGTATTGGGATACGTCCTTATGTAGTCTACGGCCCCGGCAGGGACCAGGGCCTTACGTCAACTCCCACCAAGGCCATGCTCGCTGCGGCAGCGGGAAAGCCCTATAACATCTCTTACGGAGGCCGATTTGGCTTCCAGTACGCGGATGACGCAGCCAAGGCTTACATTGACGCCGCCCGGGTGGACTTTAAGGGAGCCGAAGTCTTTAACCTGGGAGGCGAGACAGTTGGCGTGGACGATATTATCAGGGAGATCGAGGCCGCTGAACCATCTGCCAGGGGGACCATTACCTACGATGATAAACCGCTTCCATTCCCGGAGCAGATTGATAATGCGCCCCTTATCGCATTGCTGGGAGCACTTCGGGTTACGCCGCTTGCCCGGGGTGTCGGCGAATCCATCAAAATATTCAAAAAAGCCCTCTCTGAAGGGACGCTAAAGGCCGACCAGTAAATATGGAGCAGAAGAAAGGCATTGTTCCGAAAGCATGAAATCCAGGGCAGCGGGATAGTGTCCTTTCAATATCGAGCTACTATTTTTTCTGAACCGCGGGCCTAACAGGTCTTTTGCTTGCGACGTATCTAAATAATCCGCTAAAGAGCGTACAGGTCATGCGGTTAATAAAGCCGGGAATGAAGATAACCTTCTTTCCCAAGGCCCGCCAGGATTGCTCCACTACCTTATCTGCCTGCATCCACATGAAAGCAGGGATGGTAGAAAAATCGACGTCTTTAAATTCGTCAACCGAGTGAAAACCGGTGCGGGTAAATCCGGGGCAAAGCGCCTGCACCCTGATGCCGGCACCCTTCACTTCCAACTGAAGGCACTCAGAGAATGCAATTAAATAGGACTTCGTTCCGTTGTAGATCACGTTACCTGCCACAGGCAAGAAGGGCGCCACCGAAGCCACGTTGATTACACTGCCCTCATGCCGGGCAAGCATGCCGGGCAGAGCGGCTTTAACCAGACGAGTCGGCGCTGTTACGTGCACGAGCAATCATATCCAGAGACTTGCTGATATCCACATCGGCAAACGGGCCAAGAGTACCGAAGCCGGCATTGTTGATGAGAACCGTGAGATTGGAGATACCACGGACTTGTTCTTCGATTGAGACGAGGTCATCTTCATTGCAGAGATCACCCTCCAGCACGGTCACTGATATGCCGTATTTTACCCGCAACTCTTCAGCAATGGACACGAGCCGATCTTTGCGCCTGGCAACAATAACAAGATCGTAGCCCAGCGAAGCCAACAGCCGCGCATAGGCTTCACCGATGCCCGACGATGCACCGGTGATCAATGCAGATTTGGACAGCTTGTTTTTCATGTCAACCTCGCAAAATGAAATTACTGTCACAGGTTAGAGAATCCGCGATGCGAACGGGATCTTTCGTACCAGCCAGGCAACAGCAAAGCAAAGCGGGACCGCGATGATTGATACGAGAAGGAACTTAAGCAGGTGCTCAAGATCGATTCCCCGCAGCGCCAGCGCAAGGAAAACGAGAACCGGGGTATGGATAATGAATACGGTATAGGCATGCCGGCAAAGGAAAGCGGCGAGCCCTCCCTGCCGGTTGAATAAACGTCTAAACACCGTGATCAGACCCAGGCACATCCCAACCGCAACGGTCGAATCCCAGAGCGCGTAGACGGCGGATTGCCAGGTCCCATTGCCGAGAAAATACAATTTGCCGCCGGTTGCAAGCGGAAACAGCAGGATTGTCGCCCCCGCCGCTACAGCCAGGCCCATGTTGCCCATCGAGTTGCGGATTGTCTCGAACCAGTTGCGACGATATGCGACAACACCCAGTACAAATAAGCTCAGGTACTGAGGAATGTAACCGGGAGTCGGAAAGCCAAGCACAGGAGTGGATTTTCCCATCGGCATCACGATCCGCAGCAAATAGCTCGCCAGCGCCAGTACCACGATGAAGATGCCTATCGCCAAATAGCGGGGCGGCCCTGTACCGGCCGCACCTTTGAGGTGCGATTCTTTGTCAGCTTGCGCCATGCAGCGTAGCCAAAATCGAAGATTAGCAGCATTTCAACGAACCAGAGAATTCCCGGACCGAGGAGTTTGGGGTATTGGTCCCAGGCAAACGGTCCCGTGATCCCGCCCAAACTGGCGGGCATGTTGTAAACGCCAATGTACGAGACCGGGCTGAGAACAAATATGAATATTACCAGGGGAATGCCAAGACGAAGCAACCGGTCCTTAAGGAAAGAGCCTGCTCCCTTATTGTCGAAGGCCTGTGGTGTGAAGTACCCAGAAATCAGAAAGAAGGCACCCATAAACCAGGACTGGTTGACTAGCACGAATATTAGCAGCGTCAGGAAGGCCCAGGGGTCCTGGTACGGAGGCTCCATGTAGTAGAATGGCGAACCCGCCCCGTAGACAAGGGCCACGTGGTGCACGACCACGAGGATAATCAGCGCCAGACGCCAGTTGTCGACGAAGAGCAGGCGCGAAGCTGCCTTCGTTTCCGCGGGAGATTGCGTATCTATCACGGGTTCAGTTGATATCCTTTCAGCACCAAGTATCAGAATCTCAAGATTGTATCACGATGATGGGAATACTGCGATAAACACTCCAGGCAACACGACTGCATGGGTACGCATTAAGACATCTAGACGTTTTGACGCTATGATGCTACTATGTTATGGATTAGCCAACATGGGGGAATGCTATTATGGATAAACAAAGCAAACGTACCACTATATATCTGGATCCCGATTTGCACAGGGCTCTTCGGTTGAAGGCCGTTTCCATCTCGCGATCGCTATCGGACCTTGTAAACGATGCGGTCCGAGAGGCACTGGCAGAAGATGCTGCGGATATTACGGCTTTTGAAGTGCGTGAGAAAGAACCCCTGATCAGCTACGACGAAATGGTCAAAAGGCTAAAAAAAGATGGGCGAATATAAAGTCTATTTCAAAAGTTCGGTTGAAAAGGACTTCAGAGTAATTCCTCAAAAAGATATCAAGAAGATTCTCCAGCGAATTAAGTCACTATCCAGCGATCCCCGCCCACCGGGCTGTGAAAAGTTGACCGGACAAGAAAGATATCGCATCAGGCAAGGACGCTACCGGATGGTATATTCAATCCAGGATAATGAACTTACGGTCTGGATAGTAGCGGTCGCTCAACGTAAAGACATTTACCGCTGAAACGAATCTGCCACGGGTCCGAGCGCACTATGTTCAGACCGTGTGACAAATATCCGCGATCAAGGTCATTTTTCTGCAAATACTTCGTCGCTGATATTGGCACTGTCTGCAGGATAATACCTGGACATGAAAAAGTACATTATTGTTGCTACGAATGCCATGGGCATCAAGCACAGAAATGCCTCTCTCAAGCCGGAAGCACCACCGCCAAACGCATCTGAAACCGAGCCGAGAAACAAGGGACCCGGAACGGCACCTATAATTAGTGAAATCATAGTACCCATACCGATGCCGGTGGTACGGTGTTTGGCCGGCAATACGTCGGTCCACAGGGCGAACAAGCCCGGCAATACCAACCCTGAGCAAAATGCGGTTACCAGCGCCATCACAATGTATATTGGCAGCAGGCCACCGGTTGAAACAATCATCAGGATGCCGGTAATTGAATAAAGCAGCATGGCAACTACCAGGAAATAGGCCCTGCCACCTGCTTTCTTCCTCTGCCACCTGTCACCCAGAAAACCACCCAGAGGCGCACTTATTATGACTATCAACCCGGTCAACCCATTGATCATTCCCGCCTGGAATGCATCTATACCAAACGATCTCATGAGCAAGGCAGGCAGCCACCCGATCAAGGTAAAAGTGACAAAGGCATAGAAGGACTGGGCTATCACGTTGAGAGTATATGTCTTAATTTTAAAAAGACTGAATACCTCGGAAAAAAATTTCCTGTTAATTACACCTTCGCCTTTTTCACGTATCGTTGCATAGTCCGGAAGGAAGAAGGTTAGAATGCCTAATATGACACCCGGTATGGCAAAAACATAAAAAGGAACCCGCCAATCGCCGGTCTGCGTCACAAGCAACCCCCCAATCATAAGCCCTAAAGCCGTTCCCAACTGGCCTGCCGACTGGAAAATGCCCAGTATCCTTCCTCTTACTTTCTTCGAAAAGGCCAGGGACAACCAGGCTGTGCCACCGGGGTTATAGCCCGCTTCCCCAATGCCAACCGTGAAACGGGCTGTCATCAGGTGCCAGAATTTTGTGCCAAGGCCGGTGGCAAAGGTAGCCAGACTCCAGATAATGGCCATGACCCCCAGCGTCTTGCGGCGGCTCCATCTTTCCACAAGAATTGAGCCGGGTATCATCAGCAGGCCCACTCCAAGAAGGAAAATGGATTGCGTGGCCCCAACCTGTGCGTCGTTCAATTGCAGGGCCTTCTTCATAGGCTCAAGCACTATTGACATTATGGCCCTATCAGCGAAGTTCAGGACATAGAGCAGGAAAAGGATAATAAGTACAAATACAGCTCCCCTTCCGCCGACCTTGTATCTCTCTTTCTCTTGCATCAGGTGGATTACCCCCTTCGCTGCATAAATCAACTTAATCTAGTCCTAATTCCGGCAGTTGGCAATACCAACGAAGGGTTATATTTTGATAATACTTCGAAGTCTGATGCTGAACCTTGATATTATGAATATTGCTTGATATAGTGTTTGTGCGGCTAATACCCTGGTATTATTACGGCCTTTTTATACGTGCGGCCTCAGAAAATCGGGAGTTGCTGTGATAAAACTAATTGTTGCAGACACCATGGATATCATCTGTAAAAGCCTGCCAAAATTGCTGGAAGCTGATGCAGAGATACATGTGGCAGGGGTGTGCAGCACAGGATTTGAGCTGATTAAAATAGCCCAGCGTGAAAAGCCGGACGTCATACTACTCGATTCTGAAATACGGGCTTGCCCGTACAATGAGGC
This sequence comes from uncultured Chloroflexia bacterium, assembly GCA_963827985.1. Taxonomy (GTDB): domain Bacteria; phylum Chloroflexota; class Dehalococcoidia; order GIF9; family UBA5629; genus JAFGLP01. The sequence continues at coordinate 70,480 of CAWHDI010000040.1, read as the reverse complement.
AATACCACTCATTCATCGTGATACGCCCGATGTAAAAATACTCATGTTCGGATGGCCTAATGAGCAAAGGGACCTGGGCACAATTATTTATCATGAAGCATCGGGATACATCACCCGGGACACCAGTGTTGACAACCTGATAAAAGCCATTACATTAATTGCCGATGGCGACCTGGTGGTTTCACCCCAAATGGCAAATAACGTATTGAATGCTTTTGACGGGCTGCAGAAAAAGGTACATGTCCGTGTGCCATTGCTGACAAACAGGGAAAGGGAGGTGCTTTCACTGGTCGGTAAAGGCAATGTTAATAAGGATATAGCGGCGGCCCTGTCAATATCTGAGAACACGGTCAAAGTACACATGCGCAACGTCATGAAAAAGGTGTGCCTGCACACGCGCGGCGAAGCGGCGGCATGGCTGATAGCCCACTACTGACCTAATCCCCACCCTACTACTGCGATAGTAGTTGAATTAGTATCGCGGAAGCCGGCCCCCACATTCATAATACCACCCGTCAACTCCATAACCGTTTGCGAAAATACTACGGCCTGAGTATTGCTAATCCTTATTCAAAGTAATAGATTTAAATCCGGCAAGTATAACTATTTCTCACACTGAGAGGAGGTAAATACATATGTCACCAGCAAGAAGAGCATTGCAATCTGTCACCGAATATCAGCCGCACAAAGCGTATAACGGCTTCACCATGTTCAGCCCCATGACACAGGTCCCGGGCAGCGCCTGGCTAATCGATATGCAGGGCCGTTTCGTACACCGCTGGAAGCTGCCGGGATGGGTTCGACTGCACGCCGACCTGCTTCCCAGCGGCAACATACTTTGCGGCATTGAAGACGTGGGCGCCCCGCCATCATCAGTACCGACGGTATGCAAAAGCGTCGTCGAGATTGACTGGGATGGCAAAGTTGTTTGGAAATATGATCAGGATAACATGGATGCCCATGACCGCGTACGCCTTAAGAACGGCAATACCATGATTATGAAATATGTACCCTTACCTGAAGATGTGGCTGCCAAAGTGCAGGGCGGGATTTCGCCCAAGAGTATTCTGGAGCAGATTTACCGTTGCACGGCAACGTAATACAGGAGATCACTCCACAAGGTAAAATAGCCTGGGAGTGGATAGGTTACAAGCATTTTGATTACGAACTTGATTGTTTCGCACCGCTGCAGATGAGGCTGGCCTGGGTAGGGCTCAATTCACTGGAAGAACTGCCCAATGGCGACCTGATGATCTGCTCCTTCGGCTGCGATAACCTCTTTATCGTCGACAGAAATTCCGGCGATATTAAGTGGCGCTGGGGCAAGGGTTTCCTTTCCATGCCGCACAACCCGACAATGCTCGACAATGGCAACATTCTTGTGCTTAATAACAACAGGTACAACGTCGATTATTTCCCACCGGAGGGCAGCCGTGTTCTCGAAGTAAACCCCAAAACCAATGAAGTTGAGTGGGAATACAGGCCGGAGAACCCGGTAGATTTCGTTACAACCTATATCGGCGGCGCTGAAAGGCAGCCCAACGGCAACACCCTGATCTGCGAAGGCGGTATGGGGCGTTTCCTCGAAGTAAACCCCACCGGCGAAATCGTCTGGGAATACATAGTGCCTTTTTACAATCACAGGGACACCCTTTCACCTTATGGTCTGAGTAACTGCACATTCCGCTGCCATCGCTTTGATCCCGACTACCCGGGCCTGCAGGGCAAGAAGTTTGATACAGATAAAATGGACATGTGGAACAGGCTATACGGACCTGAAGCATTCAACCCTAATTTGAGACCTATCTCCGGCAGAACTTCAGAAATGCTGGTGAAAGGCACAGCTTCCAGTGAACTGTCCACCGACCAATCGGATGCCGTCCAGGCTCCCAGGCCCAGTTCAACCAATGCCGACAAAAAGAAGAAGATGGAATCAAGGATGAAACGGCTGGGATATTAAAGCCCGGCCCCTGTTTCAGTAAATAATAGCTATGAAAAATGTTGTCTTATTAACACTGGATGCAACCCGGAAGGATGTATTCGGGCTGTACGGGAATACCAGGGGATTGACCCCGTTCATTGATTCCCTCAAAGACCGCAGCACGGTGTTCACCGGGTGCCAGAGCGCAGGGCCGTATACCCAGGCATCCTTTCCCGCCATCCTGTGTTCGGGTTATTACCTTGATTACGGCAAACCGGAAGGGCTGGATCCCCGGCGCACATTGGTCTCGGAAGTTCTGAAACAGGTAGGCGTTTATACCGCAGGATTCCATTCCAACCCTTATTGCAGCGCAATGCTCGGCTGGGACCGCGGATGGGATACCTTCTATGACTCCCTGGATGATGACCTCGATGACGAGCGCATACCTTACATACGCGGCAATGTCATTAACAAAAAGGTTACGGACTGGTTGTCGCAACACACTAAATCAAAAACCTATGCCCCATTCTTTCTCTGGCTCCATTACATGGATGTCCATGAACCCTATATGCCCGAAAGGCGCTATGTCGACATGGTAGACCCGTCCATAACCATCAACCAGGATGAAATGTATGAACTATTCGAGAACACTCTGCTGAAGAGGGATGTCTCCGACCCTGCAAAAGTGGCGCTGCTGAAGAAATTGTATGACGTCCACGTCAGGGAAGTCGATACCTATGTAGAATCGTTCTTCCGATCAATGGACGGCATGGGTATCCTCAAGGACACGGCCGTTATCATTACAAGCGACCATGGTGATGAATTCAACGAACACGGCGGCCTGTCCCACGACGATAAGCTATATTCGGAACTGATCGATGTTCCCCTCCTTATATATGGGACAGGAGGAAATTCATGCCGGGGCGAAGTTGTCAGCAGCGCAGATATACCTCCGACCATCCTGAACCTGTTCGGGCTCGAACCGCCTCAGTCATTCAAAGGCCAATCCCTGCTGCCTGCATGCAAATACGCCAATAAATGCGCCTTCGGGGAAGCCATCGACCAGAAAAGCGTCAAAGGCGGCGATATCGGCAAAGACGTGTATTTTTGCCGCAAGGGGGACATGAAACTTATCTACAGGGCGGATACCAAATCGCCGGAGCTATATGACCTCAGGAAAGACCCCGGTGAGCTAAACAATATTGCGCGGTCTTCTACAGAAACAGCCACATTGGAAGCAATGCTAAAACCAAGAATAAGACGATGGACAAAGATATGAAACGGGAGGATACAATGACTGACCTGGAAAAGAATTGCAAGGCGCTTGTCGATAAATCAAAAGAAGTTGTGCGGGAGTCATTCACCAAGTTCAAAATAGACGACATGGCTATCACATGGACGGGCGGCAAGGACAGCACCCTTGCACTCTGGATCATCCGCCAGGTCTGCGCAGAGGATAAAATTAAGCTCCCCAAGGTCATGACCATCGACGAATTTGATACGTTCGATGAGATACACGATTTCATGAACCGATATGCGGCAGAATGGAAACTGGACCTGACGTGGATGCGCAACGACGATGTTATCAAGGCCGCCGGCGGCAAATTAAATAACATCGTCAAGGTCAAGGACCTGAACGAGAGGAACCAGGCTGAACTGAAGCGTATCGACTACAAGGAAGACACTTTTCCCTTCGAGGCGGAATCATACACCGGCAATCACCTGATGAAAACAGTCATGTTCAACATGTATATTGAGCAGTTTGGGGTCAAGGCAATTTTCCAGGGGCTGAGGCGGGACGAGCAGAACGCCCGCGCCGAGGATGATTATTTTGAGAAAAAAGAGGCTGCTTATCTCATCCCCGAACACGTCCGCATCAAGCCCATCCTGCACTTCACGGAAAGGGACCTGTGGAATACGTACCAGGTATTTAAAATACCCTACTGCATTCTGTACGAGAAAGGTTACCGTTCGCTGGGAGCCAAGACCACCAGCGCAATAGCGGCCCCCGGCGTCCCTGCCTGGGAACAGGACCTCGAACACACTACAGAGAGAGCAGGCCGGCGCCAGGATAAAGAAAAAATGATGAAACGTTTGCGCGGCCTCGGTTATATGTAAAAGAGGTAAAAAGCTATGCCAAGTTTCGTAATAATGAGCAAGTGCGACGGCTGCAAGGGCAAGGACAAGACCGCCTGCCAGTACATCTGCCCGAATGACCTGATGGCACTGAACGCAGATACTCAAAAGGCGTACAACCGTGATCCTTCCATGTGCTGGGAGTGTTATAGCTGTGTGAAAATTTGTCCCCAGCAGGCCATCGCGGTCAGAGGATATGCCGATTTTGTACCGCTGGGAGCGAGTGTTACGCCGCTTAGAGGCAGCGACAGCATCCTGTGGACTGTGAAATTCCGCAACGGGTCCATCAAGCGCTTTAAGTTTCGCACGCGGACTACTCCCGAGGGATCGGCCGTACCCGACGGGGGCTTCCAAACTGTTGCTGAGGCAGAGGACCTGAAGAGTCCCCTCCTCTTTACCGAGCCGGAATCGCTGGGTATCGAAAAGCTGCCGACACTCAAGAAATGAATTTCGGGAGACACCGATGATGTCAGATATACAGACCGTAGAAGTTAACACCGACCTGCTGATCATTGGCGGCGGCATGGCCGCCTGTGGAGCCGCCGTGGAGGCGGCCTACTGGGCCAAAAAGCACAACCTGAAGGTAACGCTGGTCGACAAGGCCGCCATTGAGCGCAGCGGCGCAGTCGCACAGGGCTTTCCGCCCTCAATATGTATGTCGGCATGAAAAGCAGGGACAAGACCCCGGAAGACTACGTACGCTACGTCAGGAACGACTTGATGGGCATCGCCCGCGAAGACCTTGTCTATGATATTGCCCGCCATGTGGACAGCACCGTGCACCTCTTCGAAAAGTGGGGGCTACCCATCTGGAAAGATGAAAAAGGCAACTACGTTTTCGAAGGCGGCTGGCAGGTCATGATCAACGGTGAATCATATAAAAACATTGTTGCAGAGGCTGCCCGCAACGCACTGGCGACCATTGGAAATGACAATATTTATGAGCGTGTATTTATAGTGGAGCCCCTTATCGAGGGAGACAGGGTAGCGGGAGCCGTCGGTTTCAGCACGCGGAAAATAAGTTCTACGTATTCAGGGCCAAAGCAGTCCTGGTGGCCATGGGCGGAGCTGTGCACGTATTCAGGCCGCGCTCGGTGGGCGAAGGGCTAGGCAGAAGCTGGTATCCCCCCTTCAACAGCGGCTCAAGCGCCTATTTTACTTTGAAGAGCGGCTGTGAGATGACCTGCCAGGAAGTACGTTTTATCCCGGTGCGTTTCAAAGATGCTTACGGGCCTGTCGGCGCATGGTTCCTGCTGTTCAAGTCCATCGCTACCAACGCTCTCGGCCAGGACTACATGCAAGAACGAAAGAAAGACCTTGAGAACTGGGGGCCATACGGATCGGCCAAACCTATCCCCGCCAACCTGAGAAATTACCTGATGATGCTCGATCAGAAAGAGGGCAAAGGCCCCATGTACATGAGAACTGAAGAGGCCATTGCCAGGATGCTCTGCCGCCATCAGCGATGAAAAAGAACGAAGGAAACGCATGAAAGAGGTCGAATCGGAAGCCTGGGAAGATTTCCTGGATATGACGATCTCCCAATCAATTCTCTGGGCAGGCACCAACACCAGCCGGAGGAGAAGCCTTCAGAGATACAGGCCTGCGAACCTTACTTCATCGGCTCGCATTCAGGAGCTCAGGAGCCTGGGTCAGCGGCCCGGAAGACCTTTCTCCCAAAGAGTACTTCTGGGGTTATAACCGCATGGCCACGGTGAAAGGGATATTCTGCGCAGGCGATGCGTCCGGCGCATCCAGCCACAAGTTTTCCGACGGCTCGCATTGCGAGGGAAGGATCGCCGCCAAAGCAGCGATTGCCTATATAGTCGACCATCCGGAGCCGGTGAAAATCGATATTGCACAGGTCGAAGACCTCAAGAATCGCCTGCTCAAGCCCCTCGAACTATTTGACCAGCACGGCAAACTGACAGACAACCCGGACGTCAGCGAGAACTATATCAAGCCGAAGCAGTTCATGTTCCGGCTGCAAAAGATCATGGATGAGTACGCAGGGGGCGCCTCCACCCAGTTTACGACCAACAAACTCTTCCCTGGAGAAGGGCCTTGAACTGCTGGCCTTCCTCCGTGAGGATGCAGAAAAACTGGCGGCCGAAAACCTGCACGAGCTCATGCGGTGCTGGGAGAACCAGCACAGGATGTGGCAGGCCGAATCACATGTCCGTTCTGTACTTTTCAGGGAAGAGACCAGGTGGCCCGGTTATTACTTCCGGGCGGATGTCCCCCGGCTGGACCAGGATAATTGGCGATGTTTCGTCAATTGCCGCTGGGACCCCGCTTCCGCAAAATGGTCGGTGTTTAAGAGGGACGTCATCCAACTGGTTGACTGATGACGTTGGCCGGATATGGATGAGCCTGTCATTTCAGCCGATATCCTGGTAGTGGGAGGAGGAGTAAGCGGGATAACCGCGGCGGTTGAAGCGGCTGACGCCGGCCAAAACATAGTTCTGATCGAAAAGGAACCATTCCTGGGCGGCATGGCCATCAGGATGAACCGCTATTTCCCCAAGCTGTGCCCACCTACCTGCGGCCTCGAGTTAAATTTCAAGCGCATCAGGAACAATCCGCGGATACGGGTGTTCACGCACGCCGGCCTGGAATCTATTTCGGGCACGGAAGGCGATTTCAAGGCCACGGTCCGGTTGTCGCCCCGCAAGGTGAACGACAGGTGCACGGCCTGTGGTGACTGTGCAGGTGTTTGCCCGGTACAGAGGCCGGACGATTTTAATTATGGGTGGAACAACACCGGCGCCATTTACCTGCCGCATGAGCAGGCCTTTCCACAGATTTACACGGTGGACAGTAAAACATGCCGGGGCATCGAGTGCAGTAAATGCGTCACCGCCTGCCGCTACGGGGCCATCGACCTGCAGATGTGCGACCGGCAAATCACCGTTGATTGCGGTTCGATATTAGTGGCCACAGGATGGCAGCCCTATGACGCTGCCCGCCTTGACAGGCTAGGCTTCGGCCAGTTCCCCAACGTCATAACCAACATGATGATGGAAAGGCTGGCAGCAACCACCGGGCTGCGTGGCGGGCCGATTGTCCGCCCTTCGGACGGAAAGGCGGTATCCACAGTGGCTTTTGTACAATGCGCCGGTTCACGAGACGTAAACCACCTGTCCTACTGCTCCGGCGTCTGCTGCATGGCTTCGCTCAAGCAGGCCACCTACATAAAGGAGAGAAACCCTGACGCCAGTGCCATCGTCTATTACATTGACATACGGGCGCCTGGTACACAGGAAGATTTTTACCAGCATATCCATGACATGAAAGGCGTTTCGCTCATACGCGGGAAGGTTTCAAGAATAAAGGAAGACCCGGCAACAAAGGACCTTATAGTTGAAGTTGAGGATACGTCGCAGGGCAAAATCGTCAGGCAAAGGGTAGATATGGCCGTGCTGGCCACCGGCATGGTCCCTGCTGCGACAGAATGGCTTCCCGGCGGGGCCAGTGCCCATGATCGCGGGTTCGTGGTCAATGGCCCGAAGGGAATCTATGCTGCGGGATGTGCCAAGAGGCCGATGGACGTGAGTTCGTCAACCAGGGATGCGACAGGCGCCGTCCTTAAATCAATCCACTCAGCCAGGAGAAGGCAGGCCAATGGAAAATAAGCTTGCCGTATACCTGTGCAGCGGATGCGGCATCGGGGAAGCCCTGTCCATGGACAGGCTGCTCAATATAGCTGCCACGCAATATCATGCTGACATCTACCAGATTCACCCATGCTTGTGCAGCGTGGAAGGGAGGATGCTGATCGATGAGGGCCTGGCTGGCGGTGCGCATACCGTAGTGATCGGGGCCTGCTCACCGAGAGTGAAACAAGAATGTTTCAATTTTGACCATCCCGTAGTGCAGGAAAGGGTGAATTTAAGAGAGCAGGTGGCATGGTCCCATCCAGCGGGCGATCCAGATACACAAGCAATGGCGGAAGACCACCTCCGCATGGGGCTTGCCAGGGCTGTAAAAATATCACGCGCAACACCGTTCTTGTCGCAGGTCAACAAGACCATCCTGGTGATCGGCGGCGGTATCACGGGCATGAGCGCCGCACTGGGCGGGGCAGAAGCAGGATACGAGGTTTGCCTGGTGGAAAAAAGCCCGTCACTGGGCGGATGGATGAACAAGCTATATCGCCAGTATCCCAAGCGCCCCCCGTACAAGGAACCGGAAGAGACCGGGACAGCCGGGGTTGTCGGCAGCGTCGAAAATCACGCTATGATCAGGGTCTGCAAGTCCACCGAAGTGGAGAGAATCGAGGGCTCCCCCGGCATGTTTGATGTCTCCCTGAAGGGTCCCGGCGGGACTGAACAAATCAAAGCAGGCGCAATAATTGTGGCCACCGGCTTTCAACCGTACAATGCCGCCCGGTTGGGGTACCTCGGTTTCGGCAGCCATCCTGACATCATCACCAACCTCCAAATGGAACAACTGGCCTTCGATGGCGTGATAAAACGTCCTTCGGACGGCAAGGTTGTTCAGAGTGCAGTATTCATCCAGTGCGCCGGGCAGCGGAACAGCGAACATCTGCCGTATTGCTCGTCCTTCTGCTGCATGACCTCACTGAAGCAGGCGCTCTACCTTACCGGGAATAATGCTGATGCAAAAGCCTATATTCTATATAAAGACATCCGCACACCCTCGCTATACGAGGACTTTTACAGGAATGTCCAGGAGGCGGGGTCCATATTCCTGTCCAAAACTGAGACGCCGGAAGTTACTACCACTGCTAACGGGATTACGGTGGAAGCGCAAGACCTGCTGCTGGGCGAGAGAGTAAAGTTGAATGTCGACCTGGTTATCCTGGCAACCGGCATGGTCCCATCCACCCCGCCAGTGCTCAACCTGTCATACAGGCAGGGCAAAGAACTGCCGGAACTTAAATACGGGTTCCCTGACTCCCATTTTATCTGTTTCCCCTACGAAACCCGCCGGACAGGCATCTACGCTGCCGGGCTGTGCCAGGCAGCCTATGGATAGTCTCTCCAGCCACGAGGATGCCAACGGCGCAGCCCTCAAGGCTATTCAATGCATAGAAATGGCTGCCAGGGGAGTGTCTACGCATCCCAGGGCAGGCGATAAAAGCTACCCCGAGCTTTACATGGCAAGGTGCACTCAATGCAAAAGATGCACTGAAGAGTGCCCCTTCGGCATGTATGACGAGGACGACAAGTTCAATCCGCTGCCAAATCCGACGCGGTGCAGAAGATGCGGCATCTGCATGGGCGCATGTCCCGAAAGGATCATATCATTTGCCGATTATTCGGTTGACAGCACAGGATCGATGATAAAGGCCATTGAGATACCTGAGGCCGATGAAAATAAGCCGCGCATACTTGCGTTCCTGTGTGAAAACGATGCTTACCCGGCACTTGATATGGCCTGCATCCATCGCATGCAATTCAATCCGTTCATCCGGACAATACCGGTCAGGTGCCTGGGATCGATAAACATGGTCTGGATTACAGATGCACTTTCCAGAGGCATCGACGGCGTTATCATGGTTGGCTGCAAGCACGGGGACGATTATCAATGCCACAATATCACCGGGAGCGAACTTACAGAAACAAGGATCCAGAAGATGCAGGACACCCTCAATAAGCTGGCACTTGAACCGGAGCGGCTCCGCGTAGTGCAACTCTCGATGGAAGAATACGGCAAACTGCCCGGCATTTTAAACGAATTCCTCGATAGAATCATCGAGATCGGGCCGAACCCCTACAAGGATTTGTAAGTCTGGAAGATAGCAAAGATGGCTGAGATAACACCTGAGATTACAGACACGCTGAAACTGCAGGGAGGGCAGGACCTGGAGCACTGTTACCAGTGCGGGACATGCACTGCTGTCTGCCCCTGGAACATCGGCGGCAGCTTTGGTGTGCGCAGCCTGATACATCAAGCACCAGCTTGGATGGTGGATTTTGGGAATGAGGAGATATGGAAATGCGTCGGCTGCAGATAGTTGCGCGCAGGCCTGCCCGCAGCGTGGATATACCGAAAATGATAGGGTCCTTGCGCAGGGTCATCTCCGAGGTTGGAGCAGGTTCAATCCCCCGTTCTCTCCGCACCGTCGCTGCCAACCTGGCCGGCGTGGGCAACCCGCTGGGCGAACCGCGGGAAGGGCGCACCAAATGGGCGCTGGAAACGGGTATAAGAGCTTATACAGCAGAGACTGACATCATGCTCTTCACCTGCTGCTACCAGGCTTATGACAAGAGGTGCCGTAAGGCAGCCGAATCCATGATAAAAGTCCTCAATGCCGCAAAGGTAGATTTCGGCGTACTCGACGGAGATATTTCCTGCTGCGGCGAGAGCATCCGCAAGGCAGGTAAAGAGGGGCTCTTTGCTAACCTGGCATCGAATAACATCCGGGCGCTGAAGGCAGCAGGCGTGAAGAGGATACTGACCGGATCACCTCATTGTTATAATACTTTAAAAGACGAGTACCCGGAATTTGGCGCCAATTTCGAGGTAACTCATATTGCGCTGTACATGGATGAGCTGATAAGCGCAAGCAGGGTTAAATTCCGCAAAAGCATTGACGAAAAGGTTGCCTATCATGATTCCTGCTGCCTGGGCAGGTACCAGGGCATTTACGAGGAGCCCAGGCGCATTTTGCGCAGCATCCCGGGGGTGGACCTGGTTGAAATGAGCGACCATCACGCAAATTCATTATGCTGCGGTGGATGCTCGGGAGGTCTCTGGCTGGAGTCAAAGAGCGGGCAGCGGTTCTCCGAATTGCGTATCAACCAGGCAATCGAAAGCGGGGCACAGGTACTGGCCGTTTCCTGTCCCTATTGCATGACCATGTTTGAAGATGCAGTCCTCACTTCAGGCAAAGAAAATTTAATCGAAGTGAAAGACGTCGTTGAACTGGTGCGCGAGTCGATTGCATGAGAGATTGAGCTCATATTACCGGCCCATTACTTAATCCTGTTTTTTGCAAATAGAAAAACCGGCAACGCGGCGAGTTGCATAATAACAGAGAAAGCAATTAGAACAGGAATCGACCGGTCATATAATAGTCCCATAGCTGCGCTGCCAAGAAACCAGGCAATGCCAAAGCCGGTGTCAAAAACGCCAAAGGCAGTACTTCGTTTCTCCTTGACGATAATTCCCGAGAGTACGGCCTTGATTAACGAATCCTGTGCCCCGAGCCCGATTCCCCACAAGACCATACCGACAAGAGCCAGACTAAAGTCTCCCAGAAACACAAAAGGCGCAAAAATGCAGAGACGAAAAAAGCAATAAGCAAGGCCGTAAATCCTATTTTATCGAGCAATCTGCCGAAAACAAAGGCGGCAATCGCACCTGTCGCCATTGCAACGGCATATAAGACCGGGATAATTTCGCTGGAAACGCTGGCCACTTTCTGGAAATGAAAGGAAATCAGGGCGAAATCAGCAAAGCCGGCTGCGATCAATGCTCCTCCCAGGACATAAAGCCAGTACGCCTGGGAAAATCCTTTTGTCTGAAGAAATTTTGGCGCTGTTCGGTTCGAAATCCTGCGGACGCGGATATAGAATTCTGGCGACCACCAGTACCGCCAAACATAAAAGGGCGGAAATAATCAGGATTGCAAAGCTGTTCGCGGTATCCCCCTTTCAAGTAGAGAACGAGAGCAACAATCAGCGGGCCGACCGTTGCACCTCCCTGGTCCAGCGCCTCATTCAAGCCGAATACCCACCCTGCCCCCATTTGTCCAGTAGTGTAGGAGAGCATTGTCTCTACATTAGGCCGCCTGATGGCCCGCCCGGTCCTTTCCAGGATCATGAGGGCTGCGGCAGTCTGCCAGTTCCCGGCAAGCGCCAGGGCCGGAACAGCAAACATGTTAATGGTGTACCCGATGAAAGTAATAACCCAAAATTTCCGTGTTTTTTCGCCGATGTAACCCGAGACGGAACGAAGACCAAATCCCAGTAATTCTCCGAACCCTGCGACGAAACCGACAATCGTGCCATTTGCTCCAAGCGTGGCGAGGAATGGCCCCATGATACTGCGGCCCCCCTCATAAGTGAAATCTGCAAATAGATTGACAATGCCGATGATTATGACAAATCTCAGCGCCAGATGTGCCAAGTTTCCCTTATTCATCATCACCAATCAACTCCAAGGCACGGGGAAAATGGAGCGCACCTATTATTATCAGCCCAGGGATGACCGGATGCAAAACGACGCATGCAGGCTAGCGGGACCACAACAGCCCCAAAGGTGATAAAATCTGTCATATTACGATGAATTTGCACACTCAGTAAACCGGCAATTTCACCGCGGGGCTGAATCTAACATGACAACACAACGCTATTATGCCAGGGCACTTTTCTTAGCCTTGACAGCCCTTACGGTCTGCGTTTACGCGCTTGCGTGTGCCGACTTTAAAAGCTCGAACCAGACTATTCCAGTTTATACGTACGAGGTAGTCAATACGTTTCCGCATGACCCGGAGGCATTCACCGAGGGACTGGTATTTGAAAACGGCATTATGTACGAGGGAACGGGACTATACGGGGACTCCTCCATACGGAAGGTTGACCTGGAGACAGGCAAGATATTGCAGATGATCAGGCTGCCCGACCAGTATTATGGAGAGGGCATCACTATATACAAGGACAGCATAATCCAGCTGACACTGGACTCGGAAAAAGGCTTTATCTACGATAAAAATACACTGGAGCTGCTGCGCGAGTTTCCATATACAGGGGAGGGATGGGGGATAACGCACGATGAAGTCCACCTGATCATGAGCGACGGCACGTCCACCCTGCGGCTACTGGACCCGGTCACACTGAAGACAACCGGGCAGATCAATGTACATGACCCCGAAAGACCGATAGATATGATCAATGAACTGGAGTACATAAACGGCGAGATATACGCCAACGTATGGCTTACAAACAGGATAGCGATAATCGACCGCAAAGGATGGAATGGTGCGCCGGTGGATAGACCTGACCGGGCTGCTGGACAGACAAAAATACGGGAACACGCCAGATGTATTGAACGGGATTGCATACGATGCAAAAACGGGACGGCTATTTGTGACGGGTAAGCTGTGGCCGGTGTTATTTGAGATAAAGCCCATTGCGACAGAATCCACTATACAGCGATGAAGCTACACACCTATAATAACGCCAATACCATGAAAGTCAGTCTGCTTGAAAAGGCACTACAGGAAGAGAAATACGAGCTGGCAGCGCTGGCAATCGTATACGGACTACTCAAAGTACGATATGAAAGAACGAAAGAACCGGGGCGGCGCCCCAAGAGGCAACCACAATGCACGGAAGCACGGATTCTACAGTCGAACCCTGAATGAAACCCAGAAGGAACAACTCGAGGAAGCCCGCGAAGTCGAGGGGATAGACGATGAGATCGCCATCATGCGGGTCAAACTGCTAAACCTGATAACAGACAACCCAGACCGGGTAGACCTGCAAACCACCGCAGCTAACTCAATAGCGCGCCTGGTGGCAATCCGTCACAACCTGATGAAAAACAATAACAAGAACGATCTCCAAAAGGCCATCGACAAGGTCTTCAACGAGATCGGCGCACCCCTCGGCATCAGGCAGCCCATCAAAAAGATTATGTAATCTTCTTCTGCACAACGATTCGTTGCATCGCCCGCTCAATCTTTTAAATTCACGGCCAAATATTCTAAAATACCCTATTACATTTATAAGAAGAGGATAGTAACATGCGCTTTTCCAGACTACTGGGCAGGACCTTAAAGGAAGCCCCTTCAGATGCAGATACGGCAAGCCACCGGTTCCTGGTGCGTGCCGGCATGATCCAGCAGGTGGCGGCGGGGGTATATTCCTACATGCCCACGGGCTGGAAGGTATTAAAGAAGATAGAAAACATCATCCGGGATGAGATGGACAAAGCCGGCGGGCAGGAACTGAATATGCCGTCCCTGCAACCAATAGAGCTGTGGGAGAAATCCGGCAGGCTGCCGTCCTTCGACAAAACGCTTTTCACCGTGAAGGACCGCAAAGAGCATACGCTGGCGATCGGGCCGACGCACGAGGAAGTGATCACCGACCTGGTGAGGCGGGCCGTGCAAAGCTACCGCGACCTGCCGCAGCTGCCCTATCAGATACAGAACAAATTCAGGGACGAGCCCAGGCCCAGGGGCGGGCTGCTGCGCGTGCGCGAATTCATCATGAAGGACCTTTACAGCTTCGACACGGATGAGGCCGGACTGGACGAAAGCTATAAGAAGATGGTGCAGGCCTACAAGAACATCTTCGCCAGCTGCGGGCTGCCCGCGGTGATGGTGGAAGCCGACAGCGGGGCCATCGGCGGCAAGGCTCGCATGAATTCATGCTGATAACCGAAAGCGGCGAAGACGAAATCATTTACTGCCTGCACTGCGACTATGCCGCCAACGCGGAAAAGGCCATCAGCATCAAAAGCCCCGGAAAAGAAAGAAGAGCCCCTGCCGGTGGAAGAAGTCTCCACACCCGGCCTGAAGACCATCGAGGAAGTGGCGCTATTCTTAGGCGTCAAAGCCGACCAGACACTGAAATCCGTGTTCTACACGGCCGACGGTGAACCGGTGTTCGTGGTAATCAGGGGCGACCTGGAAGTAAACGAGATAAAGCTGAAGAACCTGCTTGAAGTGCAACGACCTGCATATTGCGACGGAAGCTGAGAACCAGGCAGCGGGACTGGTGGCGGGATACGCCTCGCCGGTCAACCTGAAGGGGCATCAAGATCGTGGCCGACGATTCGATCAAGCTCGGGCACGAATTTCGTGGCCGGGGCAATAAAAAGGACACGCACCTTAAGAATGTGAACTATCCCAGGGACTTCAAAGCGGATATAGTCGCCGATATCGCGAAGGCCTGCGCCGGAGGGGTTTGCAGCCGGTGCAGCCACGAACTATCGTCGCAGCGGGGCATCGAGGTGGGACACGTGTTCAAACTCGGCACTTTCCTGAGCGAAAGGCTGGGCGCCTATTACCTGGACAAGGACGGATCGAACAAGCCCTGCATCATGGGATGCTACGGCATCGGCGTCGGCAGGCTGCTGGCGGCAGCAGTGGAGCAGAACCATGACGACAAAGGCATAATGTGGCCAGTGCCCATCGCTCCCTACGAAGTATACCTGTGCGCTCTGAAGGTAGAGGACAGCAAGGTAATGGAGGCGGCGGAAAAACTTTACGCCGAGCTGACAGCGGCGGGCGTAGAGGTACTTTTTGACGACCGGGAGGAATCGCCGGGAGTAAAATTCAATGACGCCGACCTGATAGGAATCCCGCTGCGCGTCGTCATAAGCGCACGCACGCTCAAGACCAACAGCGTGGAACTGAAATGGCGCAGGGAACAGCAGGCGGATATAAAGCCCCTGGATGGGCTGACGGATGTTATCAAGAAACTGTTAAAGGAAAGCCGCTCCTGACAGACGGCGCGGCATTGCAAGAGGATGCCGCACGGGGAGGCTGCGAGAAGAGAGAATGGGAATACAAGGGAGGAGGGATAAGGGACATGAAGGAGCTGGACAGCGAGATTGAAATCCAGGCGCCGGCCGAGCGCGTATGGCAGGTACTGACCGACTTTGCGGCCTTCCCGGAATGGAACCCATTCATGCGACGGGCGAGCGGGCAGGTGAAGACAGGGGCACAGCTCGATGTCTATCTTCAGCCCCAGGGCGCCGGAGGCATGCGGTTTCGTCCGACTGTACTCAAAGCCGAGCCAAACAATGAGCTTCGCTGGTTGGGACATTTACTTATTCCCGGACTCTTCGATGGGGAGCACATCCTCAGAATTGAGCCGCTGGGTCCAGACCGAGTCCGATTCATTCAGCACGAAATATTCAGCGGACTGCTTGTCCCGATGCTGGTACGCAGCCTGGACCGGGACACACTGAGAGGATTCCAAGAAATGAACCTCGCCCTGAAGACAAGGGCTGAAAAGAGATAGAAAAAGTCAAAAGGTAAGGGGGCGGCAGTGATAATTATAAACGCGTACCTGACGCATTTTATCGGGAACCTCAACGCAGATTACCAGGATTCCATCAGCAACCTGAGCAATGAGCAACTGTATTTCCTGCCAAACGATAATTGCTGCCATATTGCTTTCCACGCCTGGCACTTTGTACGCACGGAAGATAATATCATCAATTTCGTCTGCCAGAACCGCAAGCCGCCCGTCTGGATCAGACAGGGGCTTTTCGAAAAATGGGGGCTCCCCAAGGTAGCGCAGGGGACGGGCATGGCGCGTGCCGAGGCCAACGCCTTAAGGCTGCCCAGCCTGAACGAATTTTTGCAGTATGCACGCGACGTCTGGACGGATATCGAGCCTTACCTGGCCAATATCAGCGAAGAAGAATTGCAGACCAGGGTTTTGGTACAGGGCCAGGGCGAACAGACGAAACTGCGCCATATAATGCAAACGGTGATGACCCATGGAAACCGCCACCTGGGCCAGATCATGGTACTGCGATCACTGCAGGGACTGTCCGGCGAATCGATGTAACGCTGGCGGCGATAACGCGCCCATGGATCCGCAATGCCGATCAGGCAGAAGCTCTGGCCAGCCGTGTTACACGGAAGAACCATGGAGCGCCGATGATAATCCATCCCCCGATGAGAGCATAGCGCACAAAGCGGAACGCCGGACCCGCAGCAGAGGCGTCGGGAGGGAATACGGCTTTAAGTCCAAGGTAAAGCGCAAATAAAACCACGATGCCTACGATAAAACGAACAGTGCGCTGCCACCATGGTCCTGCTGTGCTATAAGATAGATAACGCGATTTGAATATCAGGCCAACGCCTATACCGAGAAAAGCACCTGAACCGGTCAGGGCATCAGTAGAGGGATAAGGCAAAAGGAACAGCGCCGGAACGGCAATGGCAAGTAAAAGTTGGAAGCCGATATTAAGCCCGGCCAGCCATTGCTCGACCCGCGCCCGATATACGATGTAAAGGGCCAGCAATATGCCGCCGATGATCCAGCCAGCAAACACATCGGTTGGGAAATGCACACCCAGGTAGATGCGAGAGAAAGAAATAAGAAGGACGACGACGGCGGCCACAATCCAGAACCATTTCTTGTTTAGCCGGTCGGCAAGCGAACCCCACACAGTCAGAGATATCTGCGCATGGCCGCTGGGAAGCCCGTACCCTGTGGCGTCGGACAATTTAACTGACGGATTCAGCTCGAAGGGACGAGGCTGCTGGAAAATGTCCTTCACGGCGACGTTAACAGAAGTCGAAATCATGAAGAAGACTGCCATTACTGCGCCGAAGCCATAATCAAAACACCAGAGAATAAGGGGCAGCAGCACCAGGTAGAACTGCTCCTCCCCGGCAAAGGTAATGGCGCGGAAAATGGCATCAAGCGCCGGACCGTGGACCTGCTGGATTGCGATAATAAGGTTTAAGCCCCACTGCAATACTGCTTCCATTCCAGTCTCTCCTGCCGAAATAATTGGATGCGCCAACAGTATACCACTACCAAACAGGAGTTATCCCACCGGCAGGATGCAATCTGCCGCGTCTTCGTTTCTTTCAAGATAAGAAATGGCCGCCGCCAAGAAACTCAATCTGAGTTGACATATTCTCATAAGCATGTTATTTTTACGCCATTGTCCAAATACGAACTCTTCGAGCCGGATAACTAAACCAAAAAGGCATGTTTACCCGGCCGGTGGCGAAAGCCCGAGGGTACCACTGGAAACGGCGGCACCTCCCAAATTTGGAAAGGAGAGTAAACAATTTGTGCCAGGTGCCCCATGGGTGTAATCTGTTTCCAGCGCCAATGGCGGTTATTTTCTGCATCTCCAACTGCGCCTTCCCTTACTGCGCGTGCAAGCGGACGATCACTTGCTACAACTTTTGCGCATCTCAAGACCCAATATACAATAAAGACAGGGGGAGGATAGAGCAATTTCAATATTGACGCTGGGTCCCGTGGCATCGCAGGCCATCCTTTCGTTATTAGAAGGAAAGGGCCTGCAAAAGTTCATCCGCATTGACCTGGGATTTACCGGATGCTGCGACGCATCGCTGGTAATGTCCGCCGAGGCAGCACATGAGGGCGATCTGACCGTTGAAACAGGCGGAGTCGTTTTTAGTATCAGTCCTGACACGTATGCAATCAGCGGGGACATCAATATCAGTTATGCGGAAGAGCATGGCAGGAAAGGGTTTTCAGTCACATCCAGTAAACCGATCAGCGAATGGGATGGGTTCGGTGTCTGCGATATAAAGATCAGTCAATATAATAAAAGGCTAATAAAAGGAGGTTGACAGTGGACCAGTACAAGCTATTTATCGATGGCAAATTTGTGGATGCGGCAAGCGGGAAAACATTCGAATCGATCGATCCGGGCACGGAAATGCCGATTGCCACGCTGGCACGGGCGGGCAAGGAGGACGCGGAGGCTGCCATAGCAGCTGCCCGCAAGGCTTTCAAGAGCGGAGTATGGAGCGGGCTATCACCACGGGCACGCATGGCCAAGATGCAGGATTTTGCCGACCAGATTGCCCAGCAGGGATTAAGGCTGGCGGCAACAGAATCCATGGATGCCGGCCATGTTATGGGACTGGCCAAATATGAACCGCTGCTGGGCATTTCATTTATACGCAACCTGAGCCTGGCAGCCGCCACCAAATTCCCGTGGGAGGAGGAAATACCTGCCTCAGGCAACGTGTTCGCCCCGGGACGCGAATATATACGCAGGGAGCCGATAGGCGTCTGCGTGGGGATCATACCCTGGAATTACCCCATGACCATGGCCTTCTGGAAGATAGTGCCGGCGCTGTCAATGGGCAACTGCATTGTGTTAAAGCCGGCCTCGAACACTTCGATTACCGCCTGCATCATCGCAGAGGCAGCCAAAGCGGCAGGCATACCGGATGGCGTTCTAAATGTCATAACCGGTCCGGGCGGAGAGCTGGGCAAGGTGCTTTGCACGCATCCCGACGTGGATAAAGTCGCTTTTACCGGGAGCACAGAAGTCGGCCGTGAGATCATGAGGATGGCCTCGGAGACAGTCAAAAAAGTGACACTGGAACTGGGGGGCAAATCGGCCAATATCATACTCGATGACGCTGATATGGAGCTGGCAGTAGAAGGGGCCTGCTTCGGCACGTTCTTCCACCAGGGGCAGGTATGCGAATCCGGCACGCGGGTACTGGTACATGCCAAGATATATGACGAGTTCCTCGGCAAAATGAAGAAGCGGGCCGAAGCCCTGCGTGTCGGCTACCAGATGGACCCCACCAGCCACCAGGGGCCACTGGTAAGCAAGGAACAGCTGGCAACCGTCGAACGCTACGTTAAGATCGGCAAAGAAGAGGGGGCCGAGCTCATAACCGGCGGCAAACGTGTGGAGGTAGCAGGCATCAAGGGCGGATATTATTATGCCCCGACTATCTTCGCCAAGGTGAACAATAAAATGCGCATCGCACAGGAAGAGATTTTCGGGCCTGTAGTCTGCGTTATGAAATACAGCAGCGACGAAGAGGCGGTGGAGATTGCCAACGACTCCATCTACGGACTGGGCGGCGGCGTATTCTCATCCAATACCGCCCGTGCCGAGAGGATTGCCGCCCAGGTGCGCACCGGCACGATGTGGATCAATAACTACCACATCTTTGCCGATTATTGCCCATTCGGCGGATACAAGCAGTCAGGCGTCGGGCGTGAGCTGGGTGTCGCCGGCCTGCACGAGTATGTCCAGATTAAGCGGGTGCATGTCAATTCCATGGCGGACGCCAAAACCAATATGACTTTCCAGATTATGTCGGATTACAAACGGGTGGACGGCTTCGGATATAACTGTCCTACCAACGTGGTCGCCGGACACGGATCGCTGCCGGCAATCAGCAAAGCCATTGTTGACCTGGGCTGCAAGCGGGCAATCATCCTGACTGACCCGGGCGTGAGGCAGGCCGGACTGGCCGACCTGGTGAAAAATGCGCTGGGCAATTTCTGCGCCGGTATTTTCGACAAAGTGCCGGCAGACCCCGACCTCGAATCAGTGGATGCAGCAACCGATGCTGCACGGGAAATGAAGGCGGACTGCGTGGTGAGCGTAGGAGGAGGCAGCGTTATCGATACCGCCAAAGGCGTCTGCGTAACGCTTAAGAACGGCGGCAAGGCCAACGACCATCTGAACATGCTGGTGCTGACAGAGCCGCAAACGCCTCATATCGCCATCCCGACAACGTCCGGTACGGGCAGTGAGGTGACCAATGTTGCCGTATTAACCAGCAAAGGCGCAGGGCGCAAGCTCTTCATAGTGGACGCCAGGATCACGCCAAACGTGGCCATCCTGGACCCGCGGTTTACGATGTCACTGCCCAGGCTATTGACCGTGACGACGGCCATGGACGCCATGACGCATGCCATCGAGGCCATGACCAGCACCATGTCCAATCTTATTTGCGACGGCATGGCCCTGCAGGCCATACGCATAATCAATGAGAACCTGCCGCTGGTGGCAGAAGACGGGAAGAATGAGAAGGCCAGGCTGAATATGCAACTGGCGGCCACCATGGCAGGATGGGCCTTTACCGTTGCACAGGTCGGGCTGGCGCACGGCATGGCACACACTATCGGCGCGCTGCATCATGTGCCCCACGGGGCAGCCTGCGGCATCGTCCTGCCCAAGGTGATGCGTTACAACGTGGAAACATCTGCCGGTAAGCTGGCACAGGTGGCGCATGCGCTGGGCGTAAATATCAAAGGCATGCAGGACAAAGAGGCCGCCCTGGCCGCGGCAGACGCCATTGAAGCGCTCATGAAGAAGGTAGGACATCCCACGAAGCTGCGTGACGTCGGCGTGCCGGAAGAGAACCTGCCGATCTGCGCTTTCCACGCCATAGCCGATACGGCAGTCATCTTTAACGGACGGCCGGTCAACGATCCCAACGACATAATCAAGCTGTATCAGGAAGCATACTAGGCTGTCGATACCAGCGTTGATAAATCGGGGGTGGTCCGGTCCCGGACCACCCCGTTTTCTTTTGATGGTAGGGACAAGTTCGCCCGATGGAACCCGGACGTGGCAATCTACTACGTCCCGGCCTGCCGAAGAGGAGATCACCACGTCGACCTTCGGTCTTCTCGTGATGACATGTTAGGGCGTAGGGCCAACTCGTGATGACACGGTATGGGTGATCATCGGATACCCATTGACATATTGACTTAAGCATGCTATTTTTGCACCATTAACTAAATACGAACTCTTCGAGCCGGATAACTAAACCGAAAAGGCATTGTTTACCCGGCCGGTGGCGAAAGCCCGAGGGTACCACTGGAAACGGTGGCGCCTCCCAAGTTTGGAAAGGAGAGCGAACAATTTGTTCCAGAGGCCGCATGGCTGGAAGAGATTTCCAGCGTTTATATCGTTTATCCTCAATGTAGACAGGTCTTCCCTGCCTAACTATGCACTCCAGCAGACACCCGCAGTTCCATGGGTGCAACTCAATATTGAATGAAAATGCCAGTTGCCTATTGGTTGAAATAAAAAAGGAGGTTTGTGAAACACAATGAGTACATTTGATGTAATCAACCCGATGACCGGTCAAAAAGTCGCTTCGTACCCGCAGATGGACAGAAAAGAGGTCGACGCCCTGGTAGAAAAAGCCCGCAAGAAATTTGAGACGTGGTCGGCAACCCCTATCAAGGAAAGGATGAAGATACTGGCACGTGCCGCGGAGGTACTGACCGAAAATGCACTTGATTACGCAGCACGGGTATCGGCCGAAAACGGTAAAACCAAATTCGAGGCGCTATTGGCTGATGTATATTCATCCTGCGACGTAACACATTATTACTCCCAGACCGCTGACAAGACCCTGGCCCCCGTCAAGGTGAAAGGAAATCCCATGATGCCGGGGAGGAAATTATATTATGTATATGAGCCTAAGGGAGTGGTTGCAATAATCTCTCCCTGGAACTATCCTTTCTGCCTGTCGGTAGGTCCTGTGATCTCAGCCATCGCCGCCGGCAACACGGTGGTACTAAAGCCTTCCAGCCAGACGACCGATTGCGGGATCATGGTGAGGGAATTCCTGGAAAAAGCCGGGTTGCCTGAGGGAGTTGTCAATATAGCTACCGGTAACGGATCCGTGACGGGACAGGCGCTGATAGAAAACCCCGATATCGATATGTTCTTTTTCACGGGTTCCACGGAGATCGGCCGCAAAGTGAATATGAAGGCGGCTGAAAGGCTCGTTCCGTCCATCATGGAACTGGGCGGCAAGGACGCTGCCATCGTTACGAAGAACGCCGACCTGGACAGGGCCGCCAATGCCGTAGCGTGGGGCGCATTCAGCAATTGCGGCCAGACCTGCATAGGCATGGAGATATGCCTGGTGGAACGTCCCGTCTACAACCAATTCATAGAAAAGCTAATGGCCATCGTAAAGAACCTCAAATCCGGGACGGCCACAGGCTGCGTGGGCAGCATGACCATGACATCGCAGTATAAAATCGTGGAAGACCAGGTTGCGGACGCCAAGGCCAAAGGGGCAAAGCTGCTGCCCGAAGGAGTCATGGACTGCAAACTGGACGGCATGTGCTTGCCTCCCGTCGTGCTCACGGATGTCACACTGGACATGAAAGTGATGAAGAATGAGACATTCGGCCCGCTGCTGCCGGTAATACCCTATGACAATATAGACGAAGCGGTCAAGATTGCTAACAGCACAACTTACGGCCTCTCGGGGGCAGTATTTACCAGAGACATCGAGGAAGGGAGAAAAATCGCTGCCAAGATCAAGACCGGCTCGGTCAATATCAATGATGCATTGATAACGTTCGCCGTTCCGGCCTTGCCCTTCGGAGGCGTCAAGGAATCAGGCATCGGATGCTATCACAGCGAGGTCGGTTTGAGGGCGTTTACCGATATAAAATCCATTACCGAGAATACCAATAAGGCCAAGAAGGAATTCTACCATTACCCGGTACTGCAAGGCAGCCTGGAAGGAATGGTAGATGCTATGAAGTTCATGTACTCGCAAAGCACTTCCCAGAAAATCAAGGCCTTCTTCAAAGTATTGCCGTTCCTGCAGAAGATGCAGAACGAGGGCAAGTAGTGAAAGCCAGTTCAAGAATAAATTCCCGGCCTGGACCGTGACCGAGTTAAAGCCGATTGAAAGCAGGGCCGCCCATTATGCGGCGGCCCTGTATCCTTCACCGGGTGCAATCTGCAATTTGAGGTCCGGTTTCAGAAGCGGAAATGGATAAAAATTCTGCCGAAGTTCTTGTCGTCTTTTTCAACCCGGTGGTAGAGCTTCTTTATGTCAGGTTGAGCGAGAAAGCGTAAAACACGCTTTTTCAGTTGGCCGGAGCCTTTGCCAGGAATAATCTCAACCAGGGTAATCTTTTTGCTACAGCTTCAGTTACGATCCTGTTGAGCTCAGCATCGATGCTCCAGCCTTTATTAAATATGTCGTGGAGATCGAGAACAAGTTTTGACATGAGGGTTATTATACCAGTGTTTTACCCTCACCCTGCCCTCTCCCAAAGGGGTTCTATTATATCTCGAGAGGAAAATGATCCCAAATTATAGAGCATTGGAGGACGAAAAAAAATGATAACGGATTCTCTTGGCTTCTTGATACCCATGATAAAATGCGATATGACAGACATTTTAGTTGTGGGAGGGATACATCAATGAGTATTGCAATGGCTTTTATCGGGATAGATGGGATAGTTTTGGCTACAGATAGCAGGTTGAGTCTCACGGATACAGGCGAGATTTTTACTGGATTTAATGATTATTCACAAAAGCTTTGGCAAATTACGGAGAATGTCGGCTGCACGTCAATAGGATCGCAAGAAGGCTATCGTAAATGGTTAATTGACGAGATGGCTAGAAAATCCAAGCTTATGCCTTCGGCAAATTTTAGAGAACTATACATAGAATATATACAAATTGTTCAGGACGATGCACTGAAAAGAATCAAAGGTCTTGGGGATGAAGTTGTTAGGACATTGATTCGTGGTTTTAATCTGAACATGCTTATATGTGGATATGAAGAAGATAAACCAAGTGTAATCTGTGTTGAATTACCTGCTCATGGGGGCTTACCGATGGTACCAGATAAAGTAATAGGCTATCGTATACATGGAAAAGGCATTATTTGTGAGTACTGGTTCAAAAGGCTAGGCTTGCAAAAGAGCTTGGCTAATAGCGAACTTCCCATTGAGTCACTTAAACGGATTGTAATAATGGCAATAACCGAAACCTGTTCATATGTTCCTTATATAGGTGGTGATATACAGATGGCTACTATAACGGAACACGAAGGATTCAAGTTAGTTGACCAACCCGAGATCAAAGAAATACAAACTGGAATTGAGAAAAGAATTGGTTTCAAACGTATATCAGACTGGATATGCAAACCATAAGAATAATTTGTCGTCAACGAGCATTTTGATATTGGTGGTTCGTAGATGATAAAATGGGGCAAAATGCAAATCCCAAAAGCGGATTTTCGCTTGGAAATAGATTTCTTAAAGAAATCTGAGAGGCCATCTCGAATATTCCAAGTCACACATGACCTAATAGAGACATTTCAATTTATTGATAAGTCACTGGTAGGTGTCATCGATAATAAAATAGAGCCAGTTCTTCTATTGGAAGATATAGAAGCTGGTTCTCTTAGAACATGGTTCAGCAACTTGCTCCGTGCAATTCCAGATGATGCTCTTTACAATCTGGAGTGGAAACCCATAGTTGGCCAATTCTTAGTAAAAGCCAAATTCCTGATGATTAATTTCTTAGATGGCAAGGTACGAATTACTAGCATCTCAGATTTAAAACCGTTGATAGGACAAATTGACGTTGCGGCGCACGAGACAAAAGTACGTTGGCTTGATGACTATGAACCAATCCAACCCCGTGCTTTATTGGAGGGTATCCAGAGGATATCGGAGGGTACGAAACTTTTATTGCCGGGGGATAAGGCATCCTATATTACGAGTGTGGACAAGGCCGAATTCAACCTTGAGTTCAACATGGCTCCTGAGTCAATAGATGAATTACTTGAAAGCAAACGTATAGAAAATGAAACCGAGCAAATAGTTAAGGTGAAGAAGCCTGACTATCTCGGTGAGTCTCAATGGGAATTACGACAAGAGAAACGGAATTTTCTTGCCATGATAAGTGACAAGGAATGGCTTGCTGAGTTTCAAGCTAGAAGGGTTAAAATCGAACCGGGGGATGCGATACACGTGCTATTAAAGGAAACACATCATTATGATTATGCGGGCGAAGTATTAAAAACCAGCTATGAAGTGGTGAAAGTAATAGAGGTAATATCTGGCGGGGAACAGTTAGATTTATTTGATTGATTTTACGAGTTTGTAGTTCCTATTTTTGTGGGGAACGAATATTTTTAAACCATTCATGATGTTGTGCCCTTGTTACTGTACTCAGTTTAGCATAGATTTGGGCGTATTCAGGTCTGATATTGATAAGATGCCATAGCTGAAGTAAGAGTGCCCACACCTTAGCCCCCCTGTTAATTTCTGATTCCAATCGGTCTTCATCGATTTTGAGAGTTTGCATAGCTCCTTTTTGTACTGTGATATTGTGAAAATATGGTTATCCTGAGTCCATGACCAATCGGCTGGTGAATGTGCAAGCAAATTGCGAAATTCTCGAAGTGTGTTCAGTTCCTTAGTAATACACTTAATTAGCGGCAGATTGTCCTTATAAACTGTCGGGTTCGCCACTTGAACGCACTCTGTAAATACTTCTATCTTATCACGGAAATCCATTCTTTTTAGAATTATTCCTTTTAATGCTATAGCCTTATCGGTAAGTGGGATTTCAAACCCCATACTGGAATTGTCTTTATCAGTAGGCTCAAAGCAATCTGCAATAATTGAGGTCAATAGATTCTCTATCCATGTGGCATTGGTCAGTATTACCCCTCTTCCGATTGCACAAAGACTTTTAGTTTCATCAATAAGCGAATTCTGTTTTCTATTATTATTCGTTCCCATACTGAGTTACCTCTTTGATAAATGCATTGGGTAATCAAAACCAGTATACCAGTGCAGTCAAACTCAAAACTATTGCCACTTGGAGTCTCTTATTGTTAGACTGAAAATATGGACTATATGGAAGCTAAACCGATTACCTGTAAATACTGCAATTCCACGGATGTTGTAAAAGACGGAACAAATACAGGTGAACAATATTTCCTTGGCCATTCATGTAATCACAGGTTTAATACCAAAGACACACTGGAACACATGAAAACCTCTATAAATGCCATCGCTGCATCGATTTCGATGCATTACAGGGGAATGTCAGTTAATAGCATCCGGCAAGAACTACGGCAACTGTACGACATGGACGTGTCGGATTATGGTGTATATAGTTGGATTTCACAATTCACAAAAGGTACTGTCAACGTAACAAACCGATGCGAGCCCGAAGTCGGGTACGTGTGGCTTGCGGATGAAACTGTAATTAACATAGGTGGAAAAGATTACTGGCTATTGGACGTGATAGACGTAAAAACCCGTTTTCTTATCGCATCCAAATTATCCCCGACCAAGAGGGTAGAGGACGTGCAGGACATTCTAAAAGAAGCCTATCAGCGTACTGGCAGGATTCCAAAAGTTATTATGACCGATCATCTATGGGCGTACATCTATGGCATTAAAATGACCTTTGGCGACCAAACCAGACACTTACAGGTCAAGAAATCCGTCGTTGGATTCGAGTTTAAAACGCCCCGTGACGAAGCCCGGCTAGTTATTGGGGACACAGTTTACCCGTCGTTGGATCCGGATATTGAAACGTTTCCTTGCTTGTAAACGTGCCGGTCAATGTTTGGTCCGCTGATGCCAGTGAATGCGGTAACGGACTATCCGTGCCATATCAGCGGCGTTGGCGGCCTTGTCCAGATCGGATGCCAGCTTACCGTCATGCAAGACATCCCTGACCCAATTGCCGAAGTCGTTGTTGGCTGACGTAACGTGATGACTGAATGAATCGGAAGACATGTGCTCCAGGCAATCGGCCATATCAGGCAAACCGCTGTACACACATCCGTCAACTGCATAAAAACGTTGCTCACCCGTCGCACCACCCAGCACGGCCTCGGACTTTTTGTTAGCTCTCACAGCCATATAACCACCTCCGGACTTATTATAGCCCCGGCTGCGCCAAAATAATAATGGGATGGATATCCTCTCCCTGAAGAGAAAGGGGAACATTTGCTATAATCCCGATAGATCGGGATTCAACGCCCCCATGACAGTCAGGCTGATACTTAAGGACCGTGTACCGTTTCGTTTGGTACGAAGGGAAATTCCAAATACCAAATTCCAAACAAAGGGGGAAAATTCTAAGTTCTAAACACGAAACACTAAACATTTCAAAACTCAGAATCCAAGGAGCAATTATTCTTGATAGCCCTGGTGGTAAAGGGAGACGGCGCTCATTTCTATAAGACGGGTTAAACACCGTTGCAGAGACCGTTGTTTGGCGATGCGGGCAGTTCACCGCTACAATTGAAACAGGGGGGCAGGACACGATGGTGGAATATTTAGTCAGCTTCGTTTACAATATGACATCCTAACAATTTGCTAATATTGTTGGGAGGGGTTAACAGTAAGCTTCATGATGACCGGGCTTGGGTACCGAATAAGTCTAAAAAGGGGAGGAATTCAAAAATGAAAAAACTGTTACTGGTTATGGTCTCAATCTTAATATTGGCATGCGGATGTATATATATCCCGGCTAGCCCCACAACTCCTGTCACGCCGGCACCAACACCAACACCCACTCCCTCGTCCCCATCCGGGCAAATGCCGGTGATAAACTCTTTCAGCGCCGACCCCGCCAGTATTTCCGCCGGCAACGCGGCGACTCTGACCTGGAGCGTAACGGGGGCCACCAGCGTAAGCATGGACAACGGGATAGGAAATGTGGCCGTCAGCGGAACGAGAGCGGTTGTACCTTCGACAAGTACGTTATACACACTGACCGCTTCCAATTCCTCAGGCAGTACAACTGCCACGACACAGGTAATAATCTCGGGCTCAAGCTTGCCTAGCACTCCACCGTCAAGCTCAGGCATGCCCGTTATCAACTCGTTCGGGGCCAGCCCCAACAGCATCTCATCAGGCAGTTCATCGACACTAAGCTGGAGCGTATCCAATGTCAGTTCAGTAAATATCCAACCGGGGATAGGCAACGTGGCGGCCAGCGGATCCGCAACAGTATCACCGGGAAGCTCGACGGTATATGCTCTCACAGCAGCCAATTCCTACGGCAGCGTAACCGCTGGTACCCAGGTGCTTGTAAGCGGCAGTTCCCCTTCTACGCCGACCCTGCCGTTCCCTCTGCCACATATACCTTTAACAACGACCGTTTTTGATTTCGTGGCCCAGGCGCCGGCAGCTTCATGGGAAAGCAATACCACCTTGCCCTTCCCCGGCCTCGACACGGATAACAGGGGCTTTGCCCTCTGGAGAACCAACGCTACTCTGGAGGATGACAAGGTCTATACTCAGGTCCTGGAGACTCATCCGCAGTGGGTCACAGGCGGCCTTATCCAGGGGGCCTACATCCAGATGGCCAGTTCGTACACTGTGCAGGCCAACGATCATTTTTACTCGCAAGTTGGATTTATCAAGGGCGCCAGCGCCGGTAACGTGACATTCAAAGTCATGATCCGCACAACTGCCGGCAATGTCTGGATTGCAAATGTCACGAAGCCTTATAACGGTTCACTGGCGACGATTGACGTTCCACTCTCAGCTTATGCCGGGAAAAAGGCCGACTTCATCCTGGACGTGGATGCCAACAATGCGAACGCAACACAGGACTGGGCAACCTGGGTTAACGCCTCGATCTACCGGTAGAGCGGCTTTAATACGTTTTACGTGAATTAATCACGAGTTAATTCGGAGAATCCGGAAATAACTTCGCCACAATCTCGGGACTGCCTTTATAGTGCAGTCCCGAGCCCCCGCTCAGATTCACGCTGAGTTTGTCACTTACAGATATATCCGCTCCGGTTCCGCCACTGAGCATGACTTCAGCGTTTCGAACAGTTAGGCCCGACAGTCTTACCTGGCTGCCGCCGGAAGCGTTCAGCCGGGCGGTACCGCTGCCCGACCCTGTCAATTCCATATGTGGAGCCACCCGAGACAGTTCATCCTGGCGTCGGTGAAAGCAGTATGCCCGGTAAGAGTGCCGCCCCCGGACAGATTGATATCCGTGCTTCCCGCCTCAATATCAAGGTCAACATTGCCACCCCCTGAGCATAAAACGGACATTTCATGGGATGACTTGAATCCGCTTACCTTACCTCTTGACCCCCAAGAATAATTGACACTGCGCAGATCCGGCATTCTGATGGATACCCTGGGCCCTTCGCCGCCGTTTACCATAGCGTTCATGGCAATCCTCAATGTCCGGCCCGATTGGGAGACGTCCACATACGGGACCAGATTCTCCGGCATGGTGATCGAGACACCGTAAGTATCAGATGCAGAAATGTCCGCATCGAAGCCGCCGAAAAATCGCCCTATTTCAACATTGGAAAAATCGCTGAAATTATATTCCCTCGTTACCAGTGGACCTGAGCCGACAATATAGCCCTGACATGCGACGCACGGCGACGCAACGATAGTTATGAGTAGAACTGCAATAGCAATATACTTTCCGGCTGACAGCATTTTGGGCCTCCTCAAAGTAAACTGTTTATTATGAGGCAATTGTATGCCGCGGCTACTCTTTGAACAATGAACTTACGGCCAGTTATTGACCTGCCCATCCAGCCAGGATAAAACCCTACCCACGGTCACTCTATAAGGCGGCGTTTCACGGCCAGGGCCACGGCTTCGGTCCGGCTGGTGACTCCGAGCTTGCCCAGGATATTGCTCACATGAAATTTTACGGTCGATTGGTTAATTGTAAGACGTTCCGCAATTTTGCTATTGGAAAGCCCTTCTACCATTAAGGCCAATATTTCCTTTTCGCGCCCCGTCATATCCAGTCCCGGCTGTGGGGGCTCGTTCACCTTCTGAATCAGCACCTGCGCCGCTTCCGGCGACAGGCTGGGCTGCCCGACAACCGCTCGCCGCACTGCTGTCACAAGCTCATCAGCCGAGACATTTTTCAGCAGATAGCCGTTGGCGCCAGCTTTGAGGGCGCCTTCCACATATTCCTTTTCCTTAAAGCTGGTCAGGGCGATGACCTGGACCTGCGGCCAGCGCTCTTTTATCGCTCTCGTGGCAGCTACGCCATCGAGCTTCGGCATTAAAAGATCCATTAATACCACGTCGGGCTGAGGCTTTCACAGAGCCGAAGGGCCTCTTCACCATCACCTGCCTCACCGACTATTTTGAAATCATCCTGCATCGCCAGCACTGCACTCAGCCCGCTGCGTACCACAGTATGATCGTCAGCCAGCAGTATTCGTATTTGATTTAGTCCTGTCATTTTGTCATCTCCCCGGCATGGTCATTCCAGATAACCGTAATTTCGGTGCCTTCATTGACCTTGCTGTCGATTTTCAACGATGCGCCGATCTGGCCGGCCCGCTCGTTCATATTGCCCAATCCAAAACCGCCCGACGCCACCTGCGATGAATCAAAGCCGTGCCCGTTGTCAATAATATGCAATGCCACCTCGTGAGACTCGCAATGGAGTGTAACCTGTGCACGGCTGGCCCCGGAATGCTTGGCCACGTTATTCAGCGCCTCCTGAGCAATCCGATAGAGCGCGATTTTTACATCGACGGGAATTTCACAGTCCCCCCGATCTCCACCGTCACCGGCAGTCGCGCCCTGCCATTGACCGCCTCAGCAAGCTGGCGCAGCAGATCGCCCAGTTCGGCATCCGCCAGAGCGGCCGGCCGCAGCTCGAACAGCAGCGTACGCATCTCGGCCAGGGAACCACGGGTCAACTGGCGGACCTCTTCCAGCCTTTTCAATCCCTCTTCCTTATTCTTCTCCCACAGACGAGGCAGCACATCAGCAATCAGGCTGGCCGAGAACAGGGTCTGGCTCACAGCGTCGTGAAGGTCGCGTGCAAGGCGACTGCGCTCTTCCATCGCCGCTTTTTCCTGCAACTGCTGCGCCGCCAGGTCCTCGGCTTTCTTCTGCTCCGTCCTGTCGATGCCGATGCACAATATTTCCTTGAGATTGTTATCTTCATCGAATACGGGCTTATAGGTCCAGATAATCCAGGCTTTTGCTCCGCTTCGCAGAATATTCTCCGTTTCAGTGTGCAGGTACTTATCGGGATGCTCCGCAATATCCCCAATCATAGATTTCTGCCCGTCGCCAGCGGGGCCGGTATCCGGCACGATGGTACCTACCATGTTGCGGCCGATAATTTCCCCTCCCTCATAACCAAAAAAATCGCGGGCGAATTTGTTGGCAAAGGTAATGTTACCCCCGGGATCAACTTCCATAATTATGCTGTTGGCATTATCGATGATATGGCCGTACTTGACCTCGCTCTCACGCAACGTTTCCTGCACAATCCGGCGCTTCCTGGCTTCGCGCTGAAGAAAGAGGAAGGTGAAAAGCAAGGCGAGACCCACCACGACCAGGGCCAACGGCCACCAGTCATTTAAACCAAGCAGTGCCGCCACTCCATAGCACAGCACTACTCCACCACCGATCAACCTCATAGGCAGGAAAGGGCGGCGCCCGGAAGCAACTGATCTCTGGATGCCTGTGATGATCAGTATCAAACCCAGGCCAATCATAAAAGCGCCAAGCCAGTTGCCGGCGTTCAGATAGTGCAGTTGGACAAGAAAAAAGACGGATGCCAAAACCAAGAGCAGCAGCCCAACGAACAGGTACCTGTCCAGGATCGTTACGCCGCTTCTGACGGCGCAGTTCTTTCTGCGCCCGTTTCCAATCCTTGTAATCTTCTTTGGAGAGACGCCGGCCGGCCGCATTTTCTGCCGTATCTCCGGCTTTGCCATCGTAATTATCTTTGGACATTACTTTTAGACTTTCAGAGCATTAGTACCCGAAACCAATGCGCGGAGCCTCCCAGCACACGCGCAACCATTATATCCCATTGCCGCCAGTCAGCATCACGGCAGCGCCGCCAGCTGACCGGCGACAGGTCCTTTGTCTAGTCCCACCAGTAAAAGCTGCGGACGAGGATGGAAATACCCACGATAACAAGAATCACCGGCCACCACATGGCAACATTAAAGTAGAAGAAATTGCCGGCAAGGAAGAGACAACCTATCAAAAGTATCAAGACGCCGGCAAATATGCCGTGGCCTGGATGACAGTGCCTTAGTTCCCTCAACTCCCTTTTCAATTCCCTGCGGCGTTCTTTCCGGTCCCAATAGCTTGACCCTCCACTGCTCGAACCGCTGTTCTGCGCTGTTTTGTTTTCCGTTTCATTGTATGACATGTTAAACCTCCCAGTTTTATTGGATTGTGAAATCAGTTCCTGCTGATTCCGTTCTCGACTGTTTCGATACTCCAAGTGTACAGGCGACGTTCCCATAATTCGCCCTGCGTTGTGAGGGATTGAGATCTGTACTGTGGGCGAGCTTTAACCTGGCCGGTTGGCCAGTAATAACCCGCCTTTGAGCAGGGAGTGTAACCATTCCCATGAGGGGCGCAGAGAGCCGCATCCACCTGTAAACTGGGGGCATCAACAACAGGAGGTAATTAGTTATTGACCGACCGCTGGCATTACATTTCGATACTGACCGAGAAATACGAGGAGATGAACTATGTACGCAGTAACAATCGAAAACCTTAAGAAAAACTATGGCGATCACAAAGTGCTGG
The DNA here is from genome assembly GCA_963827985.1 of uncultured Chloroflexia bacterium. Classification (GTDB taxonomy): domain Bacteria; phylum Chloroflexota; class Dehalococcoidia; order GIF9; family UBA5629; genus JAFGLP01. The sequence goes on along the minus strand of CAWHDI010000040.1, from coordinate 37,633 downwards.
ACGGCATAAACCTGAAGCTGGAAGAAGGTGAATTCTATGCGATCATGGGACCCAACGGGTCGGGAAAGACGACGCTGTCCTCCATAATGGCATCGGTAACAACCTTCGACAGCGGTACACTGGAGATTTACGGAAAGAAGCCGGACCAGGCGAGGCGAATGATCGGATATGTGCCGCAGGATAATTTCTCGGCGCCCCTGCTCACAGGCAGAGAGAACCTGGCCTACTTCGCCGGGCTCCTCGGCTACACCGGAAAAGAGGGCCGCCAGATGGTGGATGAAATGCTCGATAAAATCGGACTGAATGGCGATGCCAACAAAAGAGTGGCGCATTACTCGGGCGGCATGAGGAAAAGACTCGAGGCGGCGACCGTCCTGTTTCCGGACATCCGCATCCTGATCCTGGATGAGCCAACCACTGGCCTCGATCCGGCGGCACGGAGGGATTTCTTCAACATGGTCCAGGGCATCAAAGACAAAAGGACCAGCGTTTTCCTGATCACCCACATCGGCGCCGATGCCGAAGCGGCCTCCAGGGTGGGACTGATCAACAAGGGAAAGATCGTCGCCGAGGATACGCCCGACGCTCTTAAAGCAGCTTACGCAGCCGAGGATGCAATAACTATAGACACATCCGTGAGGAATGAACGGGCGGCCGCCCTGATAAAAGGCTTCAGTTCCCAGCAAAAGGTTCTAGAAAGCGAGGCCGGTTACCGGATTTATGCGCCGGACGGCGGACAGATACTGCCCAGGATAACGAGGACACTGGACCAGGCGGGATACCGGGTTATCCGGGCCGAAGTATCCAAACCTACGCTGGAAGACGTATTTTTCAAGGTCACGGACACACATATACAGGAGGTCAATAAGAAATGAACCAGATCACCGCCACATTCACCAAGACAATCAAAGGGTTCCTCAGGAACAGGGCCGTCCTGTTCTGGACGATAGCCTGGCCGGTTATACTATTGATCGTCTTCAACCTTGCCACGCTGAATGGCGTTCCCGACGGTATAGTGCCCTTCGCCAGGGGCGAAGTCACCATTTCAATGGTCATCTTTGCGCTGACACTGGCAGGAATGTCAAACCTTGCCAGCAACATCGCACGCGACAGGGAAGACGGCCTGCTTACCAAATTGAAATCAATGCCTGTCAACCCCGGCCTTGATTTCTGCGGCCGCGTGCTGGCTTTATTCACGCTTTCCATGCTGACGGCCGCCATCGTAACAACAATTGGACTGGTTGCCGGCGCACGGTTCAATGTGTCCACCGGTCTTCCGCAGGTCGCAGGATTCCTGCTGCTGGTCATCGGCTGCTCTGCGGGCATCGGCCTGATTATCGGTTCACTGGTACGCAGCGTGCAGGGCGCCATGTTCAGCGGAGTCGGAATATCGGTTGTGGCCAGTTTCGTGTCAGGCATCTTCATCCCTTATAGCTCACTGCCTGATTTCCTGAAAGCTTTCGCCCGCATCTACCCGGTGGCATCGGCCGGATCGTCAGCAAGTTACTTCCTGTTGGGCGAAACCGTCACCGGCTATAATCCACTTACTGCGGAACAGGTAATAACTACAGTAGTCCTGTCCCTCGTCCTGCTGGGCACAGGCATCTTCCTCTATTCCAAACTTAGCTGGAAGAGGGACTGACAGGCACATACCCCGCTGAGATATCAGTGAAGGAGCAAAAAAATGCCGGAACGAGTAGAACAAGAAGAAGCTATCACAGGAATAGACAGAGCCAGAAAATATGCAGAAGGACAAAAGAAATATACCAGGCTTTTATTCAGGCCTTTGCTGAAAGATGTGAGGACCCTCAATTTGGGTGACAATTACCTGGAAATTGGGGCAGGCCCAGGGCTGCTGGCAATTGCATTGGCAGAAGCTGATCCGCAGGCACATATCACCACTGCCGATATTTCAGGCGACATGGTCACGGTAGCTAATGAATACGTTCGAGCGAGCGGGCTGCAAGATAGAATCCACTGTTACGTGGCTGACGCAAATGATGAGAATAAATTGTTCCGACTTGGGAAGTTCGACCTGGTATACTCTACCTTCTCGTTACATCACTGGAAGGAACCGGTAAAGACCATCCGCAATCTTTGGAATGCCGTCAAGGATGGCGGAGCTTTGTATATATACGACTTCAAGCGAACCTCCTGGCTGAGGCGGCTGCCACTCAGCGGTGGAGACATGGCTTCAATTAGAGCCTCTTGTTCAATATCCGACGTCAAGGCGATTCTGGAAAAATCGGGCATAACCAACTACAGCATCAAAACGCCATTTCCGTTTGTTTTTCAATCGATAATCGCCCGAAAATGAAAACTGTTTTGGAGGAAGGGCTGGGGTGAGTGATATTCAGAGGCTGGTGATGCAGTAAACTGCATCACCAGCCTTCCGTTACCGCGGCACGGCAGTTTGAGACAAGAGGTGCAAACTGATATTATGGGAACAGTCGGAGGCGTATGGTCAGCGATAATAACCCTTTGCATGCGCCAGAGTAAAGAATTCGAAATATATGAGTGCAAGCATAATAGCAGCTGTAGTGGTTATCAATGCTGCCGAATATTACTACCTGATATCGGAGATCGTACTCGCGGTCCGCACCAGGAGGGGAACTGAGGAAGAGGTTGATGGAGGAACGCAACGACTGATTTGGATACTTCTTGCGATCTGTTTCATTGTCGCGTGGCTTCCCGTAATACTGGACTTCGGCCGTCTGGTAGTGCTTGGTGACTGGCTGACATGGATGGGTGTATTTGTCATGATTTGCGGTATTATATTCCGGCGGTATGTTATTGCTGTCCTGGGAAAATATTTTACAGGAAAGGTTAAAATCCAGGCAGACCACGAACTGGTAATGGCCGGCCCATACCGCTATATCCGGCATCCGTCATACCTGGCAATGCTCATCACGACACTCGGGTTGGGAATCGCCCTTGCCAACTGGATTTCACTTGCACTATGCATTGTGCTTCCCGTCATCGGAATAATGCGGCGCATCAAGGTGGAAGAAAAAGAATTGGTACGGCATTTCGGTAATCAATACCAGGACTACAGGAAAAGGACCTGGCGACTTGTCCCTTATATATATTAAACTTACACATTTGGAATGGCTATGAACTGGATCTTTGCAGGTTTCTTAATAGCATCGATACTGCACATGGTGGAAGAGTTTTTCTTCCCGGGCGGGTTCATGGCTGTCATGAAGACAAATGAACCCGGGTTTCGCTCCTTTCGTCACCGTCCCCGCGGCCATCGTGATAAACGGCCTGCAACTGGTGCTGTGCATCATAGTGCTGTTCGTAGGCCGCAGCAACCTGTCCTTCAGCCTGTCGGCAGCGAGCCTGCTCTTTATTAACGGCATGGCGCACCTGGGCGGCTCGATAAGGCTACGGGGCTATGTCCCCGGCGTCATCACAGGAAGCGTGATTTACCTGCCTCTGTCGATTTACGCGTTCTATTACTTCACGGCTTCGGGTGAGTTGAACATGCTTGACGGCGTAACAGCGGCGTGGCTGGGCATGCTTTACCAGATGGTCCCGTTGGCCTACTTCCTGGTTATGAAGCTGCTATCCCGACGAAAGCAGAAATAGCAGGGCTGTCACTTATTCCAGCCGCTTCTTCAGACTGAGAGCCTCGCTCCAGTCCAAGGCTGCCAATTCCCGCACATTCATTTCGATTGTACTGTTCCCTGAAAGGTAATACGTGCTGAGCCCGTTCTCGTTTATTTCAGCCATCATGATATCATTTTGAATCAGGCCCACCAGGGCATTCCCAAGTTCGACGCCGGCAGTACCGAGCGCTTTAGCGATAACATAGAAGCTGAGTTTTGCCCTGGGGTGACGCCCGACAAACCGAAGCAGCTCAAATTGCATGCTGCTGAGATTGTTCTCCCTCACAAACGAGAGAAGGCCGTTGCGAACCATCGGATTTATCTTACAATCGATAACCATATCTATATTTCCTTATTCTAATTCGTTGATATATATAACTAATTTCCAATAAAAACAGTTTAGCAAGGCAATGTTAATTTTTAATTAGCGGCATATTACAAATTAATTAAATTGTGCGCGATGTAAGGGCTGTACTTCATTTGATACGGAAAATTGTGATAAGCTATGCCTTGACATGAAGAAAATATGGGTTTTGGCGGCGCTTATCCTGCCGGTGGTTTTGACCGTCACTGCATCGTGCAATAAGCCGGCGGCGGAAATGGAAATTAAATACGACAATAACTCACTTAAAGAGTATTTGTCGGTCAGCCCGCCAAGTTTCACGGGCTACCTGGTCTCATTTACCGCCCCTTCAAGCAAATTTACCATCAAGAGAGTACGCATAAACGGGATGGTTGCCGCCTGGGGCAAATATGAAGATAAGTCCATCGAATTGCAGATCTGGGATGGCGACAAGAAGGTCATATATCAAGCCAGCTATCCGGATACAAAATTACCGGTCAACCCGTACGATAGCAAAACACAGTTCAATCCGGCGACCGCGTGGGTGGACATAAGTGTTCCTGACGTAGTTGTAACGGACCATTTCTATGTACAGATCCATTCCGATGATGGGCGCTGGGGAGAATTCCGCATGGGAGCAGACGATAGCGTTGTAAACAGCCATTCGGAGCTGACGGTGAGAGACGGCGGATCCGACCAGATACTGGAAGCCTGGCCGTACTGGAAAAAGGACTCTTCGGGCCATGATCTGTGGTACGGAGACAAGACTAAAGTGAACTGGATGATACGCGTGGCCGGCGTGAATTCCAATCCTTAGCAATCTAACAGGGGAGACCCGGTCAGATGAAAAACACAATACTGGTGGCATATGCCTCAAAACATGGAATGACAGCGGAATTCCCGGGGCCATCGATATTAAGAAGATGAGTTTCCTCGAGAAATGGGTGATCAAGAACGTGAAGGCACCTACCGGGGACTTCCGCGATTGGGACGCAACAGGTTCCTGGGCGCGGGCTATCGCTGACGCTTTAAAGCAATAGCGTTAGACGTCTGACCAGCCTTTGCCTGTCAAAGACCTCGCAGGTAGGCAACCTGACCGGAATGCTGAAGAATATCGGTAAGTGTTACTGCCAGCCACGATCCCACCGTTGTGAATAGAGGATGACCGGTCTTTTTGTCCAGGTCCTGAGCGGAAAGCCCCTTGAGGAATGTTTCGGTATTTACAAGCACAGCATGATTATATTCCAACAGGCTTACGACATCAGGACATTTAAATGCCGCAAGGTCCTGGGGCGTGTGCTTGAAGCCGGTGTCCTCGGGGTTAGCGGAACGGTTAAATTTAGTATACCAGCCGTCTTTGATCCAGACCTGATCCCGGCCGGACATGCGGGAAATGGCCCTGTCCTCAATTCTCGACAGATGCCAGGCGACCCAGCCGATGCTGTTTGAATCGGGACCGGGCTGTTTGTTCAAATCGGCCTGAGACAGATTAGCAAGGGCTTTATCCAATGTGTCCGTGGACCGCTTGAAAGTGTCAATAATTACCTGCTGCCACTCCATTTAAATCCTCCTCGAAGTTCATTTGATTAATTATTTTATATGGGAATGGATAACTGTACAATATAAAGGTAATATTTGACCGGGATTTGATTGAATCCCATGGATATGTCATAACAAATACAAGCAAAAACTGCTAATCGGGGAACCCGGGAGGACAACATGAAAAAGGGTGAATCATTCTCTTTCGACGAAATAACAAGCGTTGAAAAACTGGATGTGGGGAAACCTTCTTTTATAAAGGCGACGGATGGTGTAAACCTGGCCTATTACGAGACCAGGGCGGCAAGCCCTGTTGCGTCACTGGTCTTCCTGCACGGCGGCGGGGCCTACAGCGGGGGAGGCTATCAATACCTGGCAAAGGGGCTCGGGGCAAAATACAATGTATCGGTTTACCTTATGGATATTCGGGGCCACGGTAACTCGGAAGGGCCGCGGGGCGATTCACCGTCAGTCGACCAGGTCTGGAAAGATGTACACCTGTTCTGCGACTTCGTCCACGCCGCCAATCCGAAATTGACAATGTACCTGGGAGGGCACTCGTCGGGCGGGGGCCTGCTTTTGAATTACCTCACATGGAGGAACAACCCGGATATAGCCGGATACATATTTGTGTCGCCGGAGTTCGGCTATAAATCTGGAACGGAAAAACAGGGCAATCCTACTCCATTTGCCAGGGTGGACATAGACGTATTTATGAAATATGGGGCGTCGCTAGGCCGCGAATACGGAAATACAATGGCGGTTTTTTTCAACTATCCGGAAGAAGTACTCAAAGAACAGCCTTTATTCATCAATTCGATAACCTGCAACATGGCAATGGCGCTCACACCGGATAACCCGCAGGAGCAGTTCAAGAAAATCGACAGACCGTTTGCCCTGTACGCAGGCGAGAACGATGAACTGTTCGACGTGGAAAAAGTCCTTCGCTATGCAGAGTTACCAAAGAAGGAAATCAGGGACGAAATCATTAGCGAGGGCAATAAAAGGCGCAAACCACCTGTCTATTCTGCTGGCGGCAGACGAATTAATTCGAGACGCAATACGGGCAATGGGCCGGTGCTCAACCATTAAAGACGCTCTAAATCCCTGATGTTTGCAACATCCGACTCAACTTGACAAACAGATTTTATGTTGCTAAATTAATGACTGATTCTCAGTCAGTTATTTTTTATGCTATGGGTAGAACGGCTTATCCCAACAGACGCGAATTGATCTTAGACGCTGCCCGCAGAATATTTAAGGAAGAAGGGTACGATAAGGCGCGTGTTTCCAAAATAGCGGAGGCGGCTGGTATATCCAACGGGACAGTGTACCTTTACTTCAAGTCCAAGCAGGACATACTCGAAGCCCTGGTCAACAGGTACAAGGAAATGATGGCGGATGCCCTGCTCCCCGCCCTGGAGAATCCAGATACTGCACAAGCCTGGAGAAATACGGTGCATGCAGCTTTTGAACTGGCCAAACGTGAACGCTAACCTGCTCGTTTTGATGGACCTCCTATATGGTCTATCCAGGAAAATCGAAACTATGGCCAACCCGCGGGCATTAAAAGAACTCAGGCATTTTATCGCGACCGCATAGCCCTCGGTGATATACGCAGTTCCCCCCCCGAGATGACTGCTGTACTGGTCGGCGGCCTGGTCCAGTTTGTCACCAAGATGTGCCTGGTATGGAAAGACATCGATATTTCGCTATTCGAAGATATTACCGTCGGATTTATCCAGCATGCTCTTCTTATTTCGTTCAAAGACGATCCCGCCGGGTATTCAGTGCCCAAAACAAATATCACAAAAATAAACAGCCCCGCATGGTGAAGCGAGAGGCAAAAGGATTGATTTAAGGTATACCTGGCACAGACATTCAGTCTAATGGATAAAGAGCAACAACGGAAGGCTAACCGGCAGATTGATTTCAAAATTGGGGGCAAGCATGAATGTAGCAACCATCTTCGATAACAGCATCGCTATGTACGGCACCTACAATATGCTCCATTTCGAAGGCAAATGGTATACGAACTCAGAAATGCAATCAATGGCAAACCGTCTGGGCAATGCTTTGAAGGCCCTGGGGATACAAAAAGGAGACCGCATAACCACCCAATTACCGAATTGCGCTCAAATACTCGCTGTTATTCATGCCTCTTTAAAAATCGGGGCAGTTATCGTTCCGATGAATCCAATGTTGCGTCCGGACCAGATATCACACATCTACAGGGATAGCGGAGCCAAAGTGACCATCACGACATCCGACTTCATGCCGTGGGTAAAAGAGGCTCAGAAAGGGGCCCCTGATCTAACCAATATTATTGTGATTGACAGGGACGATGTCCCGGGAACCCTCTATTTTGACAAGCTGCTCAGCGAGCAGAGCGGTCAATTGCCGATGCAAGATATGGACAATGACGATCTTGCCACACTTATATATACGTCCGGGACGACTGGCAATCCCAAAGGAGTCATGCATACCCATTACTCGATGTGGACAAGTGTGACCAGCCGTTTCTGTCAAGCGTACGCAAACAACTCAATTACGTTGTGCAGCAGCTACAAGATGAAGAATCTCAGGACCCACGAGGAAATTGAGGAAACGTTGACTGTCACGGGCCTCAACCGCGGCGAATAACACTGCCCGTGCTGCCGCTATCGCATGTTTACGGCCTGTCCTTCCTGACTCTCACCAGTTTCGTGGGCGGCTCTTTTTATATGCTTAAACGCTGGGACCCGGCACGGGTGCTGAGGATGGTCCAGGACTGCCATATCAACATGTTGACCCTTGTACCTACCATGTATGTGCACCTGCTGGATCAACCGGATTTCGACAAATACGACCTGTCTTCTCTGAAAGGCTGCATTTCCGGTTCAGCCCCACTCGATCCTGAACTGGGGCGAAAGTGGAAGGAGAAGACAGGTCTGGACATATATGAAGGTTGGGGCATGTCGGGAGAGTTTCGCGGGCGGAACCTCGAACAGTACACACGGCCCGCCTAAATACGGGTCAATCGGTAATGTCATCCTGGCGGCACACCAGGTGAAGGTATTCGACGAGAACGATTGCGAAATGGCTGCCGGGCAGACAGGGGAGATCGTAATGAAAGGCCCTTCAATTATGAAAGGGTACTGGAACCAGCCGGAAGAAACGGCGCAGACCATGAAAAACGATGGCTACACTCGGGAGATATTGGGTACAAGGACCTGGACGGCTATTTTTCACATAACCGATCGCAAAAGGACCTAATCATGCAGCAGGGAAAATATTTCCCGAGGAAAGTGGAGAAGGTTATAAACCGACACCCGCAAAGCTCAGGAATCAGCTTGCATAGGCGTCAAGGACAGGGTATACGGCGAGGAGATCAAAGCTTTTGTTATCTTAAAACGTCAAGCGCAGTGCAGCGAAAGTGATATCATCGAGTTTTCCAAGCAATACCTTCCTCCATTTTAAGGTACCCAAACACGTAGAGTTTACCAATACTTTGCCAAAGAACCTGCTTGGGAAAATTTTGCGGGTGGAGCTTCGCAAACCCGTGCAGAGCCCGTAGAGCAAGCAATTTTATAGAAGGAGAATACAATGGCAAATACACCCAAGAAAGTGGCAGTCATCGGCCTTGACTGCGCAGAGCCCCACCTGATTGAGAAACACATATCAGAGGGACACCTTCCAACGTTTAAGAAACTCATCGAAGGCGGTGTCATCGCCGATAACTGCCTGGTGCCTTATCCCACTATTACACCACCTAACTGGGCGTCGATTGCAACGGGCGCATGGCCGGGGACACACTGGATAACCGACTTTCACGTCCACGTGCCGGGCACCAGTCGCCTGGAAACTCTAATATCGTCCAGGCTTTCAGCAGCGAACGCTGCAAGGCCGAGTTCCTATGGGATGCAGCCGATAAGGCGGGAAGAAATGTATCGTACTCAACTACCCGGGCTCCTGGCCCTCACATATGAAAAACGGCATCATGGTGGGCGGCAGCGGGCTTTCCATTGGCGAGATCCGCGATGGCCTGACTGGCATGTCACGACTACATTAACCTGTGTGATGAAATCTTCATAACGACAGGCATATACCCGCGGCTACAAAGGGCGCTTCCAGGCGGCAAAGGGCTGGAGCAATCTGCCGAAGAAGGAAAAGGACCCGCTTGAACTGGAAGCCAATATCCGTTTCAGGCACGCTGCAGGTTAAGCCGGCAGACAACACTGGTACGTGCTGGCCAGGCAAACGGGAGTCAACGGGCTACGATAAGGCAACCCTGTCCCCCACCGAAGGATTTTCAGGACGCATTTTGCACGCTTTCCGTAGGCGAATGGAGCCCCCAGGTATAACCACCGATCAAAATGGCTGACGGCACAGTGAAGAGGGATGTCTCTTCCGCTGCAAACTGATCGAGCTATCCGACGACGCCGAGAACCTTCGCCTTTACATCAGCGCGATGGGGACGACCTCCGGCTGGAGCAACCCGCCGGAGATAGCCTCAGAAATCCATCAGGGAGGGCGTCTTCGGCACACCGGACGGTATCATCGGTATATCTTCCAATGGTACGGCCTGGATACCTTCACCGAAATAAACGAATTATTACACACAATACCTGGCCGACTGCGCCAGCATTCTGCTGAGCGGACATGAATGGAACCTGTTCTTCATGCACGCCCATTCCCCTGACTGGGCCTACCACATGATACTGACGGCTATGGATGACGAAATGACAAAAGACGGAGCCAGACGCAAGGCAGCCTGGGATGCACACCTCAGGATATACGAGGCGCAGGACAGGATGCTGGAGCAGATACTGAAGACTCTCGACAAAGACACGCTTGTTATTCTGGTCTCAGACCACGGTGCGCGTAGGGCAGACGAGCAGCCATTCGATCCATTCAAGATCCTGGTCAGACGGCCGGCCTGGCTGCAATGCTGACTAGCAAAGAAGATGCGGCAGCCCGACAGGGATACCGCGAGGCCAGTCTGGTGGAGGGAATCCGCGTGGCAGCCAGATACCGGACCTCAATAAGTCGAAGTGTTTCCCGCAGCGGTCACATGTATGTCTATATCAACCTCAAGGGACGCGACCCGGAAGGAATAGTGGAACCGGCGGATTACGAAAAGGTGCAGCAGCAGATTATCAGATGCGCTGCTCATGTATGTCGATCCTGCCACGGGCATGCGGCCCGTCTCGCTGGCCCTGTCCAGGCGCGATGCCCGCATCCTTGGCCTTTATGGCGACCAGGTGGGCGACGTTATTTACGCCGCTCTATCCGTGGTTTGCGGGCCAGCATGGCAATATTCTGCCCGCCGCTGAGTGGGGATCCGGTTCCCTTAAAGGGCTCCTTACGTTTGACGGGCCGAGCATTAAGAAAGGCTTACAGGCTGGAAAGGAACTGCAACCTGATAGACATCGTGCCGACTATCTGCTACCTGATGGATTTGCCTCTGCCCGCCCAGGCCGAAGGCGCAGTACTCTATCAGGCATTCAAAGATCCTGATTTCAAGGCGAAGGAGATCAATAAGCTGAAGGACGGCCTGGCCCGCATGGAGACAGCGCTGACAGCGCGGTGAACGCCAGCCCTGGGACAAGCATGAATGCGCCTGACTAATTGAGGTAGTAGTTAAGAAGCAGTAGTTCTTGACGAAGGAGGCAGAAATGGAGCAAAAACAGTTCAAGGTTGGCGGAGCAGGTGCGATTTCCGCTTTGACCGTGATTACGCTGCTTTTCATGATCAATTTTGCCGACAGGTCAATCTTAACGATCGGGTTGCAGCCAATCAAGACAGCCTTCAATCTCACCGACGCCCAGGCCGGAAGCCTGCCAGGATTGTTCACGCTGGGCATTGCCATCCTCACGATACCGGTGTCCATCCTGGGTGACAGGTGGGCCCGCCGTAAGGTGATCGGCATCATGGCACTGATCTGGAGCGTTTTCACCTTTACAACAGGCATTGCCACGCAGATGTGGCACCTGCTGGTTGCCCGTTTTTTCGTCGGCAGTGGTGAAGCTGGATATGCTCCCGTTGGTTTAAGCTGGATTTCGCTGTCTTTCGAAAAAGAGGTCCGGTCACTGATCATGGGGATTTTCTGGGTGGGAGGTAATGTCGGCGGAATTATCGGGTTAATACTGGGAGGATGGCTGATCACGACTACGCATGACTGGCGTACCCCGTTCTACATATTTGCGATACCCGGAATAATACTGGCGATCATTGCCTTTTTCCTCCCGGACTATAAAACTATAAAACAGGCCGGAGAAGGATTGCTCAGCAAAAGATATCTTAAAAGCTGCGTTGAGCTTTTCAAGATTAAGGCATTCTGGATAAGCATTGCCGGCCAGGCGCTGTTTTATTTCACCGCCTTCGCCTTTCCGGCATGGATGCCAACCCTCCTGATAAGAGCTTTCAACATGACGACTATGACGGCTGGCTTAACCTATGGCGCAACAGCGCTTGTAGTAATAATAGCCGGACCGCTTGGCGGGTGGCTGGCGGACAAATGGCAAAAGCACAATAAAAACGGGCGTCCCTATTTTATTGCCCTAACGCTGTTTGTTAACCTTTTGACTGGTTTTATCACCTTGTACCTGCTAGATGTGTCTTTTATTTCCTTCATCATCGGACTGGTCGCCATGACTATTACTTACGGCATGATACTGCCTGCATCGCTAGCGGTGTTAAATGATGTCACGCCAATAAACGTCCGCGTGACCGCAATCGGCATGGCCAACTTCATATGCTCGTTCACGGGAGCGACACTGGGACCGATCCTGGTTGGGACCATATCGGACAGCGCCGGCGGAGGCGCACATGGGATCCAGACCGGCCTGATGTATATGCTGGCCATTTCAGTCCTGGGAGTGCTGGCCTATCTAATCTTGCCGAAATTCTATTTTCAGGAGAGCGCCGGTGTAGACGAAACCTTAATGGCCGAAAAATAATGTCAGCTTTATTAAACGAGACTTGAAATAATCCTGTACTTAAAAGGAGGAACACATGGCTAACGTACCGAAAAAAGTAGCTGTTATAGGACTGGACTGCGCATTGCCAGCCCTGATTGAGAAACATGTCACTGAGGGCCATCTGCCCACGTTTAAGAAACTGATAGAGGGAGGTGTTATGGCAGATAATTGCCTTGTTCCATATCCCACTATCACCCCACCCAACTGGGCTTCGATTGCCACGGGCACATGGCCGGGAACGCACGGCATAACAGATTTTCATGTCCATAACCCTGGAACCACTCCGTACAACTGGAACACCGTGCAAGCGTTCAGCAGCGAACGCTGTAAGGCTGAGTACCTGTGGGACGCCGCCGATAAGGCCGGAAAGAAGTGTATCGTATTCAATTACCCCGGTTCGTGGCCTTCCAAAATGAAGAACGGGATTATGGTTGGCGGCAGCGGACTCTCCGTAGGCGAAAACCGCGACGGGCTAATCGGCATGTCCGGCAGAGAGAACCTGTGCAGCAATTTATTGATAACCACCGGTATATACCCGCAGGCTATACGTAGTACCTTCAAAGCCGCCGAGGGCTGGGCCAACCTGCCAAACAAGGAAATTGAGCCGCTGGAACTTGAGGCCAAGATGCATTTCAGGGATGCGGTCGTCAAACCTGCCGAAACCACCTGGTACGTGCTTGCCAGACAGTCGGGTGACAACGGGTACGACAGGGTTACACTATCACCGACCAAGGATTTTAAAGACGTTTTCTGCACCATTGCAGTTGGGGAATGGAGTCCCCGTATAACAACTTTTATTAAGATGCAAGATGGTACCGAGAAAGAGGCTTTCTTCCGCTGCAAACTGGTCGAACTCAGCGACGATGCTGAGAACTTGCGTTTATATGTCAGCGCTATCGGGACCACTTCAGGATGGAGCAACCCGCCCGAGGTTGCCAGTCAGATCCAGTCGGAGACTGGTATTATCGGCCACCTGGGAGGCATACTGGGTTATGCACTCGAATGGTATGACCTGGATACTTTTGTAGAAATAAATGACTACTATACCAAATGGCTGGCTGATGCAGCGGCCGCGCTTTTAAGCAAGAACGTGTGGGACCTGTTCTTCATGCACGCCCATTCGCCGGACTGGGCCTATCACATGATACTTACCGAGATGGACCCCGCACTAACTAAAGATGAAGCTAAAAGAAAGGCAGCCTGGGACGCCCACCTGAGGATTTACGAGGCGCAGGACAGGATGCTCGCGCAGTTGATCGAGTCCTGCGATAAGGATACACTTTTCATCCTCGTTTCCGACCACGGGGCAGTGCCCGACGGCCCGCCATTCGATCCATTCAAGATACTGGTCCCTGCGGGTCTCACTGTGCTCGAAGAACAGCAGGACCTTTCAGCCGTACCAGTTACTTCAAGGGCAGAAGGGCTGATGGCAGAAATAAGAATGGGTTTTCAAAAACCTGATGTCAATAAATCCAAATGCTTCCCGCAGCGCACGATGTATATTTATGTCAACCTAAAAGGCCGCGACCCAGAGGGCGTGGTAGAACCGCAAGATTACCAGAAAGTACAACAGCAGATAATCGATGCTTTACTCAGCTATGTCGATCCGAATACTGGCAAACGGCCGGTTGCCCTGGCTTTATCGAAACAAGATGCACGTATACTGGGACTTTACGGCGATGGAGTCGGCGATGTGATCTACGCGATATACCCATGGTATTCGGGGCAGCACGGCAATATACTGCCGGCGGCCGAATGGGGAATTGGTTCGTTGAAGGCGCTGCTGACACTGACAGGTCCCGGCATCAGAAAGGGTTACCGGCTGGAGCGGACCTGCAACCTGGTGGACATTGTGCCGACCATTTGTTACCTGATGGACTTGCCTTTACCAGCACAGACGGAAGGAGCAATCCTCTATCAGGCTTTCAAGAACTCTGATTTCAAATCGGACGAGGTTGCCAAGCTTAAGGCCGGTCTGGCAAGGATGGAAACGGCATTGCAACGCGGAGAACGGCAGCCCTGGGACAAGCATGAGTACGCCTGACCAAGTGCTATTTTATCTGAATAGTAAGGAGCGGTGTGGCTTGTTGCGCCGCACCGCTCGCACAGCCCATATTTAGTTCAGGCGTTTTCGAAAGTAATCTGGCACTTCTCACATTCGTCCAGGTCTTTCTTATAGAAAGCCGATCCCCAGAAGAAAAGGATCCCGGCGACCAATATGAAAGGAGAGATAAACCACATCGCCTTATCCAGGCCATATGCATCAGAAATTGCGCCGATAATCAGGGGGCCGAGCGCCGTGCCCAGAAGGCTCTGGATGAATATATTGACGCTTCTGGAGGTTGACCTAAGGCCGGGATGGACAACATCCTGAGTAACGGCCATGGTGCCCGGAAGGAACATTATCGCAACAAGGCCAAACCCCAGAAGAATTACGAACTGCGCCGTGCCATGGAAAAAGAAGGCAGATGCGGCCAGGACCGCTGCGCTAACGGACGCGACTCCGGGCAATAGTAACCTGGCGCTAATGTTCCTCTTTGCCCACTGGTCCGTAAGGTAGCCCCCCAACGGTGCACCTATGACCGCCATCATCGATATTATTGAAGCGCGCGTACTCGCCTGTGCTATATCCATTCCGCCAAATCTATTGAAATAACTCGGCAGCCAGGTTGACATTGCTGCGGACCCGAACATATATATCGGGAATGCAATATTGACCATGATCAGCGATTTGGCACGGAAGAGTTCCTTGATCGAGTCGAGGAAGCCCATTTTCAGACCCTGGAACTGAACTATCTTTAGATGTGGATTTAAACAGCCCAACGGTCTTATAGTCCTTGACCCAGAAGAACATAATAGCGACGATGATACCGGGTATGGCGACTATTCCCAGCGCGCTTCGCCACCCATATTTCACCGCAATCAGCCCGCCAAGCAATATCCCCAGGGCCTGCCCGACGGGGATAGCAGCTTGCCAGAACCCAAGAATCCGAGCACGCAGCCCGGGGCGGAAAATGCTGGAAAGTATAGACGTTCCACCTGCACCATACCCTGCCTCGCCAACTCCAACGATGCAGCGTGTAGCAAAAAGCTGCGAAAAACCCGTGGTAATGGCGCCGGCTATGGATCCGAGACCCCATACTATGGACATTATGCCGATGCTTTTCTTCCTGCTCCAGCGGTCAAGCAGTGCTCCTACCGGGAGCGTAAAGATAACCTGGGTCCAAACCAACCCCGACATGAGCAGACCGCACTGGGCATCAGACAGGCCCCAGTCGGTTTTGAGGAACGGATATAGCGAGACGATTACATACCTGTCAATATAGTCAAATACGTAGAGGAGAAACAGGAGAATAAAGGCGTAGATGGCCCAACGCCTTGGATAGCCGGATTCGGCATTTGCGATGTTATCGCTCATTTGATACACCCTCCAACTTGATTAATTTGTTTCACATGGACCGGGAGCCGTTGCTGTTGACTTACTAAAATGCTATCCATAACCTCCTTTAATGAAGCACTCCTCACATTATCGGCGCAGGCGGAGGCCTTCCTTTATAAGTCAGCCGCCGATTCCCTGGCATTTTTGATCATACTTCCCGCCTGGCTCGATAGCTCTTTTACGGTAAAACGCTTCAGCAAAACTGTCTCTCCCGTCCATTCATGGAATATCCAGGTCTACCAGGGGGCCATATTGCTGGCCGCCATATACATCGGTATCATCAAAACTTCCGGAAATAGTTGGACGCGGAATTGTGATCTTGATTGCCCAGGCAGGATCAAAATTGATTACTTCAAATTTGTCCTTTGTAACGTTGTACAGCCCACTGATCAAATCTGGCGATATTACGCCGGAGTTCTTTACCCGCACGTAATTGGCTTCGTTATCAAACATTATGTCAATTGTCAATTCAAAAGGCCCGGCATTTTTACTGCGGATCAGTTTCGCCAGCTTGCTCAATTTCTCCATGACGCTTAATCTCCTTGTTCATAAATCCATGTACTCGACGCTGAACATGTCCCTGTAGCTGAGGGGTTCGACCACATGGTTCATATTAAACTGATAGACGGGACCTCGATAGATTTCATAGGGTGAATACGGGTAAGCCATTCCTGTGATCAGGCTGATCCATTCTGGCACAGGGAAGTGCAAAGCTATATGGCAGGCAGTCGACGCGATTGCACGCGACAGCTCTTCCGTTTCTGCAACTATTTCGAGAACAATACCCACCTCGTGCCCGATGCTTTTATCCGGCTCCAGAGCACCCATTACACCATCGCGGCCATAGACACGGAATCTGAGTTGGTATTTGCTGCTGATTTGCTTGCCGTAAATCTCTGAGCACCTCCATTCCACACCCCAGCGGATTCCAGTCCAGCCAGGAATCAAGCTGTCTCAGTATAATCGGGTCGCGAACGCCCCCGATCGCTATAGTCTGATAGCCGGTGAGTTCGGCTCCCTCAAGTTTGATGGTATAGGGTTTTGTCCTGTAAGTACTACCCTCCACCCTTACCGATCTCGGGCTTGCCGCTTTGTACGTGGCGTTCCTCGTATCCAGGATTCCAGAAGGCTCGATTAATTCGTAGGGAGAGGCATTTTCATACAACATATGTGCAGCGACGCTGGTCGGCGTACATACAAAGTCAGGAGAGGGCGGCTCAATGGTAAAACCCTTTTCATCAATAGCTGCAAACATGCAGTCCGAGTACGTGCAATTGGATACACATGCCGAGCCGCATTCAATAGTCTTAGCCGCATGCCATACGGGACCGGGCGGCAACCCCATTCTAATGGGCACAGCAGCATAAATAGAGGTATCGCTGGCACGCCCGGCGATGATCACATCAGCACCATTGTCGAGGCATTCAACAAAGGGCTCGATGCCCGCCATGCCCACTATGTGCAAACTTTTTCTTATATGCTCTTTAGTCAGAACCGGCGCGTTTCTGAGGGGCTTAATTCTTCCCTCTTGCATCATTGATACCAGGTAGTCCTTGTTTTGCTCTGAGTGAACCACGCCCATGTGAAAATGAAGATTTTCCTCCAGGGCAATTTGCTTTACTATATTGATGATCTTATTGAGGCCTATATCCGTGCCACCTGTTCCAGCCGACCCGAGGATAAAAGGAATATTCTTGCTTCTGGCCGCTTTCAAGATAACCTTCAGGTCTCGCTTCATGGCGTCTTCAGAAAAATGCAGCCCTCCTGTAGCAAGAAAATATGGCCCGGGGTCTGTACTACCGGCATCGCATCCGATTACGTCCGGGTCCCAGCTTAATGCTTTCTCCATAGACTCCGCTCTCAAACCCGTCCCCAACATGCCGTTGGCTGCTACCACCTTTGCCTGTCGCATTAAATAGTCCCTCCTGTAAATGGTGTGATGGTATGACCATTATATTTAAAAGTAATACTTATCCTGCAGCGGCCAGACGACTCCCCAGACTTTTTCTGACATTACTCAGGTGAGTCAAAACGGCCCGCTGAGCCCTTTCCAGGTTTCGCTCCTTAATAGCCTTTAGAATCGCCTTGTGCTCATTTACAACGATCTGCCTGCGGCCTTCATCTTCGGTGATGTTATTGGCCAGAACGAGGTTCTTGTGCAATTCCCAATTCGTCAGCATAAATTTGATCAACACTATATTTTTCGTCAGCAAAGCCAACTTGTGGTGAAATTGAAGCACCAATTCAGTGCTATACTCGGACGTCTCAAGCAGGGAGATGATTTCTTCTACTTCCTTCAACTCATTATCAGACGCCCTTTCGATTACAAGCTGGACGACCTTCTGTTCCAGCATTTCCCGTGCTTCCAGGTAGTCGAAGAGCGTCGCCCGTTTTATCAAATCAGACATGAACAGCCCGCTGTTCCAGTCATTGACCTCCCTGACGAACGTCCCGCCTCCGGTCCTTCTGTACAAATATCCCAGGCCTTCGAGGGTTTTCAACGCCTCTCTCAGAATGCTCCGGCTAACCTGCAATTCCAGTGACAATTCCCTTTCCGGAGGAAGTTTGTCGCCGGGTTTGAGAACACCGGTATTTATCAGATTCTCAATCTGCGAGATGGCTTTCTCAGATAATTTCTCTGAACCCAGGGGCCGGAATATGTTTCTATTCATATCTACTAATTTTTAGGGTATGATGGTCCTACCAATTTTCGTTACGTAGTTTAATCCAACCGGCAAATCCTGTCAATGCCAAAACGGCTATAACATAAAAATTGCTTGACCCATATAAACATGGCAAAATACCACCATCACGATTCCGGTGCTACGACTTGAGCAATTGATATAGCCGTGCAACGTTCATACGCTGAACAGCCTGCGCCAGCGACTCGGTGCCGGCTTCCATAGGATAGCGGTCTATCATGGTTATGGTGTCCTGGGCCTCTTCAAGAGATATGCCTTTCTTGACAGCGGCATTGACCGCATCGATCCAATCCCTTATAAACCCACTCATTTCGTCCAAATACCGGCGGCTGCAAATTTCGCCGTGCCCCGGAACCAGAATATCTACATCAAGCTGCTTGAGGCGTGCTAATGATTCCAGCCAATCATAGGGCACCGCCTGCTGCAGCCACGCCTGCACTTTCCCGAATACATTGTCTGATGTGAAAACAACTTTTTCCTGCGGGATATATACAGCAACCTGGTAAGGAGTGTGGCCAGGCATGCTGATTATCTGAAAGATGTGCTTTCCAACATAGAGGTTGAGCTGCTGCGTAAGGGTCACGGTGGGAGCGCGAAGGCTATATCCGGCGAGGCTTTCTTTGCTGTCCGGATCAATCATGCCAATATAATCGACAAGCTGTTGGACCGGCATAGATAAAATCGCTTCCCGCGTGCCTTCGTGCGCCACAACCACACCATCGAAGTACATGTTGGTCGCAAAGTGGTCCCTATGCGGTTCGGTATTGATAACATAGCGAACGGGACCGAATTTACTTATAATTTCTTTCCATTTCAACGCATCCGACGGCCTCTGTGGTGTATCTATCATAACTACTCCATCAGCAGTCACAACAAATCCCGGATTGCAACCCCTGAAACCGACCTCCGCGTATACATTTTCCGTTAATTTCTGCATCACTCACTCCTAATTACACTACGTTCGAATTACCTTGCACTCACGCCACTATAAGTCCCACAGATCAACTCGACAAGATGATTAAATAATATCAAACGGCCGGGCCGCAAGAAATAAAGAGCGGCGCATGACTTATTGTTTCATACCTTTCCGCGCAGTGAAAGAAGGGTGCTCCTTAGCCACGATGTGAAAAACCAGCGCGACGCGAACAGCAGGGCGGCGTTGAAGATCAAGGGTAAATCATAGCCGCTCATATCCGCCAGCCATCCCTGGCAAACCGGACCAACGACAAATCCCAGGTCGCAGGCTGCCCTGAAGACGCTCATGCCCGTGCTGGAGTTTTGG
This sequence comes from uncultured Chloroflexia bacterium, assembly GCA_963827985.1. Classification (GTDB taxonomy): domain Bacteria; phylum Chloroflexota; class Dehalococcoidia; order GIF9; family UBA5629; genus JAFGLP01. The sequence goes on along the minus strand of CAWHDI010000040.1, from coordinate 17,755 downwards.
CCGGAAAGTATGTCGGCTACGTATGCGGCCGGGGTGGGACCGGTTATACCCATACCTATTCCAAAAACCACGCAGCTCAAGATCATGAACTGGTAATTGGTACTCATCAGCCACATCACCAGGGCAGCTGCTATGAGAATGCACCCCGGCAGGACCGTGGGCTTTCTACCCACCCTGTCGGAAAGCCTGCCGGTAATCAGCAGCACGATGATATTGACTGCAGCTATGACGGTCACAGCCACACCGATTTCTCCCGGACTCAAGCCCAGCCTATCGTGCGAAAGCAGCGGCAATATCTCGTACCTTGACCCATTGTTGGTAAAGAATATGCAAAAGGAAACGATGCAGATCAATATGAAATTGGGATTGACCAGCAAGTCTTTGATACTGATCCCGGCTCCCGCCGCAGACATTTGGTCAGCGGCCTGTTTAACCACTCCTTCAGCATTGGAAGGCCGTGTCTCGGGAAGCCGCAGGTAGGCCCAAACCGCAGCCACCAGACAGAAAAAGGCATACACGTAGAATACGGCGGGCAGACCGAAATACTCCCCAATAAAACCGCCGGTGACCGGTCCCAGCCCGAAGCCGATCCACGTGCTGCCCATGTAAAGTCCCATATTATTGCCGCGGTCATGCACGGTACTTATGTCGGCCAGCATGATCATAGCAGTGGTCGTATAAAGAGCATACCCGGTGCCCTGAATAAAGCGGCAGGCCAAAAATAGCCAGTATCCGGGCGCCAGCGCACAACCCACGGACCCCACAGCCAGCACAAGACAACCGGCCAGAAGGGTCGGCCGGCGTCCCAGCCGTTCGGCAATCCTGCCCGCCGGGATATCCACGACCGCACTGGCAAAGGCGAAGGTGGTTATGATGAGGCCGACCATCGCCATGTCTATGCCAAACTGCCGGGCATACAGCGCCAGTATGGGGCTGACCTGGCCCATCCCCATGAGCATAAGCATGCCCTCTATGCAGAGGATAAGCAGCGTTTCATTACGTTTTAGATAATTTATCAAGAGAGGCCAATATCCAGAAGGGAATTAATAATGACTAAACGGCGAATCCAGTATATTGTAGTCGAACAAGACCGGGGAGTGATAATTTTCCAGTCGCATTGACATACTGCTTTGAAGCTTAATAAAGTCCGTCCCATTGCCTTTCCCCTGTCTTTCTGCTAGGCTTTTCGCATCGGAAGCCAGAGGTCGACTTTTAGCCGAAGGCATCCAACTAATTTTTCCGGACTTTTATCGAAGTCACTTCTGAGGGGGTTACTATGTGGAAAGATGCTAAAGACTATATAAAATCCCTGCCTGCCTGGAGAAAATTCCTCTGGTTTGGCGTGGTGGCAGCCGGAACCTTACTAATGCTCTCCTTCCTTATCTGGTCGTTTAGCCAGCACGGAACGGTCGGGCTTTTCGAAGTTAACGGGATCTACCGGACCGTTTTCATTATATTGATGTGCTATACGATTGCATTGCCACTAGCTGGCGATCCTGGATATTTATCTTGGCTCACGTAAACCAGCCGGAAAAATCCATTTGCCCTCTGCATATATCTATGTCATTGCCGTAATCGCCATCATTCTCCCCTCTGTCCTGATGGGATGGCTTATACCTCAACCATCGCAACGTGATGGTGACAAGGCAGTCCAATTGCTCATGGCGGACGGCACGGGCAAATACGGCATCCCGAATTTAGCAGTGACATTCTGGACGATGAACCTACACAAAACACGCTGAAGTGGGGAGGAATGACACTAGCAGCGCAAGCAATACCGTTAAGGAGGATGACCCTCCCAACAGCACGCCCTGATGTTGCGTGACCTTCAACCTGCAACACATACTGGTACAGCCTGAACGATGCCAAACCAGTCCAATTTGCCAGCCTGCCCGGGAAAAGGACAACCCCTTCACTTTGCGGTGGGAAGCGATTCCCATTTTGGCTCTGACGCCTCCCGCAACGATCTGACACGCAAAATGCTGCAGCAGATTGCCGATCCCGCTCACAACTACCAGATGTTCTTCTTCCTTGGCGACCTGGTCGAACGTGGCTTCAGCGATGCTCAATGGAAGGAAGCCATACAGGCGCTCTCGACAACCACTTCCAAATACCTGCGCGGATTGTTGTGGGCAACCATGAAACGCTGTTCGGAGGCGTAAATTTATACGAAGACTATATGTATCCCAGGCCGATGGAACTCCAAACCGGCTCACGGCTCTGGCAGCGAATTGATTAGACAATGTGCATTTCCTGCTGCTGGACCTTGAATGGGGGACTGAGACCTATACGCCGGAACAGGCAGCATGGCTGGAAAAACAACTTTCAAGTATACCCCGGAGACTGGCGCATAGTGATGAGTCATTGCTATTACTATGCTCTCGGGGGTTACTGGGAACTATGGCCATGGTACGATGACAAGGATATGATCGCCAAGCTTGTACCCCTGTTCGAAAAATATCATGTCAATCTCGTTTTCTCGGGACATAACCATCTGCTTGAGCTGCTGCAGAAAAACAACGTCACCTACGTTATATGCGGCGCTTTCGGCGGTCTGCCCGACCCCGAAAGGATCGTATATTTCTCCGGCCAGCATCTGGTATAAAGGAGACCAACATGCCTTTATGGACGTCACGGTATCACAGGATACTGCAACGCTGATATTCCGCGACCCCGACTATAAAGAGATTAAATCCCTGACGGTTTCACGCTAAATAACAGGGCCGTGGATTGCCGCTGCAATTCTACTTCACATCTACGCTTTTTTGGGCCGCGGGGAAGACGTCCAGCATTACGTACACCTGCACTTTCGACGGCAATTTAGTTTTGGCTGGAATCGATAGGGTCACAGCCTGCAGGTTTCCGTTCGAATCAGGCTTTGCAGCGAGGTTTGCCAGGTAATCCATGTAGACAGCCTCGGTCTTATCCGGATCAACAAGCAGCAGCGCAGCGCGGTGTTCTTTCACGGAATAAGAGACGCCAGGGTCCACTGAAAATTCAGCCGACACCTGGCCTGCGACTTTCCCGTCCGGCGGCTGGAAATCGATTTTAGTTACGTGTATCCCCTGCGGGGCGTGGTTGGCCATCCCATCGAAGGGACGGGTAACGTACGTACCCGAGACCAGCAATTTCTGATACCAGTTGTTAGCAAGGCCGGCAATGACCATGTACGGGCCGAACGTGGGTATGCCAAGCGTGTCGGTGTCTGCGAAAGCAGCAGGGTATGACGTGGTACCGCCTGGGTCCAACTGTCCCCGCAGTTCAAAAAGATTGAAAGGTATCTTGATGCCGGTAATGGCCATGGGGAAGTCCTGGTCAATCATTATGAAATCGGGACCCTGATAACGTCCGTTCAAGGGAATAGTGAAATCGCTGGATGGATCGGGCACCAGCCGTCCGTCGGTGTCCTGCCTGGCGCCGATGGCCCAGAGTACGAACTTGCCGCTGTCCGCCAGCATCCGGAGCAGTTACGGCCACGGGACCCACCAGCCAGTCTATATAGTCGAACCCTATCTGGTTGAGGCTGGGCAACATAGTTGGAATAGGCGCTGCCAGGCGGGTCCATTCCAGCCCGGTTACTTTGTCGCTGGAAACACTAAGAGGTAAACCTCCTGCAGGTGAGGCTATCTTGAAATTGTATTGTCCCTGGAAATTGCCAGCTTCCGAACCTCCCAGCGTCATGTTTCCCACTCTCAAGCCATTCGTATAGTACTTGCCACGGATTCGGAGGGTATAATCCTGCCCGGCAGCGAGAAAGTCCTTCGGTCGAATGTAGATATAATGCCCGTCCGCGGAGTGGTCGACATCCAGAGGGACGGCAGGTTCAATCTCGGCCACCAGTGAGTCACGCAGGGCAGCCCATCGGGCTGTCGCACAGCCTGGCATTTACGGTCTGTCCGCCTTTGCGGACGACCAACCGCAGGGTCAGCATAGCAGAAGCCGGCAGCGTGTCAGGGAACTGTACCTGTGTATTGCCGCCCGGAGTTACGTAATAAAGGCCGGTGAAGTCATCCGGAAAAGCCGGCGCTGATGCGCATCGAGCGTCATTCGCGTTGAGGCAATAGTCGTATGGAATATACCATAGTTGACCGTGCTCGCCACCTATGTAGATGCCGGTCTTCCCCAGGGCAGGAGAACCGTTGAGGTCATTGCGGTCACGAAGCTCGGGCGACGTGGAAGTAGTATCAAATGCCCAGCGAAGTTTGCCATCCGAGTCCAGGGCGTAGAGCTTTCCATTCCCACAGCCGAAATAAATGATCTTGCCGCTGCCGGAAGGCGCAAGCCCGATAACCGGTGAGGACCGTATGACGTCTCCCGTATCGTATTTCCAGAGTAGCGAACCATCGGGCCTGAGAGCATACAGGGTCCCGTCGGCCGAGCCGAAATAGATGGCCGTAGTGTTGCCAGTATCGTCGGAATCGAGGGCAGCCGACGCATAAATATGGTCCGCGGTACCGAATTTCCACTTGACGGTACCTGTCCTGGGGTCGAGAGCGTACATGTTGCTGTCGAAGGAGCCCATATAGACGGTCCCGTCCGACCCCACTGCGGCTGAAGCTGCAATAAATCCCAGCGTACGTGTGCGCCACAATTCTTTGCCGTCAGGTTTCACCCCGCGAATATAGGTATCCAGTGAGCCCCAGAAAATGGTCCCGTCCGCACCGAAGGCGGCCTGAGACCAGTTGTTGCTGGCGGTCTCGTAGGTCCATTTGAGCGTTCCGTCGGGATTGATGGCGTAGTAATTGAAATTGGTATTGCCGGCATAGAGCGTGCCGTCAGGCCCAACGGCCACATTTCCCTCGAACCAGCGGTTATAGCTTACGCCCGGCCGCAGTTGAGCTTCATAGGTCCAGACCTTGCGTTGTTCCAGCGGCACATCATCGGTGCGGAAGCGGTACATCTTACCGTCCCCGGAGATAAACGTGATGGTTGCATAACCTTTGGACGGATCGTAAGCGCCCAGCGCCCCAGCGGAGTCAATGATCTCGCCGGTCTGGTATTTCCACTTCAAAGTACCGTCGGAATTGAGCGCATAGAAGAAGTGATCGGCTGATCCAACGTAAACGGTGCCGTTATCATCAATTACCGGCGTGGAAAATATGCCCTTGCCCGTCTGGAACATCCACGGTTTATCGCCGGTATAGACGGCCCGGATGGAGCTAAAGCCGGTACTGCGCGAATCATGGCGAAAAGTGGGCCAGGGCGATCCGGCCAGGGTGAAGACGTTGTTGCTTAACGGCAAAGGCGCTTGCGTGGATTGCGCAGGCGCAACTGCTGGTGCGCATGACACAGCTATCATTGCCAGTGCAAGGACGAGAATTGTTACGACCGATCGCTTGTTATTAAACACGTCTTCAAGATCCTCCATACAACAATTTTGATGAGTAATGCGGACAATTATATGTGACTCCGAAAACCTCCCACTGACCCATTAGCTTAATAGAAAAATGGCCGGTTGTCGTCCAGGATTATAATGCTGGACTTGCTTAGCCTCCTCTGCCCGATAACAGTTTATATAATTAGAGAAATTCATGCCCACGTGCCGATGTGATCCGAACAAGCTTTCCGCTGCACAGATATTGCGTATAAGTTAACCAATCTTGGTAAACGCTCCTAACCCGTTGTTAATTGAAGTATGACATGATAGTGTGCAGGAGTATCCTGACCTGCACCTCCATAGGCACGCTCATGCCCTTAGGAGCAGTCAGAGCGGGCTGGAAGCTCACAGTTTCGGACAACGGCGTCTCCTTTCCATTGCCATCCACAGCAGAGACGGCGGCATAATATGTAGTTTTTGGGGCGAAGACTGTGCCGCTGCTGAACTCTTTTACGGCCAGGGTCGATTCATGGCCATCCTGCACGTATACCTGGCTAAGCTTCGTTTTTTCTACGCCGCAGTAAACACGGTAAGAGGAGACGTCAGCTTTCGGTTTCTCCCAGTGAAAATACACGGCGCCATCGCCATAGGCGGCCAGAAATCCCTGCGGCGTCTGCAACTCAACCGTTTTATCCGGGCATCCCAGCATGCCCGGCGCTACCGTGAAAGGAGGATGAGCATAGGCTATCAATTGGTCATGCATATCGCCAGGCAGGTCCCTGCCATCAAAAAAGCCCACCATGAGGGAGAAGCTCGACGTGTGTCCACTGAAGGTACAGGCCGACGTCTTGTACTGGTCGCCCGTGGCGAGAGCCATCAGGTAACCGTCACCGTAGCCCCAGGTCGGGCTGGATATACTGCTTTCCAAAATATGTCCCGAATGGATTCAGCTTCAGGCTAAACCCGGCGGATGGATCGTAATCGACTTTCAACGGGCAGAAGGCGAAATTGGAAAGCTTCGACGTATCCATGGCGACTGCAAGCCCACCTTTCTCGCCCGCAACCGCAACGTACTCGGCGGTGATGTGGTTGTTTACATTTGCCAGTGCCAGGTCCTGAGGGGACTGCTTGAAATAGTCGATCAAGTAGCTTGATTCCACACCCATGAAGTTCCGCTTAATCACCTTAAAAGGAGTATCTTTGGTGGCGCCCTGTGCAAAATTGATTTCAGCGGGAGCGACTTCCTGCCAGCTTGAATCATAGCGGCGCGAGAGGGCGGCATTATCCGGCTTGAAGATATCGTTACGCGGTGTATCAGGAAAGGTCACATTTGCGTCTATAAATACGGCGGGCACTCCTTCAACCAGCACCAGGCGGTAATCAACCGCACCGCCGACAACTCCCTGAGCGGGAAGACTGAAGCTGCCATTGAGATGCAAGGCCGCCACGCCGTTCGAGCCATCGCTTTCCACGGTAGGTTCCAATTTGTCCGGGCGGTACCATTTCCCAGCATAGTTAACTGCGGGCAGGAGACTGTCAGCGTCAAGGCGATTGACCTGCCCGGAGACCACATTGACTACATGCCCCTTATCGTCTAATTCCACCGAGACCAGGCCATTGGTCATCTTAAGGGGCGTGCAGGCAGTTGCCGGTTTGTAATCTTTAACGGGCGGCCCGCTGTAGAGGTTGTAAACCCCATCGGAGCAGCTTGTAGCCCCGGGGAATGTGCAATTTGAGCGTAGAAGTCGGCGCCGACTCGCATTTCTCCAGGGAAACCAACGGCGGCGGGCACGAGTTCACCATCCTGTCCTGATATGTAGAACATACTGCATTGCGGATATGCGGCCAGGCAGAGTAAGATCCACAAATTCCCCATATTCCGGGGCCGGTGCGGACGGCTCACGCAGAAGCATGAAAGAACCAATTTTCGCAAATGCGGGATCGGATGAGACGGGCGGCGGGTTTTGCTGCAGATAGAGCCTGGCGGCTGCTTTGGCCGTTTCGCGGGCGGATGCCGAGTCCGTTTTCAGGCTGCTGATAATAGATTCGACCACGCGCTCGCGTGAGCTGGCCAGAAAAGGTGTGGCCAACCCGAAATTGGTGGTGGAAGTCAGGCGCATCCTCAGCTCAAATGACTGATCTATGAGGTCCTGCACGCCGCGCGGGACCATCGGAGCCAATCAGTTTGTAAATCTGGTTCACGATATTGTGCGTTTGGCGGTCATAGGCTACGGCCGACCAGTAGTCCGTGCTATTGGCCTTTTCGGCCCAGCTCGAGTAACCGTCAAAACTGCCATCGGCCGTATCCTGCCCGAAGCTGATTGTCCCAACCGGCTTATGCGTTTTCATGTAATCGGAGAGCGTAGTAAATCCGACGTAATCAAGGTCGGAGACGCTATCAACAAGCTGGTTCAGGCCGCCTGTATTGGGCAGCCAGGAAAGGTATGCCGGCAGCTTATAGCCGTACCAGTAATCATCGTCGGCGTCCGTATTCAGGAAAAGGATGACGTCGTTGTTTATATTACCTTTGAGCTGCTCACGATGGAGCATGGATACCCACTGGCGGATGCCGACGTTTTCAGCCATGTCGCCGTGGTTATATGCAGGAATGACGGTCATTTGCTCGCCCGTATCTTTATTAATATAGGTCAACGGATTGTGCGCCTCTTCCAGCGTTAACCCGCGCCCGAAAACCCGGAATGCATCGAATGTGATGGAGCTATAATAGAGCACTACTCCCTCTATACCCAACTCCTTGTAAAGGCGAAAATCGCCCGGCGTGGTCATCATCTCCTGCGGCCGCACAAAATGCCCCCATGTGCCGAAGAGGTCCTGCAGTCCACTGCCCTTATCGTTGGTAATTGCACGTTTGACCGACTCCCTGAACTCATCCTCCGTCAATGCCGATGACAGGGCATTGTTGTAGGACATCAGGATAACCTCGTCACCGTTTTCCTTCACACGGCGCTGAAGGCTGCTGATAATATCGGGAGCATATCGTGGAAGCTGTTCCTGCAGCGAAAAGAGATTCTCAATGTCCCAGACACCTTTTACGGGAATACCCTTGCTGTTTTTCTCATCCAGTGTACTGATGATTTTGCGCATGACCCTGATATCCTTGCCGAAGCCTGCCTCATCGTTCGTATCCACACGGTAGGAATGATACAAATTGCCATGGAAACCAAAGGCAACATACACCTTGTGGCCGGTCTGCTTGCCGACGAACTGCAATTTGGGAACGGCATAGACTGCGAGCAGCACAACGAGGATTCCAACTATAACTGCGCAAGTGATAAGAGCGGTCTTCTTCTTACGGGGCATGGGGAACCTCCTTTATCTTCCGGTTGCGATAATATGCGTTTACCACGCGTCTGTCAAAGCGCTCCGCCAGATAAGGTGAGAGCAGCCGATAATTTAACTCAAACCTAACAATAAGTTAACCAGCTTTTAACCGGCGCACCCTATACTTAAAATCAAGAGCCAGCTTAACAAGCGAAGAAATCAAAACCGCGTTTATTAGCCGGATACGAGGGAAAAAACATGATCAATATCGAAAAATGCGACCTGTTGCACGCGGCAATACTGACCCTTTTACTGATTTTAAGCGCCTGCTCCATAAATGCAATAGCTCAATCATCTAGCCCGCAGGTAACAGCAGAACGGCCATGGTCCTTCGGCGTCATTTCGGATACCCAGTGGACCGTAGCTGATGACGGCTACAATCCCAACACCACCGCCGCCAATATCATCAAGCAAGTGGACAAGCAGTTCATCAATGCCGGCGTCAAGCTCGTAGTCGCCGTCGGCGATACCGTTGACAAAGGCAGTAAGATCAACATCGACACCCGCGCCCTTTACGCTCAAGACCTCTACAATGCCGGTATTGGCTTTTATCCCCTCCGCGGCAACCATGAAGCGGCGGAAGACCCCTCTTACCTGGACTCGGGGCCGGAATTTCAGTACGCCTTCCCGCAGATCGGCACCGGCGTGAATAACAATACCCCTGCCGACATCACTACCGCCATCATTCCTGCCGCCGACCTGGCCAACAATCCTCCTGCGACCAAGGACGGGGAGCCCCTTCACGGTCGGCTCCAACTTCTCCGCACCCACCGCCGTCAATGCCGCCAATAAGAGTATCTCTTACTCCTTCCAGTATAATAACGCCACCTTCATGCTGCTCGACCAGTTCGACGCCTCCGGCAACTACTATAACAGCACCATCCCCCAGCAGCAGCCCTGGATCAACGACACTCTCTCAAACCGCCCGCCAATACCCAGGCTTTCGTGTTCATCCACAAGAATATCCTGGGCGGCAACCACAAGGACAATATGTTCGGCTCTCAACTTCCCAAGTATGACGCCGATGGAAAACCCATTTTGACGCCAAGGGAAACCCGCTGTTCGAAGACGATCCCGGTGATTGCTCGGGATTCGTCCCGTACGGCACCGATGCCCAGAAGGCCGCCCAACAGGCATTCATCGCCGCCAAACAGGGCGCCGAGAACAACTTCCTCGCCTCGATGCAGGCCAACAAGGTCGACTTCGTCATCTCCGGCCATGATCATCATCATTACGAGTCCCTTGTCACCAGCCCGGACGGCCAGAGCAAGGTCCACCAGCTCATCGCCCAGTCCGACAGCTCCAAGTTCTATACTCCCGGTCGCCCCGGTCTCAGCCAATGACGCTCCGATCCAGCAGGACCTGGGCCGCGTCGGCTACTACATCTTCACCGTGGATGGCCCCGCGTGACCATTGATTACTACGGTGATTCCACCGGCGGGTCATGACTATGGCCTGAACGGCGGCACCTTCAACTTCGTCAAGATAGTCCACCATGAGCTACAGCTTGAACGGCAAGGAAAAACTCGTCGCCCAGGGCGCGTCCATGCCATGACCGACGACACGCACTCGCCGCCACCATGGAAACCGGCTTCAAGGGCACCTCGATGTCCATCCTCTCCGGCATCGACAGCAGCATCGCCAACACCAACTATGGCAAGAAGATCAGCAACGACGTCAACACCGGCTGGGCCACTGCAGACCCGGGTCTGGCCAGCGACATCCTCAGCCTCGGAGGTATGTCCAAGACGCTGGGCAGCGATAAGACGGACGAGTACGTTCTCTCCATGAGCTATGTCCCCGACGGCTGCCAGCCACGCCCTCATCCAGAACGGCGGCTTCGGCCTGCTCGCCAGGGATTCCAAGGGCAAATGGGTGAACGCCGTCACGAAGAATTTCGGCGTCACCAAGAAGTTCGTGCTCGGCCCTGGAACCCCAGCTACAAGCTGGGCACCTATGGGGTGGATACGGCCACGAACACGGCCTGGGCCGTCATCAACTACAACGGCGATTTTGCCGTAGGCCGGTTTCCTCTCTTTTAGAAATGCTGATTATAGACTGATTACTGCACCAGAACGAGACCACATATCAACAATTTCGTTATCAGGAGGTAAAAAAATGGCGGTTAAAACTAAAGAAGAAGCCGGATGGGCGCTTGCTCAGGTAAACGACGAAAGGCGTTTCTTTTGCGATGACGGCAGTATCTGCGGCAGCCTGACGGAACTTGCAGAATGCCTGAAAAAGATGTCTCCCGAGACGTTCGAACATCATGTTACGTCAGCCAATAATGACTTCAGCAATTGGGTGCGACTGAGTTTTTGGCGATGATAAGCTGGCTGACGAACTGCTAGAAGCCGTGGATGCTGAGCACGCGAGAAAGATGGTCATTGAAAGAATAATATGGCTTCAAAAGAAAGTGGGACAGTCAGGCCGATAATCTCCAGGGACCGGGCAGGCATACGTGCTCCTGCAAGGTTGACAGCATTCGCAGAGTCCAAAACGGAAACTTCTTTATAGCGGTCCATGTTTTGAATTTTCCGTGGAGGAAGCTGGAATTATGTGAACCACGGTGTTAGAATTGCGCCGAATGCCTAAATCCTCAGGCGGTTTGAGAAAAACTGCTTCTCTTCTGGCGATTCTTGCGTGTGTGCTCCCGGTAGCATCCGCTTCATGGTCCTGTTCACCCCAACGCTTTGCAGGTGAGACCGAGTCCGTCAAGCTGGCCACTCTCCGACTGGAAACATCGGCACTAGCTTATATCGCACAGGACAGACAGTTATTTTCTGGAAAACGGACTGGCAGTAGAAATCCAGGACTTCGACACCGGGGTAGCTGCCATAGATGCTGTTAAGAAGGGCGTAGCGGACATGGCGGGGCTGTCGGAGTTCGTGATGGTCGGAAATGTACTGCAAAAACAACCGGTCAGTATCCTGGGCACTTTCAACAAAAGCCTGACAACCAATATGGTCGCACTGAAAAGCCGGGGGATTTCGAAAGTTTCCGATTTTGCGGGCAAAAGGGTCGGCCTGGCAAAGGGGACCAGCGGAGAATTTTACCTGGGCAGATTTCTTGAATTGCATACGGTGAACATAAAGGATGTGGCCATAGTTTCGCTGGCCCCGACCCAATGGCTGGATGCCATTTCCTCCGGTGATGCGGACGCCATCGTCGGATGGGACCCTTACACGACACAAATAGAAGGAAAGTTCATCAACGAGACAGTTACCTGGCAGGTACAGAGCGGCCAGCCCGCTTTCGGAGTTATTGCCGCAAGCAATGACTGGATCGCTCATCATTCCGGAACCATCATCCGTTTCTGGAAAGCTCTGTCCCAGGCGCAGGACTTCCTGGCGCACCATCCCGACGAAGCCCGGGCCATCGTACAGAAACGGCTGAACTATGATGACGCATAGATAGCTGCAGTCTGGCCACACTACACATTTATGCTTTCACTCGATGAGGCTCTCATCGCGGCAATGGAAGATGAAGCCCGCTGGATGATAGCCAACAATATAACCAGCGAAAAGGCCGTCCCCAATTTCCTGGACTATATCCGCGAAAGGCGGACTCAAAGCCGTGAAACCGGGAGTCGTAACCATCATCCGATGATGTACGATCCCGGTGTATGCCCGTCCTTTCTCAAACTCTCACCACAAAAGTAATATAATAGCCATAAAAAGGGGGCAAGTTATGGATGCGTACCAAGCAGCCTTGAACCGCCGTTCCATAAGGCGGTTTAAAAGAGATAAAGTACCCTGGAAAATTCTGGAGAAATGCGTGCAAGCCGCCCACCTTTCACCTACCGGAACCAACAAGCAGCCACTGGAATTCATCATTGTAGACGACGGGGAAAAAACCGTGGAAGTTTTCAGCACGCTCACCTGGGCAGCGTTGATACATCCTGCAGGCCATCCTCCGGCGGGTGAAGAGCCTTCAGCCTACATTGTCATACTCTTGAACAAGGACATCTCGGGGACGACCCCTGAATACGACGCGGCGGCCGCCGCCCAGACTATCTGCCTGGTAGCAGTGTCCGAAGGGCTGGGAAGCTGCATGCTGGCCAATATCAAGCACGAAAGCCTGGCAAAGGCCCTGAATATCCCGGAGAACCGGCGCATCGTGCTGGTGATAGCGTTGGGCTATGCCAACGAATCGCCGGTGGTGGAAGATTTAACCGATTCCTTCAAGTATTACAAGGACGAAAAAGGCGTGCTGCATGTCCCCAAACGAAAACTGGCGGATATCACTTATCACAATAATTATGGGCAGAGGGTATAACTCCATATCATCCAGCCATTCCAAACACTGTAATGATTTTGAGGGAGGTGTGAAAACTGTCTATGTCAGCTTCAGGTAACCAGGCCATCTATCAACATCCCGAACAGTTATTGCAGAACCTTATTCGCTTCGATACCAGTAATCCACCAGGCAATGAAACAGAATGCATTAAATATGTCAACGAATTGCTGACCGGGGCAGGTTGTGAAACTACTATACTGGCTAAAGCTCCAGATCGCCCCAACCTTATCGGACGACTGAATGGCCAGGGAACGCGCCGCGATTAATGCTCTACGGGCATGTGGACGTTCAGATAACGACAAACCAGACCTGGCAACACCCACCATTCGAGGGAAAGATAGTGGATGGCTACATCTGGGGCCGGGGTGCCCTGGATATGAAAGGTGGCGTAGCTATGATGCTGGCCTCTTTTCTAAGGGCAAAAGCGGAAGGTCTGGTCCCAGCGGGCGACGTTGTATTGGTCCTTTTAAGCGATGAAGAGGGCCTGAGTAACTTTGGAGCAAAGTACCTGGTTGAGAGCCATGCAGGGCTATTTACAAATATCCGTTATGCTCTTGGAGAATTTGGAGGCTTTACTTTCTATGTTGATAAGCAAAGATTTTATCCCATCCAGGTAGCCGAAAAGCAGGTTTGCCTGATGAAGGTGTATCTACGCGGTCCGGGTGGGCATGGCGCTCTACGCTTGCGGGGAGGTGCGATGGCAAAGCTTGGCAATTTGCTTCAGCAACTGGATAAGCGACATTTGCCGGCACATATAACACCAGTCGTTCGACAGATGATACAGACAACGGCATCGGGCTTGCCCTTCCCGGCAAACCTTGCTCCTGCGCCAGCTCCTGAATCCCAAGGTGACAAACCTGGTATTGGACTTGCTTGGGACGAGAGGGGAAGCCTTTTATCCTGTGCTGCATAACACTGTGAACGCAACTATTGTGCACGGAGGTACGAATATTAATGTGATCCCCAGTGAGATCGTCCTCCAGATGGATGGACGCCTATTGCCAGGCTATACTCCCGACGATGTGATGGCCGAACTGCGCCAGCTCAGCGGCACCGAACTGGAATTTGAACTGCTACGATATGAGCCGTTTCCTGCCAAGCCAGACATGGGATTATTCCCAACATTGGCTAGTGTCTTACGGGAGGCGGACCCGGACGGTGTGCCAATGCCTATGTTGATGCCTGCAATCTCAGATGCCCGCTTCTTTGCCAGGCTAGGCATTCAGACTTACGGCTTCCTGCCCATGAAGTTACCCGCAGGATTTAATATGATGCATCTGATTCATGCTGCTGACGAACGCATTCCGGTAGAAGCGGTCACTTTTGGCACAGAAGCCATTTATAAAGTCCTGCAACGCTTCGGGAGATAGCCACCGGCTCAGCCGGCGGTTTTACTTAATCCACTGATCGGAATTTACGATCTCATCAATGTTATCTTCAAGTGCGGTAAGCCGGGCGGCGCACTGGGGTCACCGAGATAGTGCCTGACGGTCTTCGTTTTTCCATCGACGGTAATGGACGTGGTGACATACGGAGCATCGGTGACCGAAATTTGTGTGTAGCTATCCTTTAGCGAATCGTAGTTAGCCTCCTCGAACACAAAAATCAGTTGTTTAAACTGTTCCTGAGTAATTGCGCCTTCGGCCTTTCCCGTGACTCTTACGAAGCTCTTCCCTTCGAAGGTGACGGCGCCATTGCCGTACACGGTCAATTTATAGGCGGGGCAATTGCCGAAGCAAAGGGTCCTTTCCAGCGTAATAACAGCATCCTTCAAGTTAGCAGACGACGCAAGGCCATGTACATTTGAATATGAGCAGGCATTAACAACAGATGCCAGCAAAAGAAAGACTGACAGGACAACCCATAAATACCGTTTTGTTAACATGGGCAACTACCTCTTGACTCACGCAATAGAGCAGGTGGGACGGCCCTCAATTTGCCAGTTCGGCAATGGATGCCAGCCGCCACTCAGTGCCGTCCACCCCGATGGTAGTCCAGTAGACCATTTTTTTCACACTTATCCCGGTCGCATCATCGACAAAAGTGTACTCAGCCGTACCTGTTTTCTGTGCGACCAGCTTCTCACCCATGGCGATCAGGGCAAGGAAATGCCTTGTACCTCTCATCCGTCACAAGTTCTTGCCGGTCTCAGCGCCATTGGAGCAGTAAGTCACGAGCCCGTCGGTCTGGGCGACATTTACCTTTATGACTCTTGTTTCCGCAGCGGGAGCTATAGTCCCGGCCACCAGGTCCCCGGGCTTGAATAACGCGCTAACCGAGCCCAGTACCTCGCCCCTGGCTGTTACTATCGGCCAGATCAGCACCACGGCATCGATCCCCTCCACCGCCCTGAAGGAATTGCTCAGCACAGGTTTCTTTTTCTCACCCAACGCTGCAAAGAACATTTTCGAGGCATCGGTGGTTGTGTGTCTGGTGCCTTCATAACGGCTGGATGCAATCAGCGTTAAAAACGGTGACCATTTTCCCCTGAGGGTCGGCGGCTGAGCAGTCCACCAGATAGGGATACTTCTTGCACAGGTTGTTCAATACTGCCCTCGTCTGTTCGCCCTGGCAGCCCACTTTTGGCTATTTTTGCAGCGGCATCGGATACGGCATTGTTCAGGTTCAACAGTTTGGACTGGAGGATCCCCTGCAAATTCTCGGTGGCTGACTGAAGTTCCTTTTCTAGTTTTCACCGGGCCGAGGCAGCCGGCCATGATAACTACTGACACAGCCAAGACGGCGCCAATTAAGACGGACCATGTCTTTTTCATTTCAGGAAACTACTCCCTTGCAAAATATAACGAAACTACGGTTTCGACGCCCACTATGTTATCTTAAACGGGCGCTTCAGAGCAACGAATGTTCCTTACCTGTAAACACCGTACTCTTTAACGAAATCCGTCATAGCCCTGACGTTTTCCACTTTGGCCTCGTCAGGGATTCCGACATCGCCGTCTACAATAAGGCCGCCGTTTTCGCCAGCGACATCGATCAGCTTCTTGCAGTACTGCCTGACCTGTTCGGGCGTTCCCGTGCACACGAGAGATGAAGGCACATTACCCTTGACGCAAACGCGATCACCCAGCACCTCTTTGGCCTTGAAAACATCAGTCTTCTCGAACCAGTAAATGGCTTTACCCGCGGGAATATCGCTGATTATGTCAAGCCGGTCGGTATAGTCAGCTTCGAAACACGGCATGGGCACCAGGCCCTGCTCAATCATTGCCAACATGAGCTTGCTGCAGGGTGGGCCAGTAAAAACGCTTGAACTGCTCCCGTGACATGAAGCCCATGGCCCCCTTGTGCAGAGGAATGAACACTATCGGGCTGAGCGAGGCCGAGCTGGAAAAGCTTGCCATCTGGATGGCGGTCGGCAGCAGTTTATCCAGCGCCTTAAGCAGGTTATCCGGTTGACGGTACATATCCAGCATTATGCCCTGCGTGCCCCTCATGGAATCGCCCAGGGTATCAAACGGCGCGTGCGAAGTGCCGCCCATCATAATGGGATAGCCGAGTGTCTGCATCTCGCCGTTAAAAATGCCCACGCTGACAGCGAGATTGATAAATGCTTCCTGCGCCTGGATCAGAGATTCCAGGGCGGAGGTTACACCGCTGAATGCCCCACCAACCATCATCATCATGATACCTACATAGTAAGGGACAATCATGGTCAAAGGCGGCATCAACTGGAACGGGGCCATCGCGCCGCTGATACGGGGCAATAAGTCCTGACCATATAATCGGAGGGGTCGTTAAGGAACATGTCATACTCGTTGGCTTTCATGTATTCCGTTTCCACAAACTGGTAGCTGCGGTTGGCGGGCACACCGTGCCCGGGCCATCTAAGTTGTTTATAGTCCAGCGCCTCCAGCATGGTTCCCGAAAGGGTGTTTAAATGGTTGGTAGCTGTGTCCCATTGAAAGTCCAGAGCAACTTTCTTGAAAGCTTGTAGGCCTTGTCGGTGTCATACATCAGGTCCTGCGCGGTCAGGCCTGAATAACCGGCAGCAAAGAATGCCACCATGGGAGCGATGGGAACGCGATCCGGCTGCTTAAGCTGAATACATCCGAGATCCTGCGGGCCCTCTTGCGGTAATCTTCCCCGGCCTGGGCGCTGTCGAACACTACATCGGGCGCCGAGCACCAGCGGTCGAGTTTTTCTTTGGTCTTATCAATGTTGGCTTCCATTCTTATCGCCTCTCCTGCGCTGTCTTATTTAATACCGGTCCATTGTTTGGCCAGGGCGACGCCCGCCATAGCATCGGCGCCATATGCGTCTGCTCCGGTATACTTCCTGATTTCGTCGTTCATCTGGCCGCCGCCGATCATGATCTTAACGTTGTCACGCACCCCGGCATCTTTCATGGCCTCGATGGTCACTTTCATAGAATCGAAAGCCAGCGTCAGGAGTCCGCTCAATCCCACGATGCCTGCGCCGGTCTCCTTTATTTTATCGATGAAGCTCTGCGGCGGCTGGTCGATGCCGATGTCGTAGACTTCAAAACCGGCAATGTCGAGCATAAAGCATACGATGTTCTTGCCGATATCATGTATATCACCGGCTACCGTACCAACAATGACCTTGCCCAGGCGATTGATGTCCTGCGCCTTCACCAGCTTCGGTTTGACCGAGGTCCGCTATCTCCTTTGCAATCTCACCGGAGTATACCAGCTCAGGAATAAAATATTCGTTTGCAGCGAACCGCTTGCCCACAATTTCCATGGCTTTCCGGCTGTCGTCGAGGATCAACATCGGGTCTTCGCCGGCATCCAGTCTCCTCCTGACTATTGTCAG
>CAWHDI010000039.1:0-44204 GCA_963827985.1 uncultured Chloroflexia bacterium | reverse complement strand
ACATCACTATGACTATTACTATCGAGAATGCCCAGAAATTCTGCGACGCCGTGTTCTTGTATTTACCCATCAAGTTCATGGTCGTTGAGCAGCAGGATCAAAAATACCAGCGCTGCGGGCAGAAGGGTCACTGCTATCACCTGGACAAACAGGGTGATCAGGACGAGAGGCGCGCCCGGCATCAATACAACGGCCGCCGCGCCTAACAGAGTGAGAAAATAAAAACGTAGAACCAGGGCGCTTCCCTGACCTTGCTATTGAGTGAATGAGCCCAGCCGAATACTTCGCCGAAAGCCCAGGAGCTTGCCAGTGATATGCAGATGGCACCCAGCAAGCCGGCATCGAAAAGCCCGATGGCCATGAAGGCGCCCACGTACTTGTTTATGCCCATGATCATCTGCGACGCCTGGGCGGCATCCTCAATATTGACCCCTCTCAGCACCGTGCCCGTTACAATGACTATGAAGACGGCCATGAGGACCGTGGCGAATGAACCGACCATGGTATCCAGCTTGCTCCACAGGATATCCTTTTCCTGCAGCCCTTTGTCAACCACCGAACTCTGCTGGAAGAATATCATCCACGGGGCAATGGTGGTGCCGATATTGGCCATCAACAGAAAGAAAAAGTCGTTGTTGAAGCCGCCAGGGATATTGGGGATGAGGCCGTTATGCAGGATTTCGCTGACCGGTGGATTTACTATGAACGCGGCGGGAATGTATATCAAATTCAACACGCAGAACCCCATGACTATCTTTTCCCATGTCCAGTAGCGTCCCTGAATCACCATGAAGCCCATCAGAAGAATAACCCCGATGATGGTCACAATAGGAGGTATATGGAAAATGCTCAAGGCTGCGGTCATACCGATGAACTCGGTAATAATCGTCAGGAAATCCAGCAGCCCCAGATCAAAAAGCGAAAACCATCCCCAGAAAGGGCCGAATGCATCGAAAATAGCCTCGGCGTGCCCGCGTTTCGTCACAGCCCCAAGGCGGACGGTCATTTCCTGGACAACATAGGCAACGGGACCGAGCAATATGAGAAACCAGATCAGGTTATAGCCGTATTTAGCGCCTGTGACTGCGTATGTGGTAATACCGCCGGCATCGTTGTCCGCCACCATTACGATAATGCCGGGCCCGGCTATAAGTGCGAACAGCTTCAGGAATTTGGCAACCCTGCGGTAGCTGTAAAATATCTTTGACAGAAAATTCATCGCGGGATAAGTCAGCCTCTATCATATTTTGGTTAAATTGACCTTCCTCGTAAATAGCAATTGAATACTTCGGGTTAAACCCAAACGCCGGATTATAACACTTAAGAACCGGGATGACAAAGAGGAAAACTGATCGTGGAAATGACTGATTTATTTGGAGGCGACTTCCGTATCTTCCAGCTTAGGATGTTTGCTTTTATACCTTCGGTACAGGAAATAAACCAGCAATCCGATGGCAACCCAGCTGAATCCGACAATGCGGCCGATGTGATGAGTATAGACCACTATCAGCCACGTAACAGCAGTAACCAGCCCACCCAAGACAGCCGTGACAGGTATCTCTCTCCCTTTTATACGGATATTGAGCGGTATCTTAAAGGGTCGCGGCAGATCGGGCTCCTTGATCCTTAGAGCTATTATAGATGCGTGAGCCGACGTGTAGGCCAATACCGCGCCAAACGCGTATAAGTCCGCCAGTAGTTCCACCCTTCCCGAAGAGATCAAGGCTGCGGCAATGGCGGAGAAAATCAAGATAGCGTTTTGAGGAACGTGCGATTTCTTGCTGATTCCACCAAAGAAACTGGGAAGCTGCTGGCGCTGTCCCATAAAGTATGCCAGCCGGGAAGCGCCCAACATGCCCGCATTGGTGGCAATGATAAGAATTGTGGCCGCCAGTAAAGCCACCCAAAAGCCGAGAAAGTACGGCAGGATCCCGGGCATCGCATATGCAATGCCCATCACAGGATCTTCCAAGAATTTCTGAGTGAGATCGGTTACCCACTTCCCATCGGGGGCCTGATAGACAGGGTAAGCACTCAAAGCTGTCATGGAAAGGAATGCATACATCATAATGACAGCGGCGAAAACCAGCATAACTGCTCTCGGAATACTTTTCCCCGGGTTCTTTGTCTCACTGCCAAGGTTGGCCACGGTCTCAATGCCTGTATAAGCAACCATGGATATCGATATGCCAAATAAAACCTGATCCATGGTTGGCGCTACGCCCCAATGGACATTTTGAATAAGGGTTGGGATATTGATTATTAAGACAGCACCGAGCACGGCAACCAGGACCTGCGTGGCTAAATCAATTATTACAAGGACTACGTTTAATCTTGAGGATTCTTTCAACCCCATTGTATTTATCAATGCCAGACCACCAACAATAAACATCCCAACAATGCTGTTGGTCGGCCACGTTTTTAAGAGAGGGATGAAAAAGCCGAGGTAGTTGGCCGCCGAAAAGGCGGAAATCGACATGGTGACGATGTAGTCCATCATCAGCACCCAGCTCGCAATAAAGCTTACCCAATCGTTGAAGGCACGCTTGGCAAAGGCGCCGGACCCGCCCGCTTCGGGAAGAGCGGTAGCGCCCTCAGCATATGTAAGCGCAGTAAACAAGAAAATGATGCCGGAAACCATGAGTACGGGTGGGGTGAGTCCCAGAGCCGACATTGATACAACGCCGAGAGCATAGTATACGGACGAGCCCACATCTCCATAGGCTGCGCCGAACAACCCACCCACTCCAAGTACCCGATGAAGCCTCCGTGGTAGTTTGATCTGCGTACGTAAAAACATGTTGGCAGGACGGTCGCCATGGGTAACGTGGCCGTGACCGGCGTGGCCGGGAAGCTGTATATCCTTTTTATCCCCCGTATTCAAAAGAGACTGCCTTCACTCCCAACATAAAATGTGACGCTACTGGTATTTGCAATGCGATATTATATACTTTCGTGGCAAACACCGGAGAGGCTATGCGACATACGGCGCAGAGCTTACCAGCAAATTTCTCTGGCACGATACCTAATAATTTTCAGCCAGTAGCTCGTAATAGGCCCGCGGATGCCCGCATGCAGGACATTTATCGGGGGCTTCGGTCCCTTCATAAACGTAACCGCAATTGCTGCAATGCCACATGACCTTGCCTTTCTTCTTGAATACTTCGCCGCCGGCGATGTTCCCGGCCAACTTCCTGTACCTCGCTTCATGGAACTTTTCGACTTTGGCAATTTGTTCGAACGAATTGGAGACGTCAAGAAAACCTTCACTTTTAGCCACGGCAGCGAAATCAGCGTATAGCGTAGTCCATTCGAGATTCTCGCCGGCAGCCGCGGCTTCCAGGTTGGCTTTTGTATCTTTGATCATCCCGGCCGGGTAGGCCGCTACTATTTCCACGTCCCCACCCTCAAGATATTGAAAAAATATCTTGGCGTGTTCCTTTTCGTTACCAGCCGTCTCCTCAAAGATATTGGCGATCTGAATGAAGCCGTCTTTTCTGGCCTGGCTGGCGAAATACGTGTACCTGTTCCTGGCCTGAGATTCGCCTGCAAAGGCTTTCAAAAGATTTTGTTCGGTCCTGGTTCCCTTCAGAGATTTAGTCATTTAACATTCATCCTCCAACTATTTTCTTTCCCCTATTGTCACAAGCAGAATTATAAATGAGACGCTCAGGCTGCGCCACTACACATTGCTATAGCCGGTCAATTTAGCATATTTATATATTGCCCCCAACGCCTTGACTGTTATCTCACTGGACGGGTAAACCGGATATCCTGCCTTCTCGAAAGCATTCTTCAATCTCAGATTGTTGTTCCTGTCTTCCTCATCCTCCAGGAACGGATCAAGGGCCGCTCCCAAAAATACGGGCTTACCCAGTACATCGCGACAGTAGGCGCTCCCCTCAAGCATCATTTGTATCACCGTGGCCATATGAGCGGACGCGCCTTTGCCCATGCCCCTGCGGAAATAACGGAACTGATCGAACATAAAAACCAATGAATCGATATTTTCGTCCGAAGCAATCGTTTTTATGATATCAACAAGATTGCCCCCCTCCTGAGAGACCTTGTAAAAAATGGGCCATGCATCCAGAGGATTGCCTATGCTGGTCCCGGCCAGGGGCACCATTTTTCTCAGCTTTTGAAGAGTTTCATCACTGAACCGTGGCACGGCCAAACCTTCGGATGCACATAAATCCGTCTGTATTACACTAAAACCACCAGAGTTGGCTATCATGGCCACCCGGTTTCCTTTGGGCAATGGCGATTGGCTGAAGGCAACGGCGGCATTCATTAACTCTTCGTTGCTTCTGACCTGAATTACGCCACATTGATGGAACAACGATTTCCACAGATCAGGAGTGCCTGTCAGTTGCCCGGTATGCGATCGTGCCACACGGTTTCCGCTATCCGTTAAGCCTCCCTTGATGGCTACCACAGGCTTTCTGCCTGCAGCGTAGGTTAATGACTCTTTTAACCTTTTGCCATTTCCCGACCCCTCAATGTATAGAGCAATCATCTTCGTTTCAGGGTTATCTGCCATGTATTCGAGAAAATCCGGACAATCCAGGTCGATGGCATTGCCATAACTTACGACCTGGCTGAACCGGATATTTTTCGTTTTCCCAAAATAGGAGAATGACTCCGCAACACTGCCGCTTTGTGCAATTACTCCGACGCTGCCCTCTTCAGCGCTTGATTCCGGGACGATAGCCAGGCCCGATCGCGGGCAATAGATGCCGAAGCAATTAGGACCGATTATCCTTATCTTGCCACCAGCGATTTCTTTGAGCTTTTTCTCCAGTTCAATACCTTCAGGCAAGCCTGTTTCGCTGAACCCGGCAGTGTAGATATGGGCACATCTGACCCCTTTCTCAATACATTCACCAACCATCTTTGATACAAGGCCGGCGTTCACAGAAATAATGGCGTAGTCAATGGGGTCCTGGATATCCAGGATGCTCGGAAAGCATTTCTTGCCCATGAGTTCGGCGTATTTCGGATTAACCAGATACAACCGGTCGCTTATGCTCGTATTGATATGCGCCAGGGTTGCAATGTCACCAACAGGTGATGCTCCAATTACAGCCAAAGACCGCGGATGGAAAATCGCTTCCAGTTCGGCGTATTGGTCCTTATTCAAGATATTGCCTCCTTTAAAGCATGCTGCTAATATCCATAAGTATCGAGGGAGGTATTCTTCTAAACCCCTGAGGGGCAAGCTTTAATCCGGTACAGGTGCATATGCCGAATTTGTACGCAATTTAATTAAAGCGGTCCAAAATTATATAATATTAAGTTAAGATAATTAAGTTAGCTATTAGCGAAATACATTCCGGGACCCACACCGAGCGGAAAAATCCGCCAAGGAAAAGATATGATCAAGAACATTAGTAAGTATTGCCGCCCTCTCGCAGTAATATTCATTATAGCCGTGTTGGCTGGCTGTGCAGCGGCGCCGACGAGCGTGACGCCAGCAAGTAAGCCGACTGCTGTGAGTACAGCTCCGAAAGTGATCGACATTGTAGGGGTAAGCGAGTGGAAACCGTTGCAGGAAGGTACGCTTAATTGTGCCCTGGGCAGCGATGAAGATAGTACACTTAACTATTCGTGGTCCAGCGAACAGGGCACAATCACCGGTTCGGGCAAAGAAGTGACATGGACAGCTCCTAATTCAACGGGTGATTATAAAGTGACCGTAGCGGTCTCCAACTCCAAGGGAGAAGGAACTACATTCAGCAAAAGCTTCAAAGTGACCAATGATCCGTACAATAATGACACACCGGACAGCACAATTTATCTTAAACTTTCGCTGCCATCTACAGATGTAGTTACGGGAGCAGGGCATCCCAGGGTGTGGTCAACATCTGAAATTGAGTGCATCGTCGCCGGGCAGAGATGTATCCGAATTGACGTACAAATGGACAGCCCCCACAGGAAAGCTGTCGGGAAACGGGCTGGCAGAAGGTAAATCCAGCAGGGTCGGATGGATAGCTCCAGGGGTGGCGGGCGACTATAAAGTCTCGGTGGTTGTCACTGACAAACAGGGCAACTCGGCCAGCGGCGAGGTCAATTTCAATGTTTATTGCTGCCATCCATAAAATATTCACTCAGCGCTAGTTCGAAAAGGAAACTGTGATGAAAATCAATGCCTTATCCTCAATCTTTTTGATCATGATATTATGCATTGCCGGCACGATTGTAAATGCATCGTGTACGACAACGCAAAAAATCCAGGCCAACCGGCCCCCTGTTATTGAGCAAATAGAAGGACCGACAGGTTGGGCTCCCTCATCAGAAGGAGAATTCTCGGTCGTTGCTACAGATCCGGATGGGGACACGTTGACGTATTCATGGCTGGCGGACAATGGAACACTGAAGGCGGAGGGAAGCAAAGCAACCTGGACATCCCCTGCTGCTATGGGCAAATACCAAATCACGGCAATTGTGAATGACGGCAACGGGCATGAAGTACGTTGATCAAAGAAGTGAAAGTGTTCGTGAATGCGGACGGCACTCAGACTCCTGATCCTCCCATAGTTCTTAAAATGACATTACCTTCAAGTGATAACGTCACAGGAGCCAAAAGGATACGCATCTGGACTTCGGCGCCAGTTGAATGTGTAGTGGATGGAGCGAATCCGCAGGACCTGAAATTCGCGTGGACAGCCTCCAACGGCAAAATACAGGGCAAAGGGCTTAATGAGGGAACAGCCAGTAAAGTTGCCTGGATTGCACCGGGAGCTGCGGGCGATTACACGCTTGATGTAGTTGTAACTGACAGCCGGGGCAATCAAGCCACGGGCACTGTCAATTTTAAAGTATTCTGCTGCGGAAACTAATGAACGATGAAATCGGGCAATATTGTCTTTTCAGAGTGGCCAAACCTGCGAGAGCCGGATATGGTAGCCGCATACTTGGGCTGGCCTGACGCAGCGCAAGTCGCAACAGGAGCAATCTCATATCTCATTAATAAACTTCCCGCCGTAAAATTCGCGGAGATGAAATCCGACGCGTTTTACGACTTTGCGACCGTGAGACCGAGCGTCAACATCGAGAGCGGTGTGATCCGGCCTCTGCGTATGCCCACGAACGGCTTCTATTACTGGCGAAATCCGGCCGGTGAGAGGGATATCGTTATACAGACAGGTATAGAACCCCAGTTAAGATGGCAATCCTATATCGAAGCTATAGCCGATTTGGCCGGGTACTATCATGTAAACAGGTTATATGCCATCGGGGGCCTCTATGACAGAATTCCCCATACGCGCGAAACGCACATCAGCGGCCTGGTAAATGAAGAGGCGCTACTGCCGGAACTTGAGAAAGCCGGCATAGAACCGATGAGTTATCAGGGACCAACCAGTATACATGGATTACTTTTAAATGTGTGCGCCGAGAGGCGAATACCTGCCCTGAGCGTATGGGGCCATGTACCGTTTTATATACGTGCAGAAAGCAACCCTATGGTATGTCTCGAGATCGAAAAAAAGATTATAGAACTGCTGGGAGTCAAAGTCGACCTCGAAGAGCTGAAAACAGCTTCCGATAACCTGGCAGAAATGTTGAACAGGCTGATCGGCGAGAACGAGCAGATGCGCAGTTTCCTTAAAGCACTTGAGGAACAATACGACCTTGAAGGCAGCGCTCCGAATACCGAAGTCGAAGGAGCGGGCCAAATAATAAAAGACATCGAGGACTTCCTCAGAAACCAGCGCCGCAGCGGCTGAAGATTTCCCCGGCAGTTATCCAGCCCCCTTCAAATTCCAAACCATGTTTCTCTACAATCTCAATACAAAATACGAGGAGATCAAATGCAACTGGAACTCGGTTTTCTTTACCTTGCTGTATGGCTTATGATGCTCTGGCTGGGGTCTGTGGCACTCGAGGCCACAGGCATGGAACGTTCCCGTGCGCATTTTCAGGCGCTTTCAGCACTGAGCGGCACAGGTTTTACAACCAGGGATGCAGAGACAGTAGTAAATCACTCAAGCAGGAGATGGATTGTTACCTGGCTGATGTTCTTCGGCAATGCTGGATTCATAACCGTCCTCATCCTGATTATTTTTTCGGTGCAATCCAGCCTGGGCAGTATTTCGATAGGACGCATAATAGGGGTGGCGGCAATATTGATAGCCTGCGCCCTTTTTATCTGGCTGGGAATGGTAGATAGAGTCACCAATGCAATGGTCACGTTCATGCGAAAACTCGGATTTCTGAAGCAAACTATAACAGATTGGGACATTCTCCACAGGGAGGGCGATTACGCCGTCTTTCGAATCGCAATGCACCATTTCGCTGGGTCAGGAGAAGTATGCCTGGGCAATTTGCCGTTATGGAAGCCCACAATCAGCATAATTGCTGTCGAGAGAGAAGGAAAGGTGATCACATCGCCAACGACTGACCAAAAATTACAAGCAGGAGACATGCTGCTTTGCTATGGAGCAGCAAAAGAGGTAATGGAACTTACCAGGCAGAGTTGATCTGCCGGTATTATAATAGACCGGATAACTTGATGCGGGAGGTAAGTCATGAGCAGGTTTGAGGTTAAGGGCAAAAATATTCTGATCACAGGAGCTGCTTCAGGCATCGGCAAAGAACTGTCCCGGCTTTTCGCCAAAGACGGCGCAAACCTGGTGCTCGATGATCTGCCGGCCAAGAGAGAAGAACTCGACAAATGGGCTGCCGAGCTCCGCAGCAAATACAACGTGAAAGTGTGGCCGCTCCATATTGATCTGTCGGAAGAGAAGGGGCCTGAAAAACTATATGAGACGGCGAAAGAGGCATCAGGGAAAATTGACGGGCTCATAAATGACGCAGGCCTGCTGGAGTACGGCAATTTCGCCGATATCAACTATGAGCGGCAAGACCGGATGATCAAGGTTAATGTCCTTGCACTCTACAGGCTAACGCGGCTGGCTGTCCCCGATATGATCAAGGCAGGAGGAGGGCAGGTAATGAACTTATCTTCGTGTTCGGCCTTTCAACCGACCGTCTATCACGCTGTCTACGGCGCCACAAAGGCCTTCGTACAAAATATGAGCGAGGCCATCAATGCCGAAATAAAAGGCACCGGCGTCAAGGTCCTGACGTTCAGTCCGCCGTACACTAAAACACCGCTTCTCAAATCCGGAAATATGCCGGACAAGATGTTCTGGTATAGCATAAGCGGGCTCTGGGACCCTGCAGTAATCGCCAGCAGAGGCTATCAGGCTTTCAAACAGGGAAAAGTAATATGTATACCGGGCCCGATGAACTGGCTAATGCATTCTATAGTGGTAAGAATCAGCCCGCACAACTTGCTCAACACCATATCACTGTGGGCCATGAAGGGAGAAAACAAGCGATGATCAGAGCCCGTCCCGAATTGCAAGTAATCTATATTGCTTCTCGAACTATGATTTCAGAAGCGTGACAGCAAGGTCAACCAATTTATCAATATATCTGTCCCTATTTTCGTCATCAAAATAGTCGAATCCCATATCGTAACTTCCCGAGATGGCACGCAGAAAAGTGATATCAAAGGAATCGGTGAGCAGGGAGATTACCAGCTTTTTGTATTCTTCAGATTTATGGGGCGCAATTTCCCTGGCCAGCGGAAGCAGAATACCCTGACGGAACCGCCTCCTGAGCGGGTCCTCATCATTCACGAAAAGTGTGCTGTTGAGGCGAATCCGGCAAATCTTCGGATGGGAAGCATAATATTTACCCAAATTTTTGGATACTAACCGGACCTTCTCCTCGGCGCCGATTGCGAGACTGCCATTCATAGCGACCCACCGGTCGATAACTTTGCTGCTTCTTATCGACATGGCCTCTTTAATGAGGTTCTCTTTAGTGCCAAAATAATAATTGGGTACGCCCAGACTTACTCCGGCAAGCCTGGCAATATCCCTGATTTGAATGTCAACGTCTTCTCCCGACTTTTCGAGCAATTCGGCGGCTGCCCACAGCACAGCCTCCCTGGCTTTCATTCCTTTTGAGCTCATAGCTATATTCTCCCGAATCTTACATATGACACAAGTGATAGCTATTCACAATCCCTACAAACGGCAAAACTCAACATGGTAGTATATCAGGAAAAGTTCTACAAAGTCTAAGCGACGATCTGATAAGAAGCGGCCGGAGACTTTTGTATAGTTTTTCTATAGTAAAACAGAACAATCTCCTTGTGCATGATAACCATACACGATGTTTGCGCAGATGATAAAGTACTAATTCGTCCTTATGTGCGTAGTTCAGCAATTCAGGAACAAACGCCTTTTGGATTATAAACCTATGGGATCGATTTGACCAATATTTTACCGGCATTTTGGCAACAAATTTTGCAGTTGGCTAGGGCCGTTCTGAAGTCTTCGAAGTACACCACTGCACGATCAATGTGCCAGTACATTCCCGTGTTCGATTGCAGTGCCGGGCAGACCTATTACTCCAGGACTTCAACAAAACTATATTACCCATATGTTACGAACAGATTAAGAACGTTGTTCTATTTTATAGTATAATTGAATCCATTGGCCCAGAACATCGTTCTTGCGGGACTTAAAGAATATCAGATCCTGCGTCAATTCAGATAGTTTTAGAGAGGGTAAGATGAAGAAACCGATTAAGATCATCCTGGTCGTCCTCGTAGTCCTGATCCTCGGCGTCGGTATTGGAATTGGATCCGCGATCCTGGGTTTTGACGGAGTTGCGTTTGCCTCGAGCGTCAATAATGGGCCGTGGCAAACGAATCTGGCGGTCGGCAGTGAGAAAGCCGATCCGTATTTAAGGGCGGCAATTGCGGTGCATGGGCTGCTTGCACTCAGACAATCTGAGACAATCTATTACACGGCCTACAAAGACAGTGACGGAAACCTGCTGAATGCCAATTGCACATATAAAATACAGGGAAAAGCACTGGACGCCCGCTGGTGGAGCATCACAGTTTACGGCGGCGATGAGTTCCTGATTCCCAATGTGAACCGGTATTCCTACAATATGAATAATGTTCCGTACGATTCCACCGGGATGTACACATTCTATGTATCCAAAACAGAGCAGCCGGGGGCATGGATATCCCTGGGCAATCAAGATAAATTCTCGCTGTCGCTGCGACTGTATAACCCGGGGCAGTCCGTTCGAAGTAACCCAGGCAAGGTCGAGCTGCCCAAAATCATAAAGGAGAGCTGCAAATGAAAAGGAAGTGGATTTTATGGGCAATACTGGCGACTGTAGCCCTGGCTATCCTGGTCCACGTGATTACTCTGACGGTGCTGCCTTACGTAATAATGAACGCCACCATGGCAAAGTATGAAACGAACGTGCTGGTTACTACAGGGCAAGCGACTTCGGATAGCAGAACCGTAGTCAGGCCCTCGCCCGATCTGTATAACTCAAGGACGGCTTACGATTTGAGCAAAGGTGCCATCAAATTTACAGCGAAAGTACCCGCCGACAACTACTGGTCCGTCTCATTTTATGCAAACAACACGGACAACTTCTTTGTGATCAATGACAGGCAGGTGAAATCCAATCCCCTGCAAATCCTGCTGGTAACACAGGGTATGAAATACTCCAACCCCGATAATGCCCAGGTAGTGATTTCTCCCACAACTAAAGGAATAATGCTTATACGGCAGCTGGTACCAGGCCCCGACAAATTGGCGGAAGTGGCCGACGTTGCAAAGCAAGCCTCTCTCACTGTCGTGTCTACGCCATGACCTCACAGGTCGAGATACGGGAGAGAATTTGACGTCGTTTCAAGGCTTGATTACAAGCAGGAACCCGGCCGCGTGTATTTGTGCGTTCACTTTTCCGGTGGGAAGTCACATGTTCCTGCGGTACTTGCCGCCGACTTCATAGAGCGCCCGGGTGATCTGGCCAAGTGAGGCATAACGGGCGGTTTCCATCATCTGCTCGAAAATGTTGCCGCCGTCGCGGGCAACCTGTTGAAGCTTCT
Source organism: uncultured Chloroflexia bacterium (assembly GCA_963827985.1). Taxonomy (GTDB): domain Bacteria; phylum Chloroflexota; class Dehalococcoidia; order GIF9; family UBA5629; genus JAFGLP01. The sequence goes on along the minus strand of CAWHDI010000039.1, from coordinate 32,263 downwards.
TGAGAGATCCCTTAGCTTTGGCAGCATTTCTCTTCTGGAAATCCCGCAAGTTATCTATCTGCTGCTGCTTCTCTTCCGAGGTCGAACGGCTGAGCGGGATATCGAAGGGAATAAGGTTTTTATCATCCGGATTCAAATAGGTATTCACGCCGATGATGGGCAATTCTCCCGAGTGCTTACGCTGTTCATAGAGCATAGACTCGTCCTGGATCTTGCCACGCTGGTACTGCAGCTCCATGGCGCCCAGCACGCCACCCCTCTTTGAAATACGGTCAAATTCGGCCAGAATGGCGTCTTCTACCAGCTCCGTAAGCTCCTCAAGGATATAAGACCCCTGCCAGACGTTTTCGTTCTTGGTAAGGCCAAATTCCCTGGTGGTGATCATCTGGATAGCCATAGCGCGCCTGACCGATTCTTCGGTAGGCGTGGTTATGGCTTCATCGTACGAGTTGGTATGCAGCGAGTTGCAGTTGTCGTAGAACGCCAGCAGCGCCTGCAAGGTGGTGCGGATATCGTTGAACTGTATCTCCTGGGCATGCAGCGAACGTCCGGAGGTCTGAATATGGTATTTTAATTGCTGGCTGCGTTCGTTACCGCAATATTTGTGCTTCATGGCAATGGACCATATCCGGCGGGCCACACGCCCAATTACCGTATATTCAGCGTCCATCCCGTTGGAGAAGAAGAAGGACAGGTTAGGGGCAAATGAGTCAATCGGAAAACCCCGCTGCAAATAATATTCCACGTAGGTAAAGCCGTTGGCGAGAGTAAAAGCTACCTGGGTAATCGGGTTGGCCCCGGCTTCGGCGATATGATATCCGGATATGGAGACGGAATAATAATTGCGCACATTGTGCTTGATAAAATATTCCTGTATATCGCCCATCATCTTCAACGCAAACTCTGTGGAGAAGATGCAGGTGTTCTGTCCCTGGTCTTCCTTAAGGATATCGGCCTGCACGGTCCCTCTAACGGTGGACAGGGTTTCGGCCTTAATCGTTTCATGCTCGGCAACAGTCGGCACTCTGCCTTTGGCTTTGACGAAATTATCCACCTGTTGATCGATGGCGCAATTCAGAAAGAACGCCAGCATAACCGGCGCAGGCCCATTGATGGTCATCGATACGGAAGTGCTGGGAGAGCATAGGTCAAAACCTGCATAGAGCTTTTTAATATCTTCAAGAGTGCAAATTGAGACGCCGGACTCGCCCACCTTGCCGAAAATGTCCGGACTTTCCTGCGGGATCCTCCCCGTAAAGCGTGACGGAGTCGAAGGCGGTCGAAAGCCTCTTGGCTTCATCGTTGCGTGACAGGTAATGGAAGCGCTCATTGGTCCGCACGGGACCGCCTTCACCGGCAAATTGACGTTTGGGTTCTTCACCCTGCCTTCTGAAGGGGAACACGCCGGCAGTGAACGGGAACCGTCCAGGCACGCTTTCCAGCATCAGGTATTCGAGTATCTCGCCGTCATCTTTCAAATCAGGCACGATCACGCGGGGTATGCCGGTACCCGCCAGTGTCGTCTCCTTTAGCTGCACTTTATATTCCTGCCCGCGCACCTTGTAGCGAAATACATCGCCACGATAAGACTCACGCAGGTCTTCCCATCCTTCAATCAATTTACGCGCCTCGGGCGCCTGCTTCTCGTAAAGGGCTGCGATATGCTTTTCGAGCGCGTGACGGGCGCTTTCCTCTTTTATCTCCAGTAAGGCGGTCCGCAGATGCTGAAGGCGGCGCGCTATGTCAGCCTGGTGATGCACCGTCTTCTTATAATCCCGGACCGTATCAGCAATCTCACCAAGGTAGCGAATGCGGTCGGGAGGAATAACATGCCTTATGCCGCTGGTAATGGTAATCTGCTCCGCCGGTATGCGGCAGGCAAACTTGACTCCGGTCTTTTTCGCAATCAGATCAATCAGCCCTTTGTAAAGGCCGTTCACGCCTTCATCGTTGTACCTGGCGGCAATAGTGCCGTATACGGGCATCTCTTCAAGAGGCTTCTCAAAGACAGTCTTCGACCGCCTCAACTGCGTGCGCACGTCACGCAGGGCATCTTCCGATCCCTTACGATCGAACTTATTCAGCACAACTATATCGGCATAATCAAGCATATCGATCTTCTCGAGCTGCGTGGGAGCGCCGTATTCCGCAGTCATAACGTAAAGGCAGATGTCAGCAATATCGACTACAGCCGTGTCGCCCTGCCCAATGCCAGCGGTCTCAATCAAGTATAAGATCGTAGCCGGCAGCCTTAACAATGGAAATGGCATCCTGGATAACCTCGGGCAGCTCGGTCTTGGAACCACGGGTAGCCAGGGAACGCATATAAACCCCATCGCCATAGACATAATTCATACGTATGCGGTCTCCGAGCAGCGCCCCGCCGGTGCGCCTCTTGGACGGGTCAGCCGAAAGGATTGCCACCGTCTTGCCCGGATTGTCGTGGCGAAAACGAAGTACCAGCTCATCCAGCAACGAGCTCTTGCCCGAACCGCCGGTGCCGGTGAACCCTACTACTACCCCTTTGGCCATTCCTGCTTTTTCTTTGATAGTCCCACTATATTTTTTCCACGGATCAACGCCCATCTCGGCCAGGGTTATCATTCGCGCAACCTGTTCCCATTTGCCCGGTCTGAAGGCCGTCCGGCACCGGCACAGCCGCGCCTTTTCTCGGATTTTTCATGATCTGTGGTAACTTTAATCGTGTGGAAATCGCAGCGCATTAGCAGGTCATCAATCATACCGGTCAGCCCCATTTTGCGGCCGTCTTCCGGATCGTAGATGCGCTCGATGCCATATTTTTGAAGCTCCTTTATCTCGTCCGGCCTGATGACGCCGCCACCACCGCCGAATATGCGAACATGGCCTGCCCCTTTCTTAACCAGCATGTCGCGCATGTATTTGAAGAACTCCATATGCCCGCCCTGGTAGGAAGAGACCGCGATGGCCTGCACATCTTCCTGCAGGGCGCCTTCTACAATTTCAGACACGGAACGGCTATGCCCCAGGTGGATGACTTCCGCTCCGCCTGCCTGGATAAGCCGCGCATTATGTTGATGGCGGCATCATGCCCGTCGAACAGGCTGGTTGCGGTAACCACCCGGACCCTGTGCTTGAGCTCATAACTTCTCTGCTGGTTTTCAGCCATTTTTCCCCTTATATTTCAGTATCTCGCTCACGTGAACTTAAACGGATACTATTTTAAGCCAGTGACCGATTAAAAGAAACTCCCTGCCAGGGAGCTACCTCAATAAATCGCTTTTTGAAATGCACAGCGAAAGAACGATCAAATGCCGGGACAATCATCCCGCCTGCAGGACGAAAACCGGGCCGGCTACCTCACCGCCAGAGTATTTGTCCGTGACAACAACCGCTTTTTCCATAACGACGGACTGCCCTATTAAGTCGATGGTTGCATCTTCGGGCTTCAAGCCTGAAAGATTGCCCATGATCCAGGGGCCTTCGTTGAGTTCCACCATTACTACGATGTATGGCGCAGGGTCCCGGCCTTCAGGTGGAACATTGATAACTGTAAAAGATTGAATGAATCCCCTGCCCTTTAAATCAATGGGGCTCAAGTCGAACGATCCGCACTGGCGGCAGGCAAGTCTGGGAGGCGTAATGACGGCCCCGCAAGCCTCACATTTCTGGCCAAGCAGCCTGTTCTTTTTCATGGCCTCGTTGTAGTCTTTAAAAGTAATTTTATGTTCCATCTGTATCCTCACTCGCAATTATCGACAGTGCGTCACCAGCCTCTTTTGAAAATAATATTGGCGAGAGTCCCGCCATCCCCTCCCAGCGTGTCGGTCATTCCGACTTTGGCGCCTTCCACCTGCCGTTCACCACATTCACCCCTGAGCTGTTTGACTATCTCATAAGCCTGTGCGGCCCCTGTGGCGCCGATAGGGTGCCCCTTGGCTTTTAAACCGCCGGAAGGATTTACGGCTATTTTGCCGCCTACTTTTGTCTCACCCCTCAGGACAGCCTCTCCAGCTTTGCCATATTCGAAAAAGCCCAGGCTTTCCAGAGCGATAATTGCGGCTATGCTGAAACAGTCGTGAAGCTCCACTACGTCGACATCCCCGGGTGTCATCCCCGCCATTTTATACGACTGCCCGACAGCCAATTCACGCGAGTAGAGGTGAGGCAGGTGCTCTTTCTGAGACAGGAGGTTGCCCGCTGAAGCCTGCCCGATTCCAGCAAAATAAACCGGTTTGGGCGTAAGTTTTTTGGCAACTTCCTCAGATGCAAGAACGAGCGCGGCCGCGCCGTCGGTAAAAGGACAGCAGTCCTGAAGCTGGACCGGAGGAGCCACCATCAGGCTGCATAGCACATCGTCCACCGTTATCTCTTTCTGAATCTGCGCCTTTGGATTACGTGCAGCGTAATAATGTGAATTCACAGATACCTGGGCCATCTGCCTTTTCAACTCGGGAAGGGGCACGTTGTACTTCTTCGAATACATGTTGGCAAGCAAACCAAATACTCCGGGAAAGGTGATACCAAGCGGGAACTCGTAGCGGCTGTCGCTGAACATGCCGAAAGTACGTGTGGCAAGAGGTGTGCCCATCTTGGTCGCCACCTCGGTGCCGCCGGCGAGTACGATATCATAGAAACCCCCCGCCACCCACATAAATGCGTCCTGGATCGCAGCCGACGCCGAAGCGCAGGCATTTTCATACCTGTTGGCGCGCACATTGAAACAGCCTACACTGTCCGCACAGAAAGCCTGAATTTGAGCCTGCCCTTCCTCGAAATCTCCCTAACCCGTTGCCGACAAATAGCGCCTGTATATCTTTAGGTTTAAGATTGGACTCATTAATGGCATCAGCAGCCGCTTCAGTAAACAGTTCGACGGCCGTCTTCCCCTGCTTGCCGCTGAATTTCGTCATTCCCACACCGATAACAGCTACTTTTCTCATTCTTGCCTCCTCAGTTTTGGACTTTTCTATTAGAGCCCTATGCCCTGTGCAATTTTTTCCAGGTAGTAATCGGTATCACGCGGGAAGAACTTGGAAGCCATTACGCGGCGATAATAGAGCCCAATATCATGTTCCATCGAAAACCCGATTGCACCATGGATTTTGACGCCGTTCAGAGCAACACGCTGGTAGACATCGTTGGCTTTCACTTTGGCCATGGCGAGCTGATCGCTGTAGTCCGAACCTGTGCTCATCAGCCAGGCAGCCTGGCATACAAGATACTGCAGCCCTTCCACGTCAGTGAGCATATCCACAAGCCTGTGCTGAATAACCTGAAAGGTGCCGATCGGCTTTCCGAACTGCAACCTGTCCCGGGCATAAGAGCTGGTCATATCCAGAACGGACTGGCAGGCGCCGGATACCTCGGCGCATTTAAGCAGGTTGGCCTTGTCCAGAATCCGCCCCAGGGCATGCCCGGCATCTCCAGGCGTCCCAAGAATATCCGCCGTTGTCAGCCTGACGCCTTTAAACGTGACCCGGCATTGCATTTCACCTGTAATCGTGGGAATAGGATCCACCTTAATGCCGGGTTTATTGCGGTCCACTATGAATAGAGTAAGCCCTTTTTCCAAAACCCTGTCTTTCCTGATGCGGGCGACTACCAGTATAAAGTCAGCGACACCGGCGTAAGGAACGAAGATTTTTTCGCCGGTAAGGATATATTCTCCATTTTCCAGCCTGGCAGCGGTCTTTATTCCCTTACAACTACAATCAGAGGACGTCTCATTTATGGCAAGTGTCCAAATTTTTTCACCGCGTGCAATGGGAGGCAGATACCTGGATTTCTGGGCATCATTTCCGTATTCCATGATGGGGAGGGCAGCCAGGGCAACGGTCGAGAAAAATGGCCCCGGCAGTATGTTGCGGCCTATCTCTTCCATGAGGACAACAAGGTCCATAAAATCCGCGCCGCTTCCGCCATATTGTTCCGGGAGCACCAGCCCGATCCAGCCAAGCTCCGCCATATGGCCCCAGGTTTCGGGAGAGTAGCCTTTCAGGTCCCTTTCCAGCTCCCGCGTCCTGGATTTGGGGCATTCGGTTGCCAGGAAATCCCTGGCCATAGTCCGAAGCATCGTTTGCTGTTCAGTATACTCGAAGTTCAAAATCAGACCTCTCTACTTCAATATGACCTGGGCATACACAGCTTGAACTTACCGATTATGTTTTTCTCTATCTCGTCAGTGCCGGCAGCTATAGCTGTGCCGGGGAACATCAAGTATTGACGCTGTATCAACCCTTTCAGCCGGGCCAGCTTGCAATGCTGATCTGCCTGAGATGAAAATCCCAGGATTTCGGTCCCGGCCAGCGCCAAGTTGTTCCAGCAGGTGATCGGCAAAGGACTTGTTCCTGGAGGACTCATATACAGGTACGATGCCGGTGCCCATCTTCCAGGCGATTTCATAGGCGAACATTTTCAGCGTTTCCAGCTCGATGGCATTTTCCGCCAGCCTGTGCCTGATGATGGGATCGCGGGCCATCGATTTGCCGTTGCGTTTGGTCTCCGCCACATATTTGATGAGACCGTGCAGAATCCGTTTGCCCGTCCCGTAGGACTGGCCGCCAAAACTGTGCCTCTCATAGGCGAGCGACTTCATTAGCTGATACCAGCCGCGGTTCTCTTCGCCCACCAGGTCCACAACCGGCACGTGAACATTATCGAAAAAGACCTCGTTAAAAATATGTTCACCTGTGTAATTCAACAGCGGTTTAATCGTGATGCCGGGGCTTCTCATATCAACGATCAGCAGGCTTATGCCGTTCTGCGGCCTGTCGGCGCCGGGGTCCGTCTTCACGGCAAGCCAGCACCACCTGGCCCGATGGGCACAGCTCGTCCAGACCTTCTGGCCGTTGACAATATATTCATCGCCCTGGCGGACTGCACGGGTGCGGATATTGGCGAAATCCGAGCCGGCGTTCGGCTCACTATAACCTGTGCACCAGATACCGTCCGGCCCGCCGGAGGCGATCATGGGCATATATTTCATCCTCTGCTGCTCGCTGCCGTAAAGCATGAGTGACGGCCCTATCCACCCCGTTCCGCTGACGCCCATGGAAAGACCGGGAATTCCCCAATAGGCAGCTTCCATGGCAAAAACCATCTGCTCTATGTAAGAAGCGTCCCGGCCGCCGTACTTTTTGGGCCAACCCATGACCAGCCAGCCCTTTTCCGCAAGTTTCCTGGAGACGGAGAGACTGAAGGCCCAATCTTCATCACGGCTTTCTTCATCCAGAAAATTTACGATCCAGCCGTCCGGAATTTCTTGCTCGGCAAATTTGCGCACCTCTTCACAGAGAGTTTTTTCCTTTAATCCCAGGCCAAAATCCATTTTTACCCCCCGGCCTTTTTACCTGTGCCCGTAGCACGGTCACCGAGTCGAGCATTTGCTCCATAGCATTTGCTCGATATTTAAGCATATTACATGTTTTATTGTCAATGATTAAGATACAATTATGGAGTAGAGCATATGTTATTGTTATAGAATGTGTCCGCTATTAATATGCCAACGAGTGCGGTATAATTCCCGATAACATCCGGAAGCGGCATGGTCCTGGAGAATAAGGACAAGCCACATATTATGACAATCAGGACGTTTAGCAGGAACGACAACTTAATTGAGACACGCCGGGCACAGATAGCCATATCGGCTGCGGCGCTGGTCGCCAAGCATGGATGGGCCAGCCTGAACGTCCGCCAGGTCGCCAAGGCCTGCAATATCGGAATGGGCACGCTCTACCACTATATTGGGTCCAGGGAAGACATTCTGAACCTGATCATCGGTTACGGACTGAGCAGGTACCAGGACTTCTTCGAAAAAATCATCGCCGCCCGGCGCACCATGAAGCCACTGGAGTCGCTGAAATATGCAATTGATCTTTTGTACCGGACGATGGACAGCAACCAGGATTTTGCGCTCGGTTTCTACCGGGAAATAAAGAACGCCAGCCCGGAGCTGAGGGACAGGATGGTAGAGATCGAGAACAACTATATTTCGTCGTTCGAACTGATATTGAAAGACGGGAGCGAAAACGGCGTTTTCAACGCTAAGAACGCCAAGCTGGTGGCCAACAACATCGTGGTCAACGGCGAAATGTGGGCGGTGCGCCGCGGCTATCTAAAAAAGCACTATACGATAGACAGCTACATAAAAGAGCAGACTGACCTGACACTGAAGACGATCACCTGACTTTCATGCGCCAACGCGTTCATCAAAAGATACCGCACAGGTTGGCATTTCACTAACCGACATTAAAAAAGCGGGCTGCAATTATAATTGCAGCCCGCTTTAATTTGCTCGAAACTTAAGCTTTATTTCATCCTGGGGAGCCCAAGGCCGTACCAGGCGATAATATTGCGCTGGATTTCGTTGGTGCCCATGGAAACTATGGGGACGAAGCATGACTGGTACATAGATTCAGGGACGCCGGCCATCCTGGCGAACTTGGAGTGCTTGACCTGACCGTAAGGTCCAAGGATGTCGGTCATAACGATAGCCATTTTCTCCATAAGCTCGCTTGCAAAGACTTTCACGGCTGCGGCGTCCATCAGACCCATCTCATGACGGCTCTGTTGATCGGCTATGCGATAGGCCAGCGTGCGGACAGCTTCAAGGCCGATAGCCAATTCGGCCACGCGATTCCTGACAATCGGGTCCTGGGACAGAGGTTTGCCATTTCGTTTGGTCTCATTGCAATACTTGACCAACTGTTCAACTGCGCTCAGCAGGCCGTAGACCAGGCCCATATTGGACCTTTCAAAGCCGGCGAGCACGTTGACCACGGCCCAGCCGCCGCCTTCCTTACCTACAACCTGGTTGGCAGGGATATGCACGTCATCGAGATAAACCTCATTGTAAATATGGGAGCCATCCATATAAGGGATGCCTTTTACCGTAATGCCCGGGGTTTTCATATCGCACAGCATGAAAGTGAGGTTCTTGTGTTTGGGGGCCTGGGGGTCATTCCTGTAAACGCCAAAGGCCCAATCAGCCCTGTGGGCGCCGGTATTCCAGGTTTTCTGCCCGTTAACGATATATTCGTCACCTTTTTTAATTGCTGTGGTTGTGAGCGCCGCCAGGTCGGAACCCGCATTAGGTTCACTCCAGAGCTCGCACCACATCGTCTCACCAGAGGCGATGCCCGGGAGAAATTTCTTTTTTACTTCATCACTGGCAGCAGCGAGCAGGGTAGGCGCAAGCATGGCTACACCGAACTCGTCGACGCCGGGAAGGCCGTAGTATCCGACTGCTTCACTGAACAGCACCTTGTCCATCATGTCGCCCTTGCCCCCGAATTCCGCCGGCCACCCAAAGGTCAACCATCCCCTCTTGCCGAACTCGCGAGCACAAACCCTGTGAAAATCCCAACATTCATCGATGTCATTCTTAGCCTCGATGCCGCTGTATGAGGCAGGCTTCTTGCTGTACAAGTCCCCACAGACTTTATAAAATTCTTTCCTTTTTGCTTCCTGTTCCGGGGTAAGCTTGAAATCCATGATTTATAACTCCTTTTTTCTGTAGTTGGCCTTCAATCCTGGTATGGCATGAACAGCTTTAAGGAAATGACGGGCCTTTAACCGGGAAATTATTATAGCATAAATGAAATTATTTCAACCGACCTAGACATGTTCGGAAATCGGCGCACATGCACAGGCACTCGAAAGGCCCGATTTGCGGATGCGTACTATAATTATTATTAGTGCGGCATTAAACGATGCCCAGTAAAGGAGGATGAGGAATGGACGTACGTGAACGCAAAATAAAGGTGGGGGATATGGCCCCGGACTTTACGTTGAAGGACCAGGATGGGAAAGACTTTACATTATCGGCATACAGAGGCAAGCGTGTATTGCTCGCCTTTCATCCGTTAGCATGGACGGACGTGTGCACGAAACAAATGCTGGCATTGGAACAGAACTATGCCACGTTTGAATCGCTGAATACGGTGCCGGTAGGTTTGAGCGTGGACCCCGGCCCAAGCAAGAAAGCGTGGGCCGACAACCTGGGGATAAAAAAAATACCGCTGCTTGCGGACTTCTGGCCGCATGGGGAAGTCGCTAAGCTATTCGATATATTCCGTGAAAAGAACGGATTCTCCGAACGGGCCAATATCGTCATCGACGAAAAAGGTAAAGTGGCGCTTTTCAAGACATACCCGGTTAGCCAGCTGCCGGACATTAATGAGATAATTGATTTCATCAAGCAAATGAAGTAGGGAATAATTTCCCGACGCCTGTGCGATTTGATAAAGGCCCGGCAGGGCAAATACGGGGACAAGCTATGAAAAAGTTAATCATCTTACTCGTGGCGACCGCGGCGCTGGCAGGGTGCGTGCAAACAGTGGCTCCGCCGGTTGCCACTTCTAGCCCGGTAAGCACAGCGGCGCCCACGATAGTAAGGTTCGAAGCCTTGCCGTCGACGGTGCCACCCGGTGAAACGTCCACATTGCAATGGGAGGTAACCGGCGCGGCGTCGGCGACTATAGACCAGAACATCGGACCTGTGGCATTGAAGGGGAACATGGCGGTTACCCCTGCCTCGACAACAACTTACACCCTCTCAGCCACTAACAAATACGGGACTACCACTGCGCCGGCGCAGGTAATAATAAGGGGGAACGCCACAACTCCAAGTGGCGCGCCGCAAACATACAACCTGCCCGTCGTGACGGTGCTGAAAGTGGAACCGGCCAATATTGTAAACGGCCAGACAGCGATGTTGACATGGGAAGTTCAGAACTCCTTCGACGTTACGATAAGTCCGGGTTTGAGCATAATCCCGCCAAAAGGGTCCAAGGAAGTTAGCCCGGTTTTTACGACCAACTATATCCTGACCACGAACAATGAACACGGGAGCATAATCGCTACTACAACTCTTACCGTCTCGGGCGTTCAACCGAACGAGGAAACCCCGGTGATAAGCTACTTTATGGCTACACCGTATGTTATTAAGAAGGGAGAATCGGCCACGCTTTCCTGGAAGTCAACCGGAGGATCATCCGCATCCATCGATAAGGGGGTAGGAATCGTCGGACGGATCGGGGACGAAGCAAGTCACGCCCTCGGAGACCACGACTTACATGCTCACGGTAACAAACCCGCGAGGCGCTCAGTTCCAGACTACAACTGTTAACGTGAGATATTAAACGGGCGGCTAATCGAACAGAGTTGGAAGCGATTTGGAAACTCTAAATCCTGAACTCCAAGCTCTAAACAAACGCCAATTACTGAGGCTCAAAATAGCGAAAAGGGAACTGTCATTCTGGGGATATAGCGGTCATTGCGGACAGGAGATCACCACGTCGCCCTGCAGGCTCCTCGTGATGACATTTTTGCAAACGCACCTGATCATGAAGGGGGTCAGGCGGACTTGCCCAGTTCCCTGATGGCGTCGAACCCTTTGTTGACCTCGGAGAAAACGTCAACCCTGTCGGAGCGGAATGTCCGGCGCTTCTGCCGTTCCCTCACCCAGTCATCGTATTCGGCCAGCCTGAGGTAATGGACTTTACCTTTAGAGTCCGTGACCTTGCGCCTTTTCAGTTTGCCGCCCAGCTTGAGCATGCCTTTTTCCAAAGCCGAATCACGGCCGGGGTCGCAGTCCACCCATTTACCGAGCCATACTTCGCAGTCCACGTGGTCACGTTCCTCGCCCAGCTCATTCATGCGAGCGGTCTTTCCTGAACCTTCGCCCAGCTTCGACCATAGGGTCGTATCGGCCTTTATGCGGTAGATGCGGTACCTGGCAGGGGATGCCTGCAGAGCGCAGCAGCGCCACCAGGAGATTGGTCTTGCCGGAGCACATACCCCAGCCTTTCTTCAGTGTATCCGAAGCTTTCACGTCCCAGTCTTCAAGCCCGTACGGCAGCTCTTTGACATAGCGGAAAATGCTTTCAAATTTTTGCCGCCTGTTTCTGGCAGCCGGCCACCAGGTCCTGCGCTTTTTGCCTGATGCCGACGGACCGGTCGAAGTCACACAGTCCCGAGGGGCCCAGGTATTTCTGCCGGTCAAATGGCATGATCAGCCCATCCTGACATCCACAATCTTATTGCGACCGGTGAGACCGGTGACGATTTTAACGGCCGACTTAGCCACTTTAAAGTGCCTGGCAAGAAGTTCGATTACCGCCTCATTAGCTTTGCCTTCCTGCGGCATAGCTTTAACACGTACCACGTAGTCATCTCCCAGTTTTGCTACTTCTTCCCGCATCGAGTGCGGCATGACCTTGATATTGATCCTCATTAATAACACTCCATAATTCGCCGAAATTGCCCCTGGTCGAGGCCCGCATGGCCCGGTTTGCAACGGAATTAGCGGGCGCAACCAGCCTGGCATTTGAGATGGTATTGGTCAGGTCCTTTTTGCCCTGCGCGTATACACGCAAATAGTTGTCTGTGAGACCCTGGTAAACACCGGAGCCCGGTCTCACTTCATTTTCCCATAAAACGGCCCTGGTTTGCCCTATGAACCGTCCGGCGTATTTCTCAGCGCTGCGGGCAGCCAGGTCGAGCATAAGCAAGCTGCGCTCCTTCTTCACCTTCTCGCTCACTTTACCCGGCAATTCCGCTGCCAGCGTGCCGGGCCGTGACGAGTAGACGAAGATATGCATGGCCGAGAATTGCATATGGGCGCAGAAATCGTAACTCTGCTGAAACTCTTCGCCGGTCTCGCCGGGAAATCCAACAATGACATCGGTGGTTACCGAAGCATCCGGCACCAATTCCCGAATCATCTTAACAGCGCTTCCGTAGCGAGTAGTATTATAGCGCCTTTTCATCCGTTTTAATACAGTGTCGCTGCCACTTTGCAGGGCCAGATGGAAATGTTTTACGAGCCTGGGGTCCCTCCAGAGGCCAAGCAAGCTTTGGGTAATATACTGCGGTTGGAGCGACGATAGATGCAAGCGCTCGATACCCGTTTCATAGAGAATGCGCCCGATTAGCGGCTCCAGTCCCGCACCCTCATGTTCATACGAACCGATCTCGGTGCCGGTGAGGACGACCTCTTTATAACCCTCTTTCACCCTGGCTTTGATTTCATTAACTATTTCATCCATACCCCTGCTGTAGACCTCAGTTCTAAGCAACGGAACGATGCAATATGAGCAGAAGTTGCGGCAGCCGTCCTGTATCTTGATAAAGCTGCGGGTACGTTCAGGGCGGTCATTCGCCTTTGAGGAGTTCCGGCCTGTAATAGCGGCGATTTCATCCTCGATCAATTGCGGCAGGGATGCTTTTTCAAGGTTGCCCACCACCATATCTGCGCCGTACTCTTTCAACGCTGCGCCCGCCCATTCAGCATAACAGCCCGTGACAACGATCAAAGCCTGCGGGTTGAGCTTGCGCAGCAGCCGCAACTGCTGCCGGGCCTTACGGTCGGCCCCATGCGTCACACTGCACGTATTTAAAATAAATGCGTCAGCCTCTTCGCCGGACGAAGTAGCGTACCCCACATGGGTAAACTCCCGCGCCAGCGCTTCCGATTCAGCCTGGTTCAGCTTGCAGCCGAGCGTACGTATGGAAATAGTTGACTTCGTTTGTTCATATTGCGGCTCAGGAGAATTATATTAACATAACGAGGGGAGGGTCAAAACGGAGCTTTTAGCAATTAGCAGGAGCAGATCATCCAGAGGTAACCAAGACCAGGCCCCTTTGGCACTCTGCCATTCTGGAAGCGTCACTAACTTTCTCCCAAGTGTAGCCAGCTGGGATTCCGTCAATCAAGCAACGGCGTGTACTCCAACGGTTGACAAAACGGGCTAATGCCTTAAAATTACAGTGAGACGTAAACGTCAGATATTCCAATAAACCCCCTGAACGTAATTCGATTAGCCGCGTCAAAGGAATTAAACATAGGAGGGTAAGACCATGACTACCCAGAGTTGCAATTCACCTCGCTATTCCATCAAGGAGCCGAAGAACCTGTCCCCGCGTATAAAATGGCTGCGCGATTATTACTTCCAGGGCAATAACCGCGCCTTTAATAATGAGTTCGTAGGCTTTACCACGGGCACGCCCTGGGACATCCAGTACCAGGAAGGCAACTATTTCATTGTGCCGGAGACCTATACCTTCTTCCCGACCTTCACCGGCGCATTCCAGCAGGCTTCCTACAAAGTAGACCTGCCGGAGGGTTTCTGGGAATGGAGCCTGCCCGAGCGCCAGGCATGGTTCGTTAAAGAAGTCATGGTATATTACCTTCCCCATGAGGTGCTGCCCGGCGACCTGATCGCAGGCGGCCGCTTCAATATCCAGACATCCAAGTGCTTCACCGAAAAAGAAACAAAAGCATATTCCAGGGAAGTTTACGGCAAGAAGGGCGCCAGGCAGGCCGAGTTCTGGCTGCATAATCACGGTTACGGGAACTCAGGCGCCACCAGCGGACACCTGATCCCTGACTATCCTCGGGTCCTCAACGAAGGATGGAAGAGCATTCACGAGGAGTTGAACCGGAAGTTATCCTCGCTGTCAAAACGGGACTACGACGGCGACAAGGGACATGAGATCAAGGCCATGCTGGTAGCAGCTACCATGGCGCGGGACGTGGCTTATGAATATGCTACCGAGTGCACCAGACTTGCGGTGGAGGAAAAGGATCCCGTCCGTAAAGATGAACTGCTTAAGATGGCGGCAATACTCAAGCGTGTGCCGTGGGAGCCGGCCCAGAACTTCTGGGAAGCCATCCAGTCTCTATGGATAACCCATATGCTGGTGATGAGCGAAGAGAACTACCCGGGCCCCGGCGTTTCTTTCGGACGTGCCGACCAGTACCTGAACCCGTTCTGGGAGAAGTCCATTAAAGAAGGCATGGACCGCGAGTTCGGCAAAGAGCTGCTGAAATGCTTCTGGATCCATTGCAACTATGCCTATGACGCCATGATCCGCACGGGCGGCAACCAGGGCATTACCGCAGGGTTCGGACAGCTTATCACGATATCCGGCATGGGCAAGGGCGGAGCAGACATGAGCAACGACCTGACTTACGCCATGCTGGACGTCATCGATGAGCTCACTCCTCTGCTTGAGCCTAAGCCGAACGTAAGATTGCACCGAAACAGCCCGGACAAGCTCATGGACAAGGTGGTAGATATGATCGCTTCCAGCCAGGGCTCACCGTTCCTGCTGAACTTCGACGAAAGGTCCATCGCAGGCATGCTGCGCGAGGCCAGGGTGGCGAAAGTGCAGACCCTGATCAACGCAGATAATGTTTTCGACTATGCGCCGGTGGGCTGCCTGGAGAATACTATGTGCGGCAACGACCGCTCCGGCACCGTCGATATCAACCTGAATTTGCTCAAAGCCGTAGAGCACGCACTGACCGGCGGCTACGATTTGATCCCGTGGACCGACCCGATGACGGGCAAACAGGAGCCCCTGAAGAAATGGGGCGCCGACACAGGAGATTCAACCACGTTTAAGACCTGGGAGGAGTTCTGGAATGCCTACGTCAAGCAGACAAAGGCCATCGTCAAGAGGGTGGCTGACATGTATGACTGGAGCGACCGCATCAGGGCAACCTATTTCCGCACGCCTTACCTATCCTGCATCGTCCGGGGATGCATTGATAAAGCCAAAGATGTGAACCAGGGCGGGGCGGAGCTTAATTTCGTTACACTGGAAGCAGTTACCTTTGCCAACACAGTAGATTCGCTGCTGGCCGTCAAGACACTGGTTTTCGATAAGAAAGAATGCACTATGAAGGAGCTGATCGAGGCCCTTAAGGATAACTGGAAGGGTCACGAGGTGCTGCAGGCCAAGGCAATCAATAAGACCCCCAAGTACGGCAGGGACGAGGACGTGGCGGACCAGATGGGCAGCAAAGTGATGGAACTGTGGACTGACGAGTCCTGGAAATACAAGACGTCGATCACCGGCAAGCAGTACAGGCCCGGCATGCTATCGTGGAACTACTGGGTCGGCGATGGCTACATACTCCCGGCCAGCCCGGATGGGCGCATCAAGGGCAAGTTCCTGTCCAACGCCATTTGCCCATGCGACGGGGCGGACATCAACGGCCCGACCGCCAACGTTAACTCAGTAGGAAAGGTGCTGGGCGGTAAGGACGCGGCCGGGAAAGGCGACTTTGAAGGCTATCTGAGCCTGCTTCCCAACGGCGCCAGCCATACGATGACCTTCAACCCCTCGATGCTGCGCGACCCCGAACACCGCGCCAAATTCAAGGCTTTCCTGCGCAGCTACGCCGAGAACGGAGGAAGCGCCCTGCAGATAAACATGATCGACGCCGATATTTTGCGCGACGCGCAGAAGAACCCTGACGCCTATAAACACCTGCTGGTGAGGGTCACGGGCTATAACGCTTATTTCACCGCCATCGGGCGCGAGCTGCAGAACGAGATCATCGCCCGCGAAACGCACAGGATGTAAGAATAGCCCGATGAAACTAGACCAGCACCCCACCACGAAGTTGGACGCGGAGGATATAATCCAGCCGGGTCTCAGCGGAGACAGGGCGATCATCCTGCATACGCAGAGGCTGTCCACGGAGGACGGCCCGGGCATACGCACGACCGTATTCTTTAAAGGATGCCCGCTGCACTGCGCGTGGTGCCACAATCCCGAAAGCATCTCGCATAAACCGCAGATCCAATGGATGGAAGTCAGGTGCATCGGCTGCGGCATCTGCCTCAAAACGTGCCCTAAAGGGGCCCTCAAAAAGACCGACAAGGGCATCGTAAGGGACCGGGCAGTCTGCCAGGCGTGCGGCAAATGCGCCCTGGAATGCCCGGCGGGCGCACAGGAGCTGCTGGGGAAGGAGATCGGGCTCGAGGAACTGCTGGCGGACCTGCTGAAAGACACCGTCTATTACGAGAAGTCGGGCGGAGGAGTCACCCTTTCGGGCGGTGAACCTCTGATGCAGCCCGATTTTGCGGTCAATCTCCTGCGCAGGCTCAAGGAAAAGGGGATCAAAACGGCAGTGGACACGTGCGGCATGTGTTCCCCGGCTTCGCTGGAAAAGGCTCTGCCTTATACTGATTTAATATTGTTTGATCTCAAGGAAATAGACCCGCAACTGCATAAAGAGTTCACAGGGCAGGACAACCGGCGGATACTGGATAATTTGTTGCTGGTGCGGGACTATATCCTGGCCCATCCCGGCAAACTGGGGCTGTGGATACGTACCCCGCTGATCCCGGGAGCCACTGCCAACAGGGAGACAATCGAGCGGGTAGGCCATTTTATACACGATAACCTGGACGGAGTAATGCAACGCTGGGAGCTGTGCGCGTTCAACAACCTGTGCCGCGACAAATACCGCCGCCTGGGGTTGGAGTGGAAATATGGTTCAACCCCGCTGATCCGCAAGGACGAGTTGGCGGAACTCGAACAAATCGCCAGACAGTCCGGGCCAAACCCGGCTATAATATTTGCTACCGGCGCCACCAGGGTGGAGAACTTAGATAACTGAAGGAGGCCAGAGATGAAGACGCAGACAACGACACTAAAAACCTTTTCCGAGCAGGATATAGAAAGCTTCAAGCCCGAGATGAAAATCGGGCTGCTGGCTACGGTCAACCCGGAAGGGCTGCCGCACCTGACGCTTATATCCACAATCCAGGCAAGCTCGTCCACCGAGGTGTTCTGGGGACAGTTCTCAGAAGGGCAGAGTAAGGTCAACGTCCGTTCAAATCCCAAGACCGGCTTCCTGATTATGACCCTGGACAGGAACCTGTGGCGCGGCAAGGCCAATTTCACGCGCACTGCCAAAACAGGAACGGAATTCGATATTCTGAATAATACTCCGATGTTCCGATACAACGCCTACTTCGGCATCCATACGGTATATTACATGGACCTGATCGAGCAGACCGGCAAGCAACCTCTGCCCATGAGCACCATAATACAGGCGGCGATCAAAACGATGGTCGCCAAAACCCTGGCCGGCAAGGGAAGCGGCAAGGAAGTGCTCAACCTGTTTACGCGCAAGCTTCTGGACAAGCTCGATAACCTTAAGTTCCTGGCATATATGGGCAGCTGATGGATATCCGGCCATCATACCCGTCATCCAGGCCCAATCAGCGGGTACCGACCGCGTGATCTTCTCATCGTCGGTTTACAGTGACGAACTGAAGGCGATACCGCAAAATGCCACCATTGCCCTTTTCTGCATGTCCTTCGAGATGCAGACGGTGCTGCTGCGCGGCCCGTTCAAAGGCATACACAACATTGGCGGGTTCGAGTGCGGCGAAATGGAAGTCAACTGGGTATATAGCCCTATGCCGCCCAAGATGGAGCAGATTTACCCGCTCAAGAAGCTGGAAAAGATCACCTCTTTTTAAGTTCCGGGAACGACCTAAACAAGAAAAGAAAATTCTAAACACTAAACTCTAAATAAACTCAAAACCCAAAATTGTTGCCGTAGGGGGCGGGTTTAAAAACCCGCCCAAATCATCGTCGTAATGCGAGTTCGAATCGTAATTGGCTTGTGGACGCCCCGATTTGAATCGGAACGCGGACACCCTACCAACGTTTACCTGTTATCACTTGCCGTGACGTTTCATGAAACCGTTTATAAAGATCTTCGTTGAATCTATGCCTTCAATGAAGAAGCCATGGCTTTTATCCTGCAAGAGTGTAAGCTCAGCGCCGGGTATCTTCTGTTCCAGAAGCTCGCTATTCTTGAAGGGTATTATGTGGTCGGACGTGCCACTGATGATCATGGTGGGCGACTTGATTTTCTCCAGCCTGTCCCAGGTATCGAATTTCGAAATGGCCTCGGCCTGCCTGGCAAAAGTGTAGATCGGAGTAGGATACTCGATGGTTGCCTCGTGATAGTCCTTCAAGGCGTCCGGGTTCTCCTGGATAAACTCATCCGAGCAGAAAAAGCGGAAGACCTCGCGTGAGCGTTGCTCGGGTGTCATATTCTTCAGGTAATCAAAATCGAAAAGTATCTTCGCCCCCTCCGGTGTGGTAGGAATTGCATGGGGGCCTCCGCACATGGTGCATCCGAGCACCAGGTTTATCAACCTGTCGGAGTGATTGAGGGCAAACTCCTGTGCTATCATGCCGCCCATGGACACGCCGAACACGCTGGCCCTTCTCAGGGCAAGGGCGTCCATTACTGCGCATACATCATCCGCCATCTGTGCGACCGTAACCGGAGCGTCCGGCTTGTCACTTCTCCCGGTGCCACGGTTGTCGATGAGAATCACCTTATACTGCAGCTTTGCAAATTCGTTGGGTAAATTGCCCCACATTTGCGAATACTGGCCGTAGCCCTGGATCATAATCAGGGGATAACCCTGGCCCCCGACTTCGTAAAATATTTTCACACCGCCGGCATCAGCGAATGGCATGTTTGCCTCCTTTTAAATTGTCTATTGCATTATGTCGTAAGGATTATACATTGTCTCAATACAAAACAGAATTTATTTGGAAAACATGCTTTCCGGGGTATATAATCGCCTTAAACGGCCAATTTTTGGCGAATGCGGAGGAAGATGAAGACCAGATCAATTGTATATCTGCCGGGGGTACTAATAATAATTGGAATAATTGCCCTGGCCAGCGGCTGTTTTGCCGTGACCGGCCCCGCTGCCCAAACACAGACGCCATCCCAGACCGCCGTTTCCAGTGCACCGCAATTCGCCTTTGGTCCCATACAGGTATCCCCTCTTCCAATAGCCGCAAATAAGCCCTTCGCTATAACCATGAAAATCATCAATAGCGGGACTGCGCCGGGAAGCTACAAGGCTGACCTGTATATCGACGGGAGTATGGCCGACTCTCAGATGGTTGCGGTCAACGCGGGTCAATCTGCGAACGCCAGTTTCCAGTCGACACTGCAAGTCCCGGGCCACCATATTGTCGGAATCGGGCAGCAGACCCTGGATGTTACGGTATCGGATAACCGGATCCCGATAACAGTCAAAATAGACAACGGACAGATGGACGGCTGCGACCCGGTGGCGCAAAGTGTCTCGGACCAGTCAGAGGTGACGGTGCAGAACGATGGAAATATGATAAAGCTGACTGCGCCGCAGGGCGGACTAACCATAACAGGCATAAAAATCACGGGCTACATAAAGGACAGCACTTACGATTTCAACAACGACCCTGTCATAGGCGGGCCGGGACTATGGGTATACGGCGCGGATATCGTTACAGCGGAGCCTGTCAGGCAGGATTTTGCCGTCAATATCTATGGAGACCACAGGAACAAGTTATATTCGGGCAGCTATAACAAGAGCCTGTTCACATTAACGCCGGGTACCGTTACTGTTCCCGTCCCAAACATCAACGTCTCAGGTGATTTTTATATAGAAGTACTTACCTACAATCTGCCCAGGCTAAACTCCAGCAGCAGTCTGGGACCGGGATTACTGGCACCGGTACGTGGTGCACACGTGGTACCACCAACTCTGCATCGGGTATGAGAGCGCCATAGACGTCCAGTCCTGGGTCTCAAACGGCGGAAGCGTAGTGCCCGAACGTTATCTCACATACAACTGGTTAATCCAGGCAGAAGGGTACCAGACGCCAAATTAACATCCTGCCAGGGTGACGCCCGGTTACGCACAGCGATTGTCAGAGCCATGTAGGAGGGATAATGTGTCACCTGCAATTTAGGGGCGGGTACGGGAGGCAAGCCATTAGCTCATTAGTTATTGCGATCATCCGGTATTGTGTTATAGCCGTCGGAATAGCAATCGGTTATTACCTGTATTTCCACTGGTCCGATGCGAGGCCTGCTGTCGAAATGGTCCTGCTGACGTGCGTAGCCTTTAACGGGCTGATAAGCTTTGCCGCTCATGTCATCTTTCATAAAGCAGATGCCCAACGGCTGGGGCTGGAATCGGCCAACCCCGGATTCCAGTACGAAGCAGGCTTTGCCAACCTGGCAATAGGACTGGCCGCCCTCCTCTCATTTTTTGCCGCATGGGGAGTGGGTGCGAACATAGCGCTGCTGCTGTGCTACTCGCTATATATCCTGCAGTCCGTAATATTTCACCTGTTGCGGTACATCAAAGGAGAGAAACGAAGCGCGGGCTACCTGTGGGGGAGCATCGTATTCGGCCTGCTTTATGTAGCCAACATGCTGTTTTTCGTTGCCGCTGCAATGAGGCAGGAACGCATGGCTCTTTATTGAGCCGCAACTTATTTACATTACGTTCAATTTATGGTATAAACTCACCTGGAAAGTGAAGTTACGATTTGGCACATACACATTGGAAACTCTTACCAGAAGCCGATAAACCCCTGGACCACAAGGGAGTGCACGCACTTGTAGCCAAGCTGCTGCATAACCGCGGGATCACCAATTCATCCGACGCTGATATCTTTCTCAAAGCCGATAAACGCCTTTCCATCGACCCTTTCTCCCTTCCCGATATGCACGCAGGCCGTAAATCGTGTGTATAAGGCGCTATTGTCCGGCGAAAAAATAGCCGTCTATGGCGATTTCGATGCGGACGGTATAACGGCGACAGCCTTGCTGGTGCAGGGATTGACAGAGCTGGGCGGGGATGTCATGCCTTACATTCCGCACCGCCTGTACGAGGGCTACGGCTTAAAAATTCCTGCGCTGGAAAAATTGCGCAAGCAGGGAGTGAGCCTGGTGATCACCGTCGATACCGGCATTACAGCATTCGCCGAGATCGAAAAGTCCAACAAGATGGGGCTGGACGTGCTGGTCACCGACCACCACGTCCCGCTGGAGGAGCTGCCCCCTGCGAAGATCATAGTAGACCCCAAGCGGACCGATTCGACATGCCCTTTCACCGAGTTTGCCGGTGTGGGTGTGGCCTTTAAACTGCTCCAGGCGATGCTTTCCAGCTCAAACAAGGATGAGCTTATAGACAGCTCGATGGAGCTGGTGACGCTGGGCACCATCACTGATATGTCGCCGCTGCTGAGCGAAAACCGGTACTGGGTCAGGTCCGGCCTGCACCTGCTCAACAAGACAAAACGCGTTGGGTTGGTTGAACTGATGAATATCGCCGGGATTGAAAGGGGCAAGCTCACCGCTGAAACGGTTTCGTATCAGATCGGACCGCGGTTGAACTCAGCAGGACGCCTGGACGACGCAGGAACAAGCTACCAGCTTCTGGTAACGCAGGACAAGGTCCAGGCGAATATGCTGGCGATGGAGCTGGAAGAAAAGAACAAGGAAAGACAACGCATTGTAGCCGAGACATACGAGAAGGCGCGCTCACAGATATTGCAGGACGGCGCCGACAGGCCGCTGCTGACGGCATGTGATGCGGATTACCCTGCGGGAGTGATGGGACTGGTTGCCGGCAAACTGGCCGAAGAGTTCTACCGTCCCGTGATCATGGTTAAAATCGGCTCCGAGACGTGCAGGGGCAGCGCCCGAAGCATACAGGAATTCGACCTGATGGCCGCTCTCAAGACATGCCATCACCTGCTGACCAAGTACGGCGGCCACGCCAGAGCGGCAGGCTTCAACGTCCCCACACGCGACCTGCCACAGCTTGCAGAAAAAGCTCCGTGTGCTGGCAACGGAACAGTTGACCGGACTTGATCTGCGGCCCCATATTGATATCGATGCAGAGGTGTCGCTATCGGTCTTTTCCAAAGGGGTGTTCGAAGATATCCGCCACATGGAGCCGTACGGCATGGGAAACCCGGCGCCGATTTTCTTGAGCCGCAAAGTGGAGGTTGTCGAACAGAAACTGGTCGGGGGGCAGAACGACCACATCAAGCTGAAACTGAAGCAGGACGGCATCGTGTGGGATACAATTGGTTTCCGGCTGGGCAACTATATCGGAGAGCTATCGCGCCATATAGACGTGGTCTATTGTGTTGAGGTGGATAACTTTAACGGCAGAGGTCAGCTAAGGCTCAACCTTCTGGATTTTGCCCGTTCTTATTGACTTCAGCACCCTCCGGCGCTAGGACAGGCGTCTTGTACCGGACAATCCTCACAATCAGCATGGCCACCGCCACAACTGCTACTCCTATATCTACTACCTGCGCTTCGGGCAAACCGAACATGAACGGCGTGGTATCTCCCCGGAAGAAACGTATGGCATAGTCGCCCGCTGCAAAGAATATCAACCAGATCAGGAAAAGCGCCCCATCCGGTTTGATTTTCTTGCGGATCAGCCACAGTACTCCAAATCCAATCAGGTTCCAGATCATATGGAATTCCTGAGTCGGATAAATGGGTACACCCTGTGGAGCGTAGCTATTGGGATTCTGATAAACGACTGCAATGGGAGGTCGCAGGCATCACCGTAACAGCAGCCGTTAATGGTGCAGCCGACCCTGCCGATGGCCTGGGCCATGATTGCGCCCGGCGCCACGATATCACCCAGTTGCCAGAACGATATTTTCTTGACAAGGCAATAAATCAGGATGGCAATCGCTCCACCCAACACCGCCCCCCAGACGGCCAGCCCGGCGAAATTCAGCAATTGGTCAGGATGGTTAACATAATAATCCCATTTATCGATGACATGCAGCAGCCTTGCGCCGACAATGCCACCTATCACGGCCCACAGGCCGATATCCCAGATCACGTCCTGGGAGAAATCCCTTGCGTTTGGCTTCCAGCAGTGAAATGCCGATGGCGGCCATCACGGCCAGCACAATCATGACGCCATACCAGCGGATCTCGAAGGAACCGAAACTAAACAATATGGGATTTAAATCTATATCTAACATCTGTTACTGCGCCTCATTCAAAAATAGCATCTACAAATGATTTTGCATCGAACGGGGCTATGTCTTCAATCTGTTCACCCGTCCCTATATACTTTATCGGTATTTGCAAACTGTCACAAATCGCCAGCACAATTCCACCCTTGGCCGTTCCATCGAGCTTGGAGAGAAAGATGCCGGTGACATCCGTGGCCTCCGTGAAGCTGCGTGCCTGAGATAATCCGTTTTGCCCGGTGGTCGCATCGATCACCAGGAGAACTTCCTGCGACGCTTCATATTTGCTGGCGACTTTCCTGATCTTTTTCAGCTCGTCCATCAGGTTGTGTTTGGTCTGTAGCCTGCCTGCGGTATCGATGATAACTACATTGGCATTGCGGTTCTGGGCCGCCTGCAGAGTATCAAAAACCACGGCGCCCGGATCGGCGCCAGGCTGCTGGGCAATAACGTCAACGCCCACACGTTCTCCCCACGTTCTGAGCTGGTCTATAGCCGCAGCACGGAAGGTATCGGCCGCTCCGATGAGCACCCTGTTCCCGCCGGCTTTATACTCGCTCGCCAGTTTGGCGATGCTGGTCGTCTTGCCCGTGCCATTGACGCCGACAAGCAAAATTATCCTGGTGGACCCGTCAGCGCCCGCGACCTGCTTCGAGGCAACGTCCAGTATCCCGGTCATTTCTTCCTTTAGAGCCGACCGGACCTGAGATCCCTCGGACAGCTTCTGATCTTTGACGCGTTTTTTCACACGTGCGAGGAGTTTCTCGGTAGTATCCATGCCGACGTCAGAGGAGATCAGGAGCTCTTCGAGTTCATCCCAAACGGAATCCTCGATCTTTGTGCGATTGAAGAGGCCCGAAATCCTGCCGAAAAAGTTATCGCGGGTGCGTTTGACACCCTGTTCAGTGCGCTTAGATAAATCTGCCATTCAAAATACCGGTAACAGTGAATTGTATGACAAGCAGCGTGCCGGGAGCAAATCATACAGAATATTAATCGGCCGGCAAACGCCGATACCAAGCTAGATTATTTTTTCCGATCACGGTTTAGTATCTCGATGGCTATTGTTGCGATCAGCGCACCCATAAATAGCGAAAAGACAATCAGTTCCCATACCGGGGGCCTGGCCATCAGTTCCATCATGCTGTTTATGTCGCTGGCAGATAATAGCAGTACCAGGAAGGCAGCAATAGCTACGGGCGCAATCCATTTCCTGACCGATCTGTATGCCATACTCGCTGTAATTATAGCAGTCCGGTCACCGCAACCGAACAAATATTACTTAGTTTCGGCTGCTTTCTGGTAGTTCTTGATCATTTCGGTCTTGATCATCTTGCGGACCATTTCCTTCATCTTGGGGTCCTGGATCATCTTGAGCATCTGCTCGCTGAACTCCAGGTAGCGCTTGTCCTGCTGGGGGAAATCGAACAGCCCGTGGCTCTCGTAGTAGCGATAGTCGGCATCGAATGGGAAGCGCAACCTGGCCCAGATGGCGTCGCGGAAAATCTTATGTCCGCCCTCGCCAAGAAATGTCCTCGGCCGGATGTATTTTTGGCGTGAATAGTCCACGCATTTACGAGCGAAATCATCGATGAGGGAATCCACTTGCTGTGAGGTGCCGCTCTCGTCAACCACCGCTCCGGCAAAGTTATTCTCACCCATCTCAGCCATAGCCTGCATGACCTGCTGCAAATTGGCTATCTGAGACAGCGGGCCTGAAACCAGGAAGCCTACCTGTATCCCCGTTTGCAGCGGGACATGGCCATTAAAAAAGCCCCTATCCCAGAACATCTTAAGCCTCGCTGACAGGAACCGGTCCTTTATTTCGCTGGCAAAGACCGTCACATCCTGGTCTCTCATATGGGAATTAACGAAATCCACATACCCGTCTTTGTAAACACAGATGTTATCGAAGCCGCACTGTATGCAGCCCAGGCAGCCCCCTTTTATATCAATATCCCTGATATTGAAAACCTCAATTTTCTCCTGGAAAGCGTCACTGAACCTTTTCACCATGGCGGCAATATTGGATTTGGGGTCTTCTATATCGGCCACTACCCTTACTTTCACCCCCGTATTATCAACCTTGCCGTTCGCTTTGCCCGGTTTGTAAGCGAATTTAGAGCGGGCGAGAGGCGCAAAAACCCTGGCGGTAGGCAGTTTATTCTCTATGGCTGAGAGGAAATCGGACACCCACTTCAGCAGTGTGCGCCTGCCATCATCAAGGAAAATATCATCCATGTCGGCCGAAAAGAATTCAGTGTATTTCATGCCCAGGTCTTCGCAGACCCCGCGCATATAGTTATGGGCCGTGTGATCAAAGAAATGGATGGAAGTCGAGAAAACGCATGTATATTTATCCTTGAAGGCAGACTCAGCGCCTTTTTCCCAGATCAGCTCAATAAACCGCTTGTACTGCGAGGCCACCAGAAAGACATAAAGAGGGAAGGCCCACATCACACCGTCTGATCTCTTTACCTCATCAATTATGCCCTTAAAGTGTTCAGGGTCTTTCTCTATTTTAATTATTTCGTGAGATACATTGATCAGCTTGAATTCATGCTCCGGGAATTTCTTTTGTATGAACTTGACGTACTGGACCGTGACGCTGATCTCGCCCTTGGGACTGCCGTTGAGAACCGCGATCTTCATAATTAATTTCTCCTTAATCCAGATATTTTGACCGTGCCCGGCCTACGGCGTTACGCTCCAATCATAGACAACTCCATTGCAAATCGTGATTGCCACGTTCCGGAGCACTGTGAGGTCCTTCAACGGGTCGCCCGCGACAACTATCAGGTCCGCCCGCTTGCCGGCTTCTAGCCTGCCTGTATTGTTCATCTTTATAAGATCTGCGTTCCCGGCAGTAGCTTTGAGCAGAACTTCCTTGACGCCGATGCCCGCTTTATGAAGCAATATAAGCTCATCGATGATCGAAGACACGGGGCTGAAAGCGCCTGAATCGGTCCCCACTCCCCAGGGTACGCCTTTCTTAACGGCAAGCTCAAAGGTCTTCTTCTTGGTCTCGAAAACCCATTTCGCCTGCTTCTCCAATTCCGGCAAGCCGCTGCTGGCTATGGCCGCATAAACAGAGAAAGTGGGGACGAGGAAAGCTTTCTTTTCCGCCATGATCTCGGCCACTTCCTCATCGACCAATGTGCCATGTTCAATCGAAACAACACCGGCCAGAAGCGCTTCTTTCATGGCACGTGTCGGGTGGGCGTGTGCAGCTACAACAGTGCCGTTGTCCTTCGCTACATCTACGGCGGCGCGAATCTCGTCAATGCCCAACTGCACTGCATCGATGGACTCACCGGCCCGCTCCACGCCGCCGCTGCACATCACCTTGATAAAATCTGCGCCTGCCTTCAGTTGTTCTCGAGCGGCTTTGCGGACCTCGTCCGGTCCATCAGCCTCCCTCGCTACATAATAAATATGTCCGCCGGTTGTGGCAATGACCTTGCCGGCACAAATCAGACGCGGCCCCGGCACAAATCCCATAGCAATGGCATTGCGCAGGTCAATGTCGATATGCCGGTAACCACCCATATCCCGCATAGTAGTGATCCCGGCCTTCAGAGCCTGTTTAGCCAGGAAGGCCGCACGCAAAACCGCCCTGCCTTCACCCCCGGCGGCCAGAAGCGTGGGATCGTGGAAGAGAGTTAGATGTGTGTGTAAATCTATGAGACCCGGAAGAACGGATTTCCCTGAAACATCAATTACCTTAGCGTCTTTGGGGATCTCCAGCCGTCCGCCAACCGCCATAATCGAATCGCCCGAAATAAGTACAGTCCCGGGAACAAATTTTCCATCGACAGTGAATACCCGGCCGTTCACAAGCGCAATCATGAATCCCTCCGAAAAGATATTTGTAAAGTGAATACGTGTCAGGAGCGGTGGACGCTTACCGCATCCTGTCCATGAGCCGAAGGACCGCTGACCGTGTCCACCTGCTCTTCACGCTTCTTGATACCTTCGTAAATAGTGCTGGTCAAGCCGTCAGCTACCGATAGTAGGTCCCAGCGCCGGTCAGAAGCAAGCCAACTCTGAATGGCGAACCTTATTCCGCCAAAATACAACAGCCTTACGGCATTGACATTTATATCCGGCCGTATCTCGCCGCTTCTTTGCCCCTCGGCAAGAATTCCGTTCAGGACAGCTTCAGTCTCCATAAGGCTCTTCCAGGCCTCTTCGGACTTGTGCCACATATTTAGATTGGTGGTAACGTATACCTGCCAGGCAACCATATAATGCTCCTGGAAGAATTCAAGGTAGAAATAGGTCATTTTGGCCAGGCGTGCGCCGACCGAACTGACGCCCGCCATGAGCTGCTTAATCTCCCCCATCACCATCTTCAACCCCTCGTTGTTCATGGCCACAAGCAATTGTTCTTTATTAGGAAAATACTTGTAGATGCAGCGGGGCGAAACACCGGACAACTTCGCTATTTCACGTAGTCCCGCTTCGTGGTAATTTACGTTATAAAAAACCTGGGCGGCCGCTTTAATTATGTGCTCCCGGGTCTTCCCGGCGCCTTTTCTTGCCATATCAGTGACGCTTATATTATTCCGCGCGTCCTCGATTTGTCAACATTGTGGACTTTACTGATTCTATCGAAAATGTACGCTCGAAAAATGCTCGTGGGCAGACTTGTCCACAGTGTTGACATGCGGCCATCTTCCGGGAGGGGGACAAATAAAACCGGGGCAGCCAGGAAACCCTGAAATGCCCCGGTCAAGTTTTCAGATGAATGAAATGCCTGATTTAGGGAGTCACTATGACTGTCACCGACTGCGCAACCGTATTCGCTCCACTGGTCGCCTGCAACGTATAAGTAGTAGTGACAGTCGGATAAATGTAAGTTGCTCCCGACGGCCCTACGCTTCCAATACCATTGTCGATCACGATGGTATCGGCGTTGGAAACGGTCCAGTAGAGTTTGGCCTGGTTGCCGCGAACGACGGTTGTGTTGCTGCAATGGAAATCACTTATGGTGGGCCACGAGTAGGCAGGGGCGACCACGGGCGCCGATACGGTGATACTGCGTGCGGCAGTTGTTGTGCCGTAGGCATTCTGGGCTGACAATGTATAGGTAGTACTCGCAGTCGGATATATAATAGTGCTCCCGGTGGAACTAACATTGCCTATGCCGTGATCGATATAAACAGAAGTGGCGTTGTAAATATCCCAACTGACGGTGGCGGAACCACCAGAACTAATGGAAGACGGGCTGACGCTAAACGTATAGATGCCGGGCCTCGAACCGGTGGAAGGCGGAGAGGATGCGCCGGTTACCGTGATCGTGGTGGTTGCATAATTGCTCCCGGCAGTATTCTGGGCGGTCAAGGTTAAGGTCATGGTCGCGGAAGGAGAGACCGTCAGGCTACCGCTGGTAGGAACCGGGCCAACACCGCTGATGGTCGCTCCAGAAGCATTGAGCACATTCCAACTGAGGTTAGTGGAACTCCCGGAGCTGATAGTGGAAGGGTTGGCGGTAAAACTCAGGATGGACGGAAGATTGGGGGTCGAGGCAGGCGGGGTAGTGGCAGGAGGCGCATAGACGGCAGAAACCGCTATCATCGTGGAGGCGGATGAAGTGCCGGCACTATTGGTAGCTTCGATAACGTAGGTAGTCGTGGACGCCGGATAGACAGTTGTGCTGCCGCTGGTGGCAACCGATCCAAAGCCGCTTATTTTGGCACTGTCGGCGTTGCTGACAGCCCAGGTCAATACGGAGGACGCACCTGCGCTAATGCTTGAAGGAGCGGCTGAAAACGACGTAATTACGGGCAACCCCGTTGAGCCCGCTGGAGGAGTTACAGTGGTGGCTGAACCGCTGACAGTCAACACTACCGTTGCTTTGCTGGTCCCGCTCTTATTGGTTGCAGTCAGGACGTACGAAGTCGTGGCCGCGGGCGCAACCTTGTCAGCGCCGGTTGACGGCACGGCCGGCATGCCGGGGTCAATGCTGACCGCTGAGGCATTCTCAACTTCCCATGAAATGATGGCCGCTTCCCCGGCCTTGATAGTGGAAGGCGCAACGGTGAATTTTGCCACTGCGGGCAGTTTCTTGGAGGCAGCTCCGCTTAAATCGATCGTTATGCACGCTGAAAACGCCAGGACCATTACGGACAACAACAATATAACTCGCTTCATCTTCACTCCTTGCAAGTGCGACTTGTCAACGGGCCAATAATACCTATTGGCATGCATGCTGTAAAGCGTACTTTCGTACCTGTTACTCTTAAATGAACCACGCTGGAAACACAGTTCCAGGTATGCCATAATGTGAACGGAATTCATCAAAATGATATTGATTAGAAAGGCATCTCTTGAGGACCTTCCGGCAATTACAGACATCTACAACGACGCTGTACTCAACCTGACTGCTTCCTTCGACACCCAGCCCAAGACTATGGAAGAGCAGAAAAAATGGTTTGATGAGCACCAGGGGCAATTCCCCGTCCTGGTAGCTGAGAGTGAAGGCAGGATAGCAGGCTGGGCGTCATTATCAAGATGGTCCGACCGCTGCGCATACAGCGGAACTGCGGAAGCTTCACTTTATGTAAATGCGAAAGACCGAAATAGTGGACTGGGCAGAAAATTGATCTCTTCCCTTTTAGAAGAAGGCCAAAAGGCCGGCCTGCATACGGTGATCGCCAGAATAGTTGAAGGCAACGCTGCCAGCATTCACTTATGCGAGTTGCTGGGATTCACGCACATCGGGACGATGAAAGAAGTGGGCCGCAAATTCGGGAAGCTGCTGGATGTGGAAATGATGCAGAAAATATTCCCGGAGTGACCTGCTAGACGGGATGCCTTACCTGGCAGTCCCTGCATTTACCTTCCAGCAAGATGTTATGTTCCTCCAGTGCATAACCCGGAGGTAAGAGGTTACCAAGATCTCCAGGGCAGCCTTCAATTTCGAACAGCTTGTCGCATGTGCGGCACAGGAAATGGTGATGATGGTCCTTGTTCGCCAGCTCCCACCTTGACGATTGGCCCGGCAGATCAACCTCCCGTATGGCCCCTTCTTCCTTGAGCGACTTTAACGTGCGGTAAATGGTCGCAATGCCAAGCCGGGGAATCCTGTCCCTGGCCAGATCGAAGATTTCACCGGTCGAAAGAGGCCGATCCGCCTGAACCATGACGTAGCGGATAGCTTCCCGTTGTGAAGTATTTCGCTTCATAGGCTGCATCTCTCTTTTCTGATAATGATAATCGTTATTATTTTAGCGTTATCTGCACAATATAGCCATACATAGCCAATTTGACATCATTATTGATAACACCATATCATTATCATCTGAAATTGGTTATGCCTTAGTAAGTGGAATCCGGGATGAAACGAAAACTCTTTGTGTACGCGGCGCTATCCGTCCTGATCATTTCTATCTCTGTCTGCATGCCAGCCGGGTCCGCAGTCAGCTGACCGCAATAAGAAGACCATTGTTGTCACATATTCCATCCTTGGTTCTATTGTGAAAGAGCTGGCCGGGGACCCAGCCAACGTGGTTGTATTAATGCCGAACGGCGCTGATCCCCACGAATGGGAGCCATCCGCAAAGGACATCGAAACACTTAACCAGGCCGACCTGATCGTACAAAATGGACTGGAACTCGAAGGCGGTATGCAGAAAACCCTTGAAGAAGCGAAGGGGCGCGGGGTGAAATTCTTTACGGCGTCAGATCACATAACAATTCGAAAGGTGGGAGCGGGTGAGGGCATACCCAGCGGTGATCCGGATCAAGCCATTGGAGCAGAAGACCCGCACCTCTGGACGGACCCGCTAATCATGAAGGATGTGGTGGCCGCTCTGGTCGAGCCAACTTAAATCTGATCTCACTATAGATGTCGACAGCCGCTACAGCGATTTGCAGACCCGGCTCGATTAGCTTGAACGACGAAATATCCGTACTGGTTTCCACCTTGCCTCAGGAAAATCGCAAGCTTGTCACCGGTCATGAATCTATGGGATACTTTGCTCAGCGCTACGGTTTTAAGCTGGTGGGAGCGATCATCCCGAGTATTACTTCACAGGCGGAAGTATCGGCCGCCGACCTGGCAGCGCTAAAGAAGTTGATTGAGGAAAATAAGGTTAAAGCCATTTTCACCGAACTCGGAACGTCGCCCGCTGTGGCCAATGCGATAGGCAAAGAAACGGGCGTCAAAGTAATAGAGCTTACAACGCACAGTCTGCCGGCGGACGGCTCTTATTTCACTTTTGAGCGCAATATGGCTAAAGTGATAGTTGACGGGCTGAAGTAGATTTGCGCTCCTGAGCAGGTATGTTGATGGATTCGTTTGTAACACCATTTATCTCCAACCAGTTCATGCTGAATGCACTGCTGGCCGGCGTCATCGTCTCTTTCACGTGTGCGATAGTTGGGACTTTTGTTGTCCTGCGCGGCCTGGCGTTCATCGGAGATGCCATAGCCCACGGGGTCCTGCCTGGAATAGCCGTGGCGATACTGGTTGGGTTCCCGGGCGTGCTGGGAGCCGCCATCGGAACAGTAGTAATGGTCAGCGGCGTCAGCCTGATTACACTGAAATCCCGTTTATCTTCGGACACAGCGATCGGGCTATTATTCGTGGGCATGCTGGCGCTGGGCGTAATTATCGTTTCCCGCTCAACTTCCTTCAGCGGGG
>CAWHDI010000038.1:0-40293 GCA_963827985.1 uncultured Chloroflexia bacterium | reverse complement strand
CACGGTACAAGATGTACTGAAATCCAAAATGCTGGCGTCACCGATCAGCGAGTTGGAAGCATACCCTGCGTCGGACGGGGCCATAGCCATGATTATCGCTACTGAAGAAAAGGCCAAGAAGCTGACGGATAAACCTGTCTGGATAGAAGGATTCGGCAGCTGCAGGGATGCACATAACCCAGGCGATAGAGAACTGGCGGATTGTGATGCGCTGGTTGACGCCGGCAAGCAAGCGTATAAGATGGCAGGCATAAAGAACCCGCCAAAGATATCAATGTCTTCGAAATTAGTGAGCATTGCTCTTACCAGGAATTGCTATGGAGCGAAGGTCTCGGCCTGTGCAAACGGGGCGAAGGAGGAACCTCATCGATTCGGGCAAAACACAGCTTAATGGTGAGATGCCGATAAATCCGTCAGGTGGCATTCTCTCCGGCGTGCCGGCCTTGCTGGCGGGCATGTCTTGCGTAGCCGAATCGTTTTTCCAACTGCGGGGCGAAGCAGGCAAAAGACAGGTCGATAAGGCGAAGAAAGCGCTTGCACACGGTACGATAGGGCCTTGCGGCCAGATGCACTGTGTAATTATTCTGGGCAGATAAGGAGAAGGAAATGGCACATTGGAATCGCAGAGTAGCTATCGTGGGCGTCGGCCAGACGCCGGCACGCAGCCACAGCCATGAGATTAATCAGATTGAACAGATAAATCAGGCCGTCAAGGCTGCCCTGGAGGATGCGCAGCTCACACCGAAGGACATCGATATGAACGTCCACGGCAACATGGAGCTGTTCGAGGGAAATTACCAGGGTGACCTGTGGCACGTCGATGGTTATGGCGGCTTTATGAAACCTGGCCTGAGGGTCACGACCGGAGGGACCACCGGCGGCACCATCAGTTGTGCGGCTATCAACCTGGTAGCTTCCGGCTGCTACGATATCGTGATGGCCATCGGGTTTGAGAAGTTGGAAGAGGCCAACGCGACTACGGGCATAACGAACTTCTACGATCCGCTGTGGGCTAGATGGGTCAACGCCGGGGCCATCAACGCAGTGTCAGCGGAGATGATGCTAAAGCAGTTTGGCCCGGGTGTCGAAGAAACCGCAGCCAAGCTGAGGGTGCAGATTGCCGAAAACGCCGCACGCAATCCATACGCGCACCTGAGGCAGAAGCTCACGGTCGAGGACGTAATGAAGTCCCCCTATTTGATGTATCCGTTAAGGTTTCTGCATATGTGCCCGCAATCGAATGCCGCTTGCTGCATAATCTATGCGGCTGAGAATAAAGCGAGCAAGATCTCAAAGAAGCCCGTGTGGATCGTTGACCATGACACGGCCCACGTGGAGAACTATGTGGCCGGGGACACCTTTCTTCTTCAGGAGAAGGACAGGGAGCAGAAATCGCAAAGGGTTGCTGCCAGACGGCTCTATAAACATAACGGCATTACGGATCCACTGAAGCAAATCGATTTGCTGGAAATGTATGACCCGCATGTCTATTGGCATATGGAATGGCTGGACCTGTTCCTGATGAAAGAAGCGGGCTACTCCCTGGGGATGATCGAAAGGGGCGAGACCGCTATCAACGGAAGTTTCCCGGTCAATCCTTCCGGTGGGGTCGTGGCAAGCAATCCTATCGGCGCAAGCGGCACCGTCCGCATAGCCGAAGCGGCATTGCAGATCCGGGGTGATGCGGGGGAGCGGCAGGTCTCTAGAGAAGTGAAAACTGCTCTTGCATCAGCTTTTGGCGGCACCCTGTGGACGGTGTTGCACCTGCTGAGCAAAAGCAAACCATAATGTTAAAGGAGAGGTAAATCTGAGATGACAGCAGAACAGGGAGCAGAAAAGCAAGAGTTACTGACGATGAATTATCTCATCAGCCTGCCTGTCCGTTATGACGCCGGCGCCTATATGGGCAAGTTTCTCAAAGGGCTGATCGACAAGAGAATATGGGCCAATAAATGTCCAAAATGCGGGCGTATAAGTGCCCCTCCGCGCATGCTGTGCGGACGCGACCCTGGTACTGAGATGGGAGAATGGGTGGAGCAAAAAGATGAAGGTACCCTGGTTAGCCTGGAAATTTGCTTCTACGATTTCATTCAGTCGAATACGGGCCTGGTACAGAAGGCGCCCTGGGCCAAGGGTACCATCGCACTGGACGGAGGCGCTCTCTTCGAGCATTACGTCTGGCCACCGGACCCCACCAAGCATAAAATCGGCGATCGCTATAAGGTGGTATGGAATGAAAAACGCATAGGCGAGTTCCATGATATTGTCCACTTCGTCAAGAAGGAAGGGGAGTAATCATATGAGCGGAAACATGCAGGAACATCACTCAATCATAGGGAAAATGGAGGTCCCATACCATAATTTCGCAGGCAAGCTTGCGAGCGATTTTTTCATCCAGCTTAGGGACAGCGCTAAAATAACCGGCACGAAATGTAGCAAATGCAACAAGGTTTATGTGCCTCCCAAGTCAGTATGCGGATATTGTTTCAGCAACCTGGACTCTCTGGTGGAAGTTGGTACCACAGGCACGCTTCTGACATTCACCGAGGTCTCCTACAAGGAGCCTGTGCAGCCGGTTAATCCTCCATTTGTTTACGGCGTCGTGAAACTGGACGGCGCAGATACTGGCATGGTGCATTTCATCGGTGAGGTGAAGCCTGCCGACATAAAGATCGGGATGAAAGTGAAGGCGGTCTTCAAGGACAAGAGGGAAGGGAACATTCTTGACATAAAGTACTTCAAGCCTGCGTAGACAGCAGATTTCGCTTTAAGGATTGGCCGCCGGGAAATTTCCCGGCGGCCAATTGCTGTGTTAGGCCTTCTGCGTCCGGAAAGTGTAAAATTTAGCGGTTAATAAAACTTATTTTCTTTAAGGACCTGTATCAGAAATGACGAATATCATAACGCCGAATTACATGAATTTCAGTTGGCTTATCGAAAATCAGCTCGCTGGCCACCGTGGCATCCAGTCGGATGACCACATGCTATTTTTAAGGAGCAAGGGAATTAAAGCCCTCATCCGCATGACCCAGGTGCCCAGGATCAAGCCGGCAGACATTGTGGAGGCGGGGATGTTGGACTATCACCTGAGCATACCGGACATGTCGGCGCCCTCAGTACCCGACATTGACAGGATGATTGCTTTCATCGCGGAGTGTCTGCTGCAGGATAAGCCTGTAGGAGTTTCCTGCGACGGCGGCTATGGCAGGACAGGCTGTCTGCTGTCATGTTTTTTCATAACTCGGGGCATGGAGCCTTTAGCTGCCATTAGCTACGTAAAAGAGAAAAGGCCTGGCTCAGTCTTGACTGACGAGCAAGACCAGGCGGTCTATAAGTTCGCCGAGGCATATCAGGCTGGTGCCGGTAAGACCGGCAAGCGCTGACCTGGCCGGCATGGAATGACCTACCATGCATCTATAAACGACTGACCGGAATCTCTGGCCGTATAGTCGCCGGCGGACTTCAATCCCCGCATTATCCATTTGCGAGTCTCGGCCGGATCGATCACGGAATCAATCTCCATGTAAGATGCCATGTTGATGGCCTTGCCCATTGCGTAAGCTATATCGACGTAAAATTTGTAAGTTCTTTCACGTTCGGCCGGGTCCTGGATGGCATCCAATTCCCGTTTGAAGCCGTGTTTGACCGCTCCTTCCAGTCCCATGCCGCCGTATTCTCCGGTAGGCCACGAAGCTGTGAAAAAGGAATCGCGGAAGCCTCCTGCCGACATTGCCATCGCTCCCAGCCCGTAGCCTTTGCGCAGGACTACAGTGAAGTAAGGCACGGTCACTTTTGCCCCGACGACGAACATCCGGCATACGTGACGTACCTGTGCCCGGGTCTCTACCTCCGGGCCCACCATGAATCCCGGGCAGTCGCACAGCGACAGGATGGGGATGCGATGTACGTTGCAAAGCTGCATGAAGCGCGCTGCTTTGTCGGCTCCCTCCGCTTCGATAGCTCCGCTCACGTGTCTGGGATCGTTGGCGATTACGCCGAAGGGTTTTCCCTCGATACGTATCAGTGATGTTATCATGCCCAGCCCAAAATGCGGGCGCAGCTCCAGCACCGAACCCTTGTCCGACAATGCATTGATTACGGCGCGCACATCATAGACACGGAGCCTGTTCTCAGGAATCAGCCAGCGCAGTCGGCGCTGGTCCTCGGCTTCCCAATTTGCGATCGGGCCCTGGAAATAGCTGAGATACTTCTTCGTTACCGCCACCGCCTCCACTTCATCCGCAACGGCGATATCGACTACCCCGTTCTGTGTTTGCACGTCGATCGGGCCGATATCCTCCGGCCTGACTACGCCCAGTCCTCCTCCTTCGATCATCGCCGGTCCGCCCATGCCAATATTCGAGTTCTTGGTGGCGATAAGCACGTCGCAGCAGCCGACCAGCGCGGTATTGCCAGCAAAACATGGACCTTCTATTATTCCTATTAACGGCGCTTTGCCGCTTAGGGCGGCAAAACGGCTGAACGTCGTCAGGTCCAGCCCGGCTACGATGTTGGCATCCGTGTCGCCCGGTCTTCCCCCACCGCCTCCGGCAAATAGAACGGTAGGCATACGCCATTCATTGGCAATATGCAGCATCCGGTCCATCTTCTTATGGCTCATCTGCCCCTGCGTACCGGCTAATACCGTGAAATCGTACGCCATCACCATGCAACGCGCTTTCTCATCGTCAAAAAGTGCACCGTTGACTGAGCCGATCCCGGTAATCAGGCCGTCGGCCGGCGTCCTCTGCATCAGTTCTTCCATTGAACGGCGGTTGCGCTGTGCGGCCACGATCAATGCCCCGTATTCTATAAAGCTGTCCGGGTCGCACAGGTCTTCGACGTTCTCCCGGGCGGTCCTCTGCTTCTTCTTGTGGCGTCTGGCTGTTGCCTCGGGACGGTTCTGGTCTAGGATATAGGCGTGCCGCTTTATCACCTCATCCAGGTCGGCGCGGATGGCATCGAGGTCCATTTCCTGCTCAGACGCCCTGGCGATAGCTGAAATATCAGCCTCTTCGATAAAGACCAGTGGGTCGTCCTTCGAAACGACTTTGTTCCGTGCGACGCATATGGCGCGTACATATCCGCTGCGGTCCGCAGCTATTACGTGCTCCATTTTCATGGACTCCAGCACTACTAGCTTCTGACCGGCTATCACCTCGTCGCCTTCCATGACCTCAATATCGACTACACATCCTTGCATGGGCGATAACACGGGCACTGTCCCTGCTGGACCCTCCTGCGCTGTAGCTGAAGTCTCAGCTTTGAGTGTTGCAGGCCTTTCCGCGGGGAAAAAGCCGGCCTTCTGGTCTGCTTGAGACGCCGCCAGGGCAGCCGCATTGTCTTCTATAAAACCGGTATATAGTTCGTTCCGGACAACCTCGGGCCTGCATAAAAGGTTCTTTAGAAACGGGATGTTTGTTCCTACTCCCTGCACGCGAAATTCGCCCAGTGCCCTGCCGGCCCTGGCTATGGCATCCTCGTAATTCGGGGATTTTGAGGTCACCACCAATTTTGCCAGCAGTGAGTCGAATGAGGGATTGGTCGTATAGCCGTTATACCCGTAACCGTCCACCCTTACGCCGGGCCCTGAAGGCACTTCGTAGACATTTAACGTGCCCCCGTCCGGGACGGTATTCCCTCCGGCATCTATTGTTTCCATGTTAATACGCATCTGGATGGCATAAAAGTGCGGATGTGCCGCATTTCTAGTCAGCCCGAGGTCTGCCAGGGATTTGCCCGATGCTATCTCGATCTGTGTCCTGACCAGGTCGACGCCCGTTACCTCTTCAGTGACCGTATGTTCCACCTGCAGCCGGGGGTTGACTTCCATGAAGGCAAAGCTTGACCCGTCCGCTTCTTCAACGAGAAACTCGAAAGTGCCCAGGCTCAGGTAATTGACTTCCTGCGCTATTCTAAGTGAGGCATCTGTAATTTTGGTCCTTAATCTGGGCGAGAGTGTGGGGCATGGGGAGATCTCAACGAGTTTCTGGTTACGCCTCTGCAGCGTGCAGTCGCGTTCGCCGAAATGGATGGACTGCTTTCCGTCGCCTGCCACCTGTACTTCGATGTGCCTGGGCTTCTCGATCAGCTTCTCAATATATACATCGCCGGCGCCGAAGGCGGACTGAGCTTCGGACTGGCAGCGCTTGAAAGCTTCCTCAAGCTCGGACAGATTTTGCACGCGGCGGATGCCGCGACCTCCACCGCCCAGTACCGCTTTGATCATGACGGCTGCTCCCTTTCCCAGCGAAATGAAGAATTCACGGGCCTGTTCCAGGGTTATTGCTGCTGCCGTGCCCGGAATTATAGGTACGCCGCAGCGTTCCGCCAGCGAGCGTGCCGCGGCTTTATTGCCGAACAGGTCAAGCAAGTCCGGACCTGGTCCGATGAAAATCAGGCCTTCCTCTGAACAACGCCGGGCAAAGGAAGCGTTCTCGCTCAAAAATCCGTAACCGGGATGTATGGCGTCGCATTTGGCTGCCTTTGCCAGGGCAATGACCTGGTCTATATCCAGGTACGCAGAAGGTCCCGTTCCTTCTAAAGCGCATGCGCGTTCGGCGGCCAGCAGATGCAACGATTCGGAGTCATCCGCAGAGTACATGGCTACCGTTCCTATCCCGAGGTCCGCCGCCGACCGGGCGATGCGGATGGCTATCTCGCCCCTGTTTGCGATGAGCATCTTACTGATTTTCATGAGCGCTCCTTTGTCCCTTCATCCTGTCGCTATTTTCTTCAAGTCTGTCCTTCGCTAAAACCGGAACCAGTATAAGACTGTTACTCCCTTTTGCTCAATAACACGGGCTTACCTGTCAATGATATCAATTGTATAACAGCTTGATAAAATAACACAAATACGAAATAGATATGGCATAATTATACGTGATGGTATAAATGCCTATATAACAGTGTTCAAAATGGCCAGGAATACCCGGGCATAAATGTGGCTGTAAACAGGCCCAATATTGGATAAATGAACGTAAATTGACTGGCTCAAGCTATTGACAATGGAGCGGATAATTGGTATTTTAATCATCAGTACAAAATTATACTGGTTGGAATAATTTGGTCACTAAAAGGAAGAGGCAGAAAATAGGCGAGATTGGGGATCGTAGCGGCGCCATATCTGCGCGTAAAATGAGCAAGAACCCGGCCAGGGCCGAGCAGTACCGCGAACAATTGTATGAGGCGGTTGCTCAGGTCTTGTTGAAGCGCAGGAAGGGAACTTTCACCCTTGACGAAGTGGCGGCCGAAATAGGTGTATCCAAAGGGGTAATCTACTACTACTTCGAGTCCAAGGGTGACCTCATCTACAGGTTGAATAAATACATGTTCGACCTTATACGCGACGCTCTAATTCCGATATATAACGACGCCTCTTTAACGCCTCGGCAAAAACTGTATGCCATGATTAAGTCTTACATGGATATTGTTATCACGCGCTGGAAGGTCAGCCGCCTGTTATGGTCGGATATGTCGTTGCGCGAGACATCCGCACCGCATGCCGGGGTAATAAACCGTGAAAGAAAAGCATACAGAAAGTTAATAGCCAGGCTCGTTAGAGAGATAGTTATTGCGGAGCGTCTGGAACCCGTCGATGAGCATATCGCCGCCTGGTTTATTTACGGTAACCTCTCATTTGCATCGATGTGGTTTCGCCCCGGCAGGGAACTGACCCGGGAAGAGATATCCGAGTACATAATCAGGTTAATCACGGGAGGCTTGCTGGGGAAAAAGTTGGCATAATCAAACACAAATGGAGCGCTGCCGGTCCCACCAGGTTCATCGGTCGTGGATTTGCAATCTCATCGGTATCGGAGGCTGAAGAATAATCTCGCGGAGGCATTGGCATGAGTGGAATTCTATCGGGTATCAGGGTAATTGAATTCGGTCAGTATATTGCAGGTCCCTATGCAGCCATGCTGCTCGCCGAACAGGGGGCCGAGGTCATCAAGGTGGAACGCCCGGACGGCGACCCTTACCGTTCGCACAAGGGTTTTGTCGTCTGCAACCGCAGTAAGAAAGGGATCACTCTTAATCTGAAAACGCCTGAGGGACAGAAAATAGCCCGGGAAATGGTCAAAGGTGCGGATGTTGTCATTGAAAATTTCAAACCGGGCACGGCGGACAGGCTGGGCATAGGCTATACGGCCGCTCACGAAATAAATCCCGCCATTATATATTGCTCGATATCCGGTTTCGGTCAGAGAGGACCGTACAGGGACGTGCCGGGCTGGGAACCGCTGGCGCTGTCTATGTCCACTTATTATACAGAGCAAAATGGGGTGGGCAATCCTGTCTATCAGAGCCAGCTCCTGGCAAGCCATTACTCGAGTTTCCTGGCTGCCTTCTATATCGTCACTGCTTTATACGCCCGCCAGTTGTCGGGTAAGGGTGAACGTATTGATTTGTCGCTTCTCAGGTCAGCCGTAGCTATTCAGCCCAATGTCCTCGGCAACAGTCCCAGGAAAATACGGTTTCCCTTTAACATCCGCGGTATGATGCCGATGGTGCGCGCTTACCAGGGAGGCGATG
The DNA here is from genome assembly GCA_963827985.1 of uncultured Chloroflexia bacterium. Classification (GTDB taxonomy): domain Bacteria; phylum Chloroflexota; class Dehalococcoidia; order GIF9; family UBA5629; genus JAFGLP01. Next base: position 31,758 of record CAWHDI010000038.1, on the reverse strand, counting down.
GACAGTGGTTTGTCTTAAGCGCAGCCAGTGTCGGCTTCTTTACGTCCCTGTGTTCCGTGCTGGAACATGACGAATGGCACCTGGACCCGCTATTTGCCGGTGCTCCCTTATTGATCCTGCCGCCGCAGAGCGCCCAGGTAATCTCCATACTTCAGACGATTTTTTACACCAAAACCAGGGATGAGTGGGTAAAGATATTGCAGGAAGCCAATATCCCGTGTTCGGCCATTCAGTCGGTAGACAAATTTATCAGCCATCCTCACGTTGCGGCCAATGATCTTGCTGTCGAGATACAGGAAGAGGGCCTGGGAAAAGTAAAAGAGATGAACATACCTGTTGAACTATCGGGTGCCCCGGGGAGCATTAAAGGACCTTCGCCCAAACTTGGTCAGCATACGGAAGAGGTCCTCTCTGCACTTGGATATTCCATGGCTGCCATCGAAGTTCTCAGGCAAAAAACGGTCGTCTAGCAGTAATTTGGTCTGGAGGGATTTGAGATGAAGGTCTTTGAAGGTATACGTGTAGTGGATTTCACAACTTTTCTTGCCGGGCCGTATCTTTGCCGCTTCCTGGGCGACCTTGGGGCCCAGGTGATTAAAGTCGAAGCAGAAATGCCGGAGACATACCGTATGCTTGCCATCGCATTTGCAACGCAGAACAGGAATAAGCGCTCCATCAGCCTGGATTTGAAAAAGGAAGAAGGCAAAGCGATCGTGCGCGAGCTGATAAAGAAGGCCGATATCGTTGTTGAGAATGCCAGGCCGGGCGTCATGCAGAGGCTGGGTTTTGATTACGAGTCCTGTAAGAAGCTCAAGCCTGACGTGATTTATGTTTCAGCGTCAGGATTCGGCACCAAAGGGCCGCTCGCCAGTCTTCCGGGTCTGGACCCGCTGGCATCCGCTTTCAGTGGCCAGATGGTCAATACATGTGGCCCGTCCAATCCGCCGATATATCCCAAGGTCACCGCCACCGATGTCGGCGTTTCGGCGCTGGGAGCTTTCGGCGTGGCCCTCGCAATGTTCAACCGTGTCAAATCCGGTGAGGGCCATAAAGTGGATACTTCACTGCTCCATTCGGCCATTGCCTTTGCGACCAATACATTCATTGATTACCCCGGCATCGAACGTGAGTATATAAACAGCAGGTATCCCAAAGGAAAATCCGCCACTAGCAGGCTTTACTGCGGCATTGACGGCAAATGGTTCTTTGTTCATTGTAATGACGAGGAGGATTGGAAGAATCTCTGCAAGACGGCGTACCTGGAGCACCTCATATCAGACCCGCGTTTTGCCGTTCCGGCTGAACGACTGAGGAATGACGACGCTCTCGTGCAGATTTTTGCTGAATGTTTTGCACTGGCCTATGCCGAAAACTGGGTTAGTATCCTTCGCAAGAATAATGTGCCTGCCGCACCCGCTTTATATGAACAGGAAATCTACACCGAACCGCAATATCTGGAGAATGATATCTTCATCTGGCAGGAACATCCCGACATAGAACGTTCGCAACTGGTGGGCTTCCCGGCAGAATTTAAGAATATCGAGAATGTCCTGGAAAGGCGCGCTCCTCTGCTGGGAGAACATACAGGGGAAATTCTGGCAGAGCTCGGGTTTGATAAGTCCCAAATTGAGAAATTAAAAGCCGGTAAAGTCGTCTTCTTTTGACCTATGACACTGTGGGGAAAGCATCCTTATTTCTGATTGTACTGCATGCTAATCGACTTGTTGTCTGAGACGACACTCTCCAGGTCTGCGATTGCTCCCTTTACTGTCGAGTAGACGCGCTCAGGGTTGTTGTCGCGGTTTGCATCAAGTTCCGTTATCGGGCTGAAGGTCCCCGGGCCTGATTTATAGGTCGAAGGGTTGGTATCGGCGTTCCCGCTGCCGCTCGTACAATGAATTATAATCATGGTGATGACAATAATCCCGATCAGAAAGATAAGGGTTTCTGGGATTGCTGCGCCATTCTGTTTTTTGCACAATTCAGATATGGCACGGCGTATGCATTTAACAGGCATGATCATTCCTCCGGGCATGTTTTAACATGCAGCAGCAATTGAGATTTATCCCACGATAAGATAAAAGTATATCTGATTGGATGGTGGCCTGAATCCCCTGTAAGTCCCGGTTTGGACCGGTACTTTAGTCACGTACGCCCGGACTATGGGGAGAACCGGCTGATGTTGCGGACGATTTAAGGTTTTACGGTTCTCTCAAAAATGCCAGCACTTCCCGGTTAAAAATGCGGGACTTCTCGAAGAAGAAAGCATGTGATCCGCCGGGGACCTTGACCAGGTTGGCGCCGGGAATCCGGCTTGCCAGGATGTCAGAATGAAGCGGTGATACCAGCCTGTCACCCGTTCCTGTCATGACCAGTGTCGGCGACTTTATCAAATGCAGCCGGTCCAGTGTGCTGTGCTTGCTCAGCGCCTGCGCCTGGTCGAAGATGCCTTTACTATCCACTGCCTTCTTATTGATTTTCATCAGCACTAGAAATAGCGTCCTGTATAAAGGCACGTTATAGGATGCAGAGATCATACGCTTCATCAGGGAGTCGAAGTCCATATCGCGGATGTCGGTGGCCTGTGGCTGTGCGTCCGTACCGGGCAGGTCCCTTGTAGCGAACGTGCTGCAAAGGATAAGCTTATTTACCCTCTGCGGATAGGAGATGGCGATCTCCTGAGCTATCATCCCTCCCATCGAAAGCCCGAGTATGTGGGCCTTACTTATTGCGAGGTGGTCCAGCAACCCGATGACGTCCGCAGCCATCATTTCAATTGTAGGAGGTTCCTTTGATGGACCGGTTCGTCCTGCTCCGCGGTTGTCAAGGGTGATGACGCGGTAATGTTTTTTGAAGGCTTGCACCTGCAGCCCCCAGGCCTGCGTGCCGCCTGCGAAACCCTGTATTAGTACCAGTGGCTCTCCGTTGCCGTGCACTTCATAGTACAGATTGGTCCCGTTAATCATTGCAGCAGGCATTTTATGGTTCGCCGTCCTTGCATTTTATTGCACTAGCTACGTCTCTACCTGTCAGGCGGTTTTACAAACATCCTGGCTTTTTCGACAAACGTCTTCTTGAAGGGCTTGATATTTTTCAGAACGTTAAACATCGGGACCGGGATTATTTCCCGGCTTGCCTTTTTTTGAGTCGCTCTGCTGATACGTCCGCTGGTGGCCAGCTCACGCCCTGCGTCGATGTAACTAGCATAAATATCTTTTAGTAAGGGAAAAATCTGCTGCATTCCTGCGTCCTGCCCGTGGCCTGCAATACGCCCGCCGTTGCGGACGAGCAGCCCCACCTGCGGGGCGTCCATAAATTTGGAGAATGTCCGGAAATAGGAGATGATGTTTTTAGGTGTCTCGTCCTCCACGTTATCGCAGCAAATCAGTGAAACGAACGGTTTGGAGCTTATTTGGCCGTTGATATGATGGAATAGCAGGCCGCTTTTACTGACCCTCAAATCGCTGGAGTCGGCAGTGCCGTGCATGCGTTCCAGGAGCGTCTTAAGCAGGCTGGACACGTCAAATAGGTAGACGGGCGATGCATAGATAATAACATCCGCCGCAGCCATTTTGTCGAAAATCGCCTTTACATCGTCCTTATCTTCCTGAATGCATTTCAGGTAATGCTCTTTTGCCTGACATTTATCGCAGGCCAGGCACCGGTTGATTTTATGCCGGCTCAGCGTGACGGATTCGCAAGTGGCGCCGGCGGCCTGCGCTCCCTCGAATATCTTCCCGATCAGAAAACCAGTATGGCCGTGCTCTCCTCTCAAACTGGCATTAAGGGCTAATATTTTCATAATCTTTTCCCCGCAATGTTGTACTTCTGACGTAAGAGTATATCAAAGGCCGGCCCATTGCGTTTTAAACGGACGATAGCTCCGTCCGCATGGTTTTGACGACATCCCGTACTCGGATTTATCATTGAATGTAGCATGACAGTTTAGAGAGTGAGGTGGAGGTGGTGGCATGGCTGATGTCAAAAAAGCTTCACGGGCCAGGGAGGTAATACGCGGCCCCGGCAAGGTCCCAATTCAGCTGCAGGTAAACGGTCGCCTGTATTCGCTTGATGTAGAGCCGCGCCGTACTCTGCTGGATGCTCTTCGCGTCGATCTTCATTTAACAGGCTCCAAGAAAGTCTGCAATATGGGTGAGTGTGGCGCTTGCACCGTTCTGGTCGACGGCAAGGCCGCCTATTCCTGCCTGATGCTGGCCATCGAGTGCGAAGGGCGGTCGATACTTACAATTGAAGGGCTGTCGGACGGGCTGCACCTGGACCCGATACAACAGGCTTTCGTTGAACACGATGCTTACCAGTGCGGTTTCTGCACACCTGGCCAGGTAATGGCCGTCAAAGCGCTCCTGGATGCAAACCCCGGTCCAACTGCGGATGAAATCAGGTTAGCTGTGTCAGGAAATATCTGCCGCTGCGGGGCGTACAAACGTATCTTTATGGCCGCCGAAGCTGCGGCCAGGGCTGGAAGCCGTGAGCCTGATATCCGCGGTAGAGAGGTGAGGCCATGACGAGGCTGCTTAAAGGGAAGGTGGAGTGGGAGGGCCTGGTATTCGATCAATTCTCTATCGTAGAAGGCGAGGAGACTAAAGCCTGGCCGCCGGATGCTGTGTTCACAGCGATCGGTAAGCCCAGGTCACGCATTGACGGACCTGCCAGAGTAACGGGTCGGGCGGTTTATACCAATGACCTTCAATTGCAGGGGATGCTCTACGCACGTGTCCTGCGTTCGCCCCATCCTCACGCACGGATCAGGCACATCGACGTGAAAAAGGCGCTGGCTCATCCCGGCGTTCGGGCAGTAGTGTCATCGGAAGACGTGCCGGATACTTTTTCTTTGGACAGTGTGAAGATCTTTGACCGGGTGGTCCGCTACGTGGGCGATGAAGTGGCTGCAGTAGCTGCCGACGATGATGACATCGCAGGTGACGCTCTGTCCCTTATCGATGTCGATTACGAACCGCTGCCATTCGTGCTGGATGCGGAAGAAGCGCTCAAACCCGGTGCTCCCCCGGTGCAGGAAAGCGGAAATATCAGTGGAGGTAACGCCAGGACATATCAGCGGGGCGACGTTTCGCGAGGTTTTGCCGAAGCCGATGCCATTGTTGAAAGCACCTTTTATACCCAGTCTGCTCAGCATAACTGTATGGAACCGCACGGCGTCGTAGCCAGTTGGGATGGCGACGAACTTAATATCTGGGAATCTACGCAGTCCATTAACCGGGTGCAGGGCGAGCTTGCTGCGGTCTTTAACCTGCCGCTGAACAAAGTGAGGGTCAGCTGCGAATACATGGGAGGCGGCTTTGGATCCAAGCAATATACGGGTAAATGGTCGGTCATCGCTGCTCTTCTGGCGCTGCAGGCCGGCACGGCCCGTGCAATTGATGCTGACCCGCCAGGAGGAGACTGTTTGTGCAGGCCATCGCGCTCCTACTGTTCAGCATCTTAAAATGGGCGCCCGGAAAGATGGGACTTTGACCGCCATCGAGCTGTCGGCCGCCAGTAACATTGGCGCTTATGGGAAGGTCTCGCTGGCTGTCGAAGGGCCTGCTCAGGTCATGTATGCCTGTCCAAATGTGAAAACTGAGATGCGCTCGGTGCTGACTAACACGGGGCCTGCCCGTTCTTTCAGGGGACCGGGATATGTTGAAGGCATCTTCCCGCTTGAGTCCTTGATGGATGAATTGTCCTTACGGTTGGGTATTGACCCTCTTGAAATGCGTGTCAAGAATTATGCCGGGAACGACCAGATTACGGGACGTCCCTACTCGGCCAAGCATCTGGATGAATGTTACCGACGCGGGGCGGAAATGATCGGCTGGAAGGCCGGCCGAAAAAGTGGTGCACAATAGCGGGGCCAAACTCCGTGCCATGGGTATGGCCAGCCAGACCTGGGGTGGAGGCGGTGGCCCGCCCGCCTATGCCTGGGTACGGATCAATGCTGACGGCAGCGTAGAGGTCATGACGGGCAGCCAGGATATCGGCACCGGCACCAGGACAGTCTTCGCTCAGATTGCAGCGGAGGAACTGGGTCTCGATCCCGGCAGAATTGCGGTTCATATGGGAAAGACTGTCAGAGGCCCTTACGCCCCGGTGAGTTGGGGCAGTATGACCATTTCAGCAGTTGGCCCGGCTGTCCGCGATGCGGCTATTGATGCTCGTAACCAGTTGTACGACTTTCTGACCGGCTTTTTGGCAGTTGCTGCGGAGAAGGTCCTGATAAAGGACGGCAAAATCTGGGTGCAGGGTGAAGATAAACCCCGCATGAAAGTCAGCGATATGGCCAACCAGATAGGGCAATTTACTATCCTGGGCAAAGGTTCCCGCTGGCCTAACCGGCAGGGCGTCGAGCTGCGCACCTTTGGCGCCCAGTTTGCGGATGTCGAGGTTGATACATTGACCGGTGAGATAAACGTGATAAAAGTGGTCACGGTGCACGACTGCGGGCGTGTGATTAATCCCCTGGGAGGCGCCAACCAGGTGGAAGGGGCTGTCGTCCAGGGAATTGGATACGGGATAACCGAGCAGCGTGTCATCGACCGCCGTACTGGCACGGTCCTTACACCCAACCTGCATGATTACAAGGTGCTGACATCTTTGGACGTGCCCGAGATCGGCCATTCCTTTATCGATGCGCCCGATGACCAGGCCAATAGCCTGGGGGCCAAGGGGCTGGGTGAACCGGCCATGATCCCTACCGCGCCGGCCATTGCCAACGCAGTGGCGCGTGCTACAGGTATCAGGTTCACGTCGCTGCCCATTACCCGGGATAAAGTCCTTGAAGCGCTGTCAAAAAAGAGTGCTGCGGATGGAGGGCTGTCATGAGAAACTTTGAGCATATAAACGCCCGGTCGGCAGCCGGGGCAGTAAAACTACTGAATACTGACACTAGTTTCATGCCCATTGCCGGCGGCACGGACCTGCTGACTCAAATGAAATCGGGGATAGCCGTACCTGGCCGGCTGGTAAATCTAAAGACAATTCCCGGCCTGTCGGACATAAGATACGATGAGGATGAAGGGTTGGAACTGGGACCGCTGGCCACACTTGATAGCATTATGGCAAACGATGCGGTGAAGAAACATTACCCGGCTCTTCAGCAGGCTATTTCGTTGGCCGCGTCTCCGCAACTGAGGAATTTCGGCACCATTGGTGGGAACCTGGTGCAGGCCTCTCGCTGCTGGTACTACCGCGGCCAGTTTAATTGCTGGCTCAAGGGAGGCGAGACCTGTTATGCCAGGAACGGAGAGAACTCACACCATGCCATCTTTGGAGCGGGCGCGTGCAATGCTGTGCAGCCTTCTGATCCGGCCGCTGCGCTTGTTGCGCTGGCGGCGGATGTCACTATTGCCGGTCCTCAAAGTAAGCAGATGATGCCGTTGGAGCGTTTCTTCCAATTGCCCCATCTGCAGTCCAGGCAACTGACCGTCCTTAAACCCGGCGAAATAATTCTAAAGATCACCGTGCCTGCGCCCGGATGCTCACAGCCGCGGGATATATTTGAAGGCCATGGACCGCAAGATCTGGGCATTTGCCCTGGTAAGTGTAGCAGCACAGGTCACCCTCGATGGGGACATAGTGAAGGACGTCCGCCTCGTGCTGGGAGGTGTGGCGGCGGCGCCGTGGCGCGTGCCCGATGCGGAGTCTTTCCTGAGAGGCAAATCCTTGGATGACAAAAACATCAGAGATACCGCTGAGCTGGCTGTGACCGGCGCAAAGCCGCTCGCTCAGAATGGCTATAAAATTGCCCTGGTCAAGGGCATAGTTATGGAAGCTCTGGACACGATCAAAAAGAGAAGCGTTTGACTTGGGGGACTGTTGATTATAATATTGCATAGAAGTTTAATCCTCAAACCGGCTGGTTGGCATGGTGTGGATGAAGGGTTTAGATAGTGAAAGATGAGACTGTCCGGAAAGGTTTAGCTCCTCGAAAAGCAAAAGCCGCATCATCGCGCAAAAAGCCTCTGTCTGCTGCTGCCGGCGTTGATGCACGGAAACTTCGTCGTGCGCCGGTAACCCGTAAAGCAAAGCCCGTTGCGCGAAAAAGGGTCCGGGTCCGGCCGATGCTGATCTGAAATTAATGCAGGAACGCTACTTCAGGTTATTTGAGCTGGCCCCCATCGGTTATTTCGTTCTTGGCGATACTGGAGAGATACTGCAGGTAAATGCCATGGGCGTTGACCAGATCGGCATCGAGAGCAAAAGGTTGCTTGGCAGGCGGTTCAATGGGTTTATAACCCACGATTACCAGGACAGTTTTCAGCGCTGCCTGAGCCTGGCGACCACGACAGGCGCCAGGCAGACCTGTGAAATAGGGATGAAAAAACGGGACGGCACAAAATTTGACGCGGAAATACATGTAAGCATTTTACCGGGCAAGTCGAGACAATACCTGGTGGCTGTGTCGGACGTCAGCGAACGCAGAATGACCGAGGGGGCCCTTACCGAGAGCCTTACAAAGTACCACGTGCTCTTCGATTATGTGCCGCTGGGTATTACGGTCTCTGACCGGGCCGGCAATATTATTGAAGCGAATGCCACATCTGAGCGCTTGCTGGGCCTTGCCAGGGAGGTACAAACCCGGCGAAAAATCGGCAGCAGAGATTGGCGTATTATACGGCCCGACGGCTCCTTGATGCCGTCGGAGGAATATCCCAGCGTAGTAGCCTTGAAGGAAGGCCGTCCGGTTGAAAATGTTGAGATGGGCATAGTGAAGGAGGGCGGCAGCCTGACATGGCTGCGTGTTACAGCCGCCCCTATTCCATTGGAGGGGTATGGGGTCGCTGTCGCTTATACAGATATAACTGCTGCTAAGTTGACAGAGGAGGCGAAAAAGCTGGGCGAAACACTTCTAAAACGTCAATCTGAACGTTTGGAGGGCGTACTGGAGTCGACCCCGGCTATCATAATGATCGCTACCGACAGCGAATGTTCCCGCATAGTCGGGAATAGCGAGGCTTACAGGTTTACGCGGGTGCCCTTTGGGACCGACCTGTCAAAAACCGGGCCTGCGCCCGAACGTCTGGCTCACTACGCCATTTTCAAGGATGGGATTGAACTTGCGCCGGGAGAGATGCCCATTCAGCAGGTGGCGGCCTCGGGACAGGGGCTGACAGACCACGCCATAGACCTGGTTTTCGATGATGGGACTGTGCGCTCGCTTATAGGCAACGTCACTCCACTGTTCGATCGCTCTGGCCGGCCCGATGGAGCTATAGCAGCATTTGTCGATATAACTGATCTCAAAAAAGCTGAATTGGCGCTTCGCGAAAATGAAGAGCGCTACCGGACACTGTTTATGGGTATGACCGAGGGCTTTGCCTTGCATCAGATAATTTGCGATGACGATGGAAAACCCGTAGATTACCGTTTCCTGGAAATCAACCCTGCCTTCGAAAAGCTAACAGGCCTTAAACGTGACGCTGTGCTGGGCAAAAGGCACAATGAACTATTGCCGGGCGATGATCCCGCGTGGGTGGAGAAATATGGTGATGTGGCGCTCACCGGGAAATCGGTTCATTTCGAAAACTATTCGCCCGCATTGAAAAGGCACTATGAAGTTTTTGCTTACAGCCCTGCCCCGGGTCAGTTTGCCGTTTTATTCATTGATATTACCGACCGCAAACACATAGAGAAATTGAAGGAAGAGTTTATCGGGATGGTCTCTCATGAAATGAGGACGCCCCTGACTGTTATCATAGGCGCCATAAGTACCGCCCTGACCGCAGGTATTTCCGTTGATGACGCTCGCGAGCTTCTTGGGGATGCGGAGAAAAGCGCGGAAGAACTGGCAAACATACTCGAAAACTTGCTTGAACTGTCACGCTTTCAGTCCAACCGGCTGTTTATAAACAAGTCAAAAGTGGACGTGCTTAAGGCCGTAAGGAAGGCTATAGGAAAAATGGAACACGTCACAGCCCATCAGTTCGTTGTGGATGTGCCGCTGTCTGTGCCTGGGGTCATGGCTGACGAACTGCGTATAGAGCGGATATTGCACAACCTGTTGGAAAACGCCGTCAAATATTCAAAGCCGGGAACGGAGATAAAAGTCAATGCCCGCATAGAAAACGGCGGAGTTGTTATCGGGGTATGCGATCATGGCCGTGGTATTGCATTAGCTGACCAATCTAAGATATTTGAACAATTCGAGCGGCTGGATGAGCCCTCCAGGGCCAAAGGTCTGGGTTTGGGGTTGGTGGTATGCAAAAGATTGGTGGAAGCCCACGGGGGCAGAATCTGGGTGGAATCGGAGCTGGGCCGGGGTGCAACATTCTGCTTCACCTTGCCGCTGGAAGAAAAAGACTTAAGGCACTAGAACGCTAAACAGATACAAGCCTAGAAACTATGCAAGCCCCTCTTATAACCAACCTCCTTCGTCAAAGATTATTTGATACCAGCGATCAATGTCTGACCTTATAAAATCGTCATTCAATGATCCGGTTTAATCCACTGACAAAATCCCCTTTCGCTATTCTGTAAATGATATTAACATGGTATCCAGGTGTATTTACAGGAATATCATGGAAGAGAAGAAAAAACGAGGGGCCCCGAAGGGAAATCAGAATGCCCGCACACATGGATTTTACAGCCGTGTCCTTAACGATGCTCAAAAAGTCCGGCTTGCCGATGCACGTGAAGTCGAAGGTCTTGAGGAAGAGATTGCCGTCCTTCGTGTCAAGTTGATGACGTTGATGGAGGAATACCCTGAGCGGATTGACCTTCAAATCCACGCTGCCTATACGATTTCACGCCTGCTTTGTACCCGCCACAACATAAGCGCAGGACAAAAGGACGCACTCAAAGAGGCCATTGAAAAGGTTCAGGCGGAGCTTGCCGGACCACTGGGTGTCAAGAAACTCATCAGGTAATTCTACTGGGTCCTCGATACTAAGGGTTCCGCTAGCGGGTGCTATAATTTCTGCGTGAGGAGGTGGAAATATGAAAATGGATCCGGTGGTCCACTTTGAAATGCCCTACGAGGACCCTAAGCGCATGACGAGCTTTTATGCCACGGCATTTGGCTGGGAAACGAAAATGATGGGCGAAGATGCTGGGAATTATGTGTTGGCAACGACTACCCTGATCTCGGAGTCGGGTCGCCCCGTTGCCCCTGGTGCAATCAATGGAGGATTCTATCCCAAGAAGAAAGATTGGCCGGCTCAATATCCAGTCGGTCGTAATTGCCGTTGATGATATCAAGGAATCTATGAAGAAAGTGGCAAAGGCGGGCGGTAAAGTCCTCGGCGAACCTGCGGAAATACCGGGGGTGGGCCGATATGTTTCGTTCTATGATACGGAAGGCAACCGCGTGAGCATGTTACAACCGAACCCCGGCATGTGACCGGCAGGACTATAAGTACAAAGGATGCAGGAGCGAGAATTGCCGAAAGCCGGCTTCAGGTGATCCGGTGTGTCCTCTTTTCTGTACCGGTCGGAAACTGCAGCGCCTTTACAAAGTGCTTCTGGAAATCGGGCTCGGTGGTGAGCTCGACGTATTCAATTTTCTTTGCGATCTCGTCGGCTTCCCGTCTTTTGTCGGTATTCACCAGCGCCAGGCGGGCGCCTTCCCCGGCCGCGTTGCCCACGCTGTAAACATTCTTTAGCTCACAGTCGGGGAAAAGGCCGATGGCCAGGGCATTTTCCTTGTTGATGTAGCTGCCGAATGCTCCCGCCAGCACCACCTTGTCCGGCTTCTCGATCTTCAGTTTGTCCATCAGGATCCTGGCCCCTGCGTACATGGCGGCCTTGGCCAGCTGTACAGACCTGATATCGTCAATCCCGATCGTGATGTCCTTTCCGGTGGCGCTCTCCCCTGCCCGTGCCAGGATAAAGGCAGGCCCGTCTTTTGTAATGATCAGCCTGTCCGATGAAATATTTTTGCTGAACCGCCCGCTGTATTCAATGATTCCCGCCCGCACCATCTCCGCCGCTGCATCTATGATGCCCGACCCGCAGATACCGGCGGCCTTCACCTGTGATGACTGCGTGTTCCACCTGTTGCTGCCGACTACCTTGAACTTCACGTCCAGCGTCTTTTTATCTATCTCGACTTTCTCGATTGCGCCCCTGGCTGCACGCATCCCGAACTTGATATTGCCGCCTTCGAAGGCCGGACCCATGGCGCAGGAGGCGCACAGCAGCTTCTTCCTGTTGCCCAGCACGAGTTCTCCGTTTGTGCCGATATCGATGATCAGCGCCATTTTATCCTGCTTGTAAGGCTCTTCGGCGATCAGCACGCCGACCGTGTCCGCTCCCACGAAACCGGAGATCACCGGCAAAGTGTGCACGTTGAGAGTTTTGCCGAGTCCCAACCCCAGCGAATCGCTATCCACGTTCAACGACGAGCTGATGAAGGGTGTAAAGGGTGATCTGCCCAACCCGGCGGGATCGATGTTCAGGAATATGTGATGCATGGCGGTATTGCCCACCACGACTATCTCAGCGATGTCATGGGGCAGTATGCCGGCTTTCCTGCTCAGGCCGGACAGCAGGCTGCCGATGCGGGCGATTATCTCGTAATTTAGTTTGCCCAGCCCGTCCGGATTGCTCATGGCATAGCTGATGCGTGAAATTACATCGTCGCCGAAAGCGATCTGCGGGTTGAGGTCCGCCGCCGTTCCCAGCGTCTCTCCCGTGCTTAAGTCGCAAAGGTACGCTGCCACGGTTGTTGTGCCTATGTCGATTGCGGCGCCATAGGCCCTCTCGACATAGCCGGGCTGTATCCTGACTACCCGCCTGTCCATCCAGACTGTGGCAGTTACTTTTCCGCCTGATTCGGCCAGCATGGACGGCAGGTCGCTCAAAGCTTCATAGTCTACTTTTACATTGGAAAGTCCGAACTCAGAGGCCAGCCTGGCTGTCAAACGGTCGGCGTCCCCGCGCTGGTCCTGCAGACTCCCGGGGGACACTTCAACATAATATTTGCGTATGGCTGGCTTCAGCTTGACCGCCCGCTTGATGCTGGCCTTCCGTACAACCTGCTTTGCCATGCGGCTGGTCTCGGGCACGAAAACAACCACATCGCCCAGCACCCTGGCGTGACATGCCAGGCGGTAAGCTGCTATCCAGCCCACGGGCGTTGATCAGCTTGAGCTCTTTTTGTGTGGGAGTGGAGAGGAATTGGCCGCCGGCCTTTATGCTGTTCCGGGCGAAGGATTTCTTATCTATTTGAACGATGCATTTGCCGCAGACCAGCTTGCCGCCGCACACGGACTCGATATCTTCGCCCAGGTCCCGCGCAGCATCCAGCAGGGTGCTTTTGTCAGCGACATAGCCCCTGCGTCCGGATGGTTCAAAAATAACAAGGTGCTTGCTCACGTTATCAGCCCGCAAGCCGTTTCATTAGAAGGTCAGGCTTTTACGCATTTTTGCCGCCACTGCTCGGTGGTCTGGCACTGGTTGAACGTATAAATATGGAAACCTGCGATGCCGTTGGCCTTGTCGGCCGACATTGCGACGGCCTGTTTGACCAGTTTGTCGGGAGTGTACATTTCGCTCCCCAGCAGGCGTGCGGCCAGTCCCAGGTTGTGCATGATGAAGCGGGTGGAATCGCCCACGCCAACCTTGAGCGAGATGTCCAGCAGCTTTTGCCTCTTCAATACGCCGGGAATGCCGATATAAACGGGAAGGTTTATCCCGCGTTTGCGCATGTCGCCCAGCCACGCAGTGATTTTCTTCTGGTCGAAGCATATCTGGGTGATCATGTAGTTGACCATGGGCTGCTTTTCCTGCAGCGCCTTGAAAAGTTCATCCCTGCTGATTATGGGGTGCCCGTCGGGATATGACCCGATGCCGATGCGTTTGGGACGGTTGGTCATTGCCTGCATGTCCTTCAGCACGAGTGCTGCCGAGTGATAAGGGCCGGCCGGTTCCGTCTCGTCGCCCCCGATTACGAACAGCTCGTCGAAACCGCCTTTGGCGAACCGGTCTACTAGTTCTCCCAGGTGTTCGCGGCTGCGAACAAGCCTGGCTGCCAGGTGCGGTACCACGCGGAAGCCGCGTGATGCCATGGTTTCAGCCAGTTTGAATGTCGCATCCAGGCCCTTGCTGGGAGAAACGGTCACGGCCACAGTTGCTCCGGGGGGCAGGAATTGCGCCTGGTCCTCAACTCCCTTCATTGGTATAAGTTCGAACCTGGGATCCTGCAGAAAATTGCCGTCGTTAGCTGATATCTTTTGGTGTCATATTATTTGCGGAAGTATTTTAATCCGATTCCTTAAATTATTTTGTAGAATTATACGTTATGTAGCACATGTGATGCACATCACGGCATGCCGCCGGCTGAAAACGGCAGTAATAACCACTCGGCAATTAAAGCTTGCAGCGGCGGATTGAGTTTCTTATTCAGTATCGGCCTACTTGTATGATAGTTGTAAGTTACGTACCTTGCAAACCGGCGGCCCATAAAGAGGCTACCAGGCTCATCTTTGCACCCGCTGACCCTGGAGGTACAGTGTATGTCCCGCTGCTGGATGGTGTGCTCGACCATGCTGAAACTATCGTCGAGTTGCCGTCCTTTATCCAGCCCTGGGAACCGATACCCTTTTCGCCGCAGGTATTTTGGTGCGTAGTCTTCTCGGATATTGAGAAATTGACCTTGCTCCCTGGCTGCATGAAGGATGGAGGCGGTGTGTAGGTCACTGAGCCTGTGGCCGTGCCGTGGCAATTGCCGCCGCCTTCGAGGCAGCCGACATTGGTCCACGCCTGTGAACCGGAAGCAGAGCCGGAACTGATGGTTAATTGCTTGTTAAAATAGCACTGGTTATCTTTATATTCGCTCTTCTGAATAACCGGCGACCCGTCCATGTACCAGCCGGTGCCCTGGTTCGGTGTAGTTGTGGGCGTAACAGGAGTCGGCTTCTTTACAGGTTTACTAAAAGTGGCGTTAATCAGGTATTTGTCACTGCTGAACCTGCGCCCGCCGGCTTTGATAACAAGGTATACGCTGTCCCCGTCCTGGACCTCGCTTTGAGCGATCTGCTCGTTAGTGAGGCCCTCAGGATCATCTCCCACATAGACCAGCGTGTCTCCCTGCATAAGGCCATCCTTGAACTTGGTGTTCTGCAGTTGCATCGTGTTGCCTTTTCTCTGTACCACAGTTCCGCTGGCCCCGAATACTTTATTTCCAGGTGATTTCTCTGCCACTCCAGGTCGCTTCCAAACTGGTGCGTCATTTCGCCGCCGATCTGAAATACTTTCGTACGTCGTTGCTCAACTCAGCATCCGGGTTGCCTTTGATTGCCAACTTCATCGTGGGGAAAAATAAATCGATTATCTTTGAGTCTGCCTTTACGGCAATTGGCAATAGGACTTCCGACTGGTTGTCGGTAAACGCCGGGGCACCTGGTACTCCAGTACGGCACGGTTCCCGTTAAAACTGGTATATGTTTTCTGAATCATGGGTATCCACTTGCCGTTAAATTTTCCAAAATATGTCATTCCGTCCGTTCCCAGTTGAAGGTCGCTAAATTGAGGGTGAGGCATGGGCGCTTCGCCGTTCTTTGGGAGAACACCCGAGGCCTCATCATAGATTGTTCCGTCGCTGTAAAAGAACTCGTTGGTGAATTTGGCGAGGGCTATGTACAAATCTTCGGCATCACCCTGTGCATTGGTAATTTCCTTGTCTATCCTGGGATCTACAGGGGAATTTGCATACTTCTGCACGTTATACTTGGTGACGGCACTTTCAAGGGGATCGATGTCCAGCATAGGATGGGAATCATTGCGGACATGGCAGGGTTGAGATAAATCCGCAATCATATGCATTGTTTCCCCAGTGATCGGAATGCTTTCGCCAGGTACGCCTCGCGGGCTTTAGCAGGAGATTCTACTGTTAAATTAGGATCGCGAAAATCACTTCCGGGTATTTGGCTGATTTGGCTGTCCTCAGGTATTTCCATGGCCTTCTTGTAGTACTCAAGCCCTTTCTTCCAGCCAAAGGGATTGCTCGTGTTGGAAAAAGCCCAGTCTTTCGCACTGATTGCATTGTAAACCATGCCATGCACCCAGTTGTGATCGGTCAACTCCTGGTGGCCGTCTGTTGCCAGGGGTTCGTAGAAATGCCTGACAGAAGCCCAGAGATTCGGCTCATCTGCAGAGAACCCTCCGTGTATTACCCATTCTTCAAATGTTTGCCTCGCGCCTGCTACAACATGCCCCGGTTCCAGTAAACTGCTGCAGGCCACTTTAGGCCCCCAGTAAGTTTGGTCCTTGTAAACCGCTCCGTTGGCGTATTTTTCCGTTGTCGAATATTTTTTAAAAAATTGATCGAGGGCATATTTGTTTATCTCCTGGTGCGTTTCATATCCTGTGCCCTGGTCCCATGCCAGTGCATAGGAAGGATTTGCAGCAAGAACAAGTGATGATGTCAGGACAATTGCCAGCACGCCGGATATAATTCTTTTCATATCAGTGCTCCACCCTCATCAAAAAGTTTTTAGCAGCCATTTCCCGTCTAAATTGATGAAAACAATGCTGAAAGTTTTTCCGCCGGAATTTATGAGATATTCCGAAATCCTGCTGTATTGATTACTGTTGTAAGCAAGAAAGTTGATCTTGGCCTTTTCTAAATCGGCAGCCATCGCCGGCATGGCATCAGGAGATTCCGAGAACATTTTCCGATATTTATCTCTGTCATCAGCCGGGAAATACTGTAGTGCCGCTTCCGTGTCTTTTGCCTTGAAGGCGGTGCATAATTGGCCTATTACCTTGTTGATTTTGGCTTCCTCTACCTTCATATCCTCCGGTGGCGCCTGGTTAGGGATGGCAGCGGTCTGTGTTTGTGTTGTATTTGACGCGGGCTTTTTTGCACTGTGGATAGCTGGGACTTGATCTTATCCAGCAGAGGGGCTGCCACGCAGGTGAACCCCCCTTGTTTGTTGGGCAGGCAGCCCGACACTACTATCAAAACCAGTATCAGGAATGCCCCGGCTATAAAGACCTTCTTGCTTCTGGACATCTTACCTCCCTCTCGCCATTTCAGTCCGGCTTGCACGTGTGATGACTACGCATACGAAATACGTAAATTTATTATGCTGAAATATTAAGGAATTGTTGTGTGGTATAATAACAGCTTCGGTCAGGAGATACAATGCATATAAGCAACATGCATATAAGCAGCGTCACATTGCACCCCGAGAAATACCCCACGCTCGATTCCTATCCTTTTAACCTGAAGATTTTTCAGAAGTCCAGGACCATCGACTTCACCAGCCCGGTGACTTTCTTCGTGGGCGAAAATGGAACTGGGAAGTCCACCCTGCTCAGGGCCATTTGTCTGAAGTGCGGCATTCATATCTGGGAGGACAAGGAGGGTGCGCGCTTTCAAACAGAACCCGTATGAGGACTCATTCTGCGAGTTCATTGACGTGAAATGGACCGCGGATACAGTCAAAGGCTCTTATTTCAGCTCGCAGATTTTTCATGATTTTGCCCGCTACCTGGACCAGTGGGCGCACGCCGATCCGGGTATGCTGGACTATTTCGGCGGCGATTCACTGCTGACGCAGTCGCACGGCCAGTCTCTCATCTCGTTTTTCACTTCGAGGTACAAGATCAAGGGTATTTATTTCCTGGATGAACCTGAGACTGCCCTCTCCCCTAAAAGCCAGTTGAAGCTATTGAAACTGCTTAAAGAGATGACCAGAGACCGGCACGCGCAGTTCATTATCACCAGCCATTCACCGATACTGCTGGCCTTTCCGGGAGCCGTGCTTTACAACTTCGATACCAACCCCATAAAGGCCATAAGTTACGAGAAGACCGAGTACTACAAAATATACAGGGATTTTATGAATAACAAGGACTCCTACCTGGAGAAGCTTTAACGGAGGTCGCCGATGTCCAACATAAATACGGTATTGGGCCCTATCGCCCCGGAAAAGCTCGGCCTGACGCTGGCCCACGAGCACATTTCAGCCGGGTACGCCGGATGGGAATGTGATGCTCTGTCGAGGCCGTATGACAGGGACAAGATAGTTAAAATATGCGTTAAAATGGCCGGACCTGTGAAACAATACGGGGTGACATCGATAATCGATGCCACGCCGATTGATCTGGGCCGTGACGTCGAGGTCATGAAACAGGTATCCGAAAAGCTTGGCGTGAATATCATCTGCTCGACCGGCATGTACACCGAAGAGTTGGGCAAATGGGCCTACTATAAGCAGCGCAGCCGGAACAGGATCGGTGATCCTGCCGTAGAGCTTTACGATACGTACCTGCGTGAGATTACCGGGGGAATCGGAGCGACCGGGGTTAAAGCCGGGGTCATCAAGGTTGCCACGGGGTTAAAGAACATCGGGCCTGCGAGATGGCCTCGCTAAAGGCGGCAGCCCGCGGCAGAAGGAGACTGGCGTGCCCATAATCACTCACACTGAAGAGGGGACGATGGCGCCCGAACAGGTCGACGTGCTAATTGCGGAGGGAGCCAATCCCCGCAAGATCATGTGCGGGCATATGTGCGGCAATTCGTCCCTGGAATATCATTTGGCGGTTCTCGGCAAAGGCGTCAACATATCCTTCGACAGGTTCGGGATCGAGGTTATTATGCCGGATGCTGTGCGGACTGCCACACTCATTGGGCTGCTCGGTCTTGGCTATGCGGACCGCATATTGCTGTCCCACGATTTCATCGGCTGTGGAATGGGGAGGGGAGGGGCCATGCCTGAAGATGATCGGAAGCTGCTGGCTAACTGGTCCTATACCCACATCTTCCGCAATATCATCCCTGCCCTCAAAAAGGCCGGCATCACCGATCAGCAAATAAATACCATGATGGTAGAGAATCCCCGAAAGCTTTTGTCCTGAGGAAACAAACTCCCTTAATCAAACTTCAAATATAATGGAAATTATTTTGAATTTGTAATTTCGCCCTCTTGTTTGGAGTTTGGAATTTACTGTTTCTTGCTATTCTTTGAATCTAAACTGGCTTATAATATAAAAAGTCTGCCTTATATAAAGGATGGAAGAATGAAACAGGCTAAACACAATGTTTATGAAGCAATCGGCAACACCCCGCTGATTGAGCTGCGTAACTGGGACGGCATTAATCCCAGGGTGAAGGTCTTCGGCAAGCTGGAGGGAAATAATCCCGGGGGCTCTATTAAGGACCGCCCTGCCTACTATATGATTGTGAAGGCGGAGGAAGCCGGCCAGCTAACCAAAGACAGGATCATCGTTGAACCTACGTCCGGTAATACGGGCATTGCCCTGGCTATGATCGGCTCTGCCAAAGGATACAAAATTAAACTCTTTATGCCGGAATGCGTGAGCACTGAAAGACAAATTTGTCTGCAGGCGTACGGCGCTGAGGTCGTGCTGACCCCCGCCAGGGAAGCCACCGATGGCGCCATCCGCCGGGCGCATCAGTTCGTTGAGAAAGATCCTGATAAGTACTTCATGCCGAACCAGTTCGACAACCCCGATAACCTGCTTGCTCACTATGAGACTACCGGCCCGGAAATTTACGAGCAGACCGGTGGTGAAGTGGATGTATTTGTTGCAGGGCTGGGCACATCAGGCACGCTGATCGGCACCGGGAAATATCTTAAGGAAAAGAAACCGAAGGTTAAAGTCGTCGCCGTCGAGCCAACGGAAGGGCATACCATCCAGGGCCTGAAGAACATGACCGAGTCGATCAATCCCAAGATCTATGATCCCAAGGGCTTTGATGAGAAATGGTCGTGGAAGATGGCGAGGCTTTTGAGACTACACGGCTGCTGGCGACGAAGGAAGGGATTTTTGTTGGCATGTCCAGTGGCGCGGCAGTCGTCGGCGCCATGAAGATAGCTCAGCAGATGGACTCCGGAACGATCGTTGTTATCTTGCCGGACCGTGGCGACAGGTATCTCAGCACCACCCTCTTCCGCTCCGTCTGCGCCAAATGCCCGCCTTAAAGGTAAAATACCCAATCCGTATGAGAGAGGAAACTCGCTGAAAGATGTCATCACGAGGAGTCCCGATCGCATCGGGACGACGTGGTGATCTCCTGCCACCATTTGCAGTCGCCTTGCTGGATCAATGAGAATTTGGGTAGTGTTTTCCATCTGAAATCCAGTTGTTCTCGCAAGTCGGTGATTCAAAAGGTGGCAAAATGAGGACTGGGAGATTAACCGCGGAAAAACGTAAAGAGTTTGCTCAAACGGCCGCTTGGAAACGCTGGGAGAGGAAATATAAGCTAGCAAAGGCGTGAGCATTACCCGACATTCTCCCCCACCCATTGAATTATAGTATTCTTGCCCTCGTCAGTTCTGACAACAAAATCCTTTCTTCTAGCCTTGAGTTCACTATCTGCACATACACTTATATCTACACGATATCTCCCCTCAGTTAATTCACGACCATTGTTCCTCATGAAATATCGTGGCTTTGTTACAAGAATGTCAGCAAAAATTCCGGCGATTAGTATTTTGGCAGTTAATACGGATGCTGGTAGCACAATTTCTTCATGTCCAATCTTCTCTTGCCCAAATTTAAGATCGGCCTGATAATCAAAAAGTATGGAGCCATCCTCTGGTACATTCATGATAGCTACTGTGACCATTAGCTTCTGCACCGAATTTCGTTCACCTAAAAAATGTTTATAAAACCCATCTTTATGAGGGAGTGCTCTGTATTTGAATACTTATATTCGCCCCGCCCAGCAAAGCAGATTCTCACATCTGGCTTCACCCATCTTAACAAACAAACAGGTATCGCGAAAGCCATGACTACTGCAACGATGCTAATAATAAGTGAAGCCCAATCCATAGCAAAACTTTACCGTATAGAGTGTAAATCCTTCGTAACTTGGGTACCTAAATAGTGGAATAATTTCATCCTAAAGTCGTTATTATCCCCAATTATTTGATGAGCTTATTCAGTTCCGCCTTAATGAATTTATGTGCCGAAACATTTTGCAGAGTAATAAAGTCCATATGCGACTTATCAGTTGGATCAAATCTATTAACTTGTTTGCCGAGTTTTATGCTAATAAAGCTGGTTACGGCACTATTTTGTAATTTTCCGCCATGACTGACAAAATGCCGAGTCCCAGTCTTAATTCGTTTGCTTCTTGCGGCCATTTTGATTTGTCCTTTTTAATAAGCAGATCTTCACATACCATATAGTAATTACGAATAGCGTGTATTGGATTCCCCGATGATCGAGCATCATTAATAAGTCTAATCCAAATAGGCAACCTATCATCCCCAGCAAAGAAATTTCGCTTTTCTGGCAGCAAAACTGCGACACTCCAGATCAAAACGACAAGTTACGCTAGCAAATCCCAGGCTAATAGTAGGAGACTTTATAGACCAAGGTCGTATCTTTTTGGCACTTGAATGAACAGATGGTAATGGCATTTCTCTGCGATATTGTAGGAAATCCCAAAAGAATTCAAGATCTTTTTTTTTAGATAGCTCTATTATTTGACTAGGTTCACAATTATACGGAGTAAGAAGTGCGTGCTCAATTTCAGTGAGTTTTGCATTTTTATAGTGAAGAAATTTTCGGATATTTATAAGAGGTAATATGATTGGACACTTATAGGTATGTCAAACTGATGAATTACCTTCCATATCATTAGTTGTTTCATGATTGATATCTTGTGATGTCACGGATTGTGGCCTTAATTTTCCTTCTATAGAAGATATCTACTATCAGGATGGCTCCTACGCTGACTGCAAAACCTATGAAAGTGCCAGTCAAGCTATGGCCAATCAAGAATCCAACAGCAAGCCCTATTAAAGTACAGACTATTAGAATCAAAACATCCACTACAATCATTCATGTGGCTGCCTTTATTGGAAGTACACGATACTCTGAAATTCATGTATTTTGTTTATAGAAGTACTGGCTTTAACACCAATTTTCACAAGAGCGTAAGCGTCACATATTTTGCCTGCAGCCTTTCCACAATGCGAACATATGCCGACATGACTTGGTTCTAAGTCACTGCCACAATTCCTGCACCTACACTTCACTTCCATGTCGTTGCGAGTACTAATTCAAGGATATTTTACTCTTATTGATCATGTTTGGCTGTTTGAGGAGACTGTAAGGCTTATAAATCCTTCTGTGACTGCACAATTTGTGGTGACGTTGCTGTCAATTCAAGTATAGCTTCAACACCATATGTATTTACTTTTTCGTCGAAAATAACACCCTTCTCCGTGAACTGTTTTACTACAATTCTTGGCGTGGGAATACCTAATATTTTATTACGTAGCCTGTATATAAGGCAATGTCACAGTCTACGAAGGCAGGTACATCGGATGGACTGATTACCTTTTCTACTGGCTTAATAAATCGGGCTGATTGGATAGGTGCATTACTTTCAAATTTGAAATTTTGTGTACCCTGTGTCGTAAAGTCGAACCTATTCCCTATCATTATTCCATGTAAGGGTAATGCCCTTCCAACTGACATAAGAGTTCCATTGCCGGTGATCGCGATGTTTTGCAGGTTTCTGATATTCCCGTGATAGGTAAATCATGCATCTTCTAAGATAAACGATTCCTATTAACAGGCAAATTAGTGTGGCTACTATGGATACCATTAAAAGGACAATGGCATACCACGGCAACTTCGTAATATTCAGGTTGAGACGCGATGACAGCAAAAGTAGTAAAGGTGATCACCGCTGTACTCCCGGCAGACCCCGATGAACCCATCGCATATATCTATTTTACCATTTGGGTCAAATGCGATTAATCTCTTATGGTTGGGGATAATTGAGAGTAGCTCTGGTTATTTAAAGTGATATGCTGCCGGAATTTGTAATCTATTCCGCCAGCAACTCTGCTATATGCACTACTTTGACGGGCTTCTCTTCTTATCTAGTCCGCCGCGGAGCTGAAGCACGCAGGCCGTGCAGGCCGTTACGACCGTATCCACTCCGGTGGCTTCGATATTTGCCAGCTTGCGCTTTAAAATGGACCCGCACAGCTCTGGATGCGTCATTAACGCGTCGCCGCCGAACCCGCAGCAGGCGTCTGCATCGTTCATCTCCACCAGTTCATACCCCGCATCCCTGATTAATTGCCGCGGCTCTTCGGATATGCCCAGCCCGCGCTTGAGATGGCAGGGATCGTGATAGGTCACTTTCTTGCCGGTCGGTGCCTTTTTTTCATGGGTATCGCCTAATTCAATCATCAACTGTGAAAACTCACGCACTTTCGGGGCCAGTTTCAGGGCCTTCTCGTGCAACTCCGGGTCGCCGGCCGTCAGCTTCGGGTATTCGTTCTTGAGCATGGCCGCGCAGCCGGGACACACGGTCACGACGTAATCGGCATCCGCTTCCGAGAGTGCCTCGATATTATGCCTGGCCAGTGAAAGGGCGGAGCCGGGATCCCCTGAGAAATAGGCTGGCGCTCCGCAGCAGGCCTGCTTTTCAGGGTAATAGGGCGCTGTCCCGCTTTCCCCAAGCACCTTCATTACGTTTTCACCCAGCTCGGGATAGGCGTAAGCTGTCACGCAGCCTGCATAAAGTGCGATCACAGGCCCTTTTCCCTTTGCGGGCGATGAGAAGTTTTTCATTCGTTTGCGCAGGCGGTTGGCTGCGATTGAAGGCAGGCTGACAGCGCTGGTGATATCTCCAGCCGGATATGGCAGTTTTCTGATCATGCCGTCCTTATCGACGAACGGCCTCTGGAGGATTGAGCACGCCTGCACGGCGCTTTCCAGCCGTCCCGGATGTTGCATAATTCCCCGATAGGCTATCTGTTTACCCGCAGGGTAGGCCTTTGTGCGGCTACCCCTTTTTCTCTCAGCTGACGTATCAGGTTGGGCGTGTCAATGGACACTGGACACACGCTTTTGCAGGCCATGCAGCCCATGCACATTTCTGAAAGCTCTGCGGCCTTGGCGGGATCATGATAGAAAGCGGTGAGTATTGTGCCGATGCCTCCCTGGTAAATATGGCCGTAGGTCTGCCCTGCCACGGAGGCGAATACGGGACAAACGTTAAGGCAGGCCCCGCACCTGACGCAATAAAGCGCTTCCCTGAAAATTGGCGAGTTTCTGAGTTCGCTGCGGCCGTTGTCGACCAGCACGATATGCAGTTCCTCCGGTCCCTGCCCGCCGGGGAAATGTAAATCCCCTATTGCACCTGCATTGCTCACGCCTGTAATAAAGGACACGTAGGATGTCATCCCTGCGCCCGTGCAGCTCCTGCTTAATAGCCTCAGCATGGCGTTGACGTCGTCGAAGCCGTGCATCAGTTTCTCGATGCCTACCACCGCCACGTGGATTGGGCTGAGCGTGGTCACGAGCTGGCCGTTCCCCTCGTTGGTTACTATCACCAGCGAACCGGTCTCCGCCATCGCTATATTGGCGCCGGATATCCCCATGTCTGCGTCTATATATGACTGCCTGAGCATCGTGCGGATTGTGTTCAGGAGCTCGGTGCCGTCCGTGCTGATTTCCCTTCCGGTCGCCTGGGAAAGCAGCCGGGCTATTTGCTCGACCGTCTTGTGGATGGCGGGCCCCGTAATATGCGAGGGCCTTTCGCCGGCAAGCTGGACTATACGCTCTCCTATATCAGTCTCAGCTACCTCAATGTCTGCCTTTTCAAGGTATTCCCGCAGGCCGATCTCCTCGCTCAGCATGGACTTGGATTTAACAATATGCTTTACGCCGCGTTGGGCTGCCAGCTTTTTAACGTAAGCGTTGGCGCTGGCGGCGTTTGGGGCCTCATAGATAATGGCCCCGGCGGCGGACGCGTTCTCTTTAAACTGGCGGAGCAGGTCAGGAAGGTCTTCTATGGATTTTTCTTTGCGTGAGCGGAGGTCCTGTCGCAGCTCTTCAAAGGCCACGCCCTTCATGCCGTAGCGTCGCCCGATTTTGCATATGGCCGTGAAACCGCTCAGCGCAGCCTGCAGTTCCTTGTCGGCCAGCGCTTGCCTGATTTGCTTTTTAAGTTTGGCGGCCAAATTCTACCTCGATATGCGGGGGGCGTGCTTATTGGCGGATCAGGGTAAATCGATAAGCAGTATGTGCTCTTCGGCCGGCCCCTGCGCCCTTGCGAAGAACATGCTGGGTATATCGCCTGTAGTGTTCCTGCCTGTCAGGTAAGTGATGAACGTTCCGACCTTGTGCCCGGGAATTCCCGCCGACGTGCCTTTGATTTTTTCCGCAGCGGCCGCGATATCAGTGACTATACTGTCACAGTGGAGCAGGGTCAGGTGAAGCCGGGGCAGCGCCGCAGCCAGGCGGGCATTGCCCTCGTTCTCCAGTGTTACTACTGTGCCGGTCTCGGCGATGCCGAAGTCGGCTTCCGTTATCCCCAGGTCGGCACTAACATAGGCTTCCTTCAGCGCTTTGCGGGCTGCCTTGAGCATCGCTGCAGGCTCGGGTTCCACCTTTTGGCCCGTTGCCGATGATATGAGCGCTGCCAATTCTGCCGCCGGGACCTCTTTGCCTTTGGCAAGTTGCAATACCCACTGTACCATGGACGTTTCTGTTACCCTGACGCCGCACTCGGCCAGCTTGTCCGCCAGCCCCAGTTTGCCGGCGATCGCCGAATTCGCTTTGACCGCTGTTTTTATGTCTTTGTCCTTCACCATCTTGAGGATGTAATCGACGGCCTCCTCCACGGTGTGCGCCATGAATACCTGCGCTCCGGGTTTCGTCGCCTGTTTGGTGAATTTGTCTAGTAGTTCAGCGTTGATCGGCATGTTAATTTACTCTACTCCGGGACTATTTTGACGAGATGTACTGGATGGTACCGTCGGGGACGATGGCGGCTCTGGCGCCCGATGGATAGTCCTTTTCCAGTATGTCCAGTACGCCCTGCCATGATTTCACCCATTTGGTGCCGGGTATTGCCAGCCAGTCTGCCATGGAATGCTCGAACTGCGGGCAAAGTACGATCACCTGTTTTATCCACGGCAGGCCATAGTCCACCTTTTTGAACTGGCGTCCCTTGATGGCCTTGCCGAAGCTGCCTATCAGGTAGTGAATGACCTGGCCGGATGGACAGTCCATGATCAGTACGAGGTGGCCGCCTTTTTCCACCAGCATGGTTATCCCCATGATAAGGCCGATAATGGCCTCATTGCCTTTGCAGTATGTGTTGATGACCGCAACCTCGGTCCCCGGCACCGGCCTGGTGGCATAATGAGGGACGGCGTATTCAACCGCCTTTAGATGCTCCTTCTGCACGTCGCCGCAGAATATGGCGCAGGCGCGTCCCGCTCCGTTGAGGACCACGTCGATCTTGAAGTCGAGGCCTGCCATTTTTGCAGCCTCCGTGAAATCCTTGAACAGCGGGTTCTCGGCGTAGCAGGACATGCCGATAGTATTGCCCCTGCCCTCCTCTCTGGCCTTAAACTCGAGGCTGTGATAATGCTCAATGGATTCCAGCGCTGCTACGCCCGGCAGGATGATCTTGCCGCCGCCGCCGAATCCGGTCTGCGGATGCGTTATTACCGAGCCGATGCCGATTTTCAGATCGCATGACATCACCTCGGAGTTTACATAAAGATTGGTGCCCTGGCTGGTTTTCCCCACATGCGTGCAGTTTTCATAGATATTGTGGTTGTAGACTGGATAGTGGTCCAGTATGTGTGAACCCAGCTTCTTCTCGAAGTCCACGTAAGTGTGTGCGCCGTGGCAGCCGGCCGCGGCAGACCAGGCGTATCGCATGATCGGGTATCCCGGCCTCTTTCAGTTCGTCCAGCACGTGAGGAAGCAGGATCGACACTGGTGTAGGACGTGAAAAATCGTCGAAAATAATAGCGACCTGTTTTTTCCCTTTGGCCAGCTCGCTCAACCGGGATGATCCTATGGGTTTGGCAAAGGCCTCCTCAATTTGCTTGCGCGTCAGCTCGGGTGCGTCGTGGCCGTTCATCAGGCAGGGCACAACGTCCCAACCGTCAGGAAAACGGAGATGCAGATGCCCCTCTTTGAACCATTTTTGATTGGGAACGGCAAAACTCTTGGAAGACATTAGTTGGAATTATATAGCGTATGGCAGAGTCCGGCAATCGGAGACTCAAGATTGACCGACGGGGCGTCCCGGTCGATCGGGACGCCCCATGAATGAAAATGCGAAACTACTCCATGTTCGAAAACAATTTATAGGACTTATCGATCGGCGGCATATGCGGTTCCACAGCTTTCTCCGCATCTACCAGGTGGCCGTAGATGGGGTCGGACTGGTAGCCGTCGATATGCAGGTCGCGCTTGGCTGCCGCCTTGTACCTGTCCCAGTTGGCGCTGAAATACAGGAAGATCTGCTGCGCCGCCCTGGAGCCCTCGCCGTGGATATGGTCGATCTGGTAATAGTTGTGGGTCATATCCTTGATCATGCGTATGACTTTGATCCGGTCGGCGGTGGGGACGCCCGCCTTGCCGCCCAGGTATTTCTCGATATAATCGTGTGTCTCGGGGTTCTTCCAGTCGCGATAGCTGGGCACGGTTGTGGCGATGCCGCCGCAGATATCCTGCGCTATCTGGCACATCTGGTGGAAGCTGTCGGCGAAGATGAACTTGGCCGAGTTGGTCAGCATCAGGTCGGGGACCATCATGCCGGATGCCTGGTCCAGCGTGCCTTTAATGCAGGACATCTCGCCCAGGCTGGCCACGGTGTTGGTGATCATGGCCATCCAGGCCAGCTTGTTCCTGATATGCTCGTATTTCTCCAGGCCGTTGTACTCCGTGATCAGCCTTACTGCGCCGGTCAGTTTCTCAAGCTCTCCCACCATCTTGCAGGTGCCGAACAGCCGGTGAAAGCTGGCAAATCCGTACGTAATATCCCGCGAGAACTGCCATTCGCCGCACATGAATACCTTTTCCCAGGGGATGAATACGTCGTCGAAAACGATCAGGCATTCGGTGGGCTGCAGGCCCCAGGCGTGCGGGTAGTCCCAGGCGGCTTCTTCGCCGTATGACCGGGTAACCGGCTCGACGGCCAGCAGCTTTACGCCTTTGGTGCCCAGCGGGACGGCAAACGACAGGGCATAGTCCTTATCGTCCTCGCCGTGAGTGCGGCAGGGCAGGACAATCGCTTCATTGGCGCAAGGTGTCGCGCTGATGTGTATCTTGGCGCCCCTCACTACTATGCCGTCCTTCTTCCTGTCCACCACGCGGACGTAGAAGTCCTTGTGCTGGACCTGCTTGGATGGATGCAGGCTGCGGTCGCCTTTGACGTCGGTCATGGCGCCCGTGATGCCCACATCACCTTTCTGGAGGTACTTGCGGTAGTTTTCAACCCGCTCCACGTAGTTAGTGCCGAGGGCCTTGTCCATTTTGTTGGCTGCCAGCGTGCAGGCTGCCAGCGCATCTACTCCCATGCAGTGCACCAGGAAGCCTCCCCCGGAGCGGATGCCCTGGATGAAGCATTCGCGCCTGCGCAGGAGCTCCTCTTTCGTCCTCGGAGGAGTGAGCAGGAAGTTCACGTCCTCCCCCTCTGCGTTCTTCGTTACGTAGAGATCGTGGAATTTGGGATCGTTGGGCAGGGCATAGTCCAGCGCGGCCGAGCGGATTATTGTCCTCAGCATGGGATGCGTCCTCACATCCTTCACCTTTTCTCCCAGGCAATAGACCACCCTGCCGTCGTCAAGGCTTTTTAGATACTGATCAACCGTCCTGATCATATAATTACCTCCCGTCTGAATTTGTTATATGTTGTTCCAGGATCTGCTTGAATTGTCTGCCCGTATATAAGTAGAGCTTGAGATAGAAGATATGTACCGGAAAACCATCAGTTAGAGACCGGGCGTCCGGTATATTTATGTTTGCCGTGATTATATAACAAATCAGGGTTAGCGGTAAGCCCGCGCCGCGCAATTGTAAAATAAGGGCCGGCAGCCGTTACCCGCCCATTAATCCGCTGTAAGCCTGTGTTAAAATATTGGACAATTTACTTATAGGGATTATCGTAACCAATGCCGGACGAATATCTGAACAAGAAAATATTTCTCACCGATGGCGATTTTGAGGAGCTGTTCGGGCCCGTCATAGCGCGGTTGGTCAAAATTATGAATAAGGCGGCTGTGGACGTTTGCCCGCCCTGCAACGGTTATTGCTGCAAAAATATTAACTGCCTGTTCTTTTCGGAGTCTTTCACCACATGTCCTATCTATGACAGGCGCCCTCGGGAATGCCGCTACCATTTTTGCTACGAAGTGTTCACCGCAGCGCCCCTCACCAGGGAGGAAAAGGACTTGATGCAGCAGCCTATCCAGGAATTGATCTGCGGCGATAAAGGGGAGGTAGCCAAACTTTTCTTCCTCTTTCCCGAGTTCCCCCTGGATGAAAAGGGACTGATTTCGATGGGCATCCGGGACGATGTTATTCGCATCAAGAAGGAATTCGTTGGGGGAGGCCTGGACCAGCAGTCAGCGTTCAAACGGCTGCAGGCGCTCTGCAAAGACTGACCCGGTGGCCCTTTAATAGATCTGGGCCGGTTGTTAGCGAAGCCGGTTATTTGTCTGCCAGTACCATGTCGAAAATGTGTTTCTTGATCTTGCTGGTGTAGTCACGGTAGAAAAAGGCGGTATTGTCGATCACGTACTGAAGTTCTATTCCCAGCATTATTGATACGAACAGGCTGGCCGTGTAGTGCTCATCGACTGCCTTGAAAACGCCGCTGGTCTTGCCTTCCCGCAGGATTTCCACCATCGTTTCCCTGTACCCGCGGTACAGCTTGCTCATAATGCGCTGCATCCGTTCATTGAACTTGATCTGCGTCAGGAAGTCGTAGGTCACATAGAGGTATTCCCTCTGCGTTTCCACCAGCGCAAAGGCCCTGTCCATAAATACTTCGAGCTTTTCCTTCGGGTCGGTTACCTCTTGTATAGCCTGCTCCGTGGTTGCTCTTACGTTTTGCTGCATCTCCCTGAGCAGGGTCACGAGCATGTTTTCTTTATCCTTGAAATAATGGTGAATCAGCCCGGATGATACTCCTGCGCGCTTGGCTATATCCATCATGGTGAAGTTGTAATAGCCTTTTTCCGCGATGATTTCGTAGGCTGCGCCGGTGATCTGCCTTTTTCTGAGCAAGGCAATTTGCTTCCCACGCTGGGCGCGGTTCATTCTGGTCCCTCTAACCTGGTCCGTGGGATCGCTGCGTGTTTTTTTTATTGCCATTGCCAAATCCTCTAAATATCGTTTATATTGTTAAATATAGCCGTGAAATTTCCCGTGGTTCGCACAGGCAGGTAGCAGGTACTTAATTGTATAATCAATCAATGTATATTAAATAATAATATACGAAATCATTGGATATGTGAAGTATCTGCGCCTATCTGGTACAAGCTAAGGCATTGTCTGGAATCATAGTTTTATAAGGGAGGCAGGCTAATGAGAAGATTTGTGATTACGGCTGTTGCCGCATTAATCCTGGTATCCGCCTGTTTGACCGGTTGTTCACAGCCCGGCCTGCGTATCCTGAGCGAGGAGAACCCTCCTTACAATTTTACCGATGAAATGGGCAATATTTCCGGGCAGTCTACCGAGATCGTCCGCAGGATAGCCGCCGCTACAGGCAGCAAGGCGGAAATTGAGATCATGCCCTGGACGCAGGGCTATGCTATTGTTCAGAAGGATCCCGGTACCGCTCTTTACTCAACCAGCCGCATGCCGCAGCGCGAACAGCTTTTTAAATGGGTCGGTCCCATCGGGACCGCCGATAACTGGTTCTATTGCAAGCAGGGCGCCGACATAAAGATTGGCTCGCTGGATGAAGCTAAGAAGGTCAAGTCCATCGCCGTATATCAAGATGATTCAAACGAGATATTTCTGCAGTCGGAGGGATTCACCAACCTGGATGTAAGCCAGGATCCGGCGGAATGCATCAAAAAGCTGGTCGACGGCAAAGTCGATCTCTGGCTTGGACCGTCCGAAGGACTTCAGTTCATTGCATATGGGGCGGGCATCAACCCGGCTGAAATTCAGCCGGTGAAATTTGTGCGCCGGTTGGATTGGTATATTGCCTTTAATAAAGAGACGCCCGATTCCACCATTCAGGCATGGCAAAAGGCCCTGGACGATTTGAAGAAGCCGGGGGACGCCGGCAAGATGAGCGACTACGATGATATAATTACGAGCTACGCATTGCCTCGTTATACGTCCGACAGTGTATCGAAAGATGCTGTAATCCAGCTTGTAGACAAGACGTCCACTGATATGGGTAGTGATGCTCAGGGGACTATCAAGAGTATAAATGCCGGGGCCAGCCCTTATCTCAGCCGGCAAAACCGCTCGCTCTATGTATATGTATTTGATAAATACGTGACCGAAGTGGCCAATGCCGACAATCCTGCAGTGGTAGGGCGCAATTTCAAAGGTGTGCCGGACATGGCGGGAAAACTTTTCCGCGACGCTATCGTGGACGATGCGCTTAAGAACGGGACGGGTTGGGAGGACTATGTATTCACACTGCCGGGTAAAATCGGTCTTTACTATAAGACGGCCTACTATAAACTGGTGACCGGCAGCGACGGCAAACAGTATATAGTCTGCGCCGGACGCTACAAAGAAAAAGGCGAATAGCCTGCTGCAAATACTTAAAACCCCTAGTCAAAACACCAATATTTGAATTTTGGAATTGGAGTTTGTTTAGAGCTTAGGGCTTCTTTATTTGGTATCCAACGACGCGTAACCGTGGTCTTAAATAACTAACGGGCTTCGTCCTGGGAGTGTTGAATCCCGATAAATCGGGATTATAACTAATTTCCCCTGGCGACCCATGGAGAAATGGTTTTCCATATCCAACGAAGCGTCATCCCAGTCTAAAAGAATCAATCCGCTCCGTCATGA
>CAWHDI010000037.1:0-14745 GCA_963827985.1 uncultured Chloroflexia bacterium | reverse complement strand
TATGAGAGCTTAACACTCTGAAGTGGTTGACGCTACAGATGAAGAATAAAGGGAAATCGGGGATACAGAGGAGGCAGTTGATTAAAGCGATGCTCAGGCGTGCTTGAGCGCAACGCCTTCAAGGACATTGGCCACGTCCTCGCACATATCTGTGGCGCTTTCCATATGTTCGTATATCTCACGCCACTTGATTATATCGGCGATATCGGTTTCATCGAACAGTTCCGTCAGCGCCGTGCGGTAAATAGTATCGGCGACGTTTTCGAGCCTGTTAATTTCCACGCAGCTGTTAAGTATTTTTTCAAGGTTGGCGTTATGCCTTCGCAAACTCGGCATAACGATTTCTACCTCTTTCGTTATCTGACAGATAATATCTGCCAGTTCTTTGGCTCGTTTTCCCGGTGTTTTTACCTTGTAAAGGACCATAGTATCGGCCGCGGCCTGGATCAAATCGGTGACATCATCGAGCGAATGGGCCAGCATGCCTATATCTTCCCTGTCAAAAGGTGTGATGAAAGATCGGTTGAGCTGAAACATGATTTCATGAGTGATCGTATCACCCTGATGTTCGATCTTGGTGAGATCATCCATTTTCTGATCTACACTATCCCACGTATAGATCATATCTTTCAGGGTTTCCGCGGCCTTGACCATGTTACTGGCGCTTACTTCGAATAAATCGAAGAACTTATCGTCGCGGGGCATGAAGCTGAATTTAGGCATTTATGAACTGGGTAAATTATAGCATAGCGGGATTGGTAAGTGCTTATCTTCCCTACTCTCAGTCCAAATCGATTAGGTTTCCGCACTGGCGGCACCTTTTAGCGCCCCTGAATGCCGGATGTCCACACTGGGGACACGTATAGCGTTTTTCCTCCTCTGCCATCCACTGTTCAGTGCCGGCTTCACGCCGCTTTGGGACTGAGCGTAGGATTACTTTCTTGCCCACTGCGACCGGGAAATTATCTATAAATTTGCAGGGGAAATCTGTGCATTGGTGACACCCTTCTAACTGCTTGTCGCTGCAACATGATTTAATCGGGCAGACCTGGCAATATCCAAAGACGCGATCGGACAGGCATCCGTCACAAACCAGATCTTCCGGCTTGACTCCATAAACGGGCGCAAGTTTCTCCTTGAATTTTTCGTTACTGTCCCGCCACGCAATGTGAATACCACACACTCCGCAATACAATCCGCACGGGGCCGCAAGCGCTTTATTCATTGCCAGTCAACCTCCTTCCCGTTTGTGTCCACGATTATAGACCTTGCAAATATTGCTTACAAGAAAGAACTATCAGCCCCGCCGGCGGGATTTGTGGATGCTACATACGTGATGTAGAATTGTGGGCTGAGCACTTAATTTTTCCTTAAGATTTAGGAGGATAAAACCATGAAATCTCCCTGGGGATGCGTGTTAGCGGCGGTGGGCGCCGTTGTTGTAGTCGGCATTATTATTGCCGTCTCCCTTATTGGTATATATAACGGCCTGGTGACAAAGTCGCAGGCTATCGATGCCCAGTGGGCGCAGGTTGAAACTCAATACCAGAGACGCTTTGATCTAATCCCCAACCTGGTCAACTCGGTTAAGGGTATTATGAAGCAGGAGCAGACGGTGTTTGATGCCATCGCGCAGGCAAGGACCCAGTACGGAAGCGCAACCACGGTAGATGCAAAGGCAGCGGCAGCCGGGCAGGTGGAAAATGCACTGGGACGGTTGCTGGCAATTGTGGAGAACTACCCGGAGCTGAAATCAAGCCAGAATGTGACAGCGCTGATGGACGAATTGTCCGGCACGGAAAACCGCATCAGTGTGGAACGGAGGCGCTATAACGATCTTGTCAGGGAATATAATACTCAGATCAAGACTTTCCCGACCAATATGCTGGCCGGCATGTTCGGGTTCACCGAAAAGCAGTACTTCCAATCTGTGACCGGCGCTGACCAGGCGCCTAAAGTGGAGTTTTAGTGAAACGGTTCCTGCTGTCATTGGCATTGGCTCTCACCTGTGTCCTGGTACTGCTGTCGCTTGGGGCAACATTGGTATGTGCGCAGAATTTTCCTGATTACCAGGGCTTTGTGAACGATTACGCAGGCCTGTTGTCACCTCAGGTCAAAGCCCAACTCGAAGCGAAGCTCACGCAGTTACAGAAGGATACAACCGCGCAGGTCGCGGTGGTCACGGTTAAAAGCCTCGAAGGTGACACCATTGAAGACTACGCTGTACAGGCTCTTTGAGAAATGGGGTATCGGCCAGAAGGACAAAACAACGGTGTGCTATTTCTGGTCGCTCTTGATGACAGGAAAATGCGGATAGAGGTGGGCTACGGACTTGAACCTGTGATTACGGACGGGCGCGCAGGCAGGATTCGAGATAATGATGTATTGCCGAGTTTCAAGAAGGGCGACTACGAGGGCGGCATTGTAGCAGGTGTAAATTCAATTGAGGACTATATAAGGAAAGGGGACTCCTCCTGCTCCCCTCGAAGATAATCCGGTGCAAAATCTGTTTGGTAACTGGCTGGCGGCGTTTATAGTCATGACGATAATCACTGTATATTTGATGGGTTTTATGGCCCGAAGCAAGAGTATCTGGCTGGGCGGCATATGGGGCGCTATCGCAGGCGTTGTAATAGGATTGACGGTCGGCGGCTTGGCAGCGTTGATTGTGGTCCCGATAATTTTCGCAGGGCTGGGTCTTGGGACCGATTATTTGCTTTCAAAGAGCTACCAGAAGCAGGTGGCTGCCGGCAAATCTACCCAGTGGCACAGGACCTGGGGCGGGTTCTGGGGCGGCGGTTTCGGAGGCGGTTCCGGCGGTGGTGGTGGTTTCGGTGGATTCGGAGGTGGAATGTCAGGCGGCGGCGGCGCCAGCGGCGGCTGGTGAGAGCCTGAAAATTTGACTGAATCAACGGGGACCTGAGATCTCAGTCCCCCGTTTTCCATTTAGCAGCATTGAAAGTACCTATTAAATCGGCTTGAATGCGTCCAGCTTTTCCAGGAATTCCAGCATTTTTAGGTACTTGATATCGCGTTCCTTCAATATTTCCGCCTCGCTACGGCCGCCATAGTCGAAGAAACCTTTGCCCGTTTTTGCGCCCAGGCGTCCCTCTTTGACCAGGTTCTCTGCTACAGGGTTGGACATGCCATATTTCTTACTGATATCCATAACCAGGTCCATGCCGGTAAAATCCAGCCTCTGAACGATACCTGTTATGGGCAGGCGCACTGCCAGCGCCGCCTTGAATGCCAGGTCAATGTCGGCCGCTGTGGCCCATCCCTTCTCCAGTGCTTCCCACATGGGATATGACATCATGTCCTGGAAGCGGTTTACCAGAGATGGGCCGTTAAGCCCTTTGAATACGATTGGCAGCTTTCCCATTCGCCTGTGGAAGTCGACCATCATGTCGACGGTCTCCTGTTTGGTCTTGGGCCCCGGGACAATTTCAACCAGCGGTATTATATGGGCTGGGGCAAACCAGTGGGTTACCACCAGGCGCGTCGGGTCTGCGATTTCGACGAAATCAAAGATGTTCAAGCTTGAAGAATTGCTGGCCAAAATAGCCTTTGGAGGGCAGTTCTTTTCGAGCAGCGAGAATATTTTCTTTTTGGCCTCAACCACCTCGCTTACGGCCTCGACAGCAAAGTCCACGCCTTTACAACCGGCAGCAAGGTCCACTACAGGGTGGATTCGTTTAATAATGGCAGGTATATCGCCGGACGCGACTTTCCCGAATTCAGCCAGTGTTTCCAGGTTTGATTCTACCAGGACCATAGCGTGGTCCAGCATCTTCTGATCCAGATCTACCAGGCTGGTCTCAACACCGTTCTGTGCAAAGACCTGGGCGATGGAATGTCCCATGGTGCCGGCTCCAACTACGGCTGCTTTATTGATATTATTATTAGCTGCCACTGATCTCCTCCTTTGTATTATTTGGCTTTTCTAAAGCCCGGTATATTACTTGCCTCATATCGGTTCCTCTGGAACAGTTATTTATCAGCTATGAGTACAGTATCTTTTACCTTGTCCGCGTCAGCCACATAGGTCCTTGATCCCATGAAGAAGCAAAGGGCAGCGCCAATTCCTCCGACGCAGGTGACCAGCAGTGCCCATGACAGACCGTCAGCGCCGCCCCCCAACGCGTCGGATATGCCTCCTACAGCCCATGGCGACCATGCTCCGCCGAGCATGTACATGAAGAACATCGTCATGCCCCAGGAGAGCCCTTTATGCGCCGGCGGTATGACTTCCTGTGAGACTGCTCCCAGTGCTGGCATGCCCACGTAATAGATAAACCCGTATGCTGTGGCAAGCACACCCGCGACCTGCCAGTCGAGATGCAGGACGAGGATCGCAATGGCCAGGAAGACCGCTGACACAAGTGCTGTCCAGGCTGGCAGCAGCATCCGGCCCTTCCGGTTTCTTCTGTGCCAGAAGTCCGAGAACCATCCGCCTAATAATGTGCCGAGTACGGCAAGAGGGATGCCGATGCTTAAGATTAACCCGGCAGTATCCTCCTTAATGTTGAATTCCCTCATGACCAGTGACACAGTCCAGTACATCTTGGCCTGGCTCATGAGCAATAGTAATCCGTATCCGAGGAAGAACCAGCGCAGCGTCGGAATCTTGAGCAAATCTGCCATCGATCGAAAAAGGGGTGCCAACCCCGCCCCGCTGGCCCTGTCATCGACCGTTTTATAGTCTTTGAGGAAAAGGGCGCAAATGCCCAGGATGATTCCTGGTATAGCGAAGATGAAGAAAGCGTATCGCCAGCCCAATTTAACCGATATTATGCCGCCGATGATCATGCCCAATGCTGAACCTATGGTAATCCCTATGTTGAATATGCCCAGCATCATGCCGTGTTTTCCCCTGGGATAAGCAGCTGTTATCATCGCCGTGCCGCCGCCTGAGAAACCGGCTTCGCCAACTCCCACGAACATCCTTGGCAATAAAACTCCTATAAAATTCCTGGCCATGCCCTGTTAAAAATGTGAAAATGCTCCAGGCAACGGCCATCAGGAATATCATCTTTTTCCGGCTCCACCTGTCAACCAGGTATAGTATCGGAATAGAAAAGAGGGCTACGCTGAGTGTGAAAACGGTGACGGCCAGGCCGACATCGGAATCACTCAGACCCAGGTCGATTTTCATGGGCTGCATGACTACCGTTAGCACCAGGACGGTCCATATAGTTGAATACGTACAGAAGGGTACAGACTATGAGTATCCAGTGTGCTTTCCAGCCTCCGGTCTGGTACTCGTTAACTGGTCCTTCGGGCTTGTCATTGGGCATAGCAAACCTCCTATCTCGTTCCGTCTATCTTGGTTAGTGCAGGGCTGATCAGTCTCCGTTATCGCGGTTTCAAAAATTCGGGTTTTGCAAACTCCGGGTTTTTCCAATCATAGAATCCCTTTCCGCTTTTCATCCCAAGCTCGCCGCGATCGATCATAGCTTTGAGCGCATCGGGAGGCCTGTCTTTGGGATCTTTACTGTCAAGGTAATATTGCATCTCTATATCGTAGACTACGTCGAGTCCGACGCCGTCCATCATGGCGAAGGGGCCGGTTGGCATACCCGACCATATCATCCAGGCGCGGTCGATGTCCCGGAAATCGGCGTTGCCGTTGCCCCAGGAGGCGAGAGACTCCCTTTTTACGGCATGCCATATGCGGTTGAATACAAATCCCATGCATTCTTTCTTAACAATGGCGGGAAGACAACCAATACTCCTTGCCCAGGCGTCCAGTGCTTGAATAGTCTCCTTGCTGGTCTCGGTCCCGCCTGCGATATCTACGAAATAGTTTTTCATCACAGGGGCATAAAAGTGAATATTGGCCACCTTATCCTTGCGGGTGACGGCCGATTCTATTTTGGAAACCGGAAGTGAGGAGCTGTTTGTTGCTATTATCGTTGCAGGCGGCGCCAGCTTATCCAGTTGGGCAAATACTTCTCTCTTGAGTTCGAGCCTTTCGGGCACTATTTCTATTATCAGGTCAGTATCTTTTACTGCATCGGCAAGGTCGCTGTAATACGATACTCTCTTGTGGTATGTCTCGGCATCTCCCTTAAACTCACCTTCCAGGGAGCATACGTCCAGTATTATCTTTGATATCGTTTCTGGCCTTATCGAGCGCCTCTTTTTTTAAATCGTAGATGCGCACCGATGACCCATGGAGCGCAGCTCTCACAGCAATTTGTATGCCCATGAAACCCGGAACCTATGATTGCTACGGTTTTGATTGGTTTTGTCATTTGAGTTTCCCCTTATAATTCTTCAGTAGAGCGTGCCGGAGTAGTTCTACCAGTGTGTCCTCATAACGCATTGGATCAAGATCTGACCAGACGAAGCATACTTTGGATATCCATTCCAACATGCCGCCAACAAGCTCTGCCAATACCGCGGCATTATAGGGGCGTATAGAGCCTTCCTCCATGTATTTTGCCAGTCCTTCCCTGAGGGTTTTCTGGACAACCCTGTCTGCCTGCGGCCTGTTCATCTTGCCTCCGATGCTCCGGCGCAGATCAATCAGGCGTACCAGGTCGGCATTTTGCAGAGGCGTGCTTGAGAGCTGCATGGACTGTCCTGGAGATGGCCTGCTGTATGTCCGGGTTTTCATATTCGGGGGCAGTGACCTTGAGATTATCCAGAAGGTAATAGTCGCAAAGGGCGTCGATTATTTTAGACTTGGAATCAAAGTAGAGGTATATGGTTCCTGTAGCTATGCCGGCCTTTCCGGCTATCCTGGCCATCGTGGTTTGTTCAACTCCGCACTCTTTGAAAAGTTCGCGGGCCGATTTCAGGATGGCATCCCGTTTCTGCGGGTCGGTTCTTACGCGCCATATGTACTCCGGCCTTTATAATGAATAAGGTTCATTTATTTTAAAATGCGGGGTTGACTATGTCAATAGGGAAATCCCCGGAGATTGCACCTAAGGGAGATTGAGAATATTGTTTACTCTGTATATTTGTCACCGGGCTTGCAGGACTTTAAAATAATCAAGTATTAATTTTGAAAATGGGGAAGGATTGAAGATATGTCACAGGACCTTGGCAAAATAGAAAAACCCGAAGTTAGCAGTTTCAAACATAATCGCAAGATCATGCAGGTACCCCTGGTTTACGCCGGCAAAGACTCTCCTGCGGAATACCTGGAGCTGTTCGAAAAATACTGGCAGCAGGTCAACGAGATGGTGACAAAACTGGAGGGCAAACTCGGCAGCGTCACCGTCATTTTTCACGAGACTATCAATGCTGGTGGCGAAGAGGGGTTGATGATGCTGGAAACCCTGAACCCGAAGAGCCACGCTATTGTCTCTGCCAGAAATAAGAACGCAGAGACACTCAAATGTATCGAGGATACTCGAGTTATTGGAAGAAGTGATGGACTGGGAACGCTGCATGATGATGGGTTTCCTCAGCGAAAAGGTTGCCAAGACAGTCTATGAGGCTTTCGGCGACGCTTCCCGCAAGAGGTATCAACAGATCGGAAAGACCATTGATGAGACGCTGAAAGACGGCGATATTGCCCTGCTGTTTATAAGAGAGGGGCACATGGTGCAGTTCCCGCAGGATGTGGATGTTTTCAGCGTGCCCCGCCGGCCCTGGATGAGATACACCGGTGGGCACGTGACCGCGCGGCCCGGCAGAGAAAAAGAGCAGAATAAACCTGCCGATTCTAGCACTTCTTGAAGTCGGAATCGGCGTTTTGGGCACTTTGCCTCCCTCTCTGGGCTCCAGGTAAAGCGCTTCGGTCGGGCAGACGTACATGCATAGTGCCGCAGCCGATGCAGCGGTTTTCATCACGAGTCAATTTGCCGTCTACCATTTTGAGCGCCTGCATCCAGCATCTTGGTACAGGCACGCTTCGCAGGCCGTGCATTCGTCTTCGTTGATCTGTACGAGATAGCGGGCAACGACCATCTGGCTCGGGCACCGGTGAGATCTCTTTGATCCCTTTATGATCCAGCAATGGCACCCGCAGCAATTGCAAAGGATATTGGTGTACTGGCCGGGGTTGTTGGCATAGGTGTGGACCAGCCCTGCTTTCTCGGCTTCGTCCAGCCTCTTCAACGCTTCCTCCTTTGGTTAATCTTTTGACAAAACCGCGTTCAATGGAAATTTGGCCGATTCACCGAAAACCATGCAGTTGTTCATCGGCTCAGAGCTGGGTTTGCCGATCAAGTTGCCCTGGTGCCTGCAGACGCACGTGCCGGCTGCAATATATTCGGTGTCCATTATTAAGTTGCTTCATCTCGTCGTAGGGGATGACGGAGGTAAGGTGCGTGACCTCCTTTTCAACATGCACTTTCTTGCCCGGCGCCGATTTTTCTATCTTGGGGGGAGCGGCCGACATCAATTCCCTTGGTATCGCCTTGGAGTAATCCTTGAGCAGGAATGCCCACTTCTTCGCTCGCTCATCCACCTTGCCCGACATGAGCTGAAATTCGAATATGCCGGGCACAAAGGGAAGGGCTTCGTACATTTTTTTGCCGTCTGTTCCTTTGATGTGTACAAGCCCCTTGTCGCCCATCGTCTCCAGCTGGCCGGCCAGCTTCTTCAGATCTTTGGCTCCCAAGTTGGCGGCAATCTCTTCCACCGTGGTGTATTCAACGGGCATTGCACAGAATATAGCGGCCTCTTCGGGCGTGAAAAGGAATTCCACCAGGTCATAGATATTCCTTGCATTTGATGGCAGGTACAGCCGTATTGCGGGCATTGAGTGCTGCAGAGAGTTTGTCATATACTGCGTTGAGCCATTTTTCACCTCCTTATCTTAATACAGGTAACGCTATGTTAACCTCTGAGCGGTATCTTGCTGGCAGGCCTGGCCTCGAGTTTGAGCGCTTCAGTGGGGCAGACCCACATGCAGATTCCGCATCCTATGCAGCGTTTCTCGTCCCTGGTCAGCTTGCCGTCGACCATTTTCAGCGCGTCCATCTGGCATCTGGGTATGCAGGCTTCGCAGGCTGTGCAATCGTCTTCGTTGATTTTTACCAGCCACCTGGCATTGACTGCCATGCTGGGAATGGGGGATTTAGTGACGCCGCGAATAATCATGCACAGGTCTTTGTAGCAGTTGCAGAGCAGGTTGGTTGCCATGTCAGGGCTGTTGGCGAACTGATGGATCAAGCCGGCTTCCTCAGCTTCCTCGATCCTTTTTAATGGCCTCCTCTTTAGTCAGGCGGGTAGTGAAACCCCTCTCGGCGGCGAATTTGGCAGATTCACCCAGTATCATGCAGTTATTTACCGGTTTGGTTGAGGGTTTGCCCAGCAAAGCTCCCTGGTGCCTGCATATGCAGGTCCCGCAGGAGATGTACTCAGTTTTCAGCAGCAACTCCTTTATTTCCTGGAAGGGAACGATCGTGGGCAGGTGGTTTACTTCCTTGTCGACTGCCACTTTCTTTCCCGGCGCATACGACTCCATGGAGGAGCGTTGGCCGACATCATCGTTTTGATCATGGCCCTTGCATAGTCCCTCAGCAGGACCGCGATCTTCTTGTGGTGCTCGTCTACAAGGCCCCGCATCAATTGAAACTCGGTGATGCCCGGGACAAAGGCAGTGCTTCGAATACCTTCTTGCCGTCCCTCTCGCGAATGTGGATAAGCCCCTTGTCGGCCATGGTCTCAAGCTGCCCTTCGAGTTTCTTCAAGTCGGTGACCCCAAGGTTTTGGCAATTTCCTCGACAGGGGATAATCCGAGAGGAATAGCGACAAATATTGCAGCTTCTTCGGGAGTGAAAAGGTAACTTACCAGGTCGTAGAATGCATCACATTTGACCGCGGGGAATGCCATGGAACGGGCATTAAGGGCTGCCGGCAATTTTTCATAGATAGCATCAACCATTTTTCACCTCGTCCGATTAGTTTTGTAGCAAATTATTTGTGTACAGGATATTTGTGTGCAGTCTAACAATAAATTACGGGGCTTGTCAAGGGGTTATGTTCATGCAGATGAATGCTAGAGAAGAAAGGGTAATGTCAGATTAAAGCAGGCCTTTTACCAGGCCGCCGTCGACCTGGATGGTAGTGCCGGTGATATAGCTGGCCCGCTCGGAAGCAAGGAAGATAGCGAGGTTAGCTACCTCCTCGGGAGTACCGCAGCGTTTTATCGGGATGTTGGCCGT
This sequence comes from uncultured Chloroflexia bacterium, assembly GCA_963827985.1. Classification (GTDB taxonomy): domain Bacteria; phylum Chloroflexota; class Dehalococcoidia; order GIF9; family UBA5629; genus JAFGLP01. The sequence goes on along the minus strand of CAWHDI010000037.1, from coordinate 4,615 downwards.
CAGATCGGCAAGCTCGTTCTCATACGTTTTGCCGTGACTTTCGGCACTTTTCTTGACGATGGAAACAAGCCGGTCAGTAAGGATCCAGCCCGGGCAGATGCTGTTAATCAGTATGTTTTCTTCGGCGACTTCCTGGGACAAGGTTTTCGCCAGGCCGATTACTGCTGCCCTGATCGAGTTGGATAGAATCATGTTTTCCAGGGGCTGCTTGGCGGCAACTGAGACCATATTGACTATCCTCCCCCAGCCCTGTTTTTTCATGATGGGGATTACCTCGCGGCACAGCCTGACCGTGCTCAGCAGGTTCAATATCATGGCATATTCCCAGTCCTGGTCACTGAAGCTGAGGGAGGGACCGCTGGGAGGGCCTCCGGCATTTGTCACCAGTATATCGATCCAGCCAAAATGGTCAACCGTCTCCTGGATCAGGCTTTTTATCTCACTCCCCTTCTTGAGGTCGGCAATAATAGGAAGGATTTTTACTGAATGGGTTGATTCGATTTCTTTGGCGGTTGCTCTGAGCCCGGCTTCGTTACGGGCGCATATCACCATGTTAACGCCCTCTTTAGCTAACCCGATGGCTATTGCCTTACCGATGCCGCGGCTGGCTGCCGAAACGAGCGCCGTTTTTCCCGCAATACCTAAATTCATATTTTCAGATTTGATTAAAAGGCCTACAGGTTGGTAGCCCTGTGCAGGCACTGCTTCCAGCGTGCATTGACCCACTCCTGGAGCTCCTCGATCTGTTCTTCGGTGATGGTCTTGAACCTGCCCTGCGATATGAAATACTCACGGACAGGCTGAAGGGTGCCGCCCTTGCGGGCAATAGACTCGCTGGCGGAGGTAAGCCTGAAAATGCCATCCTCTATCTCGTAGAGAACGACCAGCCCGGTCTCGACGGCCATCTCACCGAACTTTATGGTGTCGCTGAAGGGGAAAATCCAGCCCGGCGGGCACGGTGTATGAATGTGCATGAACCTGGTGCCTTCGATGGTCCTGGGCTTTCTTGACCTTTTCGTAAAGGTCCAGAGGATAGGAAGCCGAGCAGGTCGCCACATACGGCAGGCCGTGCGCTTCCATGATGGCGGTCATGTCTTTCTGGTACTGCTGTTTGCCCAGGACCGGCGTGGTGCCGGATACTGCGCCCAGCGGGGTAGAACCTGATCGCTGGTTGCCGGTATTCATATAGCCCTCATTGTCATAGCAGATGTAGATGAAGTCCATCTGCCTTTCAGCGGCGCCGCTGAGGGACTGGATACCGATATCATGCGTGCCGCCGTCCCCGGCAAAGGCCAGCACGGTTATTCCCTTCTTGCCCAGCGCTTTAAGCCCGGCAACCAGGCCGGTGGCGGAGGCGCCGGTGGAGGCAAAAGGCGTATTTACGCAGGGAACGTTAACTGCCGTTATGGGGTACATGCCGTGCATAACCGTGGCGCAGCTTGCCGGCACGGTTACGATGCACTGGCCTTCCAGCGCCTTCAGCGTATGCCGGTAGGCCAGCGAAAGAGCGCATCCCGGGCAGGTGCGGTTGCCCGGTAATATCCATTCCTGTTCGGTTAAAGTTAACTGCGTTGGCTTTCAAACTAATTTCTCCGCTATATCTGGCAGATCCATTCCGGGTAGTCGGGGTTTATGACGGTCTCCTTGAGAGATGATATCGCCTTTTTGGTTGCCTCGACAAGTTCGCGGGCCTTGACGTCGCGTCCGCCCAGACCGACAATGAAGTTCCTGATGGCGGCGTTGATGTAAGTGCCGTAAAGGGCCGATTTGATCTCAGAGCATGTGGCGCCCTCGGAGCCGTAGCTGATATTCTTATCGAAGACTACGATGAGTTTGGACTTGCGCAAGGCCTGAACGACATCTGCTTTGGGGAAGGGGCGGAAGACCCTCAGCCCCAGCACGCCGGCCTTTATGCCTTCTTCCCTCAGCATGTCAGCGGCCACGATGGCTTCCATGGCCAGGCTGCCCATGGCAACGATTGTTATCTCGGCGTCCTCGTTGCGGTCCTCCCAGAACATCTTGGCATAGTCCCGGCCGAAAACCTGGTTGAACTCCTTGCCCTGCCTTAAGGATGGTCTCCCGGGAGTTCTGCAGGGCTTCCTGCAGAAGATAGCGGAGTTCCATGTATCCGTGGCAAAGCTTGCCGTCCACGCCGATCACGCGGGTTGGCCAGCGTAACCAGGTTGTAGTTCTTGGGGTTGTCAGGGTCCAGAATGGTGTGCGGCTTATAGGGAGGCAGATATCTGTCGACGTCCTCCTGGGAAGGAATATCCACGGGCATCTCGGTGTGGGAAAGTATATAGCCATCGTAGCAGACCATTACCGGCACATAAGACCTGCTCCGCTATGCGGTACGCCTGTATTACCGTATCCAGTATTTCCTGGTTGTTGCGGCAATAAAGCTGTATCCAGCCTGTGTCACGCTGAGAGATGGAGTCCTGCTGGTCATTGAGCACGTTCCAGGGAGCGCCGAGGGCGCGGTTGACGCACGCCAGGACGATGGGGAGGCGTGCCCCTGCCGCCCAGTGAAGCATCTCATGCATATAGGCCAGGCCGTGTGAGCTGGTGGCGGTGAACGTACGTGGCGCCTACCAGGGAAGCCGAAGTGCAGACGGCCATGGCGCTGTGCTCGCTTTCGACAGCTACGTATTCTGCCTGAAGCTCCCCTGCTTCACGTATTGGGAAAGCTGCTCGGTCAGGGGTGTCTGCGGGGTTATGGGGTAAGCGGCAATAACCTGGACGCGGCTCAGTTTGGCCGCGTTGGCTGCCGCCTGGTTTCCGTCCAGTATATGTATGTTCGCTTTTCTTTGTACTGCCATCGATATCAGCCTATCCTCTTTTCTTCGTTTACCATGGTGATTGCCTGCACCGGGCAGACCTGGGCGCAAATTCCGCATCCTTTGCAGTATTCCAGGTTTATCGAGGGCGGAATGCCCTTGGTCAATGACTGCCTCGGGGCAGTAAAGCCAGCAGAGGAAACAGGTAGGCTTGTTCAGCTTGGACGGCAGTGCATTTCGTGCTGTCAAGCACCGGAACAAGGGTCCGCCACTCGCCTGTCCTTCCTGCTTCGCCGATGCCCGGTGACGACTCATCACATATGTGATTGCATTCTCTTGTACCCATTGTTCAAAATCCTATTTTGCCGATCTTGGTTATTTCGTAGGTTTTGTGGATTGCAGCCAGGTTAATGTCCACTGTGTTCTCGGAGAATCGCTCCCGGATTACGTTCTCAAGAATCGGCATTTCCACTATTTTCGTGGAGCGCAAGAGCGCTCCCAGTATTGCCGTATTTACAATCACCAGGCCCGCTACGATCAGTCCCAGGTCCTGGCACACTTTAGTTGCATCCGCCGTGGCGATATTGAATTCGCCTTTAAGGCCGAGCTCTTTGGGGGATAAGGGTGAGTTGACTATCATCCAGCCGTTCTTGCCCAGACCCGCGTGCACTTCGGGGTACTTCAAGAGTGTGTGATCGAGGACAACAACGATATCCGGTTTTTCAACCTGGGATACCACCAGCACCGGTTCGCTGGATATCCTGCGTGGAAGCGCTGACGGGTGCGCCGCGTCTTTCTGCCCCGAATGAAGGTGCAGCCGTCACTCCCCTGTAGCCCTTTACGATAAGCTGCCTGGGCTATGATCTTGGCCGCTGTAATCGCCCCCTGTCCACCGCGTCCGTGCCATCTGATTTCAAGCGGCCTGTTGTTCAGGGAAGATTTCTGCGCCATAATCAATTCACTTCTGCACGTTGAATGTGCAACAAAGGTATATGTTAACTCCCATTGCGAGCGTATGTCAAAAAAGACCGGCTATTATGCGCGAATGTTGCGGCGGTTTTGAGTTCTTCCTCATGTGTGACAAGCCATTTCCGGTATTCACGCCAGCGAGGGCAGTACTTTGCGAGGTAATCCCAGAAGTTTCTTGAATGGTCCATGTGTTTGAAATGGGCCAGTTCATGCATTATGACGTAGTCTATTACATCCTCGGGCGCCAGCAGTAGCTTCCAATTGATCGAAAGATTGCCAAGTGGAGAAGCGCTGGCCCAGCGTTTTCTCTGCCCGCGGATTCGATCCGGCTGTACCTGACGCCCATCATGGCCTTGAACCGGTCGGCCTTTTCCTTGAAAACGTTCGCTGCCTGCTGCCTGTACCATGCTTCCAGGAGCTTGGCCCGGCTTACCGTTCCCTGTCCGTATGAAATGTGAAGCTTGTTATCTTTGAGGTAAGCCGAGGAGTTCTTTTGCTTCTCCGGGGAGACCACTACCTCGATCATTTTGCCCATGTATTTTATCTTCTCGCCATGATCGACTTCTTTCCTGAAAAGCGGTATCTGCGCCGGTTTTGCGGTTGGAAGGTGGCGTAATATCCAGTCCGATTTTTGGTTCAGGATATCATCTATCTGCTCTGATCTGTATCTTTTGGGGACGACCACTATAAGCCCGGAGTCGTTATGTACCTCGAGCCTGATTCCTCTGATGCGGGGACTCTGCTTAAGGACATATTCGACCCTCCGTCCGTCGAGTTTTACTTCCTGCCGACCTATGATTGACAGCCGTGTGGCCCGTTTGATTTTCATACACATATTGTATTTTCAGTTGAATCCATGTACAAATCAT
>CAWHDI010000036.1:0-137498 GCA_963827985.1 uncultured Chloroflexia bacterium | reverse complement strand
TTACCCCATGTTATAGTCCACTGCGTAGTAAGGTTTTCTCGGTTTTGTGAACGTATTGTAATGGGCTTAAATCACCCAATGATCTATGCGGCCTGAATTCATTATAATCTATTCTCCATGCTTCTGTAGCTTCTCTTACGTCCTTTAAAGTGACAAACCAGTTTTCATTCAAGCATTCATCCCGTAGCTTGCCATTGAAGCTCTCAATATAAGCATTCTCCACTGGCTTCCCCGGCCTTATGAAATTCAATTTCACCCATGTTCTATACGCCCATTCATCCAGGGCTTTGCCAGTAAATTCAGGGCCATTATCCAGGGTAATAACCTCAGGTAATCCTCTAAGTTCCGAAAGGCGCTCCAGTACATTGACGACTCTTGCTCCACCGATTGAAGTGTCAACCTCAATAGCCAGGCATTCCCTTGAAAAATCATCCACTATATTTAAAGCCCTGTACCGTCGCCCGGTACAAAGACTGTCAGAAACAAAATCCATTGACCAGCGTTGATTTATGCGCTCCGGCTCCGGCAACTTTACTCTGAGAATAGCTACCTTCTTCTTGCGCTTCTTGAGCCTCAGTGATAGGCCTTCTTCCCTGTAAATCCTTTCCGTCCTCTTATGATTGATAACAAGTCCTTCTCTCTTCAAAATAACATGCAATCTATGACATCCAAATCGCCGTCTCTGCTCTGCCAGCTCTTTCAATCTCAGTCTGACAGCTTCGTCATCAGCAATTTTCAGCCGGTAACGGTATGTAGCCCGCCATAGATCAACTAAATTGCATGCTCTCCTTATGCTCAGCCCGAAGGATTTCGCGGCATATGCAGCCGCTGTACGTTTAGCCTCGGGCTTTAGAAGTTTTTTGAGAGAAGGTCCTTGAGCACTCGGTTATCCAGTGCCTGGTCTGCCACTATCTGCTTTAAACGCCTGTTCTCATCCTCAAGGGCTTTCAAACGTTTCAGCTCACTAACGGTAAGGCCTGCATATTTAGCTTTCCACTTGTAGAAGCTGGCATCGCTCATGCCATACTTGCGACATAGGTCTACTGCTCTGGCGCCGGCCTCCGCTTCCTTCAGGATACTGATGATCTGTTCTTCCGTGTACCTTTTGCGACGGGTCATGTCGAGTCCTCCTTTTTTTAACCGGAAGACCCTAATTATACAATGGGCTAATTTATGGGGGTGAGGTCACTGACGATTTCATTTTTCGCATATTCGAGACCATGAACGCTGCTCATTGGCATAATTTCCAAATCCTTACCAAAAGGACTGAAAGGCTCGCCTCTCTTGGCCCACGGCTTAATTGGACCCCGAACATCTGGATGGGGGTCACCGTAGAAGCCGAAGATTATATGTTCAGGGTGGACGATCTACGCACGATAGATTCCCGTATCAAATTCATTTCATTTGAACCGCTGCTTGGTCCAATACGCCATATTGATCTAAGAGGAATAGACTGGGCAATAGTAGGGGGGGAATCGGGACCCGGCGCTCGCCCGGTTAGCAGGGAATGGATTATCGGCATTAGAGACCAATGCCTGGGCACTGGAGTCCCCTTCTTTTTCAAACAATGGGGAGGATTTAATAAGAAAAAGGCGGGCCGTGAACTTGAGGGTCAAGTCTGGTCACAGATGCCGCTGAACTTTGAACTGGCCTGACACCAAAAAGGGCGGGTTTTAAAAACCCGCCCTCTCTTATTATCACTGCCAGAACTTTAAATCTTGCCCAGCTTGCCGATGGCCTCTTTTATCTCTTCCACTGAAGCTTCTTCATCGATGGTCGAGATATCGCCCAGTTCCTTACCCATGAGCAGGGACTTGATGACGCGGCGCATGATCTTGCCGCTGCGGGTTTTGGGCAGCATGTGAATGAAGTTGATGTCCTTCATGACCACGATGGGGCCCATTTCCTTCCTGATATGATTTATAAGCTCCTTCTTGAGCTCGTCGCTGGGCTGGAAGCCTGCCCGCAGCACTACGAAGGCGCTGGCAACCTCACCACGCAGCTCATCGGGGACACCTGTAACGGCCGCTTCCACGACTGCGGGGTGAGCAACCAGGGCATTCTCAATCTCGATTGTACCTATTCTGTGTGCAGCAATCTTGATGACCTCATCAGCACGCCCGGCAAACCAGATGTACCCATCGGCGTCACGTTCTGCGGCGTCACCGGCATAGTACATGCCGCTGGTGCCCGGCTTGGCCTCCCAGTAGTCGGTCTTGTAACGTTCCGGGTCGCCCCAGAGGGTCGGCGTGAGCCCCGGGAAGGGCTTCTTGATAACCAGGATGCCCTTCTCGCCAACTCCCAGCGAGCGGCCGTCCTTCTCATCAACGATATCGGCAATAACGCCGGGTGTGGGGAATCCCGAGGAACCCGGTTTGATGGGCGCCATGCCCAGCCCGTAGGGGTTGCCGATGATGGCGCCGGACGTCTCCGTCTGCCACATATGGTCGATCACCGGTATCTTGCCTCGGAACACATCCTCCTGGAACCATTTCCAGGCCGCCGGGTTGAGCACCTCACCGGCGCAGACAACCCTTTTCACAGTGCTTAAATCATGCTTGTGCGCCGGTTCAACTCCGTTGCGGGCCAGGCCGCGTATGCCTGTGGGGGAAGTGAATATTCCCGTCACGCGGTTGCGCTCGATCAAGTCGAACCACATATCGTTGCGGGGATAATCGGGAGTCCCTTCGTATAAAATCGATGTGGCACCGTGCAGCAGCGGGCCGTATACGTTATAGCTGTGACCCACGATCCAGCCGATGTCGGAGGTGGAGAGCCAGATATCCTCGGCATTGAGGTTATAGATCCATTTGCCCATGGAGTAAACGTAGACCTGGTAACCGCCGTGGTTCTGAACAGTGACCTTCGGCCTGGCCGTGGTGCCGGATGTCGGCAGCAGGAAAAGGGGCTCGTTGGACTCCATTTCCACATAGTCGCCGCTCTGCCCGGCCGCCTTTGGCCAGGAAATCCTTCCACAGGATGTCCCTGCCGGATGTCATGGGAAAATCCTTATCCTCCGGGCCATCAAGGACAACGGTGTGGTTATATTTATGCCCGGCGGGCAGCCTGCCCAAGGGCCTCATCCACCATTTCCTTCAAAAGGACCGGCTTGCCGCGGCGGTACGACCTGGCTTTGCAGATCACATAACCGGCGCCGCTGAGCTCCACCCTGTCGGCGATCGCCCTGGGAGAAAAACCGGCGAAGATTACCACGTGCACCGCACCGATGCGGGCGCAGGCCAGCATCATGGCAGTAGCTTCGATGCTCATGGGCATATAAACGGCGACCCGGTCGCCCTTCTTAACCCCTATGCCACGCAGTGCCGCAGCATATCCCTTTACAATATTTAGGAGTTGGATATAGGTGACGGTCCTGATCTCGCCGGTATCCCCGGCCTCAAATATAAAGGCCGCTTTAGCGCCTTTACCCATCTTCACCTTGTAGTCGAGGGCGCTGTAACAGATGTTGGTCTTGCCGCCCGGAGTACCACTTAAAGGTCGGATAGTTTTGCTCAAGGACCTTGTCCCATTTCCTGAACCAGTGAAGATCGTGCTTGGCGCTCAGCGCCGCCTCTTCCCAGAACCCCTCCAGGTTTTCCTCCGCCTTCTGATAAAAGGCCATGACGTGGGGCGGCAACATGCTTGCCGGAGCGCGCGTTTCGGACGTTTGATCGGGTTGCTTCTCTGCCATTAATTCATACCTCACTCCCGGTTTATTTAATTAAGGGGAACCGTGCGAAGGGAAATTCAGGGTATTGTATAGGTGGCAGACGGTAAAATCAAGGCCGGTTTTTCACACGCGTGAATTTAATACGCGATGGTGTACAATTATCCCATGCCCATTAAAGTCCTGCCCCCCGAAGTCACTTCCAAGATCGCGGCCGGCGAAGTCATCGAACGTCCCTCCTCCGTCGCCAAGGAGCTCATTGAGAACGCACTGGACGCCGGGGCCAGGGACATTAACATCGAAGTGCACAACGGCGGCGTCAGTTATCTGCGCGTGACTGATAACGGCTGCGGACTGTCCTCGGTAGACGTGGAAATGGCCATCCGCAGGCATGCCACGAGCAAGACTGGCCAAGCTTGGACGACCTTGAACACATCCAGCACGCTGGGCTTCCGCGGCGAGGCGCTTCCGAGCATAGCGTCGGTAGCCGAAATGGAGATACTTACCAGGGACCACGGCAGCAACGCGGCCACCTATCTGCACCTGGAAGAGGGCAAGATCACCGCCAGGGAGAAGAAGAGCCGCCCGGTGGGCACAACGATAACGGTCAGGCACCTGTTCCGCAACTTTCCAGCCAGGCTAAAGTTCCTGAAGTCGTCCTCTACCGAGGCGAGCCACATCGCAACACTGGTCAGCCAGTATGCGCTGGCTTTCCCCGAAGTCAAGTTCGAATTTATCGTGGATGGGCGCACCAACCTGCGCACTCCGGGCGATGGCGACATGCGCTCGGCCGTCTCCGCCGTCTATGGCCTGGACACGGCCAAGAAACTGCTGGACGTCGAAGGCACCGACGAGATGCTTTACGCCGCCGGCCTGGCCAGTCCGCCATCCGTGCAGCGCTCAACCAGGAGCTACTTAAGCTTCTTCGTGAACAGGCGCTACGTGCGCAACAGCATCCTCGCCAAGGCCGTGGAGACTGCTTACGAAGGGCACTTGATGACAGGCCGCCACCCGGTCGTCATACTGAATATTTCAATTCCGCCCGAGGAAGTCGACGTCAACGTGCACCCGACCAAGCTGGAGGTCAAATTCCGCAATAACCAGGCTGTCTTCCGGGCAGTTGTAAAGACCGTGCGGCAGACGCTTGAGAAGTCACCGCTGCCCAACATCGGCGCCGGACCCGAAGATGCGCTGGCCGGCCAGTTGTGGGAACGGTTCCCCGGATCAGCAGGGACGCTGCCTGCATTGCGAACGGTGGGACAGTTATCGTGCCAGCTATTTACTGGCGGAGGGCGAGGAAGGCCTGTACCTCATCGACCAGCATGCCGCGCACGAGCGTATATTATTTGAAAGGATACTTAAGCAACGGGCGGAGAAGAAACCGGAGATTCAGGGGATGCTGGAGCCGCTGACGATAGAGATCACTCCCGGGCAGGAGCAGGTAATGCAACACAGCGGCGGCCTGCTCAAAGAATTCGGTTTTACCATCGAACCGTTCGGTGAACGCACATACCTGGTAAGGGCGGTGCCGTTCGTTTTAAACGGCGCGAACCTTGGCTGAGGCCATCAAGGAGCTGCTCGATGAAATGGGCAGCGAGCAGGATGCATCGAAAAGGGACATAAAGGCTGCCCAATCGCTGGCCTGCCACAGCGCCATCAAGGCCGGTCAAACCCTGGACCCCGATGAGATGAGAAACCTCATCAAGCAGCTCGAACAGACCTCTCTGCCCCGCACCTGCCCGCACGGCAGGCCGACCATGATCCACCTCAGCTCGCAACAGTTAAAGAAGGAATTCGGCAGGACGGGGTAACAACGTCATCACGAGGAAGCCCCGGTGGAATCGGGGCGACGTGGTGATCTACTGGCTAATTTAGAACTTAGCAGGAGATTGCAATCCCGATTGCATCGGGATTCGCAATGACAATTACGAGACCTTCGTGTAGAATCCCTGCGGATCGAAGAGCCTGATCAGCATCTTCTCTTCGTATGAGGGCAGGTCGATCTTCTTCAGATGCGGCGCCACTTCGAGTTCCCAGCCAACCAGCCGCTTGATGCCCTTGATCGCCTCCTCCTCCCTGATGGCCGTTCCGTACGGGATGTAGGAGGTCAGTACCAGCGTATCCTTGCCCTCCGGCTTCTCGAAGATGCCGACGTCGGTCACCAGCGCCGTGACCCGGTCGCCCGGATAGGTTATGTAGGGCACGTGGTTGACCAGCCGCTCTTTGCCGCAAGAGGAGAATACGATGGTCTCACGGCAGGTGCTGGCGACGTCATTGGCGCCGCCCGAGCCGACCATATAGAAGACGTTGGGTATCTTGGTTGAGTTCCCGTTGCCGTGTTTATCCACCTGTGCGGCGCCGAGCACCCCCAGGCAGGAGTTGGTCGAGCCGCCGGCCAGCACGCCCAGCGCCGTCTCAATATTGGTCAACATCTTGCTGCTGGGCAGGTTATGCATGCTGAAGATGGTGGGATCGGAAGGACGCGGCAAATAGCCGAACATGCCGTTCTCAGCCACCAGGTCGATGTCGTATTTCTGTTCTTTCAGATGGTAGACGGCCAGCCAGGCCGCCAGGTTGGAGAGCCCCACTCCGGCCAGGATTGTCCTGTAGCCTTTCTCCTTGCAAAGATCTGCAATATACCTGCCCCGGCGATGACCAGCCTTTCGAGCTGGTTGGACTCCTTCTGGAACTCCACTTTAGGGACGGTGCCAAGCGTCTCCACCACCCAGGAGTGGGGTTTGGCCTTGTCCTTCAAATAGCGCAGCCTGTCCTTGCCGATCTTATCCAGATAGTGGCCATGGTCTTTGCAGTTCAATATCCACTCCCGGATGAAGCTCATGAAGCGGGTCTCATCCATGGAGGAGTCATGGATCAGCGTGGCAAACTCGTAGTCATCGAAATAGCCTTCGAACTGCGGCAGCCCGCAGTTGGGCAGCCCTCCAGGGTGTGCGCCGTAGGGCACCTCGCACACAGCTTTGACCATGTAGGACGGGATGCGGACAAGGTGAGAATGGCTGCGGATATAATCGGTCGGGACGACGTGCTCAACACTCACAATTACGCCTTCTTTGGACGCCCAGGCGCCGTAAGCATCAACCGATAGGGGGTAGGGCATGATGGTGTTGCCGGACCGGTCGGCGGCCAGCCCGTGGACGAGCGTGATATCCGGCCGCAGCGCTTTCATAAGACCCGATTTTTCGCCGCTGCCAAAGGGCGAGTCAACGACTATAAAATCGTCCTTGTTCTCTTCCGCCATGCTGCTGCCCACCAGCGACCTGGTAGGGATGAACTCCCAGCCCATGGCCCCCGCCAGCAGGCGCTGCGAGATCGTGAGCATTGACCAGTTCTCGAACTGGACGGCCTCCGAGATGTAGGCTTTCTGCACGATCGGGTTGGGACCGGGCGTGGGATAGGAGTTGCCGGCGAAACTGGTGATGGCTTTCTTCATCAGGCCGCCGCGTATCAGCGCCAGCAGCAGGGCTGAGACATAGGGACTGATGATGGTGAAATCGGCCTTCTTGCCCCAGAACTCGCGGACCAACTGGTAAAAAAGGGCCCCGCTCCTTCCGGCAAAATGGATGGACATGCCCTCACGGACATTTTTCCTGACAGCCTCTCCGAGCGAACAGGTCTTGTCTTCTCCCTCGATCGGAGGGACGTGAAACTTCGAGTCAATGAAAGCTTTTAGCTCATCATCCATTCGGGGTGCCCTGGATACCTATTATACCCTTTTATACCTTGTAACAGACCTCAGGCAGCTTCTTATCCGGGTTATTTTCCCTCACGTAGCGCAAAAGCTGATTGGCCAGCGAGATGGTCATGGTGGCGAGCTCGTCGCCGTGGACCAGTTTGACCTTTTCGCCGCTGTAAAGCGCCTGCAGCCTGGCCGGAAACTCCGCGTCGGCCCGGTTGAAGATAAAGTGAATGATGACGCCGGGGAACAGCTCCTTGGCAACGGCCCAGTCTTCACCTGCGCCAACCTTCTCAACGAATCCGCCGAAATACTCGGCCAGGGCGGAGGTATCGGTCACGTATTCCAGCGCAGCCGCACGCATCTTCAGGCCGCCTTTAACCTGGCCCTGGTGCGGGCTTATTTTGCCTTCGATCTCCGCGAAACTGAGCAGCTTGATTGCCTGGTCTCCTGATCAGCCTTCTTTCAGCATGCCCATGGAGCGGTCTATCTCGCGGGCACGATTGTAGTCCGCATTGAAATGCCTGGCCACCCATATCATGCCGATGGTGGATAGTATACCGATGGCCGAGATAACAATAAAGGCCACCTGGATCCCTGCGGCATCGGAAACCGCCCCCATGATAATGGGTCCCCACATACCGCCCAGGATGTAACCGGTGAGCATATACAGACCCCATGCCGTGGCCCGGCGGTAAACCGGCACGATCTCCTGGACGACATTGAGCTGAGCGGAAACGCCGAAGGGGATGAAGAAGGCGCCGGCAATAAAGAGCGGCAGAGAAGCCCAATAGGCTCCTGCCGCCATGAGCAGCCCGGTCAGCCACAGGCCGGCGACCATGACCAGCACCTTGTTGCGCGGGTTGCGGTGCGATACCTTGTCGGCCACCCATCCGCCCAACGGCATGGAGATAACGGCCAGCAGTGCGATGCCTGATGAAAAGGTGGATGCGACCGCATTATCCATTCCCATGCTGCGGTTAAGCAGCACCGGGACCCAGGGTATGGCCCCCTGCTGCAAACATATCGCCAAGGCAATGGTTATGTAGAGGACGGGCAGCGTTTTGATCTGGACCATCTCCCTTAAGGTAGCGACGAGAGCCGTGGAGCGGCCGCTGCCCGCTTTTTCAAGGGCTTGCCTTATCAACTTTATAATCCGGCATGAACCATGCCAGTATGCCGAAGAGGATGCCCGGCGAAGCTATAGCCCATAGAGCCGCCTGCCATCCCCAGCTCTTGGTAACCCAGCCGCCCACCAGGAAACCGACGGCTGAGCCAAGCGGAATGGCTGCTGCCCAGATGCCCGTGACCAGGGCGCGGCGGGCCTTGCGCACCATGCCGACTATAAGCGCCATGCCCCCCGAAACGAAGCCGGCTTCACCGATACCCACAAACGCACGGGTAGTAAGGAGCTGGCCGAAATTGACGCAGAACCCTGACAGGATGCTGGCTGCACTCCAAACGATGGCTATCAACGAGACCATCTTCGAGCGCCTCCAGCGGTCGATGACGAAAGAGAGCGGCAGAGCGAAGACGGCCACTCCGATGAGCACCACAGACATCAGCCAGCCCACGTCCGTATCACTGAGCCCGAGGCTGGATTTCAGGGCCGGCGTCATCGGCCCTATCACGGACCTGAGGGCGTAGTCCAGCATGTAGAGCACGAAGAGGACTGTAATGCTGTATCCAATTTTCCAGCGGGGCACCTTGATGAGGATGTCCTGTTCTTCCTGCTTGTCCTGCATGCCTGCCTCCTTTACCCTGCAATTATTAAAAACAGGCGCCCCGGCATCAACCCGCGGCGCTTCCGGTCACTATATCCTCTTAATCTATATCTGTCAACGAATTTTGAGCCTGAAAAGCATTTCCTGCACGGCGCGACGGAACTTGGAATCCAGTGGCAGCTTTGTCAGTGGCTCGCCCTTGATGTCCAGCTCTGTGACTTCAAAGTCCTCGGGGATGGTGGCAACCAGGACCAGGCCGGATTTCCTGATCTCATCTTCGATGGGCGGAGGTATGCCGTTTTTCAGGCGATTCAATATAAGGAATACTCCGGCTTTGACGCTGGTGCGCATCTCACCGATAAGCTCTTGCAGGCGTTTGGCGGTATTAAGCCCTCGCATGGTAGGGTCGCTTACGGCCAGCAGAAAATCTATATCCTGCGTCGTCTGTCGGCTGATATGCTCAAGCCCGGCCTCGCAGTCCATTACAACGTAATCGTAGTTCTTGGCCAGCTTGTCGATGGAAAACCGGATCATGTGGTTGGCCGCGCAGTAACAGCCGGGCCCTTCAGGCCGCCCCATGGCGAGCAGGTCGAACCTCTCGGTCTCCACCAGCGACTCATGAATGCGGGCATCCAGGATCTCCTGCTTGGAAGCGTCCATGGCTATGCGGCCGCCCTTTATATCGCTGGCCATCCTTTCGCGGGTCCTCCCTACGGTGCTCCGCAGGCCAACGCCAAGGGCTTCGTCCAGGTTGGTGCTGGGATCGGCGTCCACCGCCAGCACGATGCCTTTACTCGATAAGAAATCCACCAGCACGGCCGATATTGCGGTCTTTCCCACGCCACCTTTACCGGTTACTGCTATGGTTATTGTCATACTTATTTTGACTCCTTTGAGGCCGTTTCAGGCCGGGTGCGGCGGTCTTCCGGCACCAGGCTGACGGGAGATAGTCTGACCACAGCATTATACTCTACCGGGCAGACCAGCTCACAACTGCTGCACTTGGTGCACTTGGACTGGTCGACGACCTTAATTCCTCTTTCGTCGCTGAAGATAGCCTCGGCCGGGCAAGCCAGCACGCAGTGCTCGCAGCCTTTCTCGCATTTATCCGGCAGGATGTAATAGGCCGTAAGGTCCTTGCATACCCGGGCGGGACAGCGCTTCTCCACTACGTGGGCTTCGTACTCGTCACGGAAGTAACGCAAGGTCGTCAGCACCGGGTTGGGGGCCATCTTGCCCAGCCCGCAGAGCGAGGCGGACTTGATATCATCCGCCAGTTCTTTCAAATTCTCCAGCCCCTCGAGAGATCCCTTCCCTTCGTTATGTCCTCCAGGATGCCGAGCATCTGATAGGTCCCGATGCGGCACTGGCGTGCACTTGCCGCATGACTCCCGCTGGCTGAAATCGATAAAGAATTTGGCGGTATCCACCATGCAGTTGTCTTCGTCCATCACGATCACGCCACCCGACCCCATGATTGCCCCGGCCTCTTTCAGCGAGTCGAAGTCAATGGGCGTATCCAGCAGGCTTTCCGGCAGGCATCCGCCCGAAGGGCCCGCCGATCTGCACGCCTTTGAACTGCTTGCCGTTCCTGACGCCGCCGCCGATATCATTGACCAGCGTGCTCGAGCGTGGTCCCCGTAGGCACCTCGGCCAGCCCGGTATTGGCCAGCTTGCCGGCAAGGGCGAACAGGGC
Organism: uncultured Chloroflexia bacterium; assembly: GCA_963827985.1. GTDB lineage: Bacteria > Chloroflexota > Dehalococcoidia > GIF9 > UBA5629 > JAFGLP01. The sequence goes on along the minus strand of CAWHDI010000036.1, from coordinate 126,720 downwards.
GGTCCCCGGGCTTGCCTTCGCCCCGATATCTGCAAACCACTTGCCGCCGTTCTGCATGATCAGCGGGATATAGGCCAGGGTCTTGACATTATCCACGAGTGTAGGCTTTCCCCACAGGCCGGATTCCGCGGGATAGGGAGGGCGGTACTCCGGGCCAGGACCGCCTGCCTTCCATGGCAGCTATCATGGCCGTCTCCTCACCCGATACAAAGGCGCCCGCTCCTTTAACTATCTCGATATCAAAATCAAAGCCGCTGTCCAGGATGTTCTTGCCCAGCAGCCCCTTTTGCCCGGCCTGTTCCAGGGCAGTCCGCAGCCTCTCTATGGCCAGCGGGTACTCTTCCCTGACATAGACAAACCCCCGGTGTGCGCCGACCGCGTAGCCCGCGATGCACATGTCCCTCGATGACGGCATGCGGATCGCTCTCCAGCAGGACCCGGTCCATGAAGGCGCCGGGGTCCCCCTCGTCCGCATTGCAAATTACATATTTGGTCTGGCTCCTTGACCTGGCGCAGAGCTTCCACTTGGCGGCGGTCGGGAAACCCGCCCCGCCGCGGCCGCGCAGGCCCGACCTTTCCACCTGCGTAATTATGGCCGCAGGTTTGGTGTGCAGAGCTTTGTCCAGACCCTTATAGCCTCCGCAGGCGATATAGTGATCGATATCCAGAGGCGAGTTATATCCGCAGTTGCGCAGCAGGAGGCGCGTCTCATGGTTGAAACGCTCCAGTTCGGGGATATAGACGGCTTCGCTGCCCCCGCCTGCAACGGTGCCCAGGGCAAGGTCAAGGCAGGGGTCGTCGCCCTTGATATAACCTTCGATCAGTTGCGGCACCAATCTGGGGCGTGACATGGTGGTAGCAGACGGCAAAGTCGCCGGGTTTCAGGATTATTACCAGCGGCTCGTACGAACACATGCCCATGCAGCCGACCTCGGAGATGCGCACAGGAATTGTAAGGCCTTCCATACCCTGCCTGAAGGCTTCAAGGACGGCCATGGAGCCGGCGGCGCGGCCGCAGGTAGCCGTCCCGATCAATATGTGAATGGTCTGACTGTCGTAAAGCGGTTCCCAGTTTGCCCTGGCCCGGGAATATATCTCGTCAAAAGTCATGGCTGGCTTCGTCCCCGCCTCTTGCTTTGAAGCTGCAGGTTTAATGGTCACCAGCACCTCTTCGATCCTGGTGGGGGTCATCCGGGGATAAGCCTGCTCGCTTATGGTCACCACCGGTGCGAGGGCGCAGCAGCCGATGCAGGCCACCCTTTCCAGGCTGAACTCACGGTCAGGCGTTATACCGCCGATCTCGATATCCAGCTCCCTGGCAGTAGCTTCCAGCACAAGCTGCCCTCCTGCCAGGTGGCAGGCCGTCCCCATGCAGACTTTAACCGGCCGTTTGCCCGGAGGAGTGAAGCGGAACTGGTTGTAGAATGTGGCCACACCCCAGACCGTGCTGGCCGGCATGTCCAGGAACCTGGCTGTTTCCAGCAAGGCTTCCTGCGACAGGTAGCCATGCCCGTTCTGAATATCCTGCAGGATATCTATCAGGTGAGCACGGCTGCGCCGCTCCGGGATAAGTATGGCGGTAAGATCGTTCTCTGTCGTTCAATTATCTTGCCTCGAAAAGAAATTCACATGATAAGTATTGATACTATTTTATGTCAAAGCGGGGAATGAAGCTAGAAGAAAACCCTAAACTCTAAAAACTAAGCTCTAAACAAACTCAAAATATAAAATACCAAACGCTTGCGTTTTAGGTTTAGCGCCTGTTTAGAATTTTCTTTTTTTGTTTGGATTTTGGAGCTTGGAATTTGTTTAGGATTTAGGGTTTAGTATTTAGAATTTATCCTACTGCTTCCAGCTCTTGACCAGGTTCGGCAGGTAGGCGGGTATCTCGTTGGCGTCGCCGGGGCCGACGATGATCTCCCAGTCGGGCAGCGCTTCTTTCAGCTCACCGCGGATGCGGGCGACCTTGCCCGGGATAATTAAATGGCGGTGGTTGACCTTGCTCTCGATGCCGCTTTTCTGCACGAAGGGCGCTATGGAATCGCCGCTGAACTTGCCCGCCGCCCAGGCTGTCAGGATGCCCAGTCCGCCGGCTTCCTTGACCAGGAGCCAGGCTGGCACCTTGCTGTCTCTCCACCTCCGAAGCAACCAGGAAGTAAGTCAGCGCCCAGTTGGTGGTTATCAGGACGGGCGAATCGGCGTCGGGGTTGTTCACTGCGGATAGATGTTCTCTTCCATGGACATGGGGATGCGCGGGTCGGTGTAGATATTCAGCCTCTGCGCCAGAAGCGGCAGCAGTGTGTGCTCATCGATATGCGAAACGACGATAATCCCGGCATACTTGATGATGAACATCGAGGCCAGGATTGTCTCGCTCATGCGGTCCTGCGTCATGAAACAGGGGAAGCCGATGGTCGGGTAGCCGAGCGGCCGGAAACTCTGCTTGAGAGCAGCCCGCCGGATAAGGGTCTGGTCACGCACGGCAGAAAGCAGGTCGGTGGAACCGGGGTCCATTACCACGCCCTCGATGCCGGCCTCTTTCAGCCGTACAGTGAGCGGCACGAGGTCTTCCACTTTTGCCGCCTTGATGGCAACTGTGGTCGGTTTGGATTTAACGGCGGGTATCACCTTGTCGATATTGGCGGCAGTTACCGGGTAAAGCAACGGGTTCCTGTCCGCACATATATTATGTGCGGACAGTAATGCCATCGGTATCCTCGCGAAATCAACATCAGGGGACAATCCGTCGCTGCGGCAGCCTTCTTCACGAGGGTTTCATATTTAGCGCGGTCGCCGGATTTGAACTGGACGGCCAGCATATCGGCTTTAAGCGTTTTACCCACCCAACTGAACTGGATCTTCTTTAAGCTTCTTTATCTTGTCGTCTATCTGCGGCCTCCGGTCTCATCGTCGGAAACCAAAATGGCGATGCCGGGCTGATGGACGAAGGTCTTCTCATGCCGGTACATCACCTGCTCGTCACCGATCGTGACAGCATTGGCGCCGGCGCCTATCGTGACCGGCTTTATGGGAGGGGCCAGCGCGTCCTCGAGCTCGGCCCTGACCTCGGGCGTCATATAAATGCATTTATCCAGCGTGATTCCGCCGGATGCCAGCTTCATGGCAAAGGCAAAACATGTCGGCAGGCCGCATTCCTTGCAGTTCTTTTTGCCTGCCTCGGGCAAGCTTCTTGACTATATCCGTACCTTTAATTGCCAACGTTCACTCCTTTCCGGATGGCTTCCTTGATCAGCCTGGCGCTCTCCGGGTGGCGCAGCACCAGGATGTTGGCCCCAGCCAGCAGCAATGTCATGGCAGTGACGCCCTCCCAGAGGATGCCCTGCTCCCGGTCCGCCTTGGCCTGGCTGGTCTTCCAGCACTCAGCGCCCAGGTCGGCGATGATGGGCATCTGCATGGCCATATCGCCGAACATGACCCCTATATGCTTGGTGCGCTCAATAATCGTGAAGCTGTATTCCATGCCGTAGCCGACAGCCGAGCACAGGGGGTCTATGACTATCTTCTCGGGCGGAAGCGTCTTGCAGCAGCTTAACGTTCAGCTCCTTCTCCAGGTTTATGTCGATGGGAGTCTGGGCGATGATGCAATGGCCGTTCTCCGAAACGGCCCTGGCTATAGCTTCATAATTCTCTTTGACGGCAGGACCCAGCAGCAGGTTCTCGCCCCTGCAGGCCTCGGCAACCGCCGTCAGGACCTCGACGTCTTTCTTCTCGTCGCCGCAGCCGTAGACGATCAGCGGCACATTGATCCCGGCGGCCATCTTCTTTCACCAGCGCGGCGGCTTCGGCGGCCGTCTTATTCAGGCCCTGGGGATCGGTCCCCTCGAGGTGAAGGCAAACCAGGTCGGCGCCCTTTTCCAGCGCAGCGCTGCGGCCCACTTGACCGGGTCGGCGACCACGTCTTTGAACGGCTCAACCGCCCATTCGGCCAGCCGGCGGCACCATTATCGTCGACTTCCAGCGCTATCACGGCCCGGTTGGCGATGGCGCCTTCAAAATAATGAAGCGGCAGGATATTCTCGCCGCCGACCTTAACGGTCTTATTGCCGGCGCCGATGACGACTTCCTTCACTCTTCCCGTGTAAGTTTCTACAGGCGCCTTATATTCCATCCGGTTTTCCTTAACTAAGATTCAAGCCAGGCGTGCGAGTAAAGCGCATCTCCCATGCAGCACCCTGGCGGTCTTAACGTAGTTCTGCTCTTTTTCCGAAAGCGCCGTTCATATTAATCTGCTCGCCGTCCATCACGCGGTAGATAAGCTGCTTGATCTCCGGCAGCCCTCCCCTGTTCATCTCCATCAGCTCCGGCGTCGAGCACGTCAACAATCGCCGAATAAAGACCGTACCTCTCCATCATAATAAGGTAAGTGCGGTTCAATATGCCGCGCAATGGGCCGGGAGCCCCGTTGGAGACGTTGGAAAGACCGATGAGCGACTTAACGCCGGGGAGCAGGTCGGGCAGTATCTTGATGAACTCGAGGGCCTCCCTGCACTGTTTCTGGTCCGCGCTGATCGGCAGGATTATGGGGTCCACCCTGATGTCTTCTGTCTTTATTCCCAGCCCTGTAGCATAGTTGTAACGTATCCATGATGCTTTCAACACGAGAATCCACGTCGGATGGACATCCGGCATCCGTTATCACGGAGAGGATTATCTCGGTATCGTAAACCACGGCTAGCGGCATCATCTGGGCTTTGCTGTCGGCTTTCCCGGAAGCCGAATTAATTATGGCCCTTCTCTTACAAAGTTTTAGCGCCGCCTCCATGGCGACCGGGTTCATGGTGTCGATCGATAATGGCAGGTCCGTGACTGCCTGCACCGTGTTGACCAGCCAGGAGGCCACTTCTTCGGGATTCTGACGGGCCGGGCCCATATTGAGATCGAGATAGTCGGCGCCTGCCGCTGTTTGAGCTTTGGCCAGATCCTGTATGACACCGGCGTCCCTGCCTTTTACCGCCTCACTGATCGCCTTGGAAATTATGTGAATATTCTCGCCAATTAAATTCATTACCCGCCCCAATGACATAAATAAGTAGTGCAAAATTTTATCATCCGCAATTCTCACATGCAAATAGGCCGGGAATGCGAAGTCCTGCGGCAGGATAAGCAAAGCGTGACTTCAGTTGCCTGACACGGATTTTGAACCGGGCATCTTGAATTTCCCCAGACGGATCAGTGATTTGGGCATACGTTCCTTACGATTCGGTGACCAATCCGGAATTTCCCACTGCGTATTTTGCGCTTCCACATAGAAATACAGCCCATCAATTGGTACTTTTAAATCACTATTTGGGATGGGGAGCTCGAAAATGGCCAGGCAGATGACCACCCTGGCTTCAATTCCTAACTCATTACAGCACCTTGCAAATTTGAGTGACTGGACCAGGGAGTTCTTTTGCAACAACCGTATCGCCATAAATGTCGTAAGAAACAAATATATTTAGTTACTGCTTTGCCACTCTTTAAAATCTGATTCTAAATTTCGTTTTGTTACCGGGTTTCCCGTCAAGATATCCAAACTGATAGTTGAACACGTTCGAATTGATGGGACCTAACAGGATACGGTATGCTTCAGCAGCCAGGAACTTCATCGAAATATTGAAACGGCCGTCCTTATCCAGTCTCCGGACGGATACCGGGATGCGGACACTTTCAATCAAACCGAATTTGTAGATCTTGCTCGAATTCAAAACGTAGTCGCAATCCTCGGCCAGCATTGTTTTTTCATTAAAACCGCCCACCTGTTCGTGACATTCTTTTTTGATGAAGATGCAGAAACCGGGCGCATGAGGATATATATTTCTGGTCGCCCGGAAAAACAGGTTGACTGCGTCGTGCAGATATTTGTCGATTTTCCGATCACTCAAAGGGTCCATCAGACATGAGGCGACAGAAAAATTCCGCTCTTGAATCTCCGCCATCGCCCTTTCCAGGAAATCAACCGGCAAAATTACGTCGGCGTCCAGGAACAGTAACCACTCCCCTTGAGCAGCCAATGCGCCCGTATTGCGGCCGCGGGCCGGCAATCCGCCTCCAACTACCCTGGCCCCGGCCCTTGAGGCAATGGAACGCGTGGCATCCTTTGAATCGTTGTCAGCCACGATAATTTCAAAATCTTTGAAAGTCTGCGCTTGAAGTGATTCCAAAAGGTAAGGCAAGTATTTTTCTTCATTGTAAGTAGGGATAATGATACTGAGCAAGATAACCTCCAATCGTTATATCAAAACAGTCATAATTTGGTCTATTACTTTTCTTCTATATTTCCGTAAGAACCAAATGTGTTCGTCAAAAATCACCTAATGCAAATGGTCTGTCTTCAGAATGGTCCACACGTCACGGGTAAAATTATGCAGCTTGACCAATCCTTCCTTGTTCAATTTTTGCAGCGATGTTTCATATTTATCCGTGTATTCACGGTAGTTGCCAAGCATCTTTGTTACAGCCAGGTTGGAAAGAGAAAGTCCCATGATAAGCCCGGCCAGAATGCTCATGCGCAGTTTACTTACCGGTTCTTTTACAATGGCGCCCACCGAGCCTTGCTCTGATAATCCCTCTTTAGCTTCCTTGAGGCTCAGAAGAAGCGCTGTGACGATTCCGGCGCACTGCTCCAATGGCGACTGCGGTTCCCGGGTCTTACTCAGCAATTCCTGAATAAGTTCCTTATAATTGCCGGCCTTGCCCTGCTTCAGACCCGCCAATATTCGCGATTTCATGTTTTCCCATTCGTCCGGAATATTGACCTCCCTGGCAAGGTGTAAAAAGAACTCCTTTGCTTTAGCCGTCGGGTAGAACAGGACACTTGACCGTCCCGGTCCGGCAATCTCCTTTGGAGTGGAATACTGCGATCCGACCATACCCTTTAGCTCAAGCACCTTGAACATGTCGTAAGCGGTTGAGTTACTGAGGCCCAGCTTCCCGGCAATCGCACTATAATGCAAGGGCTGTTTCGTGTCTGTGTAAACGTCGATGACCTTTCCGAGAAAGGCCTTCTGGCGCGAGGTGATCTTAGTGGCGGAATCACTCTTTTTCGACATCGTTTGGCCTATATCAGCTCTTTTGCCCGTTATTCTTTGGTTATTTTGGAATATTTGCAGCACGCCATATTTCCAAAGAAACCAAAATTATATTAGTCCATCACCGGATAGTTGTCAAGCGAACTATATGGAAATATATGCGCCAGGTTGTTCGGACAAAAGGTTCTTTAATGCAAGGAGGTACAATGGGCGAATTGGACAACACGATGCAATCCCGCGGTCCGGTAGTCCGGGGGCCGCGTATAGGCTATGGAAAGCCTCCCAACTCTTGAGGACTGCCCGGCAGATGAAGATGTCCGGGCTCTATATTCCTTTATGAAACGAGATAAGCTATGGCTTCTTCTTCTGTATCACATGCCTTGGTCGTTTTGTTTCCGGTGACCCGCAGAAATCCCTGAAACAGAATAGACTTCAGGCCCGTCATCCCGATTACCGCTCTTTTATCAATTCTCCCATCAAGTTCCTTGCCGGCTTTATTGAGCCTTTCCGTAAACTCGTTCGAAAGGGTAGTATTGCTAAAATTGTGCATGGCAAGATATTTGCCCGTAGTCATATTCGCCTTCTTTAGTCCTTCGTCCACAACCTCAAACAATTCCTCCGTTGTCTTGAGACCGGTGTAATCTGAATAGAGTATTCGCTTGCCCTTCGCTTCGATCCACTTAACTCTGTCCAATTGATCCCTCCGTATAATTTAAATATGAGTGCAGACTAATAATAATGTCCGGCATGGCATATAAGAAGTACCGAATGGCTCTTCATACTGAGCTTTAAGGGCAATGGTAGCGGTCAAACCTTTCAAAATCCGACTTCAATTGACTTATCGAGTGCAGCTCAGGAATTTGCTTGCGCCGAATATCCTTTAATTGCTCCATGCCAGGAGCTTCGACCGTCGAATTGGACAATGCGGTACGGATTGCCGGTCGAGCGATCCCGCAGCCGACGATTTGGCTATGGAAGGCCCCCGGACTATTAACGATCGCCCGGGGGCGCCGGCATTTGCTCCACCATAATTCTTTTATGAAACGAGGTAGGCTATGGCCTCCTCTTCCGTATCACATGCTTTGGTCGTTTTATCTCCCGTGACGCGCAGCAATCCCTGATAGACGATGGCCTTGAGGCCGGTTATCCCGATTACCGCTCTTTTCTTAACTCTCCCATCATTTTCTTTGGCTGCTTTTTCGAGCTTTTCTGTTAACTCGTTTGATACTGTGGCATTACAAAATTATACATACTAAGATAGGGCGCAGGAGACATGCTCGCCTTCTTCAGTCCTTCGTCCACGACCTCTACATTCCTCCGTCGTCTTCAGTCCGCTGTAATCTGAATAGAGAATTCGCTTGCCCTTCGCTTCGATCCACTTGACTCTTTCCAATTGATCCCTCCGTATAATTTAGAATATGAGTGCAGATTAATAATAATGTCCGGCATCTCATATAAGAAGTACCGAATGGCTCTTCATACTGAGCTTTAAGGGCAAATCCGGGGCCATCGGATGTCGTATAATTGTTCCATGTCCGAAAAAGAGAGGATCATCATCTACTGCGACGGGGCCTGCTCAGGCAATCAGAATAAGATAAACGCCGGCGGCTGGGGAGCTATCCTCAAATACAAGGGCCATGTCAAAGAAATCTATGGCGGCGAGCTGAACACCACCAACCAGAGAATGGAATTGACCGCCTGCATCCGGGCACTGGAGGCCGTAACGTCTAACGGCCATACCATCTATGTGCATACGGACAGCGCCTACCTGGCAAACTGCATAAATAAGAAATGGTACATTAACTGGCAGCGCAACGGCTGGCTTAACGCCAATAAAAAACCGGTCGAAAACCGGGACCTGTGGGAACAACTTCTTTTGCTTCTATCCAAATACGAGGTCAAATTGATAAAGGTGGCGGGCCACTCCGGAGACGAGCTTAACGAACGGGCGGACGAGCTGGCGAGAAAAGGTGTTGAAGAAGTTAAAAGAGCGGCCTGAATGCCGCAACTGATGCGTAAAAACATAGCGAAATTGGGTTAAGCGGTGATACCTAGTATAATTCTTGCATAACCTCAATCCCGAAAAATGAGCACGGTAATTATGTCCGAAAATCATCATTATAAAAAGAATAAGAAAGACGCTATCATCCGTTCAGACGATAAGTGGGAGCCGGTCGGCCATACGCCCATGCCGGACATCCCGGACCTGCGCAACTGGGACATGCGCCTGCTCAAGACCTACAAGCCGTTCTATGCCCCGATGTGCGACCTGTGCTGCTTCTGCACCTACGGCAAGTGCGACCTGACCGGCGATAAGAGGGGCGCATGCGGCATCGATATCTCCGCCCAGCAGGCGAGGGTCGTCCTGATGGCCTGCTGCATGGGTATGTCCGCCCACGGCGCACATGCCCGGCACATTATCGATCATGCTATCGAGAAGTACGGGGCCGAACACAAAATCAGCCTGGGCGACCAGATAAGCGTGGAGGCGCCCAACATCAGGACCGTGATGGGACTTAAACCGGAGACGCTGGGCGACCTGGAAAAGGTAATTACTTACGTGGAAGGCCAGCTTATCCACCTGGTATCTGCACTGCACACCGGCCAGGAGGGATCGAACCTGGACTTCGAGTCCAAGGCGCTGCATGTCTCGATGCTCGACCATGTCGCCATGGAAGCCGCCGATATCGCTGAGATCGTGGCTTCGATTACCCCAGGTCCAAAGCCGACACGCCGCTGGTGGAACTGGGCTGGGGCGCCGTGGACAGGACCAAGCCGGTTATCCTGCTGGTCGGGCACAACCCGCTGACCGGCGTGCGCATAGCCGACTATTTGAAAGAACACAACCTGCAGGACAAGGTTGAGCTGGCAGGCATCTGCTGCACGGCCCACGAGGTTACCCGGCATGATGACCACGCCAAGGTCATCGGGCCGCTTTCCCGTCAGCTCTTCTTCGTCCGCTGCGGCATTGCCGACGTGATCGTGACCGACGAGCAGTGCATCAGGACGGACATCCCCATCGAGGCAGCCAAAGCAGGATCAGCGTTCATCGCCACCTGCGATAAGGCCTGCTACGGGCTCGAGGACCTCACGAAAAAAGGCGCTGATGAGATTATCGAAGGACATGACGAAAAGCGGCAAGCAGGCTCTGATCTTCGATCCGGACAAGGCCGCCGAAGTCGCGGTCAAAGTCGCCCTTGAACTGGCGCCGAAACAGGGACAAGACCCTGTGCCAAAGCCGGAGGAAGTGCCGGGGCTTTGCAAGGACCACAAGCTGTGCAATATGTGCAGCCAGGCATGCCCGAACCTGCTGGAAGTGGGGGATGCCATCGAAGCGGCCAAGAACGGCAACCTGCAGCCTCTGGTCGAGGTCTTCAATAAGTGCATCGGCTGCGGCAAGTGCGAGCAGGAATGCCCGCGCCACGTGCCCATCTTCAAGATGATGCAGGCCGCCGCCAGCTGGGAGACCGGCAAGCTGCAGGGTTGGCCGGGGCCCGATCATGGACACGGAGATACGGAAGGTCGGCGCCCCGATCGTGCTGGGCACTATCCCGGGCGTGATCGCCATCGTCGGCTGCTCCAACTTCCCGGAGGGCGCGGACGAAGTGGCCGAAATCGCCGAGGAATTTGCCAAGAGAAAATATATTGTCGTGCTTTCCGGCTGCGCCGCCATGGCGGTCGGCATGAAGAAGGACAAGGACGGCAAGACCCTCTACGAGAAGTACTCGCCGAATTTCGAGGCGGGCGGCGTGATCAACGTCGGGCTCCTGCGTGGCCAACGCCCATATCAGTGGCGCGGCCATCAAGATCGCCAATATCTTCGCCACACTGCCGCTGCGCGGCAACTATGAAGTCATCGCCGACTATATTCTGAACCGCGTTGGGGCCTGCGGGCTGGCCTGGGGCGCCTATTCGCAGAAGGCCGCCGCCATCGCCACCGGCTTCAACCGCCTGGGCATCCCGGTGGTCCTGGGCCCGCATTCAGCCAAATACAGGCAGGCTATACATGAGCCGCAAGGAAGAAGACGACTGGACGGTCATGGACGGGCGCGAAAGGAAGCTGGTGGACACGGGCGAACCCTCACCCGAACACCTGATCACCGTGGTAGAATCAAAGGAACGGGCGATGATCACGCTGGCCAAGCTGTGCATCAGAAAGAACGACACCCCGCAGGGCCGCCAGCTAAAGCTGACCCACTACATCGGGCTGCACAAGCAGTACATGGGCAGCCTGCCCGATGACCTGCACCTGTTTGTCAGGAAGACCTCGGACATACCCATCTTCTTCAAGAAAGAGGTCATGGCCTATCTGGAGAAAGTCGGCTGGAAGGAGAAGCCGGTCCTGACTCTGCCGACCGTGATCGGCACCTACGATTCGGATGTCTCGATCGACTCGGTGATCCATTAGATTCCCGGGTTTGAACACGAATGATATAAGGAATGATGGGTAACAGTGAAATGACAGGTAATCTTCCGTTATCACCGGGTTAACGTGCTGACGGGCACCAAGGCGGCACGGCATGATCGAGGACCCCGCCGAATATGCCCTGCTGATTAAGAAGGCAGCAAGCGCCCGCTGCTGGTGGTCGGCGCCCGGGCGCTGACCATGTCGCTGGACGGGACGCCCGTCATCGATTACGCCGCGGATATCGCCAGAGCGGCTGAACATCCCTGTCTGCGCCACGGCGCACACCAGGAAGAAGCTGGTGGAATTGCGGCGTCGAGCCGGCCAGCAGCTATGACCTGATCGAGATAATCAACCACCTGAAGGACCCCGCGTGGGCAGGTGTGAAGAAAGAGGGCAATCACGACCTGGTCATATTCATCGGCATCCGCACGCGACCTGGCCGAGCAGGGGCTGTCTACGCTGAAACACTATGCCAGGCATCTGAGGACCATGACGCTGTGCAAGTACTACTACCCCAATGCCTCCTATTCCCTGCCCAATCTCAAGGACGGCAAGTGGAAGGAATTCCTGGACGCGTTGATAACGAATCTGAAGGAGAATGCATGATAATGGACGGTGTATTTCCTGTCGACATAGGCCCCCAATACGAGGGCGAAGTAATCAGAAAAGCCGACCTGTACGTGGAGTTCGGCGGGCCCAACGTCAACAGCCAAATTCGAGCTGCTTACCATGAAAAGACCGGACCAGGTTGAGAACGAGAAGATCGAGGTCATCGGGCCGGATATCCAGGAAATGAAGGAAGGCGGCAGCTACCCGCTGGCGCTGATGATCGACGTCGCCGGCGCCCGGCTGGAAAAGGACATGGAACCGGTGATGGAACGCCGCATGCACCTTTATGGCAACTACATCGAGGGCCTCTATCATATGAACCAGCGGGACGATGTCTGGATGCGGCTCAGCAAAGAGGCCTTCGGCAAAGGGTCTGAACTCCCTGAAAGAGATCGGCAAGATCCTGATGTTCCTGTATACCTCGGAGCTGGACGTCATCGAGAAGATCGCCATTACTTTTGTTACCGACGAAAAGAAGGTGGCGGAGCTGCTGCCCGGCGCCCGAGAGGTCTACAAGGCCAGGGACATGCGGGCCAGGGGCCTTAAAGAAGAGGATGTGGAGGAGTTCTATAGCTGCGCCCTGTGCCAGAGCTTTGCTCCCACCCACATCTGCATTGTCACGCCCGAGAGGATAGCCAACTGCGGCGCCATAAGCTGGTTCGACGGCAAGGCCGCCTATAAGCTCGACCCGGAGGGCCCGGTGCAGCGCATAGCAAAGGGGAATGCCTCGACCCGGTGAGGGTGGAGTACTGCGGGCTGCAACGCAGATTGGCGGCCGAGAAATCGATGGGCACTTACACGAGGGTCTACCTTCACAGTGCTTTCACCTACCCACATACCTCCTGCGGCTGCTTCCAGGCCATCTGTTTTTACATTCCCGAGGCGGACGCTTTCGGCATCGTCAACCGTGATTTTCCGGGCGAGACTGTTGATCGGCACATCGTTCTCAACCATGGCCGGCGAAGCCAGCGGCGGACACCAGGTAGAAGGGCTACCTGGGCATGGCGCTGGAATACCTGAGGTCGCCCAAGTTCCTGCAGGCGGAGGGCGGCTGGAAACGCATTGTCTGGATGCCCCGGATCATAAAGGAGATGTACCGGGACGCCTGCCCCGAGGATCTCTTCGACAAGATCGCCACGGAAGACGACGCCAGGAATACCGACGAGCTGATCGAGTTCCTCAACCGGGTCGGACACCCCTGGATCAAGGGCGAAGTGGAACTGCCCGCCTGAACATCGTCACCCACAAAATTCGTTGTATCGTAAGAGGCATAGCGAACGCCTCCGTCGAGCAACAGCGGATGCATTTAACCCCTGTATATGGTATACTATTATATGAATTTGCAAGTCCTAGTGTGTTTCGATTTAAGCAAACACAATATATTGTGGTCATTATCGTTAACACCCTGTTGCTGGGAAGGGCTGGACAGGCGAAATCCAATCGGAAGAAAAAACCATGAACTCAGAACAAACCAACAATTCCAGTAACGGCGAATACACTGCAGAAAATATACGTGTCCTCGACGGGCTGGAAGCCGTCCGCATGCGGCCGGGCATGTACATCGGCGACACGGGCAAAGACGGCCTGCATCACCTCGTCTACGAGATCGTTTATAACAGCATAGACGAGGCCATGGCGGGCTATTGTGACCGCATCCAGGTCATCATCCATCCCGACAACTCGGTTACCGTCATCGATAACGGCCGCGGCATCCCTGTGGACATTCACCCTGAAAAAGGCGTGTCCGCCCTTGAACTGGTCATGACCACCCTGCATGCCGGCGGCAAATTCGGCGACGGCGCCTACAGCGTATCCAGCGGCCTGCATGGCGTCGGCGCCTCCGTGGTCAACGCCCTCTCGCCGTGGATGAGGGCCGAGGTCCGGCGCAACGGCAAGGTCTGGCGCCAGGAATATAAAGTGGGCGAGCAGCAGGACGAAGTCAAAGCCGTGGGCAAGACCGACGAAGACGGCACGGTCATCACCTTTATGGCCGATTCCGAGATATTCGGCGAGATAGTCTACGATTTTAATGTTCTCTGCGAAAGGCTCCGTGAGCTGGCTTTTCTCAACAAGGGCGTTCGAGATAAGCCTGAAAGATGAGAGAACCGACGAAGAGGTCACCTATTTCTTCGAGGGCGGCATCGCCAGCCTGGTACGGCGCATCAACAAGAACCGCCAGGTGCTGGACAAGTCCATCTATATCGCGGCAAGGTCAACAGCACGGGCGTCGAGATCGCCATTCAGTACAACGACGGCTACTCGGAAAATGTGACTGCTTTCGCCAACTGCGTCAACACCAAGGAAGGCGGCACCCATATGACCGGCTTCCGGGCGGCCCTTACCCGCGTGCTTAACGATTACGCCCGCAAGAACAAGATTCTTGAAGGACAACGACGCCAACCTGTCGGGCGAAGACATCCGTGACGGCCTGACGGCAGTTGTCAGCGTTAAAGTGGGCCAGCCCCAGTTTGAAGGCCAGACCAAGGCCAAGCTGGGCAACCCTGAAGTCAAGGGCCAGGTTGAATCGATAGCCAGCGACGGCCTGAACGAGTACCTGGAAAAGCACCCGGATGAGGGCAAGTCCATCATCGATAAGTGCCTGCTGGCCGCCAAGGCCAGGGAGGCGGCCCGCAAAGCCCGCGACCTGATCTTGAAGAAGACCGGGCTCGAGTTCGGCACGCTACCCGGCAAGCTGGCCGACTGCTCCAGCAACAATCCCAAGGAATGTGAGCTGTACCTGGTGGAGGGTGACTCCGCAGGCGGCTCGGCCAAGCAGGGCCGCGACCGCAACTTCCAGGCCATCCTGCCGTTGCGCGGCAAAATTCTCAACGTTGAGAAAGCCGCCAAGGACAAGATCTTCGATCATGAAGAAATCAGGGCGCTCATTACCGCCCTGGGCACCGGCATCGGCGAGGCCTTCGAGCTGGGCAAGCTGCGCTACCACCAGATCATCATCATGACGGATGCCGACGTGGACGGCGCCCACATCCGCACGCTGCTGCTGACATTCTTCTACCGCAACATGGCCGACCTTATCCAGAACGGCCACCTCTTCATCGCCCAGCCGCCCCTTTACCGCATACAGGCGGGCAAACAGCAGACACTGGGTCTATTCGGACGCAGAGAAGGACGCCAAACTCGGCCAACTGAAAGAGCGGCGCAAAGTGATGTCCAGCGCTATAAGGGCCTGGGCGAAATGAGCCCCGAGCAGCTATGGGAAACGACCATGAACCCGGCCACCCGCACACTGCTGAAAGTCCAGGTGGATGACGCCCTGAAGGCCGATGAGATATTTCACATTCTATGGGCAGCGAAGTGCCGCCGCGCAAGTCGTTCATACAGGCGCACGCCCGCAGCGTCAAGAACCTGGATATCTAAAAGCCGTCAACTTTCCAGACTTATGTCATAATTGGCGATGGGGCTGCGGTGAAAACCGAGGTTCTCCACATTTTTTCGCAGTTTTTCGTTTTTTTCCGGGAAAAATTCCGCGCACGGTATTTACACCTTCCTTTGCGCACCGGTCGAGCACCTCATTCACCAGCCTTCTGCCGATACCCTTGCCCTGGTGATCTTCGGCCACATCGATAGCGTTAATCACGCAAAACTCGCTGAAAGGCATCCCCATGTACATTAGCCGGGCAAGAACAAACCCCACGATTTTACTTCCTACCTGAGCGACAAAACTGAAGTCGAGAGGGCCCCCGGGATCCAATGCCACCATATCCTTATAAGTAATCTGGCTTTTGCCCCCGCCTATTTTCCGGTCGAGATCTATGACCGAGTCAATGTCCGCCCTGGCCATACGCCGTACCGAGACAGCTTCCTTGCCACTTGCACTCATTTTCCCCTCCTCCAAAACAAAAAGTACACCAAAACTGCTTGCGTTTATCCAGTTTCAGCGTCCTCCCTTCACCTCATCCACTGCAGCAATTGCTGCATTATTTATCTTATACTACGGCTCACTCGCCAGTGTCAACCAAGCATTCAGCTCTTCGGATACAGCCCCTGGTCAACAATGTAACGGTCCACCTCCGGAGGCACCAGGTATCGGACCGACTTCCCCGCCGAAAGACGTTCCCTGATATCCGTAGAACTAATCCCTATATAGGGCCCGTCCAGCCTGACTATCCTCTCAGAGAGGGCAGGCATAGACTCCTCCAGTAGAGATATATCGGGTTCCGGCACTCCGGGTCTCGGAAAAGTGACAAGGGTCGCTATTTTGGAAATGCGATAAGGCGACCTCCATTTAGGCATGTTTTTTAACCCGTCCCATCCTATCAGCAAAAATAACCGTGTCCCATTGTCCAAGTCTTTGCTCAACTGTTCCAGCGTGTCCACCGTGTAAGTCCAACCCGGATGTTCAATTTCGATGGTAGAGAGCTCGAAGAACGGATTCGCCGCTATAGCAAGCCTGACCATTTCCACCCGATGCTGGGCCGACGTAATCTTCCTATCAGCCTTCATCCAGGGTTCCCCGGCCGGCATGAAAATAACCTTGTCCAGTTCCAAAGAGGAACGCACTTGCTCGGCCACGATGAGGTGGCCTATATGAATCGGATCAAATGTACCGCCCATTATGCCGATTTTCATTTCAATGCTCCTGATCAACAGGTTTGGGCCGGAAAATAACCTCCGGTTGAGCGTCTCCCATCACTTTTTGTTTCTCCTCTCCCACTAACCCGTGCACAGCAGAAACAAGTTCGCCCAGACCCTGTTTTTCCAGAGCCGAAATACAGAATACGGATAACCCGGCCCGGTTCAATTCATTTTTAACTGCGTCCACCAACTCAACGTCCTCCAGGAGGTCAATCTTATTGACAGCGATCACACTCTTTTTCCCGGCAAGTCCGCGGTCGAACCGGCCCACCTCTTCATGTAACAGCCGCAATTCAGCCGCAATATCGGCTGAGGAGGCATCCAACAGATAAACCAACACTTCGGCCCGGGCAGCCTGGCCCAAATATTTATTTCCTGCGCCTTTTCCAGCATGGGACCCATCTACAATAGCCGGCAGTTCCGCCCAGACATATTTCTTAACTCCGTCATCCACGACACCGAGAACCGGCTCCCGAGTTGTGAACGGATAATCAGCTACTTTTGGCCGTGCGCCGGAGAGCGCGGTCAGTAGAGTAGATTTACCACTATTGGGAGATCCCAGAATACAAACATCCATCGGCAGTGTCACTCTGAGTATGAGGCTAAAATCGGCACCGGTCTCCCCGGGCTGGAATATCTTGGGCGCCTTACGGGTAGCTGTAGCGAAATGCACGTTTCCTTTTCCACCTTTTCCGCCTTTGGCAGCCAGAATCTTCTGTTTATCCTTTTGCAGGTCAGCTACCAGCAACTCCGTTCCTTCTTCCTTTACATACACTGCAGTCCCCACCGGCACCTTTATTATCAGGCTGTTTGCATTTAGACCATGCATCTGGTTTGGGCCACCCCTACCTCCATTTTCTGCTTTGAAAACAGTTTTATGTTTAAACGTACTAAGGTCCTCCATATTGCCATCCGCCAAAAAGTAAATATCACCACCCCTTCCTCCATCTCCACCGTCTGGACCTCCAAATGGTAAGAACTTCTCACGCCTGAAACTGGCCAGCCCACTGCCGCCATTACCGGCTTTAATTGTTATTTCTACATTATCAACAAACATATTTTATTTAATAATCTTCTATATATATTAGATGATTATATCATCATACTCATTATAAGCTGGTGGATGTTGTGGAAGATAGCTACGGAGTTTGTGAGAGGCGAGCGAAGCTAAGAAAAATGTTTACAACGGGTAGGAGTTATCCACAATTTGCCGGAAACTCTCCACACAGAACGAAGAACCGCTAGTTGGAGTTATAGGATTTCAACATCATACGGATTTCTTCAATAGATTTGCTCAACTGAGAATCGATGCCGATCTCGGAAGATATCTTTTCACAACCATGTATTACCGTGGAATGGTCACGGTCGCCCAAAATCTTGCCGATTTCAGTAAGGTTGCAATGATTTTGCTGGCGCAACAGATACATAGCAATATGGCGGGCACGAGCGGTCCGAAGGTCCCTTTTCTTGCTGGTTATATCATCCGGCGCCATACCATAGTAATCCGCTACTGCCCTTATCACTGTGGGAGCAGGATGATATCCAACACTCTGTTTTGACACCGAGATCATGTCGTTCAGCAAGTGCTTGGCTGAATTGACAGTCATATCACATCCTTTCAGTCGGGCATAATGTCGACAGCTTTATTAGCGCACCCTCCAGCTCCCTCACACTGTGGTAAAAATGGGTTGCAAGAAACTTCAGGATTGATGCGTCAAAGTGGCCGTTAAGCCCTTAGCCTTTAAGCTCGAGAATGGCCAGACGTGTCTTATGATCGGGCGGATAGATATCCGCGACCAGGCCGCCCTCAAGCCTGGACCGCAGACGGACGTTAAAGGAAGTGATGTCCTTGGGCGGACGGTCACAGGTTATTACCACCTGCCTGCTGTCGGCTAAGAAATCGTTAAGAATGTGAAAAATACATTCCTGTGTCTGCGTTTTACAGCTAAGGAACTGGATATCATCAAGTAGACAGCACATCAATGTCGCTGAACTTGTACCGGAATTCTTCAGGCGTTCTTGTTGCGGATAGCTACAATGAACTCGTTGGTAAATTGCTCGGCGCTCATGTAGACCGCTGACAGGTCAAGGGACCGGACTGCATGGCCGATGGCATGCAACAGATGAGTCTTGCCGGTGCCAGTGCCGCCGTATATATAAAATGGATTGAACGTCGACGCCCGGATTTCCTGCAATCTCAATGGCAGCAGTATAAGGAAGACGATTGCAGTCACCGGACATAAAACTGTGCGAACGTGTACTTGGGATTAAGGAAACCAGTTTTGGACGGCCGGTTCGCGGACTTTGAGGCTGGTGCCGCCGTCCGACATCAGATTGGCCTTGACCTTATCTGTCTGATCAACAGCCTGTACCTGGAATACGACATTGACATTCCGCCCAATGATTGGCAGACAGGATACGGCAGACAATGGGATGAAGCCTGCTTTTCAACCATTCGGCAATAAACGCCGTTGGGACGGCGACTGTAAAAACGCCGTCATAATAATCCAGTCCCCGTGTATCCTTCAGCCAAGTATTATAATTTGCCTTGCTGACCTGAAGTTGTAGCTCTCCGAGAGCCGCCTGCCATATCTTATCAGCTTGCATCTGTGTTACTTATTCCGTATATTCTTTTATCGTGGGTGCCGCAAAAAGGGCACAAAATTCCCCCCATGTAAAGAGACATGCAAACTTTTAAATAATATTTAAGAAATACTTTTATTGAATGAGTTTGCCGAGTTTCTCCGTGGTACCCCTCCCGAAAACAGTGAATAGATTACCACAACCGTCTTCTGTGCTGTCAATGGTTATTTTGACATAATGGCAAAATTTCACTAAATTTTAGTAGGTGTATACGATGAAACTAGTGTTCATGGGATCGCCGGCCTTCGCATTGCCCGCTTTGCAGTCGCTTATGTGCAAACCAATATGACATGGTCAGCTGTGTATACCCAGCCGGACAAGAAGGACCGGCCGCGGGCAACAG
The DNA here is from genome assembly GCA_963827985.1 of uncultured Chloroflexia bacterium. Taxonomy (GTDB): domain Bacteria; phylum Chloroflexota; class Dehalococcoidia; order GIF9; family UBA5629; genus JAFGLP01. The sequence continues at coordinate 107,090 of CAWHDI010000036.1, read as the reverse complement.
CTTATGCCATGCCCGGTCAAACAGTTTGCCGTAGCGCATGGCCTTAGGGTAATGCAGCCAGAGACGTTTAAGAACCCGGACGAAGTGTCTGTGCTGGCGGGCCTGCAACCGGACATAATCATTGTTGCTGCCTATGGACAAATTTTGCCGGATTCGGTGTTGCGCTTACCTAAATACAATTGTATTAACATTCACCCTTCACTGCTGCCTAAATACCGTGGGCCCTCACCGGTGGCGGCGGCCATCCTTAATGGTGACGATAATGACCGGGGTTACTATTATGTTAATTGAAAAAAAGGTGGACAGCGGCCCCGTGCTGAGCCAGAGAGAAATACCGGTCAGCGCAGAGGATACGACAGAGTCGTTATCGGAGAGGCTGGCAAAGCTGGGAGCGGAGCTTCTGGTTAAGACGTTGCCGGCGTGGATCGACGGGCAAGATCCAACCGCATTCCGCAGGATGAAACGCAGGCGAGCTACACGAGGATGGAAACCAAGGAAGACGGCCGGCTTGACTGGAAGTCTGCCGGCAGTTCAGTTGGGGCGCAGGGTCAGGGCATATTATCCATGGCCGGGTTGCTTCACGGACTGGAAGGGCATGAGGCTGAAAATAATCAAAGGCGGCGCCGGTTGAGCAGACCGACTCTGGAAATATCGGCGAAGTAGTAGCTTTGCCCCGCACAAGCGAGGCCAGGGTGGCAGTGCGGACGCCGGAAGGGCTTGCTGGGCCTGGTTACGGTCCAGCTGGAGGGCAAGAAAGAGATGTCAGGCAGCGATTTCATCGGCAGGGCATCGTGACTTCATTGGCAGCATTTTGACTTAGTACGCGGCTGCGAAATAAACTAATAAAGTATTATTTAATGTCCCAGGAGTAAAACAAATGTTCTTTGATCCCCTCTATTTGATCATAATGGCGCCTGCCTTGATCTTCATGATCTATGCCCAGATCAAGGTGAATTCGACATATAAAAAATTTTCCAAAGTCTATAACCAGAGAGGGCATCACAGGGGCGCAGGCAGCCTCTCAACTATTGAAGAACAATGGCCTTGGCAGATGTTCCCATCGAGGTCATTGAAGGCAAACTGACGGACCATTATGATCCGACTAAGAAAGTGCTGAGGTTGTCTCCGGATGTTGCAAATACACCGTCGGTGGCGGCTGTGGGAATTGCGGCGCATGAGGTTGGCCATGCCATACAACACCAGACAAAATACGGCGTTCATGGGAATCCGTGCGGCCCTGGTACCTGCCGCCAATATCGGCAGCACCGTCGGCTGGATACTGATCATTATTGGTATTCTTCTGATGAGTTTGTCGAAGGCAATCGCCGGTTTCGGCACATTGATAGCAACGGCCGGTGTATTACTCTTTGCGGCGGCCGTACTTTTTACGCTGGTTACACTGCCCGTCGAGTTTGACGCCAGCAACCGGGCCAGAAAGATGATAAAGGCGACAGGCCTCCTGGTGGGACCGGAATACGATGGGGCCAGCGCAGTGCTATCCGCTGCCGCGTTGACCTACGTGGCGGCTATGCTTCAAGCAGTGGCGCAACTGCTTTATTTCGTATTGATTGTCTTCGGAGTGAGGAGGGACTAGGTCGCCCAGAGGGGGTTAGCCCTACCCTGTGGGATTTGCTGAGGCCAACCGGCTCCGTGCCGGTTGGCCTCAGTTTATTTATAATGAATGAGAAATTATCTTGTTAAATGTGGAAGGTATTAGATGGATAAGGTAAGCCGTCAATTCAGCGAAGAAGAACTGGGCAAATTCGAGACGTTCAGGAAAATAATTGATACGTTGCGCGACCCGGGTGGCTGTCCGTGGGACAGGAAACAGACACATGCTACTTTGAAGCAGTACCTGGTTGAAGAATGCTACGAGGTCCTGGAAACACTGGAAGAGCAGGATATACCGGGCCTCAGCGAGGAACTGGGCGACCTGTGGCTGCAAATCATGCTTCACTCGCGAATCGCCGAAGAATCGGGAGAATTTACGCTTGAAGATGTGCTGCGAAAGATCAATACCAAGTTAATACATCGGCACCCGCATGTTTTCGGCGGCAAGAAAGTGCAGAATGCTGATGAGGTGTCCGCCAGTTGGGAAGAACTTAAGGAGAAAGAGAAATCCGGCAAATATTCGTTGCTGGCAGGTGTGCCAAAGGAATTACCGGCACTGGCATATAGCCAGTCCATCCAGCGGCGGGCAGCCACAGTAGGTTTTGATTGGGACAAGGTGGATGATATCATAGAAAAACTGGTGGAAGAGGTGGAGGAGCTCAGGCAGGCGGCTGATCACGAGGAAAAAATAAGAGAATTCGGCGATATATTGCTGACACTGGCAAACGTGGGCCGCCGCATGGATATTGACCTGGAGTCCTCTTTGAGGCAAGCTAATGCGCGGTTCACGCGACGCTTCAATTATATTGAAGAAGCCTGCCGCAAGAAAAATGTTGATATGAAAAGCCTCACGCTGGCCCAGATGGACCAGCTGTGGGATGAAGCTAAAAAATTATCGAAATAGCTGGTCGGGGAGAGAGGATTCGAACCTCCGACCTCAGCGTCCCGAACGCTGCGCGCTAGCCAACTGCGCTACTCCCCGCACGAGTCTATTATTATAATCGGCTTTATCTTTTACGGCAACAATTGTAAACTAGTCTACTATGAAATATTGCGTGGTCATTATGGACGGCGCTTCAGGCTGGCCGCTGCCTGATAAGGGCAACATGACCTGCCTTGAATTAGCCGGTACGCCCAACCTGGACAGCATGGCCAGAAGCGGCTGCCTGGGAGTGGCCCTGACGGTGCCGCCAGGCATGGAGCCCAGCAGCGCATGCGCCTGCATGTCTGTCCTGGGATATAATCCCGTCGTCTATTACCGCGGAAGGAGCGGCATAGAAGCAGTCAGCATTGGGGTACCTGTAAATACAGGGGAGGTTACCTTCCGGTGCAACCTGGTGACGGTCCTGGAAGGGAAAATGGCGAGCTACAGCGCAGGCTATATCAGCACCGAGGAAGCCAGCGCCATAATTGAGACTTTAAACGAGAGGCTGGGTTCCGGCGAAGTAAGCTTTTTCACCGGCGTAAGCTACCGGCACATATGCAAAATAAAAGGGGACGAGAGCACCTTAAAGGCAATTTGCACTCCTCCGCATGATATAAGCGATAGAGCAGTTGCCGATTACCTGCCGCATGGTGAGGGAAGCTCACTGTTACGCGACCTGATGAAGAGATCGGAAGCTGTTCTGGTAAATCACCCTGTAAATATCGACAGAAAAAGGAGAGGCAAACTGCCAGCGACAACTATCTGGCTGTTCTGGGGAAGCGGCCAAATTCCGGAGATGCCTCCCTTCGAGAAAGAGTACGGGTTGAAATCAGCGATCACATCTCCGGTAGATCTATTGCATGGGCTGGGTACTATGGCAGGCATGGAAAACCTGAGGATCGCAGGAGTGACGGATGATCTTGATAATGATTACGAGGCGCAGGTCGGGGGAGCGTTAGAAGCATTGGAAAAGAATGACCTGGTGGTCATCCATGTTGAAGCACCAGATGAGATGGGCCACAAGGGGTCGGCCAAAGATAAAATAGCTGCTATAGAACAGATCGACAGGGAAGTCATGGGCAGGCTGCTGGCCTGGAAAAAAGATGACCTGAAAGTGCTGGTAATGCCGGATCACCCGACGCCGATCAAATTGAAAACGCACTGCGCCGAGCCGGTGCCGTTCCTCATCTGGGGAAAAGGCGTCAAGGGCAAAGGCGGGTTAAGGTTTACCGAACCTGAAGCCAGCAAGGCCGGGCTTTCAGTCGAGCCCGGTTATAAAATAATGGAACGCTTCATTCGAGACTGAAGTAAACTTAAACAGGCGGCAAGGTTATGGCAATAGTCGTTCAAAAATATGGCGGGAGCTCCGTGGCAGACGCGGAGAAAATACGAAATATCGCCAGGAGAGTCTCAGAATCTCATAAAAAAGGTAATAAAGTCGTCGTAGTTGTTTCAGCCATGGGCGATACAACGGACGATCTGATCGAGCTGGCCAACCAAATTAACCCGAGTCCGGAACCGCGTGAGATGGATTTGCTGCTATCCACTGGAGAAATTGTATCCAGCACACTGCTGGCCATGGCTTTACATGCCGCCGGCTTCCGGGCGGTAGCGCTTAGCGGGCCGCAGGCGGGAATTTCGACCGATTCAAGCTTTAGCCGTGCCAGGATAACTGGGATTGAACCAAGGCGTATTATTAAGGAACTGGACAAGGGAAATATCGTGATCGTGGCAGGGTTCCAGGGGCTGACGGCAGAAAATGATATAGCCACCTTGGGCAGGGGTGGTTCGGATACCACCGCGGTGGCGCTGGCGGCCAGTCTCAAGGCTAAGATTTGCGAGATTTATACAGACGTCGAAGGCGTTTACACTGCAGACCCCAGGGTGGTGCCGGAAGCGCTCAAGCTTGACGAAATAGGGTACGAAGAAATGCTGGAAATGGCCACTTCGGGCGCCAAAGTAATGCACCACCGCTCAGTCGAGTTGGGCCAGGTCTATAACATGCCGATCTTGGTAGCATCCAGCATGGTAGATAAGCCCGGCACGATTATTCATGGAGGAAAAAACATGGAAGCCAGAAATAAGGTCAGAGGCATTGCGCACGATATGGACGTGGCGAAAATTACGATTACCGGAGTCCCCGACCGTCCGGGTGTCGCTGCCGCTATTTTTATGCCGCTGGCGAAAGCAGGCATTAGCGTTGATACGATCGTTCAGAACGCCAGCGCCAATAATATTACTGACCTGACTTTTACCATTACGAAAAACGATGTGACCAAAGCTATGGAAATCATCAAACCGGTGGCCAAACAGATAAACGCCAAGGAATGCCTGAGCGACTCAAAGCTGGGCAAAGTATCTATCATAGGAACCGGCATGCAAAACACGCCAGGTTATGCGGCAAAGATGTTCCAGACGCTGTCTGCACAGGGCATCAACATTCAACTGATTACGACTTCGGAGATTCGCATCACATGCATAATCGGCGAAGAACAAAGTGAAAGAAGCGGTGAAGGCCTTACACAAGGCCTTTGAGCTTGACAAGGCTTAGATATCTTAGACAGCCACCACTTCTTTAACAGCGGAGATCTTCTCTTTTAAGAAGCGCTCTATACCTTTCTTTAATGTCATGGTTGACATGGGGCAACCCGCGCAGGCACCCTTCAGTTTGACGCTGACAATTCCGTCTTTAACGTCAACCAACTCCACGTCACCACCGTCGGCCTGCAGGCTGGGCCGGATTACATTTAGTACTTCCTGAACCTGATCTTTCATTAGCGCACCTTCTTGTTGACTTAATTTAGGCTACGTGGTAATTTAGCACCGCTTGAAAAGCTGTGTCAAATTGGCCGGCGAACTTAATTAACTAATATAATAACAGGCGAGGGAGGTAAACTAAACGACTAAAATCACATATTACGGCACCGTTAGTGGCCCGGGACGGATTTGCCTTTGTGGTCGTTTTAGTATTAAATAAAATGTTTAAACCAACTACATTTGTTGTTGATGCAGCGAGGGACCAATAGGATGCCGGAGCGAGAAGAAGAGAAAGCCAGGATCTGGCGTACACGGATACAGGAAGCGATCAAGCTGGCCACAGGAAAATCGCTGGCAGGAAGCTGTTGCCGCCAATCAGAGTATAGTTGAAGTTTTCCCAACGGATGTTGACGCATATAATCGCCTGGGACGTGCCCACATGGAGCTGGGCGAATACAAGAAGGCCAAGGAAGCCTACGGCAAGGCACTGGAGCTGTCGCCGACAAATAGCATTGCCAAGAAGAACCTTGACAGGCTGGCATTGCTGAAAGGCGCCCATGTGACAAAGAACGAGCAGCGGCGTAAATTGCCCCCCAACGCCTTTATAGCTGAAATAGGAAAGGCCGGGGTAGTCAACCTGCTGGACATGGCCCCGCAATCGGTGCTGGTGAAGATGGCACCGGGCGAGCAGGTCTTTCTTAAAATACAGAACCAGGATGTGGCCGTAGAAAACTATAAGGACGAATACCTGGGCATGGTTGAGCCCGAACATGGCCTGAGGTTGGCCAAGCTTATAAAAGGAGGCAACCAGTACATTGCGGCCATAGTCAGCCTGGATAATGATAAGGTGAAAGTGATCATGAGGGAAACCCTTCAGCACCCAGCTCAGTCGGGCAAGCTGTCTTTCCCTATACAGGGTAGCGGAGAGCTTACCCTGCGCATGTGAAAGACAGCCTGCTAAGGCACAGCGCAGGCGAAGATGAAGGCCTGGAAGAGCCGGAATACGCCGAATCGGAGGAAGCAGAAGCCGTGCCCGAGGGCTTTTCAATATATGAAGGATACACGTCTCCAGATGATATGCAGCATCTGGACAGCAGCTTTGGAGACGAGGAGTAAACATGGAACTAGGACTATCGATCAAACCGGTCGGCATTGAAGAGGAGATGAGGCGTTCCTACCTCGATTACGCTATGAGCGTCATCGTTTCCCGCGCACTGCCGGATGTGCGTGACGGCCTCAAACCGGTGCACCGCCGCATACTTTTTGCCATGCAAGAGCTTGGCATGAGATATAACTCACCCTATAAAAAGAGCGCCCGCATCGTCGGCGAGGTCCTGGGTAAATACCATCCCCACGGTGATTCCTCAGTTTATGATGCCATGGTCAGGATGGCGCAGGACTTCTCCATGCGCTACCGGCTGGTGGATGGCCAGGGCAACTTCGGCAGCGTCGATGATGACCCGCCGGCAGCTATGCGTTACACAGAGGCACGGCTTGCCAGGATCGCTGACGAGATGCTGCTGGATATCGATAAAGATACGGTCGACTTCATTCCCAATTTTGATGACAGTCTTAAAGAGCCAACGGTTCTGCCGGCCAGATTGCCCAACCTGCTGGTCAATGGCTCTTCCGGTATCGCGGTCGGCATGGCCACTAACATTCCTCCGCACAATCTGAGTGAAATTTGCGATGCCATCACATTATCTGATTGAAAACCCTGAGGCCATCCGTCGATGAGCTGATGCAGTTCGTTAAGGGGCCGGATTTCCCCACCGCCGGCATAATTTGCGGTGTCGAGGGTATTAAAAATGCTTATGCAGCCGGCCAGGGCAAGGTCGTCCTGCGTGCCAGGGTGGTGGAAGAGTCGACCAAGGGCGGTAAAATGCAACTGGTTGTGACCGAATTGCCGTACCAGACCAATCAAGCCGAACTGGTCAAAAAGATAGCTGAGCTGGCACAGGGATAAGAAGATAGAGGGCATCAGCGACGTCCGTGATGAATCCGACAGGCAGGGCATGCGCATCGTCATCGGCTTGAGGAAGGATGCGCACCCGGCCAAAGTGCAGAACAACCTCTTCAAGAACACGGCCATGCAGTCCACTTTCTTCATCAATATGCTGGCACTGGTGGACGGCCAGCCGCGGGTGATCAACCTCAAAGAAGCCCTGCAGTGCTATGTAGCTTTCCGCACGGAGGTCATCACCCGCAGGACCAAGTTCGACCTGCAGAAAGCCAAGGAACGGGCCCATATCTTGGAAGGCTTCAAGATTGCACTGGACCATCTGGACGCCGTCATTAAGACGATCAGGGAATCGGAGACGGCGGATGCTGCCCGCACCAACCTGATGACCGAGTTTTCGCTGAGCCAGATGCAGGCGCAGGCCATTCTTGAAATGCAGTTGCGCAGGCTGGCCAACCTTGAGCGCAAGAAGATACTTGATGAGTACAAAGATGTCTTGAAGACGATCAATTATCTTGAGGACCTGCTGGCCAATCCCGAAAAGATACTGAAGCTTATCCAGCAGGACGTGCTGGAACTGAAGACCAAGTATGGCGACAAGCGCCGCACGGTTATCGAGTCCAACGAGGTAGGACAGTTCCAGGTACAGGACCTCGATTCCCCACCAGGACGTGATCGTCACGCTGAGTGAGCAGGGCTATATCAAGAGGATACCTGCCGATGTCTTCCGCAAGCAATTGCGCGGCGGCAGGGGCGTCAAGGGCATGGTAACGCGTGAGAGCGATGACGTCATGAGCTCCATGTCCGCCGATACGCATGATAACCTGCTGTTCTTCACCAACAGGGGCCGTGTATTCAAGATGAAATGCCATGAGATACCGCAGGATATCGCCCGGACCACCAAGGGCATCAATATCGTCAACCTGATACCGATTGAGGCCAGGGAGAAGGTCACGGCCATGTTTGTGCCGGAGAAAACCGATCCGGGGCTGTTCATGCTGCTGGCGACGTCCAAGGGCATCGTGAAGAAGACCAGCCTGGACAACTTCAAGGACGTGCGGCGCAGCGGGCTGATCGCGATGAAGCTTAAGCCCGACGAGGAACTGATCGGCGTGGATGTTGTGAGCGATTCGGACAAGGTTATGCTGGTCAGCCGCAACGGGCAGGCGGTCAAATTCCCGGTTGGCCCCGCTGCGCAACGCCTCGCGCACCAGCGGAGGCGTACGCGGCATCAAGCTGAACAAGGGCGATGTTGTTGTCAGCATGGGCACGGTGCAGCCTAATGCCGACCTGATAACCGTGACCGAGAATGGATATGGCAAACGCACCAAGGTGGATAAATTCCCGCTGCACGGCCGCGGCGGCAAGGGCGTGCTGGCGCACAGGGTGAATGACAAGACCGGCAAGGTGATCGCCGGCAAGTTCGTGCCGCAGGGCTACGAGCTGTTTATAACCACGGCCAACGGCGTCCAACTCAGGATAAATGTGAACGCGGAGAAGAGAGACAAGGGCGCCGAAGAAGGCGGAAAGAAAAGGCGCGAAGGCGTGCCGGTCAAAGGCAGGATCACACAGGGCGTGATGCTTTCCAGGCTGGATGAGGGCGACAGGGTAGTCTCCATCGCGCTGGTTGAGACGGAAAACCCAGAAGAGCAGGCCGCCAAAGAGACAAGGTCGGTTGCCAAGGTGCCTCCCAAGCCGATGGTAACTGGCGGCCAGCAGGAACTGCCTTTCGCATCCTAGTGAACAGGGCGGGCCGAAGGCCCGCCCTGACGATAGCGCAGGGGTGGTAAAGAAAATTTAGGCAACGTCCAAGTGTATGTCCAGGTGCCATCTGCAGGAGCGTTTGATGAAACTGGTCTTATACATGGCTCCGGCGCCTGTGGCGATGTCTGGTACTACCAGAAGCAACATTTCACAGATGCGGATGCCCTGGACCTGCCGGGACATCCGGCAGGCGAGCTGTGCACGCAGCATCGAAGAATACTCGGACTGGCTGCATGACTACATTCGAAGAAAGAGATATAAGGATGTTGTGACTGGCAGGACATTCGCTGGGCGGAGGCATAGCCTTGATGCATGCGTATAAGTACCCGGAGGACCTGAAGGCATCATATCGTTGGGTCGGGTGCGCAGGCTGCGGGTGCTGCCGCTCATTATCGAGGCAATCAAGGGCAAAGCTGGATGATCAGCAGGGCTGGATGAAGGAACTGGTTGAGCCGCTATATGCGCACAGTCGACGATAAAGTGCGCGACATTTTATTCCCAAGATTATCGGCCATCGGCCCGGCGGCGCAATTGAACGATTTCTTATGCTGCGATAAATTCGATATCATGGATAAGGTCGGCCTGATTACTGTGCCGGCGCTGGCAATCGTGGGTGACCAGGACAATATGACGCCGCCGAAATACTCACAGTACCTGGTCAAGAACATGAAGAATTGCAAAATGACAATGATTGAAGGCGCGGGGCATCTGGCTTTCCTGGAGAAACCTGACCAGGTTAACAAGGCGATAGAGGAGTTTTTAAAGAATTAGCTTGACAAGGAGATATAGAGGCATGATGAAGGGGTCTTTGCGCATTGCGCGCATCGCGGGATCGATATCGGGATTCACTATAGCTGGATACTTATCTTTGTGCTGATTTCCTGGTCGCTGGCGGTAGGCTATTTCCCGGTGGATTATCCCGGCTGGGCAGCCCTGGCTCTACTGGGTGACTTCCGTAGTCGCGGCCTTGCTGCTATTTGTCTCCGTGCTGTTGCATGAACTCGCTCATTCGCTGGTTGCCAAGTCACGCGGCCTGCCGGTGAAAAGCATTACGCTTTTTCTGTTGGGGGTGTCAGCAACCTGGAGATCCGAGCCGGAGAAGCCGGGTGTGGAGTTTGCCGTAGCGATCGTCGGACCGCTGGCCAGCGTGTTGCTGGCTGGCCGTCTTCTGGGCGATTGATTACTTCAATCTTATCCCAGTCGGGGCCGCGAAGGCGATAGCCGGCTACCTGGTGACAATCAATATACTGCTTGCGGCCTTTAATATTTTGCCCGGCTTTCCTCTGGATGGCGGCCGCGTACTGCGCTCTATTATCTGGGGCGCCACCAACGACCTGAAAAAGGCCACGAACATTGCCGCTACGGTAGGGCAGGTATTCGGCTGGATAATGATTGCCGTGGGCGTCGTCCTGGCGCTAACGGGGAACTTGATTAGCGGCATCTGGCTGGCCTTTATCGGATGGTTTCTCAATGGCGCGGCCGAAGCTTCCAGAAGGGAGCTCGAGATGCGTTCCCTGTGGTTGAATGTGCAGGTCACCAATGTGATGAATGACAAGCCGGAGACCATCGAGCCTGGGGCGCCGGTGGAGAAGCTGGTAAATGAAATCTACGTTAGAAGGGGATTGCGATCTGCTCCCGTGGTGGACGACGGCCGGCTGCAAGGTATCGTCACCCTGGCGGACATTAAGAAAATACCCATGTAGAGTGGCGTAACACGTCTGTATCAAGCGTCATGACCCGGCAGCCGCTGAAGACGGTGAAACCCGATGACAGCATGAGTACGGCAGTGCAACTTATGGCGGAGTACAGTATCGATCAGCTGCCTGTAGTTGTGGATGACAGGCTAGTGGGTATGCTGGGAAGGGCTGATATCATCAGGTATGTTCAGGTGCACCATGAACTGGGCAAGCGATAGCCGCTAGTAAAGGCCGACTATGAGCTTGAGGATTGCTGCCTCACCACACGGACTGCTATTTGACGCCGGGTTTTCGTATGGTCAGTACCGGGCAGGAGGCCTGCCTGACTATCTGCTCGGTGGTCGAGCCCGAGATGAATCTGCGCCAGCCGGACAGTCCGTGAGTGGCTATCACGATGATGTCGATTGCTTTTCTCACTGGCATAGCGCATGACTTCGCCGGCTGCATTGCCGATGAGGACCTCAGTATCGACGTTGACGCCTTTGCCGACCTTCTGGTCCACCAGGGACTTGAGAGATTTTTTGGCCTGGCTTTCGAGCTCCTGCTGATATGAAGCTACATTAAAACTGGCGGATTCCACGCCTATGGGGGCTTCAACGATGGGCACGAGGGGCACGACGTTGACTATGTGGAGAGTAGCGCCGAAATGGACGGCGAGCTCATCGGCTACCTTGAGGGCTTCATACGAAGGCTCACTGAAATCGGTCGGGCAAAGTATATTTTTAATGGGCAGCATGTTTAATTCCTCCTCCCGTGCATTAGTTTTATTGTAGCCACAGGGCTTTTCCCGAACCGGCCCCGCTAGTACAGGCATTTATGATGCTATATTTACATATATCCGGCTGTATTTGTCAAGAGGATACAATTTTCAGCTTCAGTGATGTATAATCGAATAAATACTGGTTAAGACATATATGTAGATGCAGCAGAGTTTCGTCTGTCCGCGTTGTAAAAATATATCATTGCTTGGGCAGCGTTTTTGCGGCTATTGTGATCTGGCCTTTCTTTACACCTGTCCCAGGTGCGGATGTGAGGTCGCATCCGGCCATAACTTCTGCGGAGCCTGTGGTACCAAGGTAGAATGGGTAGAAGATATTGCCCCGCCAGCTGCGACAGAGCCGGCAATTGCGGCCGCAACAGCAGATAGCACTTTTCAACAAGTTCCGACCGACCAGCCAGCGATGCCGTCCCAACCCAGTCCCCGCGACAAGGCTGAGGCCCACCAGGAACGCAGTTTCACGTTGCTCAAGGAAGGGCACTACAGCCTGGCAATTGAAGAACTGACCAAAGCTATAGAGTATGATCCCGGCAAGGCTATAGTCTATCTGCTCAGGGGGGGCGCCTATTATAAGAAGGGCGACTACGACAGGGCCCTTCCTGACCTGGATAAGGCCATAGAGTTGGATTCGAATCTCCCGGCCGCTTACTATAACCGCGGGAGCATTTATTATTACAGGAAGCAATTTGACAGGGCCATCTCGGATTTCTCGCGTACCATTGCCATGGACAACATGGATCCCGGAGCGTACCACAACAGGGGCTGTGCCTTTATCATGAAAGGGCAGTATGATAAAGCTATCGAGGACCTCAGCCGCGCCATACAGCTTGATGCGGGCGACCCGCGTGTTTATTGCAGCCGCGGCAGGGCGTACGTGGGGAACGGGCAAAAGGACGAAGCAACAGAAGATTTCCGTAAAGCCATCAGCATGACTTCTGATCCTGAAGTGATTCAAAAAGCGGAAGAGATACTGCGCGAGCTAAACGCAGAATAGGCTGGCCCGTCTAACGATAGATATGGTCAGCGCCTGGCGGCACGCGAATGGCCGCCCTGAGGCCCCAAACACGCCGAAATCAAGGATTCTCGGATGTACAGGAGTCGCCGCCCTCGATAATCTGCATATCGCTCTCTACGGGCTCAAGCTCCTCGATGCCGCGTTCTTTCCTGATGTCGTCAATCTTCTTGAGAGGCCGTTCAAGCTGGTTTTTACGTGTAGTAACGAGATTATCGAATTCCTTCTGTGCCTCGCATATTTTCTTGCCCATCTTGTCCATGCTTTCCGCGTATTTTCCCCATTGAGTCTGGAAGGACTTGACCTGCTGAATGATCTCGTCAATGGCCTTCTCGGTTTTGAAGTTGTTAACAGCCTGGTTAACCAGGGACAGAACAGCATATAGAGTGATGGGCGAGCATAGCACCACTTTGCTCTGTAAAGCATAGTCGATGATGCCAGTGTCGTTTTCGTTAATGAAACGGTAGACCTGCTCGTTCGGAATCAGTACCAGCACGTAGTCGACTGTGTTTTGTTCAGGGTTAATATAGTCCCGGGTGGTTACTTCCTTTATACGCTGCCGGGTATCTTTCAGGAAGGCCGTTTTAAAGCTTTCACGGTCCGTTTCTGCCTCCGAATCAATATATTTCATGTAGTTGTCCAGCGGGAATTTAACGTCCATATTTAATTGGAGGTTGTTGGGCATCATGAAGGTATAGTCGGGCCTGTTCCCGGTAGACTCGCTAACCTGCTGTTTACGATAATTGGTGCCCTCGACGAAGCCGATGCTGCGCAAGATATCGTCTGCCATGCGCTCACCCCATTGTCCCCGGGCCCTGGTATTGCCAAGCGCCAACTGCAGCTTGCCTGTAGTTTCCTGCAGCTTCATTGTCTGCTGGGACGCCAGCTGCAATTGCTGCTCAAGCTGGCCGAAGGTGCGCTCACGGTTCTTCTCCAGATCGGTCACCAATCCCTCCACGGACTTCAGGTTATCCCGTACTTCCTTAATGGACTGGTCAATAAGCTGCTTTTTGGTGTCCAGGTTCTGCTCACCCAACTGCGTATGTTTGGACAGCACCTGCTCTGAAACATCTACCAGGTGCTGTACCGATGCCTGCATGGAAGTATCGGTGAAAGCAGCCAGGTTCTTCTGAATCTCCCCGCCTATATATAAAATATCCTGCTTATAATAGGGTTTATACACACGTGTGATTACGATGGTCACGGCGGTTCCGATAACCAGTCCCCCAAGGAATATCAAAGCATAAATAAGCAGTTCATTCATGGTTCACCACCTCAATGCATTATTTATTTCCAGCCTGCCCCGGCTAAAAATGCCAGGGAATCAGGTTCTGCCAATTACTATTAATACCAAGCGTTTTGGATATCATAATTAGAGCAACAATCAACACTAACAGCGCAATTACAAATACTATAGAAGCGACCATTACGCCAATGCCCCACCACATCCACTTTCTTTGTGTATTTTTGAAATGCTCGATGCTATCCCATTTCTTATGCTGCCAGGCCCACTCGTTGCCGCGGGCCCCCAGAATAATCATCATGGTCAGGCTTGCGATCCAACCCACATAGGGTATTAGGCTGCAAAGGGCGATAAGCGAGATCCAGACGTTGTTGCCGATGCCCCAAATCCATGTCATAAGAAAGCCACCCCAGTTCCACCCTCTGATTTCCGGCGGCACTGGAGTGCCCGCACCCATGCCTGACGCATAGGGCACTACTACGCTCGTTTGACCCGGCCAGGAGCCTGTCTTGAGCCGTGCTTCGACGCATTGGTTGCAATAAATCTGGCCGCCGACATCGACCTTGCATTCTAAGCAAACGTATCTGCCGCAGCTGCAGCAGGACCCAACTGCTTCGTTGTCGGGATGAACGGCGCATCTCATATTTATCGTTTCCTTCCTCATGCCTGGTTAACAAGCACTAATACCATCGGGTACCGGATTGCTGCAACGCCCACAGCAACAAAATGGCGCCTCCAACCATCATGAGCACAATAAAGGCGGTTGCAATTATCGATACGATCCAGCCCCACACGGTCCACGTATGCTGCACATTCTTAAACTGCTCAACGCTCTCCCATCGTCTGGATTGCCATGCCCATTCGTTGCCTTTAAAGGCCAGTACCCAGGGCATGACCAGCCATCCAAGGTAGGGAATAAATACCAGGAATGACCACCAGACACTATTGCCAATGCCCCAGATCCAGGTGAGCAAGAATCCACCCCAATTAAACTCGCCCAGCCCGGGAGGAACTGCAGCGCCGCTCCCCATCCCTGATGTATTTCCTGATTGGGCGACAGGCGCTCCGGCACCGGTAGTTGAAACCTTCTTTGCTATGCATGAATTGCAATAAATTTTGCCATCGAATACTACCTTGCATTCAGGACAGACTGTCTTACCGCACTCAATGCAATGGCCAACCGCCTCACGATCGGGATGGTGATAGCAATACATGAGTGCCTCCTGTCAACAAATGCTGAACAAAAGCAGCAGGACAATATCCATACATATTAAATACAGTATATTTCATGTGCGCTCAACAAATCTACTTCAGTTCGCAATAAAACGCTAAACCTTTTAATTGCGTATTGCGTTCTACGTATTAGAAGAACGCAGAAAATAGCAGGAGAGGTAAGCCTGATATGGGCGCCAATGTACAGTTCGCTGCCATTCTATTAGGGTTTTCAATCCTTTGCTCACTCATGATTATACTGGCCTGCCTGCATTAATCCAGGCCAAAGCCACCTTTGGGCCTCACTCCTCTTTTCCTCCAGGAGCGAGGCCTAGTTTTTGCCAGGTTGCCCCGCTCCACAATATACTAACCTATCGGTCAAAAATTGCCGAGGAGGGTACACTAATTGAAGTTAGGCGTAATTTCAGATACCCACGCCCGCTTCTTTGCAGAGCTGCCCGAGAATCTTGTAATTGCGCTTTCCGCTGTTGACCTGATAATACATGCCGGCGATATCATCACCATGGACGTTGTCAGAGGGCTGGAAACGCTGGCGCCGGTCAAAGGTGTGTGCGGAAATATGGATTACCCGGAAGTGAGGGTAGCACTGCCGGAGCAGCAGGTAGTTGACATAGAAGGCAAGAAGATCGGCATCGTTCACGGCAGGGGAGGGGCAGCTACCCTGGAACTGACGGTGCTGAATCTCTTCAGAGGAGTGGATGTAATAGTCTTCGGGCACAGCCATATAGCCGTGAACAAAGTTGTCAACGGCGTACTACTCTTTAATCCTGGGAGCGCCCGCGACTCGTATGGTACTTTAGAGATAAGTAAAAATATAGAAGGGAAAATACACAGGGGATATTATTAGCATGAAAGAAAGCTGGAAAGAGTTCGAATTCCTGGACAACCCGGCGATAGTCAATGCCATCTTCTATCCCCGGCCGGATTTTTATTCACCGTCCGATTCAGACCGTAGAATGAAAACCGATATACCCGTTGAAGACGATATAAAAATTTCCTGCGAGTTTTATTTCAGCGGCAAAAGTGATCCCTGCATACTGTATTTTCACGGCAATGGCGAGTTGGCCAGTGAATATGAGGACGTGGGCGCAATATTCAATGGAGCCGGAATCAACCTGTTTGTGGCTGATTACCGCGGTTACGGAAGAAGCGGGGGCCGGCCTACCGTGAGTAATATGCTGAAGGACTCACATGCGTTGCTTAAAGGGTTTAAGGGTACTTTGTCTGCAAGAGGTTTTGGAGGCAGCCATTTTATTATGGGGCGCTCACTGGGAAGTGCATCGGCAATCGAACTGGCAGCGAACTATCGGGATGAGTTCAAAGGGATGATAATTGAGAGCGGATTTTGCGATGTCACTGATTTGATAGCAAGATTCGGGCTATTCGCGGGTAATCCCGGGCCTGGCGCGCCGACAGCGCCAGGTTTGGATAGAGTCCGGCGGATTTCCATGCCTGCGCTGATAATTCACGGCGAATACGATTCAATCGTACCGCTGGAGGAAGGCAAGAAAATATTCCGAAGTTTGGGGTCAAAGGAAAAGCGGATGGTTGTTGTGCCAAATGCTGATCATAACTCGATCTTCGTGGATGCCACGGAAATGTACATGCGTGAACTGGGAGATTTTATAAAACGGAATCAATAACAAAAGCCCCCTCCAAACGGAGGGGGCTTTAAGATGCAGGTTATTTCTTTTCTTCTTTGGCCGGGGCAGCAGCAGCTTCTTCCTTCCCTTCTTCAGCGGCTACGGCTTCTTCACCCTCAGCAGCGGTCGGAGCTACTTCTTCAACTACCTTACGGACCTCGGAGACCTTGATAATCATCTGATCAGCATCAGCCAGAATGGTAATTTTGTCGCTTACTTTAATGTCCTTAACGTGCAAAGCCTGCTCCGGGACCGCCAGGCTGGATATGTCAACCTCGATGTTGTGAGGCAGATCGTCCGGTAGCGCTTCAATCTGCAGAGTGTTCATAGCATGAAGCAGGGAGACATTCTTCAGCTTCGAGGCAGGCGCTTCGCCCACAAATACCAGAGGCACTTCCGCCTTCAGTTTTTCCGTCATCCTGACCTGGTAAAAATCAACATGAGTTGGTTCCCCGGTCAGAGGATTGCGTTGCACATCACGAATAATCACGTTGGAAGTGGATGCAGCGTCGGCCATTTTGAGCGAAATCAAATCCGTGCCGCCTGCCCTGGCCAGAACGTGGCCCAACTTGCGGACGTCAACCTGAACCGGGACCGACTCAATGCCATGACCGTAAATATTGCACGGAATCAGGCCGCCCCTGCGCAGGAACCTTACTTTCTTTCCTTTAATATCCCTTTTTGATACATCAAGCTCAAGTCTTCTCATCGTCTTTCTCCAGAGTTAGTCACAAAACATAAAGATTAACCTGTTTAAGGTCCAAAGTCAAATTCACTTTGCTCCATCCCGTTTTTGCGCTTTGAGCCGGCACGAAGGGAAAAGGCCCTGTATGCCACAGAGGTTGCAGTCGTCCCGGCGGCAGTCCCCGGTCAGATCAAGGGAAAGCATTTTCGCCCTCTCCTTTTTCATGAAAGCGTCAGTCACGCCGGAACTAATGTGCTGCCATGGGAGCACCTCGCCGGGTTCACGTTCGCGATATGCGTAAAATACGGGATCGATTCCACATTCTTCAAATGCCTGTTGCCATTTGGCGTGGTCGAGGAACTCGCTCCAGGTATCAAGGCGGCAGCCTTTTTTCCACGCCGTATATATGACGGGCCCGAGGCGGCGGTCACCCCTTGATAAAACTGCCTCAAGCAGACTGGTGCGCGGATCATGCCAGGACAACTGCACGTTGCCTCGTTTCATGCGATTTTGCAGCAGGATGTGTTTTTCGTTCAGCGCCGCTTCGTGGTCCTGCGCTGACCACTGGCAGGGTGTGTGAGGCTTTGGGACGAAGGAAGAGACCGAGACCCTGACCCTGGGCGGGCGGCCCCGGATGCCTTTGCCGAGCCGGCAAATGGTGTCAACCAGGACTGCAATGGCCTCGACATCATCGAGCGTTTCACCTGGCAGCCCGACCATAAAATATAGTTTGAGATTCATCCAATCTTTTTGAAAGGCTGCCGCAAATGCCTCCATCATGGCTTCCTGAGGAATATATTTGTTAATAGCCCTTCTCATTCGTTCACTTCCGGCCTCAGGGGCAAAGGTCAGAGTGGTCTTGCGGCCGGAGGGAAGTGAATCGATCAGGTCTATGGAAGTCTTGTCCAGTCTCAAGCTCGGCAATGATATTGTGATTCCCTCATCTGCATATCTATTTATAATACTGGCAACAAGGTGGTTGATGTCGCTGTAATCGCCGGAACTGAGCGAAACGAGCGAAAGTGTGTTATATCCGCAGTTCTTAAGCAGGCAATCCACAGAATCGAGCACTTTATCTTCAGATAATTCCCTGACAGGACGATAAAGCACTCCCGCCTGGCAGAAACGGCATCCGCGGCTGCATCCGCGCTGGATTTCCACCGCGGCCCTGTCATGGATAACCTCCAGGTACGGCACTACCGGCCTGATGACCGGCTTCAGTTCGCGGGCAATAACTCGCTGAACGGTATCCGGAGCGCTGGCATCCACCGGGTTTAGTGCAGAGAGAGTCCCGTCTGCACGGTAAGAAGGGGAGTAGAAACGCGGCACGTAAATCCCGGGGAGCCTGCAAAGCTGCCTCAACAGCTCCAGCCTGTCGTCATGAAATTGCTGCCATGTGTTAATTAACCCGGGCATGGCATCTTCAGCTTCCCCGACAAAGAACGCGTCGATGAAATCCGACATGGGTTCCGGGTTCATGGCGCAACTGCCGCCGGCGATGATCAGAGGACAAGCATCGGGGCGGTCACGGCTTAAAACGGGGATCCCCGAAAGATCCAGCATGTTGAGCACTGTTGTGCAGCTCAACTCGTAACCCAGGGAAAATCCAATAATATCGAATTGGTTCAACGGATGACGCGTCTCCAGGCTGAATAGAGATAGCCCGAGTTGCCTGAGTTGATCTTCCATGTCAGGCCATGGGGCATAGGCCCTCTCAGCAAGTACGCCGGGCATGGCGTTCAACAGCTCATACAGAATGGGAATGGCCATGTTGGACATGCCCACTTCGTAGATATCGGGAAAAGCCAGCGCCATCTTGACCGCGACGGCATCCCAGTCCTTTGGCATGGAGTTCCATTCGCCACCGGTATACCTGGCAGGTTTAACGACTTTGTGAAAAATGCTATCCTCTATGTACATTTTGGCAACCTTTCAATTATAGCTGGCCCCGAACGCACGTACAATTATTTCGGCAGGCAAGAGCCTGCATTGCCACGATCCGATTTCGACAACCCGTTGACACCCGGTGAAGGTAAAGAGTATAAAGGAGTCGTAAGAATTTCCCATCTTCTTACAGGCTGCCCGGGGGTAGTAATATGGCGCGGAAAGAACGTAAGAAAGAGCAGAAAAAAACTAAATCTAACGTGGAAAAAGGGCCTGTTACTGCGAAAAAAAGTTCAGTGGCAAAGACGGCGAAGCGTGAAGCGCGCCGACCTGAACCCATGGAAACCGGAACTCCCGTATCTCCAATAGTAGATTTGCTATCGGCGGCGCACCTGGGGATCTGCCTGTTCAACAAGGACGATGCTATTACGCATTTCAACCAGCAGTTTTCGATGATGACTGGCCTGGAATTGGAAAAATTGGCTGGCAAGAAGCTGAGGAAGAATGCACTTTGGGGTGTCAGGGGGCAGGAAGATGAATTCCAGCAGTTGTTCACGGAGGCCAAAGAATCCGGCAAACCTTTGACACGAGAGCGTTTACCGGTAGGCACCGCTGAAGATGACCAGAAAAGCTGGAACTTCAACCTTTTGCCTCTGATCGACAGCGGAGCCGTCTATACCGGTATGTACCTGGTGATCGAGGACGTGAGTGACAACAAGCCGCGGACAGGTGCGGCGGAACTCATGGATAGCCTGTACAAAGTTGCTTTACAGCATAATGAAGTACAGGGGCTGCTGGACGACACAGTCAATGTTCTAAAAGATTTCAGTCGCTGTTCCTATGTAAAGATAGCTTTGATTGGCAGTGTTGGGGGGCAAGTATTAAGGGCGGAGACAGGGGGTGAGCCTGGACTTTGGGATACGGATCAAACGCTGTCGGGAGATATAATCTCCGGCATGTTCAAAGGGAATGGTAGTGAAACCGCGACATATAAGACGGGTGGTGGGTCCATTTACCTGGAGGAAATAAGCCGAATTGACGATAGACTGGAAGGGGCACTGAGCGAGCTGGTCACCAATGAGCGGAACTCATATGGTTTTCGTTCGCTGGCCCTGGTGGCGATCGGCAAGGATGATGCAATTGCGGGGTTTATTCAGCTGGCTAATAAGAAGAGCGGCGGTATTCCGGACGAAACCCTGGAAGCGGTGGAGAAAGCAGCCCGCCAACTCAATGTAATAATTGACAGAATTGGCCTAAAAGATGAGGTACTCCGGCAGCGGGAGAGTTTGCTGCGGCAGATGTATGAACGCGGCGCCCACCTTGAGGCCCTGAGCGAGAGGCTCAAGCAAGAAATATCTGAACGCAAAAAGGCGCAGGAAGAGATGCGTGTTCAGCGTGACCTTGCGGTTACACTTAACGGCATTGATAACATAGACGAAGCGCTGCAACTTTGTCTCGACACTGCAATACACGTGTCAGGTGCGGACTCTGGCGGCATTTACATCGCAGACAGGCAAACAGGGGATCTGAGACTGCTTTGCAGCAAAGGCCTGTCCGCGGAATTCACTGAAGCTGCAGGGCACTACGATTCCTCCACGCCGAATTTTCAGATTGTAATGCGCATGAAACCTATTTACGCCCGGCTGGATGCTCTTGAACCGCCAATAAATGATCCGTACGTGGCAGAGGGCCTGAGAGGGGCGGGCATAATCCCCATACAACATAACAACCGCATAATCGGCTGTCTAAATGTAGCGTCGCATGTCTATGATGAAATTGCCGTGAGCGTGCGGAACGCTCTTGAGACAGTATCCGCACAGATCGGATCGGTAATAACCCGTATCCAGGGCAGGAAGGACCTGGAAGATAGTGAAGAGCGTTACCGCACACTGTTTGCCAGGACCGCCAACCCCATTTTGATTTCGGATGTTGATGGCAACTACCTGGATGGCAACGATGCCGCGCTGGCCTTCCTGGAATGCGCAAGAGAAGAATTGTTGGC
Source organism: uncultured Chloroflexia bacterium (assembly GCA_963827985.1). Taxonomy (GTDB): domain Bacteria; phylum Chloroflexota; class Dehalococcoidia; order GIF9; family UBA5629; genus JAFGLP01. The sequence continues at coordinate 85,896 of CAWHDI010000036.1, read as the reverse complement.
CATGAATGTAAGGGACACGTTGCCGCCCTATTTGGATGAACAATGGTTCGAGCATTACCGCAGCACGTGGGAAGTCGGGGGGACTATAGAAAGAGATTATTATGTCTGGGGCAAGATAAAAGTCCTTGAGATGACGATCACGCCTGTGAAGTTCGGCGGCTCGACGCTCGTATTTGGGATCGGCAAAGATATCACTGAACGCAAGGGGGCGGAACTGGCCCTGCGTGATTCGGAGGAAAAGTACCGGCAGCACTTCAATAATGTGTCGGACGTAATATATGCGCTGGATTGTGAGTTGAAGGTTGTTGACGTATCCCCGTCTGTAGAGAGAGTGCTGGGATACAAGCCGGAGGAGCTTATAGGCCGGCATTTCGAGGAGTTGAACGTGCTGGCTCCAGTGTCGATGCCAGCTGGCATATGAGAATTTAAAGACAATCCTAGCGGGCGGGCGCGTTGAGTCCTCTGAGTACCAGTTTATAGCTAAAGACGGAAAAATAATATATGGTGAAGTTAGCGGCGCTCCGCTTTATCACGAGGACAAACTAATCGGAATAGTGTCAGTGGCGAGAGATATTACGGAACGCAAGAAAACGGAAGAGGCCCTCAATGAAAGCGAGGAGCGGTACCGGCTGCTGGCCGAGAATATTATGGACACTGTCTTCCTGATGGACATGAATTTCAATATTGTCTGGGTAACACCATCCGGGGAAAAGACCAGCGGTTTCACGGTTGAGGAGATGAAATCCCTGCCGCCTGAAAAGCGGATAGCACCGGGATCCTTACAGAAAGTGATGGATATGTATGTACAGGCCATGGATGATGAAGCATCCGGCACCGCCGACCCTCATCGAGTCTATACCATGGATTTGGAGTTACTCCGCAAGGATGGCTCTACGTTTTGGGCCGAAAACAGGTTCCAATTTATCAGGGACGAAAACGGGAAGGCAGTATCAATCCTGGCGGAAGGAAGGGACATAACGGAGCGAAAGCGTGCAGAAGAAGCGCTGCGTGCCAGCGAAGAAATGTTCAAGAATATCGTAGAACACAGTAGCGATATATTTTTTGTACAGGATAGAGAGCGCAGATTCAAGTACCTTAGCCCGCAGATTGAGTCTATGAGCGGATACTCCCGTGAGGAGCTGTCATCCAGATGGCAAGATTTATTAACTGACAATCCTGTAAACCTGGAAGGCCAAAAATATGTTGAAGCGGCCTTACGCACCGGCGAGAAGCAGCCCATTTACAAATATGAGTTTGGTAGGAGAGATGGCAGCACCATTCTATTTGAAATCAATGAAACACCTGTCAAAGATCTGAACGGAGAAGTAATAGGGTTTGTTGGAGTTGCGCGGGACATCACCGAACACAATAAGATTGAAAAAGCATTGATTGGAAGTGAAGCCAAATACCGCAGCCTGGTGGAAAGCGGGGGGGCAGGCATTGCCACCGTAGATATGGCGGGGCAAATCACATTTGTAAATGATGCGTTATGCCAGATGACGGGATATTCAATGGAAGAAGTCCTGATGAAGCAGTTTATGGATTTCGTACATCCGGAAGATAAAGAAAATACAATAAAACTATTTACCGAGGGGACGGAGGGCAAGAGGCTTACTGGCTATGTGCAATTCCGCCTTATCTGCAAAGATGGGAGGGTACGGTGGTTTTATACAAACCCGACTGAAATCGTTTTAAACGGTCAGATTGTCGGTTTCACCGCCATACTACAAGATATCACCGAGAGGAAAAACACGGAACAGGCACTGCGTGAGTCTGAGGAGAAATACCGGTCTGTCGTCGAAAACGCCAATGAAGGAATCCTTGTGATGCAAGACGGACAATTCAAATATGCCAACGACCGCCTGATAGGATTCAGCAAGTTCTCCAGGGAAGAGGCCAGGCAAATCGCGGCAGACCCAATTGGTAAGCTGCTGTACCCGGATGACAGGGAGATGGTACTGCAGAATTATTTGAAGAGGCGGAGTGGTGAACCGGCGCCAACGCAATATGAATTCCGGTGGGTGGATAAGGACGGATGGCTACGGTGGGCGGATGTAAGAGTAAGCGAGTTTCTCTGGGAGGGCAAACCGGCATCGCTGTTCTTCATCATGGATATAACGGACCGCAAACGCTCAGAACAGGCGCTGGCGGAAAGCGAGGAGAAATTCAAGGACCTGGCTGACCTTTTACCGCAGGTAGTGTTTGAAGCGGATGCCGAAGGCATATTTACGTATGTCAACAGGCGAGGTTACGAGGTGTTCGGGTATACCCCTGACGAGGTAATAGGTAAAATGAATGTCGCTGACGTTATTATACCTGCAGAACGTGAGAAGGTGCTCAAGAATTACCTTGGAGTCCTGGCGGGAGAAACAACTGCGGGGAACGAATATACTGCGATGAAGAAAGACGGCAGCACGTTCAACGCAATTGTATTTACAAATTCCATTATTGAGGGAGATAAAGCAATCGGCCTGCGAGGCGCTTTCACCGACATATCATTAGTGGTAAAAGCGGAGGCTGCTTTGCGAGAATCCGAAGAAAAATACCGGTCGGTTGTCGAGAACGCCGGGGAAGCCATTTACATTGCACAGGATGGGAAACTTAAGTTCGCCAACCGGAGGACTTTTGAACTCATCCATTATACTCAGGAGGAACTGTTCTCGAGACCATTTGCAGAGATAATTCATCCTGAAGACAGAGAGATGGTTATCCAGAGATATACCAAACGGCTACGGGGAGAAGAGGCTACTCCGTTATATTCCTTCCGTATAATAGACAAGGACGGCACGATCAAATGGTTTGAACTCCGGGCTAATCCTATTCAGTGGGAAGGCAGGCCAGCGACATTGAACTTTGTAACCGACATCACTGAGGGCAAGCAGGCCGAACAGGCGCTGAAAGAAAGCGAGGAGCTGTACCGCCTGCTAGCTGAAAATTCCCTTGATGTGATCTGGACGGCCGACATGGAAGGGAAGATAAGTTATGTCAGCCCATCCATCCGCTATCTTGTGGGCCACTCATCTGAAGAGATTATGAATATGTACAGGCGAGACGCTGTAACGGCGGATTTCTTTGGTATCTCTGAAGAAGATGGCGGACGGTTTATGAATGGCCTGCGCACTCTCAGCAAGGACCCGTCGCGTACCTTGTCTTTTGAATTTGAACTCAGACATGCGGACGGCTTCACGTCCTGGGTTGAAGTGAAGATGAGCATCATGCGTGACCAAAGCGGGCAGGCCGCCGGAATCCTGGGCATCGTGCGGGACATTACACAGCAGAAAAAAATGACTGAACGGCTGGTTAGCGCCGACCGCCTGGCTTCATTGGGCGAAATGGCGGCCGGGCTGGCGCACGAGGTCAATAACCCTCTTACCGCTGTAATGGGCTTTGCCTACCTTCTTCAGCAGAACCCCAACACCTCACCAGAAATAAAGAATGATGTAGAAGCCATATACCGTGAAGGAAAAAGGGCAGCAGAAGTAATCAAGAGCTTCCTCATTTTTGCCAGGGGGCAAAAACCGGAGAAGCAGGCGGTCTATATCAACGACATATTAGAAGGTGTGATGCGGCTCAGGCGGAGCCAGATGAATAAGGAGAACATAGAAGTGACGTCAAGTCTGGCAGATGACCTTCCTGCCGTTCAGGGGGACGTATCGCAGCTTCAGCAAGCGTTTTTAAATATCGTGTTGAATGCAGAATATTTCATGTATAAGAGCCACCGCGGAGGGCACCTCTCTTTGAGTAGCACTATGGTGGACGGCAGGCTAAAGGTATCAATAAGCGATGACGGACCCGGCATACCGGCGGAAAAGGTAAACAGGGTATTTGACCCCTTTTATACAACGAAAGATGTGGGAGAAGGCACCGGCCTCGGGCTGAGCATCTGTCACGGGATCATCAGGGAACATGGAGGCGAGATCTACGTGGAAAGCAGCCAGGGGAAGGGTGCGACCTTTATCGTAGAGTTGCCGGTAGGCAACTAGTGCCGTATTACGTGAACCAATTGAACTAGAGCACGTTGTTGACAGGAATCGAAATCCTATGATAAGATTTCCATTTGTTGCAAACTTGCGCTAATATTATTGGATTTGGCGCCTTGTTTGCGTGGCCTGGATATTAGATAAGCCGGCTGGTTGACCCGGGATGTGGGCCAGATCGGGGAGAAGTCCGGGAGCAACTAGGTGGCTTTTTAATTTGCCGAAAATTAGAGAATAATAACTTGAGGAAGATATAAGTATGCCGACAGTAAACCAATTGGTCAGAAAGGGTCGCCACAGAGTAGGCCGCAAGACCAAGGCGCCTGCATTGCAGGTTATACACAATACCTTGAAGAACAAGACAAGGAAGGGTGTATGTTCACCGCAAAAGCGCGGGGTCTGCGTGCAGGTTAAGACCATGACACCCAAGAAACCGAACTCGGCATTGCGCAAAATCGCGCGTGTCAGGCTTACCAACGGCATCGAAGTAACAGCATATATTCCCGGGGAAGGCCATAACCTACAGGAACACTCGGTTGTTCTGATCCGCGGCGGCAGAGTCAAGGACCTGCCGGGCGTGCGCTATCACATTATACGCGGCACGCTGGACGCTGCAGGGGTCGATAAGCGCAGGCAGGGACGCAGCAAATACGGCGCAAAACGGGCCAAGGCACCAGCCGCTGCCGCCAGCTAAATGTAACGGGGAGATAATATGTCTAGGCGAGCCAAATTTGTAAATAATATAGTCAGTCCGGATCCCAAATACGGGAGCCCGGTTGTTGCCAGATTTATTAATAAAATAATGTATATGGGCAAAAAGGCGACTGCCCAGGGCATTGTTTATGATGCTTTTGAGCGCATCAATAAGCAAATGAAGACCGATCCGCTGCCGGTTTTCGAGCAGGCTATGAAAAATGCCACGCCCATGCTGCAGGTGAAATCCAGGCGTGTGGGCGGCGCCACATATCAGGTACCGATCGAGGTTAGCCCGGAGCGTGGTGAGTTCCTCGCCACGAAATGGATCATTACATATGCCAGGGATCGCAGTGGAAGGTCGATGGCTGAAAAGCTTGCCGCAGAATTAATGGATGCCGCACAGGGTCAGGGTAACTCGATCAAGAAGAAGCAAGATACCCATAAGATGGCCGAAGCCAATAAGGCATTTGCGCATTACAGATGGTAACAACAGGAATTAAGGATACCCGGTCCAAATCCGGCCAGGGTGCAAATACATATGACAAGGTCATATCCGCTTGATAAAGTCCGGAATATAGGCATCATCGCACATATTGATGCCGGTAAAACCACAACTACCGAAAGGATACTTTTCTATACCGGCAGGACCTATAAAGTGGGCGAAGTGCATGACGGAACTGCTGTTATGGACTGGATGGTACAGGAAAGGGAACGCGGCATTACCATAACGTCAGCCGCAACCACATGCCATTGGAATGACCACCGCATCAATATCATAGATACTCCGGGACATGTTGATTTTACTGCTGAGGTAGAACGGAGCTTGCGTGTGCTGGATGGCGGAGTAGTTGTGCTTGACGCTGTGGCCGGTGTGGAAGCCCAGTCCGAGACGGTATGGCGGCAGGCCGACAAATACGGCGTGCCGAGGATTTGCTTCATCAACAAGATGGACAGGGTCGGCGCCGATTTTGAGCGCACCATCGAGATGATAGAAGAAAGGCTCAAGGCCAAGACGGTCGCCATTCAACTGCCGATTGGCAGGGAGAGCCTTTTCCGCGGTGTGATCGACTTAATTACCAGGAAAGCCTGGGTTTTCCCGGATGAGGTTACCGAGAAACCGGAAGAGACGGAAATTCCCGAGGAATTAAAGGATGCAGCGCTCGGAAGCCAGGCACCAGATGATCGAAAGGCTGGCAGAAAATGACGACCAGCTTATGCTGAGGTATGTCGATAATCAGGAAATCAGTGAAGAGGATATTAAAGCGGCGGTCAGGCGGCTGACGGTTACCAACAGGATCGTACCGGTAGTCTGCGGCACCGCCTTGAGGAATAAAGGCATCCAGCTGGTGCTCGATGCCGTTGTAGATTACCTGCCTTCGCCGCTGGATAAGCCCCCTTTGAAAGCTATTGATACAACCAGGGCGAAGAAGTCGCTTCTGCCGGCGAGCGACGATGCTCCTTTCTCCGCGCTCGCGTTTAAAGTTGTTTCCGATCCCTTCGTGGGAAGACTGGTTTATTTCAGGGTGTATTCCGGCCACATCAAGGTGGGCGCCCAGATGTACAATGCCAGCAGGGGAACAAGGGAAAGGCTTGGCAGATTGTTACTAATGCATGCCAACAGGCGTGAAGAAATTGAAGACGTGGATGCAGGCTGCATCGCCGCTACACTTGGATTAAAGAATACGTTTACCGGTGATACGCTTTGTGACGTCGGGCAACCCATATTATTGGAAGATATCAAGTTCCCCGAAACGGTGATTCAAATGGCAATTGAGCCGAAGAGCAAGGCCGATCAGGATAAGCTGGGCGATGCTCTCGGAAGATTGGCCGAAGAGGATCCGACTTTCAAAATCAAGACGAATGAAGAAACGGGCCAGACTATCATCTCCGGGATGGGCGAGTTGCACCTGGAAGTCCTGATCGACCGCATGATGAGGGAATTTGGCGTCCAGGTCAATATCGGCAAGCCACAGGTCGCTTATAAAGAGACCGTAACACTGGCGGTGGAAGCCGAGGGCCGGTTTATCCGGCAGACAGGCGGTCATGGCCAGTATGGCCATTGCTGGTTGAAGGTAGAACCCGGCGAACGGAACAGCGGATTTCAAGTTTATAAATGCGGTGCGCGGAGGAGATATCTCCAAGCAGTATATTCCGGCAATTGAAGCCGGTGTGCGCGAAGCGCTGGACACCGGCGGCCGAAGCGGCTATCCCCTGGTGGACATCCAGGTCACGGTGTTCGATGGAAGCGAGCACGAGGTTGACTCATCGGAAATGGCATTCAAAATGGCTGGTTCCATTGCTTTGAAAGAAGCAGTAGCCAGGGCAAAGTCGGTGGTACTGGAACCTATTATGAAAGTGGAAGTTGTTGCGCCTGCATCATTTATGGGCGATGTGATTGGGGATATTAATTCACGTAGGGGCCAGATAGAAGGCATCGACACACACGGAGAAACCTGCGTCATTCATTGCGTTGTACCTCTGGCGGAGTCATTTGGATACGCCACGACTTTGAGATCTCTCACGCAGGGAAGGGCGACGTATTCGATGGAATTCTACCAGTACAAGGAAGTCCCGGCGAATATACTTGAAGAAATGTTATCTAAATCAAAGGGTAGGTAAATGACCAAGCAGAAGATAAGAATTAAATTGAGGGGATACGATCACAGGCTGGTTGACCAGTCTGCGGCCCAAATCGTCGAGACGGCCATAAAGTCAGGCGCTGAGGTGATAGGACCGGTGCCGCTGCCGACGAAGTTGGAGAAATTCTGTGTGATCAGGTCAGGTTTTATTGATAAGGATTCACGTGAGCAGTTTGAAATCCGCACTCATAAGAGGCTGATTGATATCGTCGGGCCGACGACGAAGACCATTGATGCCCTGACGCAATTGCAGTTGCCGTCGGGCGTTGAAATCGATATTAGATTGTAGGAACGGTAGAAATGGCTGGCATACTTGGTAGAAAAATAGGGATGACACAGCTTTACAGGGAAAACCTCGAGATTGCTGTAACGGCTATTGAGGCGGGTCCTTGCTGTGTGACGCAGGTAAAGACTGCGGAAAAAGATAAATATAACGCTGTGCAGATCGGCTTTGGCGAGTCCAAGAAGATTACCAAACCTGAGAAGGGCCATCTGAAAGGTAACGGGAATTACCGGTACTTGCGGGAGCTCAGGCTGGACGATGTTAAGGATTACCAGGTCGGGCAAAAAATTGACGTAAGTATGTTCAAGGCTGGGGATCTTGTTCAGATCGAAGGCATTTCTAAGGGCAAAGGTTTTGCCGGCGGTGTGAAACGCTATCATTTCCGTGGCGGTCCAAAGACCCACGGTCAGTCGGACAGGCACCGTGCGCCAGGTTCAGTGGGCTCAACTACGACGCCCGGCCGTGTTTTCAAGGGGCTTCGCATGGCGGGGCACATGGGCGCCCGCAAAGTGACCGCCCGCAATCTGGAAGTGGTCGATGTTGACCAGGCGAAAAATATAGTATTGCTGAAAGGCGCAGTGCCAGGCGCTAAAGGCGGCATACTGCTTATCGAGAAAGCTGCATAAAAGGTAAATACAGTGGATTTAGAAATATTTAACGTAAAAGGCGAGAAGACCGGAAAGATCAAGGTAAGCGACTACGTGTTTGGCCAGGCTGTCAATGAGGCGGTTGTGCACCAGACAATGTTAATGCAGCTTGCCAACCGACGCCAGGGCACGGCGGATTCACAGACCAGACACGATGTAAGCCGGAGCACGAAAAAGATGTATGCTCAGAAACATACGGGAAGAGCCAGGCGCGGCGGAGCGACATCTCCTTTACTTAAGGGAGGCAGTGTTGTTTTCGGTCCGCATCCGCGCAGCTACAGGCAGGATATGCCGAAAAAGATGCGCCGATTGGCTTTGAGGAGTGTTCTTTCAGGCAAAGTGCTGGACGGTGAAGTGAAAATACTGGACAAGCTGGCAATTGAGGAGCCCAAGACCAGGCTTATAGCAGAAATGATGGACGCGCTGGGCATTGAAAGTACTGCTATTATCGGTGTGGCTGTTGGCAACGATTTTATTACCATGGCAAGCTCCAATGTGCCGGGCGTTAAAACCACGATGGTATCGATGCTGAATGTTGCAGACCTGCTGTCATACAAAACGTTGGTGCTGGACGTTGATGCAGTAAGGCGCATTGAGCAGCTGTGGGATAAAAAGAAAACCGGCCAGGGCAAGGAAAAAGCAGGGTAAGCCCTGCGAGGTTGATAGTCATCATGAACATATATGAAGTTATACGCAGGCCGCTGGTTACAGAAAAGAGCACGCGGATGTCCGAGCAACATAAATATGTATTTGAAGTAAATAAGAATGCGAACAAGGACCAGGTAAGACTGGCCGTCGAGAAGGCTTTCAATGTAGGCGTTATAGATGTCAATGTTATCAAAGTGCCCGGCGAAGCCAAAAAAATGGGCAGAAGACAGGTTGTAGCGCCCGCCTGGAAAAAGGCGATTGTTACACTCAAAGAAGGCGATAAAATACAATTCTTTGAGGGTGTGTAGGATAACAGGAGTATAAATTGGGTTCTGTTATAAAGAAACGCAAAAAAAAGATGGCGAAACACAAGCATCGTAAGCTCTTGAGAAAGAACCGATGGCAAAGACGCCACGCTTAGTTAGGAGTAGTTAGAGTTGGCTTTAAAAACATTTCGCCCTACCTCTCCCGGGCGCCGAGGAATGGTAAAGATATCGTTTGACGATATTACTAAAACGGTGCCGGAAAAGTCGTTGCTTGTGCCGCAGCCGAAAAAAGCGGGTCGCAACAACAGGGGAGTCGTTACAACACGCCACAGGGGCGGCGGCGCAAAGCGCAGGACGCGTATTATAGATTTTAAAAGGGATAAACTGGGAGTCCCTGGCAAAATAGCCGCCGTTGAGTATGATCCGGGCCGTTCTGCACGCATAGCTCTGGTTTTCTATGCAGATGGCGAGAAACGCTACATGCTGTGCCCGTTAGGGCTGGGTGTAGGTGATATCATAATGGCCGGCGAAGGCGCCGAAATTAAACCCGGCAATAACCTGCCGCTTGGGAGCATACCGGCAGGAACCATGGTACACAATCTCGAATTTGAACCTAACAAGGGCGGCCAGATAGTAAGGAGCGCCGGCACTGCCGCGCAACTGCTTGGCAAGGAAGATAAATATTGTACGGTACGCCTGCCATCCGGCGAAGTACGCAAGTTTGCCAACGAGTGCAGGGCGACCATAGGCCAGGTAGGAAACCTCGACCACCAGAATATTAAACACGGTAAAGCAGGACGGGTGCGCTTGCTGGGACGACGTCCCAAGGTAAGGGGTTCTGCTATGACTCCCCGTGATCACCCGCATGGCGGCGGAGAAGGCAGGTCGCCGCGTGGTATGCCTCCCAAGACACCGCAAGGGAAACCGGCACTGGGCCACAGAACACGTGTTAATACGGCGTCCGATAGATTGATTGTGCGGCGCCGGTTTGCGGAGAAATAAAGAGGTAAATTAGTATGTCACGTTCAGCGAGAAAAGGTCCGTTTTGTCATCCGAAGCTGCTGAAAAAAATTGAAGCGCTTAACAAGAAAGGCGAAAAGCAGGTAATTAAAACCTGGGCGAGATCGTCTACCATAATGCCGGAGATGATCGGTCACACGATCGGTGTGCACGACGGCAGGCGTCACGTGCCCATTTTCATAACTGAAAATATGGTAGGCCACAAGCTGGGCGAGTTTGCATTGACGCGGACTTTCCGCGGACATGTAGGAAAGGCTGCATCCGCCGCAGCACCGGTCAAGAAGAAATAAGCAGGTAAGAAATGAGAGTTGGAGCAACAGCAAAAGATATAGGTATACCGTCCCGCAAGGTCAAACTTGTGGTGGATATGGTACGCGGTAAAAAAGTTGAGGATGCAATCAACATTTTGAAGTTCACTCCGACACCGGCAGCCAAAGCTGTTGCCAAGGTGATCAAGTCGGCTTCTTCCAATGCAGAAAACAATTTTCATTTGGACCCGGCGGACTTAAAGGTTGTTTATATAGTTGCTGACGAAGGCCACACCTTGAAAAGGTACAGGCCGCAATCAAGAGGCCGCTTTAGTCCGATATTAAAGCGTTCTACGCATATCAAGGTTTTCGTCTCCGAGGAGGGAAAATAAGTGGGACATAAAGTACACCCTTACGGTTTCCGGATTGGAATCATACGTGGCTGGAAAGCCAAATGGTATGATAATAAGCATTACCTGGAAGTCCTGCACGATGACCTGAAGCTTAGGAAAGAAATTAAATACAGGCTTCGTGAAGGGGCGGTCGCAAGGGTGGAAATGGACCGACAGGGCAACGACATACTGGTAACGATATTCACCGCAAGGCCTGGAATTGTTATAGGAAGGGGCGGCCAGCGTGCCGAGGAATTGCGGTCTGAATTGGAGAAGCTCTGCGGCAAGAAAGTGAAATTATCGATCAAGGAAGTTGAGCAGCCTGAAACCGAGGCAACTCTGGTAGCGCGCAATATAGCTGATTCGCTGGAAAGGCGTGTGGCCTTCAGAAGGGCCATGAAGCAGGCAGCTTTTAAGACCCGTCAGGCCGGGGCCAAAGGCATTAAAATTAGCTGTGCCGGCAGGCTGGGCGGCGCTGAAATCGCGAGGCGGGAGACCATTCATGAAGGCCAGTTGCCGCTGCATACATTGAATGCAGACATCGATTACGGGACTGCAGAGGCCGCCACTACGATGGGCCATATCGGCGTAAAAGTATGGATTTTCAAAGGCCTCATTATTCCTGAAGTAAGGAGAGAAAGTGTTACAACCGAAACGAGTGAAGTATCGTAAGTGCCATCGAGGCCACCTTCGTGGCAAGGCACAATCCGGTAATACGATTGTCTTCGGCGACTTCGGTATGCAAGCCGAGGAAGCTCATTGGATTACGGCAAGGCAAATCGAGGCGGCACGCCGTGTAATAGTGCGTTACCTGCGCCGCGGTGGACAGGTATGGATACGTATTTTCCCGGATAAGTCAGTTACTAAGAAGCCGGCGGAAACTCGCATGGGAAGCGGCAAGGGCGCTGTAGACCACTGGGTAGCAGTGGTCAAGCCCGGCAGAATGCTGTTCGAAATCGGTGGAATTAAAGAGAATATGGCCAAGGAAGCCATGCACCTGGCGGCTTATAAACTTCCGATCAAGGTCAGGTTCGTGGCGCGTGAAACTCTTAAAGAAGAGGTAAAAGGTGAAACTAACTGAGATAAAGGCGTTGGGCGACGCTGAACTGCAAAAAAAATTGGAGGAAGCTCACCAGGAATTGTTTAACTTGCGATTCAAGCTGGCTACCAAGCAATTGGTTAATCACCGCCAGTTGCCGGCCGTCCGGAAGAGGATCGCCAGGATTAATACAATAATCCGCGAGAGAGAGCTCGGCAAGAAATAAAAGATGGAAAAGAACCGGAAAGTCAGGATTGGTAAAGTAACCAGCAACAAGATGGCTAAGACGGTGGTGGTGCAGGTGGAGAACCTGCGCAGGCACCCGCTCTATCATAAGGTTGTAAAGCATTCTTCCAGTTTCAAAGCGCATGATGAAGAAAATTCATGCAATATCGGCGACGTGGTAAAGATAGTTGAAACGCGACCGCTGTCAAAAGATAAGAACTGGCGGATCGTGGAGATAATTCGCAAAGCAGATATAGTCGGTGCCTTGAAAGACGATGTGGAAACAGGCAAACCAGGAGAACCGAAGTGATTCAGCCGAATACCAGACTAAAAGTCGCGGACAACACGGGCGCCCGTCAGGTAATGTGCATCGGCGTTCCAGGTGGAACGCGCAGGCGCTACGCAACCGTAGGTGATGTAGTTACATGCAGTGTAAAGCGTGCAATACCCAACGGTGTTGTGAAGAAAGGTGACGTTGTAAAAGCAGTAATTGTCAGGATAGCCCAGCATCACCATCGGCCAGATGGGTCTTACGTGCGTTTCGATGATAACGCCGCCGTAATTCTCGATGATAAGGGCAATCCCAAAGGGACCCGTATCTTCGGGCCGGTAGCAAGGGAATTAAGAGACAAGAATTTTATGAAGATCATTTCCCTGGCTCCAGAGGTGCTCTAAAAATGAAAATCCGTAAGAATGATAATGTCCTTATCGTAGCTGGTAAGGATAAAGGTAAGAAAGGCAAGGTCCGCAAAGCCCTTCCGGACAAAGACAAGGTGATAGTGGAAGGCTTGAACCTGATCAAGCGCCATTCCAAGACCAAGGGCAAGACCAGGCAGGCAGGTATCATAGAATTGGAAGGGCCTGTTCCCATTTCCAATGTGATGATAATTTGCAATAAGTGCAATAAACCTGCACGTGTGGGCTACAGGATCCTGGAAGATGGTAGCAAAGCCAGGTATTGCCATAACTGCTCTGAAATTATCGATTAAATTGAGGTAACCTTAGATGGCAAGGCTGAAAGAAAGATATAAAAAAGAAATAGCGCCGCAACTGATAAAGAAGTACGGCTATAAGAATGCCATGGAAGTTCCAAGGTTTGTTAAAGTGGTACTTAATCTTGGTATGGGTGAGTCGCTGGCCAATGCCAAGGCTATGGAAGCGGCAGATAAAGACCTGAGCACCATCGCCGGGCAGCATCCCGTGGTTACCAAGGCCAAGAAGTCGATTGCGGCCTTCAAACTGAGGCAGGGTGTTCCGATCGGCATGATGGTCACATTACGCGACAAGAGAATGTATGAATTTTTAGATAAGCTGGTCAGCGTTGTATTGCCCAGGATACGGGATTTTCAGGGCATCCCCCGGGACGCTTTTGACGGGCAGGGCAATTACACATTGGGTATGAAAGAGCAAATCGTTTTCCCCGAGATTGAATATGATAAGGTCGACAAAACCAGGGGCCTGGAAATAACAATCGTGACCACCGCAAAGACGGATGAAGACGGCAGGCGCTTGCTTGAAGCAATCGGCATGCCGTTCAAGAAAAATTAGTAGGTTAGAATAATGGCAAAACTTTGTAAGATAAATAAGGCGAACCGGCCCCCGAAGTACAAAGTGCAGCAGCATAACCGCTGCAAATTGTGCGGCAGGCCAAGGGGATATATACGTAAATTCGGCATCTGCAGGATATGCTTCCGCACTTTAGCTTTGAATGGAGAGCTGCCGGGAGTACGGAAATCAAGCTGGTAATATATAAGTTAGCGGAGTTGTTTATCAATGGTTACTGATCCAATTGCTGATTTGTTAACAAGGGTACGCAATGCTGCCATGGCACGTCATGACAGCGCTTTGGTTCCGGCTTCTAAAATGAAGATAGCCGTTGCCAAAATCCTCAAGGAAGAGGGATTTATCACTGATTTTTCTCTTGTAAAGGGAGAACCTCAGCGCATGATCAAAATCATCCTTAAATATATCGATAAACAGCCTGCTTTTATCGGCCTCGAGCGTGTAAGCAAACCGGGGCTCAGGGTGTATGCCGGAAAGACGGAGATACCCAGAGTATACGGCGGCCTCGGGGTTGCTATACTATCGACTTCCAAGGGACTGATGACCGGTCAGGAAGCATGGAAAAAGAACCTTGGCGGCGAAATATTATGTTATGTATGGTAATTGAACTCAGTGAGGTGAACCTGTGTCTCGTATAGGACGAATGCCCGTAGTGATCCCCTCCGGGGTTAAAGTGAAAATCGAAGGTAACCAGGTTACCGTTGAAGGTAGCAAGGGTAAATTGATCCGTGTGTTCCATCCTGATATTAAAGTTGCTCAGGAAGATGGAAAGCTGGTCGTCACGCGTGCCAGTGACAACAGGCTGCAAAGATCTTTGCACGGCCTGAGCAGGTCTTTACTGGCAAACATGGTAGACGGCGTTACGAAGGGCTATGAGAAGAAGCTTGAATTGACAGGCGTTGGATACAGGGCGCAAAAGGCCGGTAATAAAGTGACCTTACAGGTTGGATACAGCCACCCGGTCGAATTCGACCCTCCCCAGGGCATCGAAATCATCATTGACGGGAACAACAAACTCCGCGTTGTGGGTATTGATAAAGAGCTTGTTGGCGAGACTGCAGCCGAGATCAAACGCATCAGGATACCTGACTCTTACAAGGGCAAAGGCATCAAATATGCTGGTGAACGGCTGCGCTTGAAGCCTGGTAAGGCTGGAAAGACTGCCACGAAAGGGAAATAATAATGGCTAAAGTAAGTACGAATGTAGCAAGAAAAAGACGGCATGCACGCATAAGGGCAATTGTATCGGGAACTGCCACTAAGCCGCGACTATGTGTGTTCCGCAGCCTGAGCAATATTTATGCGCAGATTATCGATGATGTCAGCGGGGTTACGCTGACATCGGCAGGCAGCATAAGCTCAGAGATAAAAGAGAAGGCGGAAGGTAAGAACAAGAGCCAGGTCGCAGAATTGGTGGGGGAAACCCTGGCCAAGAGTGCCCAGGAAAAAGGGATCAGCGAAGTGGTTTTCGACCGCGGCGGTTATAAATACCACGGCAGGGTTAAGGCGCTGGCGGAATCAGCGCGCAAAGCCGGGTTAAAATTCTGAGGATTTGAGTATGAAAGCAGCAACAAGAATATATTCACCAACGCCGAGAATAGACACCAGCGACATGGAGTTCACGGAGAAGCTGGTATCGCTGGACCGCGTTACCAAGGTGGTTAAGGGCGGTAAAAACATGCATTTCCGTGCACTTGTGGTAGTCGGAGACGGCAAAGGTCACGTGGGTGTCGGGCTGGGCAAGGCCAGAGAGGTACCGGAGGCTATCCGCAAAGCCGGCGTTGCCGCCAAGAAGAGCGTTATCAGCGTAGTATTTAGAGATAATACGATCCCGCATGAGAGCCTGTCTAAATTCGGGGCAGCCAGGGTACTGCTAAGGCCTGCTTCCCCGGGCACAGGTGTAATAGCAGGTGGCGGAGTCCGTGCAGTGGTTGAAGCAGCGGGCGTCAGGGATATTTTGACAAAATCGCTCGGATGCGCCAACCCGGTCAATGTTACAAAGGCGACAATTGTTGCGCTGGCCAACCTCAGGAACCCTCAAGATACGATTAAGAGGAGAAAAGGATTGGCAGGAGCTGAGGAGATTTAGGCACGTGGCTAAAATACGCATCAAGTGGGTAAAAAGTGGTATCGGATATCCGGGCGACCAGCGCCGCACGCTGAAAGCCCTTGGATTTCATAAACTCAACGAAGTGGTCGAGAAAGAAGATACTCCTGTCATAAGGGGTATGATTGCAAAAGTTAATCATATGATATCTGTTGAAGAGAGCGAACATGGATCAAAGTAAGTTAAAGCCCCCGGCAGGAGCCAAACATAAGAAAAAGCGAGTAGGCTGCGGAGACGGCAGCGGCCATGGAACGTTTTCCGGCGCCGGATGTAAAGGACAGAAGTCGCGGGCCGGCAAGGACCTGCGCCCAGGTTTTGAAGGCGGGCAGCTGCCGATTATCAAAAGATTGCCCTGGACAAGGGGTTTTACCAATGTTGCCAAGATATATTACACCCCGATCAATGTAAGTGATTTGAGGCTATTCGATGCAAATAGCGAGGTTAGTCCTGAAGCACTGATGGAAGCTGGACTGGCAAAATCGGCTTCCAAACCAATTAAAATACTGGGAGGCGGTGAGTTGGACCGTCCCCTGAGTCAAAGCACACAAATTCACGCAGAGTGCGAAGACGAAAATTGAAGCTGCCGGTGGTAAGGTAGAGGAGATCTAGCATGCCACAGACTCAGTCACAGGCCTCGCCTGATCCAGGCAATGATCGATGCGTTTTCATTGCCTGATTTACGGCAGAAGCTGATTTTTACTTTTTTGATGCTGGTCATATTCCGGTTTATTGCGCATATCCCTATACCGGGCGTAGACCTTGTGGCCCTTCAAAAGATATTTGAAAGAAGCCAGTTGTTGGGAATGCTCGATCTATTCAGCGGCGGCGCCATGCGGTATTTCAGCATTGCCGCTATGGGCGTGTATCCATACATTACTTCATCGATTATTATGCAGTTACTTGTGCCTGTGATACCGGCACTCCGCAGGCTTTCTGAGGAAGGCGAGTCAGGCAGAAACAGGATCAATCAGATAACTCACTGGCTGACTATCCCGCTGGCCGCGCTGCAGGGTTTTGCTCAGTTGCAGCTGTTACGCAGCCAGGGCGGTGTGATCAACGTAGGTCCTTTGGAGACTGCGGCTATTATTGTTTCGCTTACAGCCGGCACCATGTTTTGCGTCTGGCTGGGTGAGCTTATTACTGAAAGGGGCATCGGAAACGGTGTATCAATCATCATTTTCGGTGGCATTATTTCTCAGTTGCCGGCCACAGTCGGCGGCGGTTTCATTGCAGGACAGGTAAACTGGGGCGGCATAGCGGTTTTCGGCGTGTTAGCTATCATAACGATAGTTTTGATCGTTGTATTCACCGAAGGACACAGGCGCATACCGGTACAATATGCCAGGACGGCCTTCCGGGGCGGCAAAATGTACAGGCAGGCAGGCTCAACCTATATACCGCTGAGAGTCAACATGGCAGGCATGATACCGTTGATATTCGCCATGTCACTGATGATTTTCCCGGGCACTATTGCCAGCTACTTCGCTGCTCCCTCCGGGCAGGAAGCCAACTTTGCAAATACGATCCAGGAATGGTTTAACCCGAGCACGCCGATTCCCGTAGGTCTTTTCTACTGGATTTTCTATTTCGTACTGGTGGTCGCATTCACGTTCTTCTATACCATGGTTATATTTGAGCAGATGGACCTAGCCCGTACCCTGCAGAGGCAGGGAGGGTTTGTGCCCGGCGTCAGGCCAGGCAAGCCTACCACAGAGTATTTAAACGGTGTTATAAACCGGCTTACCTGGGGAGGCGCTCTGTTCCTGGCAATAGTGGCCATCATGCCGTTCTTCGCCAGGTCTATTACCGACGTGGCAAATATGACTCTATCCAGTACGGGCATCCTGATCGTCGTCGGTGTTGCTCTGGATACGATGAAACAGATCGAAGCGCAGCTTACAATGAGGCGCTACGAGGGCTTCTTAAAATAAGGAGGATATAGCAAATGTTCTTTATATTGCTTGGAGCACCCGGGGCGGGGAAAGGCACTCAGGCGGATATTATCGTCAAAGAGATGTCATTACCTCACGTTGCTTCCGGTGACCTTTTCAGGCATGCCTTGAAGAACGGGACTGAGTTGGGTAAGCAGGCTGAGTCTTACATGAAAGCCGGTAAACTTGTTCCAGATGAAATCACCATTAAAATGATTTTGGAGCGCGTGGCACAGCCGGACTGCAAGAATGGCTGCGTATTTGACGGCTTCCCGAGGACACTTGACCAGGCCAAGGCGCTGGATGCCTCTCTGGAAAAACAGGGCAAATCAATCGAGAAAGCTATTTATATAGAAGTACCTTCCGAGGTATTGCTGGATAGGTTAACCGGCCGCTGGGTTTGCCGCACCTGCCAGTCACCCTACCATCAGAAGAATTCTCCTCCCAAGAAAGAGGGCGTTTGCGACAAGTGCTCAGGTGAGCTTTACCAGAGGGCCGATGACAAAGAAGAGACAATCAAGGAGCGCCTGAAGGTATACTTCTCGCAGACTATGCCGCTGCTCGACTACTATGAGAAAAAGGGCAGGCTGTTCAGGGTAAACGGCAACCAGCACATCGACGAGGTCGGTAAAGATATAGTGAAGTTCCTGAAAGGATTAAAGCAGAAGAAATAGATGACTATCATCAAATCGGCCGAAGAAATCGCAATTATGCGCGAGGCCGGAAGGATCGTGGCGATAACGCTGCAAAAAATGAGTGAAGCCGTGAAACCAGGTATGAAAACCAGGCAGTTGGATGAACTTGCCGAAAAGGAAGTAAGCAAGTTTAGTTCAGCCCGGCCTTCGTTCAAGGGTTATCATGACTTTCCAGCCAACATTTGTATTTCGGTCAATGATGAGGTAGTACACGGTATTCCAGGCAGTAAAGTTCTGAAAGAAGGCGATATAGTTTCATTGGATTTCGGCGTGATTTATAAGGGCTTTCAGGGCGATGCGGCAATTACCGTTGGTGTCGGAAAAATCAGCGAAGATGCCCGCAGGCTGATGCAGGTTACAGAAGCGTCACTAATCCAGGGCATAGATGCTGCCCGTGACGGCGGCACCCTCGGGGACATCGGTGCAGCTATCCAGGGTTATGTCGAGGCACATGGTTACAGCGTTGTCAGGGAATATTCGGGCCATGGCATTGGAAGGGACATGCATGAGGAGCCGCTGATCCCCAATTTCGGCCGGAAAGGTGAAGGTATGAAATTGAGGGAAGGGATGACTCTGGCGTTGGAGCCGATGGTCAACAAAGGCGGCTGGAAAACGAAATTGAGCGCAAATGGGTGGACCGTACATACGGCAGACAAGAGCCTTTCGGCCCATTTTGAACATACGATTGCAATCAGGAAAAATGAAACTGAAATCCTGACATTGTTGTAGAATTAATTTATGGATAAAAAAGAAGCTATTGAGGTCGAAGGAACGGTGATTGAGTCATTGCCCAATGCCACGTTCAGAGTTGAGCTGGCTAACGGACACAAGGTGCTGGCCCACATATCCGGAAAAATGCGGAGGCATTATATACGGATATTGCCGGCTGACAAGGTACTGGTTGAGCTTTCGCCGTACGATTTGACCAGGGGCAGGATAACCTACAGGTTCAAATAGATATAGCTTATTTTGACATAAAGTAAATAAAAGGTTATATTATTAAGCGGTTTTTTTGGAAACGAGGATATATCGGAAATGAAGGTCAGAGCATCGGTAAAAAAGCGTTGTGAGAAATGCAAAATAATAAGGCGCCGCGGCGTTGTAAGGGTAATTTGCAGTAACCCGAAGCATAAGCAGCGTCAGGGATAGTCACAGGAGTATATAAAAGATGGCTCGTATTTCAGGTGTAGATATACCAAGGGAAAAGCAGGTGCTGTTATTCCCTTCAATATATTCATGGCATAGGGCCCAGCGGCAGCAAGAAGATACTGACTGATGTGAAGGTAGATCCGACCAAGAAGGTGAAGGACCTTACCGACGAAGAGGTCAGCCGCATTCGTGAAAAGATCGACAAGGAATTTACTGTTGAGGGTGAGCTTCGTAAAGAAGTCACCATGAATATCAAGCGGCTGATCGAGATAGGAAGCCGCCGTGGGACCAGGCACAAGAGGAATCTGCCCGCAAGGGGACAGAGGACCCGCACGAATGCTCGTACCAAGCGTGGAGCCAAGAGGACGGTAGCCGGCAGAGGTCAGAAGCGCGGTGCTACCAAGAAATAAAGGAGTAACCAGGTAATATGCCGCAGAAAAAAAAGGTAAGAACTAAAAAGCGTGAAAAAAAGTTAATACATGAAGGTAAAGGCTTCATAACATCAACTTTTAACAATACTATCATTTCGTTAACTGATGGTAAGGGAAACGTAATCTCGTGGGGCAGCTCGGGCACTGCCGGATTCAAGGGATCCCGCAAAGGGCACCCCCTACGCAGCCCAGATGGCCGCGCAGGCTGCTGCTGCCAAAGCCAAGGAACATGGCCTGCGGCAGGTAGAAGTATTTGTCCGCGGACCAGGCAGCGGCCGAGAAGCTGCCATCAGGGCAATTCAGGCATCAGGTATCTCTGTAACCGGGATACGTGATGTTACTCCGGTGCCGCATAATGGATGCCGTGCGAGAAAGAGAAGGCGAGTATAGAAATGGCTAGATATATTGAAGCTTATTGTCGTCTGTGCCGTCGCACAGGTACCAAGCTCATGTTGAAAGGCGAGAGGTGCTTTACGGAAAAATGCGCACGTCGAGCGCAGGAATACGCCTCCGGGGCCCCATGCAACTGGAAAAGGAAAGCGGCGCGCGAAGGTTTCTGAGCTTGGTTTGCAGCTCATGGAGAAACAGAAGGCCAAATATACTTATGGTATGCTTGAGAAGCAGTTCAGTCGCTTTTTCGGAGAGGCCTCCCGTATGTCCGGGATAACCGGTGCAAATCTGCTGGTTTTACTCGAAAGAAGATTGGATAATGTAGTTTTCCGTTTGGGGTTTGCAGATTCACATTCACAGGCGAGGCAATTGGTCAGACATGGACATATTAAACTTAACGGGCGCAGGACCAATGTCCCGTCATGCCTGGTCAAAGCTGACGACTTGATCGAATGGCGCAAAGAGAGCACGAAGAACGAGTTCTATAAAGTCCTGGTCGAAAAGATTGAGGATAAGGATGTCCCGTCGTGGCTGTCGCTTGATAAAGGCAACATGACTGGCAAAGTCATATCGCTGCCGGGTGCTGGTGAAATCAAGACCAACTTCAACGAGAAAGCAATCGTGGAATGGTATTCCCGATAGGAGGATGTGTGGTTCAATTAGCTTTACCGAAAATTGAATGCACTGAGTACCGGGAGAACTACGGCAAATTCGTTGCGGAACCCCTTGAGAAAGGTTTTGGCGTAATTCTTGGTAACAGTTTAAGACGTGTCCTTCTGAGCTCACTCAGAGGCGCAGCCGTAGCTTCTGTGCTTATCGATGGCGTTACCCAGGAATTCAGTACAATCCCGAATATGAAAGAGGATGTGACGGAGTTCCTCATGAACGTGAGGGATATCCGGATCAGGGTCCTGTCGGACACGGCAGATGTCGGGAAAATGGTGTTGAATGTCAAGGGCAGGATGGATGTGCACGCGGGTGACATCGCTTCGATCAACCCTCCTAATTTCGAGATAGTCAACCCGGACCTTTATCTTGCTACCCTGGACTCAGATGCAAAACTTAACGCTGAATTTAATATCAAAGTGGACAAAGGTTATCAGCCGGCGAGCGCCGGTGATAATGTGGGCATAATTGTAACAAGCGGCGGCACGAGCAAAGAGATTTCAATAGATGCCGTCTACTCACCCGTAACGCGCGCCAATTACTCGATTGAGAGCGGCGGACCGGGCCAGGGCGCCGGCAAAGAGCGGCTAGTCCTTGAGATCTGGACGGACGGCACCATAGATCCGGTCCAGGCCATCGGCGAGAGCGCTGCTGTGCTGGTTGAGCAATTCAGTTGCTTTACCGGGCTGGCCAGGACAATCGCCGAAAAGGAAGAGGCCGAGGCCTGGCAGAAATCCATTCCTGCTGACGTATACAATATGCCGCTGGAAAAACTGAACCTGTCGACGCATACTTATAACAGCCTCCGCAGGGGCGGAATTACTACGACAGGTCAATTGCTGGAAAAAGGCCTGGACGGCCTGATGTCCCTGGGCGGATTTGGGGTTAAATCCAGGGAAGAAGTCGAAGTGTCTTTGAAAGAATTGGGAGTTGAGCTGTCCGGCGCTCCCCTTGAGAAAGATAAAAAGAAGAAAGGGCGTGTAAAGGATACAGGCTCCGAAGGTGATATCGAATGAGACATAAGCTTTCAGGAAGAAAACTTGGAAGGCCAGCGGCACATCGCTGGTCTTTATACCGTAATCTGGTAACTGACCTCCTTAACCACGGGAAGATCACGACTACGTTGCCGAAGGCAAAGGAGTCGAGAAGCCTGGCTGAAAAGATGATAACCCTGGGGAAGGAAGGCAGCCTGGCTTCGCGAAGAAGGGCGCTGGCCTTTATTTTCGATGAGAAAGTTGTAGACAAGGTTTTCGGCGAATATGCGACGAGATATAAATCGCGCGCCGGCGGTTATACCAGGGTGTTGAAAATGGGCCCTCGTGAGGGCGACAGGGCGCCGATGGCGCTTATCGAGATGGTTGAATAGCATCACTTATGAAGTGATGGAGTTCTTTAATAATATAAATAAAATCGTTCTGGTAATTGAATATAACGGTAAGTGCTACCGGGGGTTCCAATGGCAGAAGGGAGTACCTACCATTCAAGATGAGCTTGAGAAAGCCATCCAGAAGCTTACCGGAGAAAACAGGCGAGTGCTGGCTGCATGCAGGACCGATACCGGGGTGCATGCTGAAGGCCAGGTGGCATGCTTCAGGACTGGTTCGAGCTTGTCTGCGAAGGCATTTGTGAGCGGTCTGAATCATTATCTGCCCGATGACATAGTGATTAAGGGGGCGGCCATAGTATCCCAGCGTTTTCATGTGATGAAGGATGCTGTCAGGAGGGAGTACAGGTACCGCATACTGAACAGGAGAACACGGTCGCCGCTTGCCAGAGATTTTTATTTTATGGTGAAACAGGAACTGGATGCAGGCCTTATGGATGAAGCCAGCAAGCTGCTGATTGGGGAGCAAGATTTTGCTTCGTTCGTAACAGCCTGGGACAGAGGAGGAGGAACGGTACGTCACATTTACGATGCCGGGGTAAGAAGAGAAGGAGAGATAGTGACTTTCCAAGTTGTAGCCAATGCGTTCCTGACGCACCAGGTACGTAATATTGTGGGGACCCTGATAAGGGTGGGCACACACAAAATGGGAATTGAGGAATTTAATAGTATATTGGAGTTGAAACAACTTAGCCTGGCCGGGCCAACGGCGCCGGCGCAAGGCCTTTGTTTGACTAAGGTTATTTACGCAGATTGTTCGGAGTTTAAATATGAAAACCTATGCACCTAAGCCAAAGGAAATCGAAAGGAAATGGCATGTGATTGATGCCGACGGTCAAACGTTGGGCAGGATGTGTGTGCAAGTTGCCAGATTGCTGATGGGGAAACACAAGGCCATGTTCGCAAATAATGCCGATACCGGGGATTTTGTGGTGGTGGTTAACGCCGCTAAAATCAGGGTCACCGGCAAAAAGATGAGGGACAAGGATTATTTCAGATTTTCCGGTTATCCGGGGGGAATCAAGTCTGTTACGCTGAGTGAAATGCTGGAAAAGCACCCGACTCGCGTGATTGAACATGCTGTGAAGGGTATGCTTCCCAACACCAGGTTGGGAAGAGTAATGTATAAGAAATTGAAGGTTTACGCCGGCGCCGAACACCCGCATGAGGCTCAGGTGGCCGGTAAGAAAGAATCTGTCAAAGGGAGCGCTGGCAAATGAGTACAGCAACATATCATAGAGGCACCGGAAGAAGAAAGTGCGCTATAGCGCAGGTAAAGCTGTCCTCCGGGTCCGGTCAGATACAGGTCAACGGGAAACCATATTTGCAGTTTTTCCCGCTGGTCGACCACAGGAAAATGGTCGAGCAGGCGTTCATAGTCACCGACACGGTTGGTAAATATAACGTCGAGGTCAGGGTGGTAGGCGGCGGTGTTACGGGCCAGGCTGGCGCGATAAAGCATGGCATAGCCCGCGCACTGGTAGATTTAAGTGAGGATTTCAAGGCGCCGCTACGTAAGCACGGTCTCCTGACTCGTGATTCCAGGATCAAAGAAAGGAAGAAATACGGCCTTAAACGTGCCCGCAAAGCACCTCAGTACACCAAGCGTTAAAGCGGGATTCATAGAAAGATAAGAAAGCCCCCCTTTCCTAGAGAAAGGGGGGCTTTCTTATTCTTGTGAAGCGAGACGCTTCTTAAGGAAATCGATCTCGGGTACAGGGGTCGGATCGACGCCGTTGAGCATAGCCAGGTAGTAGCTGACCCAATCCCCGAGCAAAACGAGGCTCATAATTTGTGACAGCGCATTGCCTCCCTCACTGTCCACGTACTCGAATGGTATGCAGTTTTCTTCAAGCAGTTCGCCCGTAACCGTGTACCGCACCTGTATGCGCGGATTTAATGCAGGACAGCGCAGCATGGCTACGAACATATTTGCGGCCGCCGCCGGCGGAAAATGGTAACCGACGATTGCGTTATGGTTGAGCTCAGGGAACGTCTCGAAAAAAGCCCAGGCCTTGCTGTTCTCATTGATCTGGGTTTTCCAGCGGCGGGCGACGTCCGCCAGTATACCTGCACCGTAAATTACGGTCACCTTGCTTTGCAACTTCAAGGCAAGCGCTTTGGCTTTGTTCTCATTTAACGGAACATCTTCCTGCCACCGGCCGGACAGCTTTTCCAGTAAGGCGACGGCGCTTTCCACATCCGCCGATTTGCCCTCTACAAAGCCCAAGCGCTGCATTACAGCGAGCAGCGGCAGCAAACTATACCCTACCGCGGCGCGGGGCTGAGATACGTGGTCTACAGGAAAAACGGGTATATTTTTTGCATTGGCGAGGGCGGTGATCTTGCCTCCCGTGGAGATAACCAGCTTCTTGCATTTGATTTTTAGCGCCTGAGTAAAAGCTGAGATAGTTTCCTCAGTGTTTCCGGAATAGCTGGCGGCGATTACCAGGGTATTGCTATCCACCCAGCCAGGCAGGTCGTATTCCCGGTTTACAGTAATCATGGGGCGTCTGAGGGAAGCTGTCAGGCCTCTTAGAAAGTCTCCCCCAATGGCCGATCCTCCCATCCCGAGGATAACAACCTTGTCAACATCTGAATAGTCGAAAGGGAGATTGAAACTCAGGGCCTGTTCCCAGGCCTTCCGGCACTGGGCGGGCAGCCCGTGTATTTGCACACGCATGCCCGATTTATCGGTCGTTATATATAGGTCCCGGTCATCCAGGCTTGCCATTGATCAACCTGCTACCAACTCCTGGCCGTACTGAATCAATTTCTGGACTTCTTCATCACTTCCGCTTTCTGCATAGATGCGGACCAATGGCTCCGTGCCCGAGAACCGGATGAGGAGCCAACCTGCCGTCAGATAATTTATAACGGAAGCCATCCCTCGTATCGAGTTTGACCACTTTAAGCTGGCCGATTTTGTCGAGTTTGGATTGCTGCAGCCTGGATATCATCTGCGGCTTAACCGCATCGTTAATGTGAACATCCAGCCTATCGTAGAAATGAGGGCCAACCTTCTTATACAAATCGGACAAAAGCTGAGAGGGGGATTTTCCGGTCTTTATCAGGTAATCCAGCAGATACAGGCCTGCCAGCATCCCGTCTCTCTCAGGTATATGGCCGCGGAACCCGTATCCGCCGCTCTCTTCGCCGCCGAGAAGGGCGTTTTCTTTCATCATGATGGGGGCTACGTATTTGAAGCCAACCTGGGTTTCGAATACCGGAACATCATAAATCTCGCCGATTTTATACAGCATATCCGTGGACGTCAGCGTCTTGACCAGCGCGCCACGTTCTTTCCGCACATCCAGAAAATACATGGCCAGCAGCGAAAAAACCTCCTGGGTATTCATGTACCTGCCGTTTTCGTCCACCACGCCTATGCGGTCAGCGTCCCCGTCCGTAGCGAAGCCGATGGCGGCGTCGTCGCGGATGACGTTCCTGGCGAGCTTGCTGAGGTTAATTCCAATAGGTTCAGGCCGTGTGCCGGGGAAAAGCGGGTTCCTGACGCGGTTAATCTCATGTATCTCGATCTGGCCGCCATCCAGCAAGTTCTTGAAGTAGCCGATGCCGGCGCCGAACATAGAATCTACCACGATTTTCAAAGGGTGCTGCTTGATAGCCTCGATGTCTATGAGCTTGCCAAGGTGTTTGGCATATGCATGGAAGGGGTCGTGAAAAGTGATCAGCCGCTTTCTTGACAGCCTCTTTGACCTCGATCCCGGTTGCTCCTCCCCCGGCTACAACATCATTGGCATTTTTCTCGATCACTGGGATCACTTCGGAAGGAGCGCTGGAACCGCTGCTGACCTTGTATTTGAAACCGTTATAATTGCCGGGATTGTGGCTGGCCGTGATCATTATGGCGCCGTCCGCCTTTAGTGCCGTGACGGTGTAGCTTGTTACAGGCGTGGGGACGGCTTTGGAAGAGAGAAAGACTTTAATCCCGTTGGCGGCCAGGACCTCTGCAGAGGCGGCAGCGAAATCTTCCGAAGCGAAACGTGTGTCATAGCCAATAACTATGCCGCCTTTTCCCTGCCCTGAGGCTTTAAGATAATCGGCGACACCCTGAGCGCAGGCACGCACATTGCCGAAGGTGAAATCCTCGGCGATGACAGCGCGCCAGCCGTCGGTGCCAAATTTAATTTTGCCGGACATCCCTAAATCCCAGCTTCAGCCCTCAATATTTTCGCCTTGTCGGTTTTCTCCCAGGGGAATTTAACATCAGTTCGGCCAAAATGTCCATAGGATGCTGTGGCACGGAAAATTGGCCTGCGCAGGTCGAAGTACCTGATTATGGCTTCCGGCCTCATATCGAAATGTTTGTGTATCAGCTTTAAGATGGTGGCGTCGGGAACTTTGCCGGTACCGAACGTTTCGATGGAAACGGATAGTGGATGAGCAACGCCGATTGAGTAAGCGACCTGGAGTTCCAGCATATCCGCCAGACCAGCTGCAACGCAGTTCTTGGCGATATAACGGGCCATGTAGGTTGCAGACCGGTCTACTTTCGTGGGATCCTTGCCCGAGAAGGCCCCGCCGCCGTGGCGTGCAAAGCCACCATAGGTGTCTACGAGCAGCTTGCGGCCGGTGAAACCTGTATCCGATACGGGACCGCCTACAACAAAGCGGCCTGCGCTATTGACATAGATTTTGGTGTTCTTATCCATCATGGCTGCCGGGATGACAGGTTTGATAATCTTCTTGATAATCTCGTTCCTGATGGTCTCGTTGTCGGGTTCAGGATCGTGATGCGCCCCGATGACGATGGCTTCAATGCGCTTGGGTTTGCCGTAGCTGTATTCCACCGTTACCTGGGATTTGCCGTCGGGTCGCAGGAACGGGACAATTCCCTTCTTGCGGGCTTCCGCCAGGCGGAATGTCAGCTTATGGGCCAGTGAGATGGGAAGCGGCATCAGTTCGGGGGTCTCGTTGCAGGCATAGCCAAACATAAGGCCCTGATCGCCGGCTCCCGTAAGGTCTAACTCGTCCACTTTCTTGCCGGCCGCCCTTACTTCAAGCGCCTTGCTCACGCCCGCATTAATATCGGGCGATTGCTTTTTGATCGACACCATTGTAGCCAGGCTTTGATAGTCGAACTGATAGTCGGGTTTGGTGTATCCGACTTCCTTTACTACTTGCCTTACGATATCGGGTATCTCCACGTATGTCTTGGTGGTGATCTCACCCAGTACTATGACCAGCCCGATGGTGACGGCAACTTCACAGGCGACCCTGGATTTTGGATCGTCCTTAATCATTGCATCCAGAATGCCGTCGGCAATCTGGTCGCAGAGCTTGTCCGGGTGGCCTTCCGTGACCGATTCGGACGTAAAGAAGTACTTGGGTGAACGCATAAAGGTATTTTTCATTTTTTCTCCCCTGTTTAAGTTCCCTCTTCCCAACTGTTCAGATATTTCTGTTGTTCCTGGGTCAATTTATCTATGGATATATCCATGGATTTCAATTTAAGGCGACCCACCTCATTATCTATTTCAGTGGGGACCGAGTAGACCTGGGGTTTGAGATCGCCCTCGTTCTTAACCAGGTATTCGAGGCCCAGGGCCTGGTTGGCGAAACTCATGTCCATTACGCTGGCGGGATGCCCCTCGGCCGCCGCCAGGTTTATCAGCCTGCCCTCGCCAAGTAAAAAGATATGCCTGCGGTCGGCGAGCACATATTCATCGACAAAAGGCCTGACGCGGCGCTTGGTCTTGGCAAGACTCTCGAGAGCGGGAATGTTGATTTCAACGTTGAAATGACCGCTATTGGCCAGTATTGCCCCATCCTTCATCCGCGCTATATGTACTTTATCTATAACATGTGAATTACCAGTGACAGTTATGAAAACGTCGCCGAGTTTGGCGGCGCTCAGAAGCGGCATGACCTGAAAACCATCCATGGCTGCTTCAAGGGCGGCTATGGGGTCCACCTCGCAGACAATCACTTTGGCGCCCATGCCCTTGGCACGCATGGAAACACCGCGCCCGCAATAACCATAGCCGATAACAACCACGTTCAGACCGGCCCAGAGAATATTGGTCGCCCTGGTGATACCGTCCATGGTACTTTGACCGGTCCCGTAGCGGTTGTCAAAGAAATGCTTGGTCTTGGCGTCGTTAACGGCGATGAGCGGGTATTTAAGCTTCCTGGCCCTGGCCATGTTCTTCAGCCTGATTACTCCGGTGGTGGTCTCCTCCGTACCGCCTATTACTTTCGGAAGCAAGGCCGTTTTCTCCTGGTGGATAGTGCTCACCAGGTCAGCCCCGTCGTCAATGGTGAGCTGCGGCTTGTGTTCGAGCGCAGCCATTATGTGCTTGTAATAAGTTTTGTTGTCTTCTCCCTTGATGGAGAAAGTGGGGAAGCCGAATTCGACAAGTGCGGCAGCCACATCATCCTGGGTGCTGAGCGGATTGGATGCGCATAGGACCAGGTCGGCGCCGCCGGCTTTTAGTGTGAGCGCGAGGTTGGCGGTCTCAGTTGTGATATGCAGACAACCGGCGATCCTAATACCTTTGAATGGTTTTTCCACGGCAAACCGGGCCTGGATCAATTTCAGGACCGGCATGTTGCGGCTTGCCCACTCGATGCGAAGTTTTCCTTCGCGGGCAAGATCCAGGTCTTTAACATCATATTTCATAAACCCGTCACCTTCTCCAAAATAGATGAAATAGTATTACCGGATAAACGTGTGGTGTCAAGTGCCAGGAGGTTTTTTTCGGGTAATTCGTCTACCGGGTCGAACTCTTTTTTAATATCCGCGAAAATTTCCCATCGCCCGTCCGAGACTGCCCCATCCTTTTGCCTCTTCTCAAGGCGTGCTTTTATGGTGGCATCGTCGGCAACACATTCTATGGCAAGGAAATCGGCGCCGGACTCCCGGGCCAGATCAAATGCAGCCAGCCTGTCCCGCTTTTTCTTGAACGAGGCGTCCAGGATGACTGACCGGCCTTTTTGGGCAAGATCTCTTGCCCTGCTGAAGAGCTCATCATAAGTTTTTTGCGTAAATTCGGGGCTGTAGATGCCGCCGTCAAACTTGTCGTAATGGCGTTCAGTTAGCGGCACATTGGCAAGCTGTTTGCGAATAATATCAGAGGAGAGGACCTCGCAGCCGAGGCCTTTCCCCGCCGCTTCCGCCAGGGTAGTCTTGCCTGTCCCAATCAATCCAGTCACGATAATAATTACAGGTTTTTTGTTAGCGTATCTGTGTGCAAGGCTGAAATATAGCTTTGCCTCATTTATTATAGCTTTTTTATCAGCAAGGTAGGGGTCATCGTATTTGAAACATGCTACCTTGCCCCGTACATACGCCCTGTAGCATTTATAAAAATCCAGCAACGCCAGCAGATCGCCGTCGGCGCTGGACTTTAAATAAGACTGGACGAATGAATTAGATAAGTCAGCCCTGCCATAGCGGTCTATATCCATGGCCAGGAAGGCTATCTCAGAGGCGACATCGCAATAGCGGAACCTTTCATTGAACTCAATACAGTCATAAATATAGATATCATCGGCAAAGCATATGTGCGCCGCGTGCAGGTCACCGTGGCAGTCTCTGATTTTGCCTCCTGCAACACGTTTGTTGAGAAGGCCCAGGTTATCCTGCAAAAAAGTGTTGGTGAAATCCATAATAAGGTCAAAAGAGCGTTGCGGGATGATCCCGCCGATATATTTTTGTGTCTGCGCAAAATTCTCGTCGGTGTTCACTTTAATTGAGTCAAGGGTTCCAAATGTGCCAATGGTGTCGCTTGTGGCCGCCCTGCTGTGAAAATCCGTCATTTTGAGAGCAACTTTTTCCAGCATGTCTGCCGTAACCTGATCTTTTGGCAGAAGAATATCCATCATGCGGTCGCGGGGCAACTGCTTCATTTTAACTGCATATTCTATGATCTTTCCGTTGCCGCCTATCTTAAAGCCGCCATCTGCTTCCGTGACGGGAACAACATCCAAATAGCCGCCCGGGCAAAGACGGCGGTTAAGTTCCAATTCCTGATTGCAGAAAAATTGCCTCTTTTCCAGCGTGGTGTAATCGAGGTAGCCAAGGTTAACGGGTTTCTTGGTCTTATACGTATAATTGCCAGTGAGGAAAATGAAGGACATTTGAGTTTGCATAAGCTCGATATGGGAGGTAGGATCCGGGTAAGCGCCAGGTTGGAGCAGGGCCTGCACATAGGAAGGCAATTCTGAAGTCATAGCGCGGGATATTCTAGCAGGTTTGATACTATATTTCACTGATTATTGTTCAATTTACTAAAACAGGGGGCAGGCATATGTTCCGTAATATGAGTTATAATTGGCCGTATCACAACTAAGAGAGATGGAAATGGAAACGGACGAATTAAAGCGATTTCAAGCAAGGTTAACTGCCCTGCGGATAGATCCGGCAGCCATAGAGAGCGTGAAAATATATGGCGAGCATGGGGGAGTTATCCCGAATAAAAAGGGCAAAGAAGGCTCGATCCAGGTTTATTCGGCCATCTCTTCAAACGACGGCTATATAAGCCCGGCGGATGCGAAGAAGGGACTTGCCCTGTTCGGCG
This sequence comes from uncultured Chloroflexia bacterium, assembly GCA_963827985.1. Taxonomy (GTDB): domain Bacteria; phylum Chloroflexota; class Dehalococcoidia; order GIF9; family UBA5629; genus JAFGLP01. The sequence continues at coordinate 54,954 of CAWHDI010000036.1, read as the reverse complement.
CCTGGCTCAGGAAAGAGGCCAAGCAGAATCCGGGCAAACACCCCGAGATTGACAGGCTGGAGAAGATTGCACGCTCAGGCAACGCGGTGAGATGCGATGTTATCAGACGTGAGTCTGCGAGAGCGCTGCCGGAGAGAATAGTGCGGGCGCTGCCGGAGGCTTTGAGAAAATATCCAACACCGTTCTACATATATGATGAGCAAGGTATCAGGGACACCGCCCGAGCCTATAAGGAGGCCTTCTCCTGGGTAAAGCCGGCCTACAGGAACTATTTTGCCGTTAAGGCATGTCCCAATCCGCATATCGTGAATATTCTGAAGGACGAGGGCTTTGGGGCCGATTGCAGTTCACTGGCCGAGCTTATCATTGTTGAAAAGCTCGGTATGAGCGGCGAGGATATCATGTTCACTTCCAACGATACGCCGGCCGAAGAGTACGTGAAGGCGAAGCAACTTGGCGCAATAATCAACCTGGATGACGTATCCCATATCAATTACCTGGACAAGCATGCCGGGATGCCGAGTCTTGTTTGTTTCAGGTATAATCCGGGCCCGCTCAGGGAGGGCAACGATATCATCGGCGACCCTAAGGAGGCCAAGTACGGGGTCACGACAGACCAGATACGGGGCGCCTATATTAAGGCCAGGGAGTTGGGCGCCGAACGGTTCGGCCTTCATACCATGGTAGTCTCCAATATGCTGGATGAGCGTTATTTAATAGAAACTGCAAGGCTGCTTTTCAAGCTGGCCGCCATGATCAGTCATGATACCGGATTCAAGTTCGACTTCATTAACCTTGGGGGTGGTTTCGGGATACCCTACAGGCCGGAGCAGAAGGCCGTCAACCTGGACCTGGTATCGTCGGGCATACATGACGCATACAAGGAATGCATTGAATGCACGGGGCTGGACCCGGTGCGGGTGGTAACAGAGTGCGGCAGGGCCATTGCCGGGCCGCACGGATACCTGGTGACGAAGGTCCGGCATGTCTCCAGGAAGTACAAGGACTTTGTTGGGGTGGACGCATGCATGGCCAACCTGATGCGCCCTGCGCTCTATGGAGCGTACCATCATATTACGGTAGTGGGCAAAGAGAACCATGGCGAAGGACCATGTATATGATGTGGTTGGTTCGCTCTGTGAGAACAATGACAAGTTTGCCGTAAACAGGCCATTGCCGGAAATCACGCCGGGCGACGTCGTTGTTTTGCACAGCGCCGGCGCACATGGATATGCCATGGGCTTTCAGTATAATGGCAAACTGCGCTCAGCGGAATTGCTGGTGACGCAAGATGGGACCGTAAAGCAGATAAGAAGGGCGGAGACTATAGACGACTACCTGGGCACGATAGAGCGCTGGCCTTAGGCGGAATCTTGCCCTTCCGGCGGGCGCACAGCAGCATTTCCGTTAATATTGCTCTCACCCGCCAGCTTGTCCATCCACTCGATAGATTTAAGCTGTTTTTCCAGCACGTATTTTACGTTTTCGCGCATAATATTCTTGATCTCCCTGGTCAGCTCGGAATTTAGTTTGACCCTGCCTGGCGGTATCGAAGTCGCATTGCAGCCATAAGCGCAATACCTTGAGCGCATTGACGGATAAGGGCTTAGCTGCCATATCGGGGTAACCGCATTCGCGGCAGAGTGCGCCGCCCTGCGCCGCGCTGAAATAGTTGATCTCCTGCTGAAGCTGTTTCCCGCAATTCGAACATCGCTGAAGCTGGGGCCTGTAGCCAAGGTGGCTGAGCAAGCGCAGCTCAAAGTAGCGCAAAATACGTTCCCCTTCCATGGCCGCCGACAGTTCCCTCAGCGTATTAAGAAATAGATCGAACAGCTCCCGGTCTTCAACGCTCTCTTCAGTAAATGTGTCAACGAGTTCGGATAGATAGAAGCCGCAGGACATGAGCTCAAGACTGTCGCGGATGGGAATGAAATTATCGATTGCCTGGGCTTGCGTGATGATATCGAGGTTACGGCCCCTGGCAAGCATTAGCTGGCTATGAGTAAGCAGTTCGACGTTGCCGCCCAGCTTGCTTTTGGGGCGCATGGCTCCTTTGGCGATGGCCCTGACCTTGCCGCAGTCGGCAGTGAAAATAGTCAGGAGGCGGTCGGCTTCGCCGAACTTGTGCCTTTTGATGATGATGCCTTCAGTCTGATAGACCCGCGAGGTCATGGGGACACTCTTACATCTCCTGCCGGCCCTCAAGGGCGCGGCTGAGTGTCACATCATCGGCATACTCGAGGTCACCGCCGAACGGCAGCCCCCGGGCCAGCCGTGTGACCCGTATGCCCAACGGGGAAATGAGGCGCTGTATATACATGGAGGTAGCCTCCCCCTCGACGTTGGGATTGGTGGCCAGCACCACTTCAGTTATGGGGCTGGCGCTAAGACGGTCCAGCAGCTCCCTTATATGCAGGTCTTCGGGCTTGATCCCGTCGCTGGGCGAGATAACACCATGCAGCACATGATAGAGGCCGCGGAACTTCCTGGTGCGTTCGAGGGGCATAATATCGATCGGCTCTTCCACCACGCAGATCCGAGTCCTGTCCCTGGATTCGTCACTGCAAATGCCACAGGGGTCGGAATCCGTGATATTAAGGCAGGCCGAGCAGAGCCTGAGGTTCTCTTTGATAGCGATAATGGCATCCGCCAGGTCGCGGGACCTCTTCGGGAGGCGCCTGCAACAGGTGATAGGCAAGGCGCTGAGCGGTCTTGGGACCGATGCCGGGCAGCTTGTTAAGCTCCTCTATAAGCCTCGAAATGGGTTTGGCGGTGGGCAGGAAATCGGGGTTCAAATGCGCCTCCTACATCAGGCCTGGTATTTTGATTCCGCCCGTAAGCTTGCCCATATGCTGTGCGGCCAGCTCCTGCGATTTCTGGATGGCCTCGTTGCAGGCTGCCAGAACCAGGTCCTGCAGGAAATCCGCATCCTCCGGGTTGATAACCTCGGGAGAGATGGTGATGGACTGGAACTTCTGGTGGCCGTTGATGACGATCTTTATAGCTCCCCCTCCGGCGGTCACTTCGACATTAGTATGCTCGAGTTCTTCCTGGGCTTTTACCAGCTTGGCTTGAAGCTCCTGGATCTGACGCAGGTTAAATTGACTCATTTTTCCTCCGTTTCGGCGTTTTCTTCAACGATCTTGGCGCCCATGCTCAAGGCAGCTTCCACAAGGTGATTGCTGCTGGCCGGCTTAAGCTCGGATTTTTGTCCCTGCGGCATCATGACACAGGTCACCGTGTATGTGTGGCCGAAAACCTCCTTCAGCTTTTTCTCTATGAGATGGAGGTATTTGCGATTATCAATATAGTTCTTATGGAACTCGTGATAAAATCCCAGAACCAGGTTATCTCCTTTTATCTCAACCGGCTCACAGGCATGGCGCAGGCGGGCATCCAGATTTCCCTGCGATCCCTCGCCGCGCATCGAATTAATGAAATCTTTCCAGTGGGCGCTGAGATAGGGCAGATCGGCAGGGTCATCCATCTTTAGCGGTTCCGACAGCCTGGTCTGTTCGGTTGGGTCGGATTCTGCGGCGGCTGAATCGGGCAGAGGAATTGAGCTTGCGGGCGATGATTCCGCCACGCGGGACGGTTTGCTCACCAGGCTGGCAGGGCGCGCTTGTTCAGCCGTTCTGACAGGCTTTGGCGCTATTGGCGACGGCCTGGTCTGCCAACCCCCGTTGCCGGATTGATCGCCGGCCGCGGCCTTCTCCTTTGAGATCTGCGAAAGCACGCTTTCAACAAGGGCGAGTTCGAGCGGCAGCGGGGAATAGCTGTCCATACGCAGGTCTACAGCACTGAAAAGCTTGACGGCACCCAGTAAATAGTCCAGCGTCGTAGTTGATGCAATTTTCTGCATTTCAGCCAGATCGTCATCAGTGGCATCCACCGTCTCGCTGGAACCTGATTTGGCCAGCAAAAGTTGACGAAGGTAATCCACCAGTTCGCGGTTAAACTGCCGCAGGTCCAGCCCGTCGCTGGCGACGGCGTTGATGACCTTGAGCCCGGAAGATACGTCCCTGGCAATAATATGCTTTGCCAGCTCGCGGATGCGCAAGTCTCCGCTTATCCCGAGCATGGCTTGCGCCTGGGCAAGCTCAATGTCAGTGCCGTAATAAGTAATCAATTGCTCGAGCAGGTTGGTCGCATCGCGGCAGACTGCCTGTGGTTACCTTGGCAATCAGCTTGAATGCCTCAGGATCAAGCTTGATCCCCTCCTTCCCGCAGATGTGCGATAGGCGGCCGATAACGGAGCTGCTGGACAACCTGTGGAAATCGAACCTCTGGCAGCGTGAAGTAATAGTTGAAATTATTTTATGGGGATCAGTGGTAGCGAGGATGAATATTACGTGCGGCGGCGGCTCCTCGAGCGTCTTGAGGAAGGCATTGGCGCCCTCGCGGGTTATCATATGCACTTCATCGATTATGTAGACCTTGTAACGGAGGATGTTGGGTGCGTAGTTCACCCGCTCCTTCAGGTCATTCATATCATCTATGCCGCGGTTGCTGGCCTCGTCGATCTCGATTATGTCCAGGGCGCCGCCCCTGTTGATGGCAGTACACGATTCGCAGGTGTTGCAGGGCTCGCCTTCTACCGGGCTCTTGCAATTGACGGCTTTGGCCAGGATGCGGGCGGTGCTGGTCTTTCCGCTGCCGCGTGGGCCGCAGAACAGGTAGGCGTGGGCAATCCTTCCGCTCTTAATTGCGTTGAGGAGAGTCTGGGTTACATGTTCCTGGCCGGCTACTTCACTGAATGTCTGGGGACGCCATTTACGATAAAAAACCTGGGAAGTCATAATTTATTCATTATACCCCAACGTCTGCGGGTGCAGAAATCATTTAGCTGTAAATAGTACCATGAACATTAACTTTGAGAATATAATACAAATGTGCTGATATCTGTTTAAATCGTATGTAAAGAGCGGACTGGATATTGCGTTCGTCCCCCGGGCGATCTTGAGATTAAGCGGGGAATAAATCTGTGTGAGGAGAAAGGGCATGAATAAAGAAGCCGTCAAAAAGAGGTCTGGGTAACTATACAGGCCTTGAACCGGCTTTGGAAAGTCGAGAACAAGCCAACGCAGCCCGGGTTGGAGTGCGGCGATGCCCCCTTATAATGCAATGATCGCGCTGCTATGCTATAATTTTGCGTTATATATTTTACAGGAGTTACGGCATTGGACACAGAAAAGAAAGCAGTAATAATGAAGAGCTATGCAATTCATGAGAATGATACCGGCTCTGCTGATGTTCAGATTGCGGTTCTTACCGAAAGGATAAACCAGCTCTCAGGGCATTTGAAAGAGCATGCTCATGATCAACATACACGTCGATCTCTCCTCAGACTGATCGGGAGGCGCAGGCGGCTATTGGCTTATTTAAGCAGGGAAGACATCAACCGCTACAGGACCCTCATCGGCAAGCTGGGGTTACGTAAATAAATCAATCAAAGAGGGTTTTGTATAATGTCCCAAAGTTTTAAATGTAATATTGGGGACAGAGATCTTATCATCGAAACGGGCAAGTTGGCCCAACAGGCTGACAGCTCAGTTACTGTTCGCTACGGTGATACGGTTGTTCTTGTCACCGCATGCATCAGTGATGAGGCGAAGGAAAATAGTGATTTCGTCCGCCTTACAGTTGATTACGAAGAACGCCATTATGCTGTAGGGAAGATACCCGGCAGCTTCATGAGGCGCGAAGGCCGACCCGGCGAGCAGGCCACCCTGGCAGCACGCCTGTGCGACCGCTCGATAAGGCCCCTTTTCCTAAAGACCTTGCCCAATGACATACAGGTAGTGATAACTGTTCTTTCAACAGACCAGGAAAACGACCCTGATGTGCTTGGGGTCATCGGCGCGTCGGCTGTCCTGACCATCTCATCTATTCCGTTTTACGGCCCGATAGCAGCGACCAGGGTGGGTTACATTGACGGGAAAATGGTAATTAACCCGCTGCTGCCTCAAATGAATGACAGTGTACTCGACCTGGTAGTTTCCAGCAGCAGGGACAACATCGTTATGGTGGAAGCCGGGTGCAAGCAAATCTCACCTGAGATATATCTCGAAGCGATGAAGCTTGCACATGAGGAAAACCAGAAGATCATCAAACTTCAGGACCAGATACGAGAAGCACTCGGCAAACCCAAGAGGGAGATTGCGGGGTTTACGATTAATGCGGAGCTATTGGCTGCCGTCACCTCCGGATATGGCCACAAGATAGAGGAAGCTATGAGCAGCGGGAATAGACCTGCGCGCCAGGCCATCCTTGATCACGTGAAGGTTGAAGCCAAAGAGAAGTTTAAGGAAACCTACTCGGAATTTGAGATAGATAGTGCTATTGAAGAGATATCCAAGAAGATTTGCCGCAGCCAGGTGCTGCGTACTAACAAGCATGTTGACGGCCGTGAGATTACGCAGATAAGGCCTTTGAGTGCAGAAGTCGGGTTACTGCCGCGTACCCATGGGACGGGTCTATTCTCACGTGGGCAAACCCAGGTGCTTGCGATTACGACGTTAGGTTCGCTTGGACAGGGCCAGACCGTGGATGACCTTGGACTGGAAGAAACCAGGCGTTTTATGCATCATTACAATTTTCCTCCATTCTCGACCGGTGAAGTCAAGAGAATGGGTTCTACGGGCAGAAGGGAGATCGGGCATGGCGCCCTTGCCCACAAGGCTCTCGTCCCTGTCATCCCTGATGAGCAGACATTTGCCTATACTATCAGGCTGGTCTCAGAGGTGCTGAGTTCCAACGGCAGCACTTCTATGGGCAGTGTGTGCGCATCAACACTATCCTTGATGGATGCGGGTGTACCCATAAAGGCGCCTGTAGTGGGCATCGCTATGGGGCTGGTTACTGATAAAGAGGACCCAAATAAATACATCGTTCTTACTGATATTGAAGGAATTGAAGATTTCTACGGAGATATGGATTACAAGGTGGCAGGCACGGTCAATGGCATAACCGCCATACAGCTTGATATCAAACTGCGAGGCGTGAGCCAGGAGATACTGGCAAAGGCGACCATGCAGGCCAGGGACGCCCACGTGGTAATACTTGATGTGCTTAAGAAGGCCATTCCGGAAGTGAGGCCCAACTTAAGCAAATACGCTCCCAGGATGTACCGGATAACGATTGATCCGTCGAAGATCGGCGCTCTAATCGGGCCGGGCGGTAAAAATATCAAAGCGATCATAGAAGATACGAAGGCGACCATCGAGGTATCGAACGACGGGACAGTAGTGATCGGATCCCCCAGCGAGGAATCCGCCCAGGCTGCCATACGTCGTGTTGAGGGGTTGACGCAGGAAGTAGAGGTGGGGGCCGTCTATACCGGCAAGGTCACCAGGATACAGAATTTCGGGGCATTTGTTGAAGTCCTGCCTGGAAAGGAAGGGCTAGTTCATATAAGCGAGCTGGCTGATCACCACGTAGGCAAAGTTGAGGACGTGGTTAAGATCGGTGATGAGATTATGGTGAAGGTCACCGAGATAGACAGACTTGGCCGTATTAATCTTTCCCGAAAAGCCGTGTTTGCTGACCAGGCTAACTCGTCCGCCGAGCCACACACTGAACATGAAAGGTCCCGTCCAATGCCACCGAGGTTTCCTGGAGGTGGACACACGAGGCCGGGCGCGCCCAGAGCACACAGGGATGAACCTGGGCGGCTTCCTCATAAACCTGAATAAACCTGGCATCCGGCTGTATGGCCGTGCGAGTTTATTGACATGTCTCAGATTAAGGTTGTAATAAACGGAGCTTTGGGCAGGGTGGGCCAGCAGGTGATTTCTGCCGTTGCTGCTGATCCTGACCTCTTACTGGTAGGCGCGGCCGATATAAAGGCGGCCGACCGGGACTTTTTAACCGCGCCGGCTGCTAACCAAAAAGGTACCGTTGCATAACAACCTGATTTCCAGTATCGAGATGTTTCATCCGGATGTTGTCGTGGATTTTACTGTGGCTGAAGCAGCTGTGAATGGTGCGCGGCTGGCCCTCAAAAACGGATCGAATGTCGTGATAGGAACTACAGGCTTGAGTGAGAAAGACCTTAAAGAAATGGATGCTCTGGCACTTGAATATAAGAAAGGCGTAATTGTAGCCGCTAATTTCGCTATAGGCGCAGTTATTCTTATGCACCTCGCCAAAATTGCGGCGAAGTATTTTGATAATGCAGAGATAATCGAGCTGCACCACGACAAGAAAATTGATGCTCCCTCGGGGACTGCGCTGGCAACGGCGCGATTGATGAGTCAGGCGCGAGGCAAGCCGTTTATATACCCGAAAACCGAGAAAGAGACCCTTAAAGGGACCCGGGGTGGCCAAAAAGACGGGCTTGCGATCCATAGTGTCAGGTTGCCCGGCCTGGTGGCCAGCCAGGAAGTTATATTTGGGGCCCTGGGCCAGACATTGAGTATCAGGCACGATACTATAAGCAGGGAATGTTTTATGCCAGGCGTGATTCTTGCAGTTAAAGAGGTCGTTAAGCGTCACGGTTTGGTTCTTGGCTTAGATTCACTTCTAAATTTGGGAGATTAATATGAACAACGGTCAACATGTGGCAATAGTGGGCGCAACCGGCATGGTCGGACAGGAGTTTATTAAAGTACTCCTGCAACGGAATTTTCCGATGGCCACAATTCAGTTATATGCATCCGACAGATCGGCCGGCAGGAAAGTATTCGTCGGACATCAGGAGATGGTGGTCAAAGAGACGGCCAATGATTCTTTTGACAACGTCGATATCGCCCTGTTTTCCGCAGGGGCCGAAATCAGCAAGCATTTCGCCCCGATAGCCGCTAAGGCAGGGGCACTGGTGATTGATAATAGCGCTGCCTGGAGAATGGACCCGCGGGTGCCGCTCGTTGTGCCCGAAGTTAATGTTGACGATATAAAGAAACACAAGGGTATCATAGCTAACCCGAACTGTTCGACCATACAAATGGTGGTGGCGTTGTACCCGCTGCATAAAGCGAATCCTATGAAACGGATTACTGTAGCGACTTACCAGTCTGTATCCGGCACCGGCATAGCCGCGGTTGAAGAACTTACCAAGCAGTCAAAGACAGTATTGGATGGCGGCAACGTAGTCCCGCATGTGTATGCGCATCAGATAGCCTTTAACCTGCTCCCGGAGATAGACGTTTTCATGGAAAACGGCTATACCAAGGAAGAATGGAAAATGGTCGAAGAGACACGCAAAATCATGCACGCAGAAAACCTGGCGGTTTCGGCCACATGTGTGCGCGTACCGGTATTTGTGAGCCATAGCGAAGCTATACATATTGAGTTCACCGAATATATGTCGCCGGAGGAAGCACGTGCGATCCTGAGCAAGGCTCCCGGCGTTAAGGTCCTGGATGATCCGAATGTGAGCCTTTATCCTCAGCCGTGGCTGGCTGCGGGCACTGACGAAGTATATGTCGGCAGAGTCAGGTCTGACGCGTCTTTTCTGAATGGCCTGGTAATGTGGGTTGTTTCAGATAACATCCGCAAGGGCGCCGCTTTGAACGCTGTCCAGATAGCTGAAGAAGCTATTAAACGTGACTGGGTCAAGCAGTCAGGCAAGTAGGCCGGGGAGGATGAGATGAAGAAGTTCGGACGTTTACTTACAGCTATGGTTACTCCCTTCGATACCAGGGGGAAAGTTGACTATGCGCAGGCCAAAAAACTGGCCAAAGCCTTGCTTGCATCCGGAAGCGATGGCCTGGTGGTGTCAGGTACAACCGGTGAGAGCCCGACCCTGACTGCTGCTGAAAAGTTGCGCCTGTTTGAGGAGATTAAGTCCGTTGCTCCTGGCAAGGCGACGATTGTCGCTGGCACGGGCAACTATAACACGCAGGAAAGTATTGAGCTTACCAGGGAAGCTGAGAAGACAGGCGTGGATGCCTGCCTGCTTACAGTTCCCTATTACAATAAGCCTAACCAGGAAGGACTGTATGAACACTTTAAGGCAATTGCGAAGAGCACTAAACTGCCCTGCATAGTCTACAACGTTCCTTCCCGCACGATAACTAACATGACGGCGGACACCACGATTAAATTGAGTAAGATCGATAATATTGTAGGCGTTAAGGAAGCCAGCGCGGACTTTTCACAGATAGCGCGGATCATAGAGGGCGTGGATAAGGACTTCATCGTTTACAGCGGCAATGACGCTGATACATTTCCCATCCTTGGGCTTGGCGGATATGGTGTCATCGGCGTTATAACGCATCTGGTGGGCAAGCAATACAAGAAAATGATGGATGATTTCTTTGCGGGCAAGATTGCAGAATCGGCCCGGCTGCACCGTCATTTTATTCCGCTCGTGAATACCATGTTTATGATCGGCAGCCCCATGCCCATTAAATACGCTTTGAACCACGTGGGTTTCAGAGTAGGTAAGCCGCGGCTGCCGCTGGTTGAACCGGATGAGAAAACGAGGGCTGCTATCGAGCAGACGCTGAAGAACTATAAGATCGATCTGCCTCTTAAATAGGATTCTTATAACCACAGGCCGTCAGCCTGTCGCAGCAGCTAAATTACTTTCTTGATTACTATGCTCTGCTCGCGGCGTGGTCCAATAGAGATTATGTGAAAGGGGCACCCAATTAGATCTTCAAGTCGTTTAACGTATTTGCGGGCGTTAAGAGGCAGTTTTTTGGCATTGCGAACATCGCTGGTTGATGCCTTCCAGCCGGGCAATTCCTCGTACACGGGTGTGCAGTTTTCGAGGGCCTCGACATCGGCGGGGAAGCGGTCAACGACTTTATCTCCAACTTTATAGGCCACGCATATTTTCACGGAATCCATCTCATCCAGGACGTCCAGGCGTGTCAGTATGCCGCTGGTAAATCCATTCAGCTCGGTGGAGTAACGTCCCACAACGGCGTCGAACCATCCGCACCGGCGTGCCCTGCCGGTAGTGGCGCCGTATTCGTGGGCATGTTGCCTGATGTACTCACCGACTTCATCTTTGAGCTCGGTAGGCATGGGACCACCGCCGACCCTTGTAGTGTAGGCCTTAAAAATGCCCACTACCCGGTCGATTCCACGCGGGTTTATGCCCGACCCTATACAGGCCCCTGCCGCAAGCGGGGAAGACGACGTAACAAAGGGATAGGAGCCAAAATCGGGATCCAGCATCGTGCCCTGAGCGCCTTCGAGCACAATATTGCTGCCCTTACGCACGAGGTCGCTGATCAGGGCGGTGGTATCCTTTATAAAAGGCGCAAGCCTGGCCGCGTAGCCGGAGTATTCAGCGAAAACAGACTCCAGATCGAGCGGGGGCTCGTTATAAACTTTTGTGAGCAGATCGTTCTTGGACGTAAGAACTTTGGCAAGACGCGCCTTTAATGTTGCAGGGTCGATCAGATCACACGTGCGTATGCCGCGGCGGGCGGTCTTATCGGCAAATGCCGGGCCGATGCCCTTCTTGGTGGTCCCGATAGCCCCATCACCGCGTTTTTCTTCTTCCAGTCCGTCCAGCAATATATGCCAGGGCATTATCAAATGAGCCCGGTCACTGATGTGCAAATTACTGACATCAACGCCCCTTGATTTAAGGGCGTCCAATTCTTCCAGAAGCACCCGCGGATTGATTACAACTCCGTTGCCAATAATACAATATGCCTTAGGGTAAAATATGCCCGAGGGTACTATATGCAGTTTGAATTCCCCTTTGGGATTTATAACAGTATGGCCGGCGTTATCTCCGCCGGAAAACCGGATAACGGCGTCCGCCTTCTCCGAGAGAAGGTCGACTATTTTGCCTTTGCCTTCATCGCCCCATTGGGCGCCAATAACAGCTACAACTGACATTTTTTCTACCTTGAATTGGACATGCCAACATTATTATTGTATTAATCCTGTGGAACGACACAATTGCGTCAAACTATCCACGGGCCGTGTAGGTCTTGCCCCAGAAATACAGGAGCGCTCCGCCGCCTACCAGCAGGACAACGATCCCAATTAAAATGGTGAGGAAAATGAGAAGCCCCAAACCGACATCCGCCCAGGGATAACCTATTGCTCCCAGAGCAATACCTCCCACTATCCAGACCAATATTGCCGCAGTCAGAGTACACAAGCTTACCTCAAATACCCTATCGCTCATTTTCCTGCCTCGCTCTTCTTACCAGCCTAACATTCTATTTTCTTGCGTGTTGCCACACAAACACAAAACGCTGCCCCACAGTTACAAAAGAAAGGACTACTACTATGACCAAGGCTATGAAAACCTGGCTCAAGAGCAGTCCGAGCGCTAATATTATAACCCGCTCAGGACGTGTAAACAAGCCAACGGTGCAGTCTATGCCCAATCCTTCTGCTCTGGCTCGGATATAACTTGTCAAAAATGATCCGATCATGGCCAGGAAAATTAACACCAGTTCCCAGGCGACGCTGAAAGGCCAGACAGCGACGCCGGTTATAAAAATGAAGCTGAGGAACAGGGCGCCTTCAGTGACCCGGTCGGAGACCGAATCAAATAACGCCCCAAATTTGGTCGTCTTTTGCATATAACGGGCCAGCGCTCCATCGAGCATATCGAAAAGGCCCGCCAGCAGAATTACAATTCCGCCCAGTAAGAGGTGTCCAAAGCCAATGATAACGGCTGCGACTAAATTCAGAACCACTCCGCTGATGGTCATGGCATCGGGTGTTAGATGGAGTTTGCTGATGAGCGGAACCAGCGGCTTTGTTATAGCATTCTGTATTTTTTTACGTTCATCCTGGAATTTTGACACTGTTTTTTCCCTTATAATCTACTTGTTCAGAGTCAGGTAAAAATCCATCACCTGGCGGCTCACGTTTTCCCAGCTGTATTTTTCGGCAGTGGCGAGCCCTTTCCGGGCCATGTTCTCCCGCATTTGTTTGTCCTGCAGCAGCGCTAATAACCTCGCAGCCAGGGAGCGGTGGTTGCTTGGTTCTGCCAGCAGCCCTTCCTGCCCATTAGTGAGCACGCTCGCATAGCCCGCGATATTTGTCGCTACCACCGGAGTTCCGCTTGCCATGGCCTCCAGAAGGACGATACCGAAGCTTTCTCCGCTATTCGCCGGGGCGCAAAAAATATCGGCTGTTCGGTAGTACTCCGGCAGTTCTGCAAAGGGAACGAATTTGGTGAAAACGGCGTGGTCGTTCAGAAGCGCTCGCGCCAGCATTTCGTAGTAACCGCGCAGCCTGATGCCAGGCCCGGCTATTATCAGGCGAAAATTAGGAAAGCTTTTCTTTACAACGGAACAGGCACGGATAAGATCTCCGACGCCCTTACGTTCTTCCAGCCTTCCAACAAACAATATGTTGAGTTTTCCGTCCTTGAATTCTTCACGCTGGGGTCCATCGGGTCGAAAATGATGGTTATCCACGCCGTTAGGAATGATACGATAGTCAGCCGGGAAGTATTTTGAGATGTATGTAAGGGCAGGCCGGGACACGGCAATTTTACCGTGCAGTTTCTTGCCCAGCTTGCGCATAATGGGCTGTCCCAGCCAGTAGGCCACGGATCCTTCATGGCAAGCGTGGAAAGTGCCAACATTGATGGCCCGCGATTCCGTAAGCGTGCTCAGGCACAGCATTGGTATGAAAGGTTCGTGCAGGTGAATAAGGTCAAAGTTTTCCCGGTCAAGGACCCTTCTGACCTGGTAAGGCAACCAGGGGGACAGCGGTATGCGTGCGGTGGTACCTCCGTAGGGAATAGGAAGAGGCCGTCCGACTGCGGTAACTTCCTCGTCGAAATACCGTGTTCCCTTTTGGCGCACGGGCGCGATGATTTTCACATCGTTGCCCATTAGCTGCAAATGGTGTGCAAGATATGAAACGTGGTTGATTACGCCGCCGGGATGTGAATAATCATAGGGTGAAACGAGCCCAATTTTCATAGGCCTGTCATACTATTCCCTTTCATCGTGTCCGGTCAGGCCTTTTCCGGCAAGCTGATAGGATTCTGCTGGTCCTGTCCGCTTATAAACTGCTCCACGCGCCTTCGTGCTTCGTCGTCGGAATACTGGATTGGAGGTGATTTCATGAAATATGAGCTGGGCGCAACGATGGCGCCAGCCAATCCGCGGTCCTTTGCGATCTTGAAGCAGCGGACAGCATCTATCACGACGCCTGCCGAGTTCGGGCTGTCCCAGACCTCCAGCTTGCATTCGAGGTTAAGGGGAACATCGCCGAAAGTGCGGCCCTCCATCCTGATGTGGCAGAATTTGCGGTCCAGCAACCAGGGAACGTAGTCGCTGGGCCCGACATGTATGTTGTCGGGATTCATCTCGTAGTCCAACTGAGAAGTGACCGAGTTGGTCTTGGATATCTTTTTTGATTCCAGCCGCTCGCGCTCCAGCATGTTGTAGAAGTCTGTATTGCCGCCGAAATTCAACTGGTATGTGCGCTCCAGCTTGACGCCTCGATCGCGGAAAAGCCTGGTCAGAACCCGATGGACGATAGTGGCTCCAACCTGTGACTTGATATCATCACCGATAACCGGCAGGCCGGCTTCTACAAAGCGGTTATGCCAGTAAGGTTCTCTGCCGATGAAGACAGGTATACAATTTACCAGGCCGACGCCGGCGTTCAGTATCTGTTCTATGTACCACTTGGTGGCCTCCTCGCTGCCAACCGGCAGGTAATTTATTGCCACGTCAGCTTTGGATTCTTTAAGTATGTTCACGATATTGGCGGTAGGGCCCGGGGCCTTCTCAATGATCTTTGAGAGGTATTTGCCCAGGCCATCATGGGTCATGCCCCTGACGACTTTGACGCCGGTGGCGGGCACATCGCAGAACTTGAAAGTATTGTTCGGCTTGGTGAAAATGGCCTCAGACAGGTCCTTGCCGACCTTGTTCTTGTCGATGTCGATAGCTGCGACAAAATTGATATCCCTGATGTGATATCCGCCCAGATTGACATGCATCAGGCCGGGCACAAATTCATCGTCTTTGGCCTTTTTGTAGTAGTGGACTCCCTGGACGAAGGACGATGCGCAGTTACCCACGCCGATAATTGCCACATTTATTTTTCCCATTCTGGTCAACTCCTTTTAGAAAACACCTATCATTTGCTTTGTGATTTTCGTTCTTCAACATCTCGTGGATTATCCGCTTCGGCCGCACCAGCCACATCGGTATCCTTGACTCGTGCAAGTATCTTGTCTGCCACGCTTCCCAGGACCCAGCGGGCGATGCCGCTTCTGCCGTGCGTAGACATGGCTATCAGGTCGGCTTTCTCATGTTTTGCCTGGTCGACTATCCTGGCCGCCGGGTCACCGTTACATGATCTTTGACAGTGACGTCGATGCCTTTTTCGGTCAGCCTGTCATTTACCTTCTTCAGATACTTCTCGCCGGCATCGTGCATGGCTTTGACAATGTCCGCGAACTCCGGACCCGAGGATCCTGGCTTCGATAACGTGCGGCTCAGGAATAACATGCAGGAGCACCATGGAAGCTCCCGTTTTTAGTGCGACGGCTTCGGCATCATGCAGGGCCGCTTCCCCGGTCTCGGACCCATCCAGCGGAGCAAGTATGCGTTTGAAAGTCACGATTCTGTCTTTATCGATTTCTTTGGTTTGTTTGCTATGGATCCCCAAGTATCGGGTACGATTGATTCCGAGACTACTTTTTCAAACACGCTGCCCAGCCACCATCGCGCTTAGGCCGCTGTGGCCGTGTGTAGCCATTACGACAAGGCTGACATGGTTTTTCGGGTGTACTCCAGGATGTTATCCGCCGGTCCGCCGTACAGGACTTTTCCCTTGGCCTTGACTCCGCGGTCCTCGGTACTGATCTCAGCGCAATCGATCTCATCTTCCGTCGAGTTGCTGTACAACAGCACAGCCCTGCAGGTTATGTTGTGTCCGTGGAGGTGTTCGATGGCGTGATGAACATAATCGTCCAGAAGCTGGTTTACACGGCGGCGCTTGCTGCCCAGCCCGACGCTCAGTATATCCACCTCTGACTCAAAACGGCAAGCGAGGTCCCGTACATATGGTAGGACGGTCTCCGCTTCGACTGACCCATCGAGCGGGACGAGTATTTTCTTAAACATGTCGGCTGAAAATCCGCACTATTATACCAGATAATGATAGTATTCTTGTAACTCGCCAGATTTTTATGTTAATTTTATAGCGTGCTATATGACTTTCATTCACATACGTTTCATAGTGACGGAGTGTTATCCCCCCTTGAGCTTATAAGGCGTGCGGCTGTAAAGCAGTATGCTGCCATAGCGCTCACAGACCATACGGGGCCGGGTCCCTTGCCAGAATTATTAAGGAAGTCAGTGAAGACTGTGAGATGGCCAGGTCAAAGTGGGATATCTTGGCGTTGCCTGGAGTAGAACTTACCCACCTGCCCGCTGCTGCTATTGATGACGTGGCCAGAGAGGCCAAAGAACTTGGCGCATGGCTGGTTGTTGTGCATGGCGAATCTCCTGTGGAACCGGTTGAAGAAGGAACAAACCTGGCCGCAGTGAAGTCGCGTTTCGTTGATATACTTGCTCATCCGGGGCACATGACGGCGGATGTGGCAGAGCTGGCGGCGAAGAATGAGGTTTTTATAGAGATAACAACGAGAAGGGGTCACTGCATTACGAATGCTCACGTAGCGAAACTGGCCTCAGAGGCTGGGGCACTTATGTTACTAAATTCCGATACCCATGACGAGGATGATCTGCTTTCTGATCAAGCAGCCAGAGAGACCCTGCGCCAGGCAGGAATAAACAGCCGCAAATTCAAACAAATTTTAGAAGCCAATCCACTGACATTGCTGCAGCGGATCAAGCGGCTACGATGACTACTAAATAGAAGACTGCTCTTTAGCTCTTACCGATCCTGTACACCTTGGTGCCGCACACCGGGCACACACCCTTTACTGCAGGTCTTCCATTCTTCAAGGTTACTTTTACGGGGTTCTTGATTTCAACCTTCTTTCTGTCCTTGAAGCAATAGGCTTGAGTCATAGAACACCTCCTGAACCTAATTTGTAGCTCCTTAAAGCTAATATAGCCAATAGCAATAGGTATGTCAAGCTTTTTAGGAGACAAATCTGCAAATAGCTGCGGGGATTCTACAGATTGAAGACCTTTTCTGGATGCCAGAGGAGGGTTTCGGATACAAATTTCATTACCGCCAGGAATTTTCCGCCAGGGCTGTAAACGCGGAGGCAATGACCGGCGGGGCCCTCCAGATTATCAAACAGGATGTCGTGACCCTGGATAATCTCAAGGCACTGATTATCGGTGGCAACAAGGCTGGCCCATTCTTTCAGAGGATAATCCACAGGAGTAAAGAAGCCGGTCGAGATTGTCCGCCGGCCAGCGCCTCCCTTATATCATCGATCGACACTGAACGATCGATCGTAAAAGGCCCGTAAGCCGTGCGCACCAGGGCCTTTAAGCATGCTCCGCATCCCAGGACCTCACCCAGGTCATTGGCCAGTGAACGTATGTACGTTCCCTTGGAGCAGCGTATTTTGATTTTTAGGTAGGGGCTCTCAAATGCGATGATTTCAGTCAGGTCGATAGTGACCTTGCGGGGTTGATGAGACACCTTGACGCCGTCCCTGCTGAGCTCGTAGGAGCGTCTGCCTTTTATTTTGACAGCACTATAGGCTGGAGGGACCTGCTCAATGATGCCGTGGAAAGGTAGAAGGGATTTTTCTATTAATTGAAGCGTTACGAAGCTGGTATCTTTTCTGGAAGTTACAGTGCCTTCCAGGTCTAATGTGTCTGTAACTGTCCCCAGTTCAATCTCGGCAATGTATTCCTTGGGGTGTTCGTGGATATATTCAGTGATCCTGGTTGCCTGCCCGAGGCAGACGGGCAGCACACCGGTGGCCAATGGATCGAGAGTGCCAGCATGTCCCACGCGTTTTTCCCCGTCAGCCGGCGGACCGCGGCTACTACGCTGAAGGAAGTGCATCCGGACGGCTTATTTACGTTTAGTATTCCGTTTACGCCCATCGGCCCCTTCGACTTTATCTTCCGCCGCGACCTTTTCAATCAGCTGGACTAGATTAACGCCGCGCTCGATAGAATCATCGAACTCAAAAGTCAATTCGGGAGTGACCCGAATATTTAGACGGTGGGCAAGTTCGCGCCTCAGAAAACCCGATGCTGACGTAAAACCCTTGAGTATTTCGTCCCTGTCAGCATTGTCGCAAAGTGCACTGATCTGGACCTTGGCATTCTTAAGGTCGTTGGATATGGAGACCCCGGTGACACTGATCAGCCCGTTTAAGCGAGGATCGTTGATGTGTTTACGTAAAAGGTCACTGATCTCAATTTGAATAAGTTGATTTAGACGTTCTGTACGTCTGGTCATGGCTTACTCCGAAGAAATATATTTGAGTTCCAGAACCGTCAGGGTGAAATGGGGAAGCTAGTCCACTCTTTCCTGGCGAATAAATTGAAGAATATCACCAACCTGGAAATCATTGAAGCTATCAAGTTTGACGCCGCATTCCATCCCGGTTGTCACCTCCTTCACATCATCCTTGAACCGGCGTAAACCAGCTACCCGTGACTCTGCGACGACCTTGCCGCCGCGGATAATCTTAACCAGTGAGTCGCGGGTGGCCTTGCCCTCTTTGATTGCAGAGCCGGCGATCCGCCCTTTCTTTCCGGCCTCGAATACGGCCCTGACTTCAGCCTGGCCCACTACTACGTCGGCATATTCGGGCTCGAGCAGGCCCTTCAACGCCTTCTCGACATCTTCGATAAGTTTATAAATGACGTTATACTGCCGGATGCTGATGCTCTCCTGTTCAGCCAGACGGCTGGCGCCAGGTTCCGGCTTGCTGTTGAACCCGACAACGACGGCTTTGGAGGCCATCGCCAGCAGAATATCGTTTTCAGTTATGCTGCCTGTGCCAACGTGAATGACCTTAACCCTGGTTTTTTCATCACTCAAGCGTTCGAGAGAATCACGGATAGGCTCGATGCTTCCATGCACATCGGTCTTAAGAATAATATTGAGGTCCTTTATCTCACCGGCGCTGGCCTGTGCGGCAATGGAAGTGAGGCTTACACTCCTGGCGGATGAAGTAGTCAGCCCGGCGGCACGGTTCTTCTCGATAATGCTCCTGACTTCCTTTTCGTCGCTCACGGTCTGGAATGTTTCCCCGGCGTTGGGCACGGCATTCATTCCAAGTATTTCGACCGGAGTTGCCGGTTCGGCTTTCCTGATCACCTTGCCGGCATAATTAAACATCGCTTTGATCTTTCCCGAAACTGTGCCAATGACCACGGTGTCGCCCGGTTTTAAGATCCCTTTCTGGAGAAGCAGGGTGGCGACCGGACCACGGTTTTTGTCCAGTTTAGCTTCAATTACAACTCCCTCTGCAGGACAATCCCATTCAGCTTTCAACTCGAGCATGTCGGCCACCAGCAGGAGGTTTTCCAGCAGGTCATCAATGCCCTGTTTTTTCTTGGCCGATACCGGCACACATATTACATCGCCGCCCCATTCTTCAATTACAAGGCCAAGATCCGCCAATTGCTGCTTGACCTTGTCCGGGTTGGCATCGGGTTTGTCTATCTTGTTTAAAGCCACCACAATGGTCACCCCTGCTGCCCGGGCGTGGTCAATCGCTTCGATCGTCTGAGGCTGAACGCCGTCGTCCGCTGCCACTACCAGTACAGCGATGTCCGTAGCCCTGGCGCCTCTTGCGCGCATTGCAGTGAAGGCCTCGTGACCGGGAGTATCAAGGAAGGTGATTTTCCGGCCTTTCATCTCAATCTGGTATGCGCCGATGTGCTGTGTTATTGCTCCCGCTTCGCCTCCAGCCACATTGGTCTGCCTGATGGCATCCAATAGGCTGGTCTTGCCATGGTCTACGTGACCCATAATCGTTATTACCGGCGGCCGGGGGTGCAGTTTGGCGCCCTTGGTCGCAACGGCCTGTTTCGCCTTAGCAGTTGTATTCAATTTTTTGGCAGTGAAACCGAAATCAGCGACTAATTTGGCTGCGTCTTCATAATCCAGCGACTGGTTTATGTTTGCCATGACGCCATTGCGCATAAGCTGTTTGATTATTTCAATACCGCTTACGCCTATTTGGTCAGCGAGCTGCTTGACGGTAATTACCGGGGGAAGGCCTATTTGTGGGGTGCCCTGTTTGGCCCCACCATCTGGGCTCGCCTGTTCTTGCCTGTTTTTCATTAACAATTCTTCCTTCTACGGCAACGATCTGCCGTACTCAAGCAGCAACTGCCGGTTTTCCGATGACAGTTTTGTGCGTAGTCCGTATTCAATGCGATTGTTCTTTAATGCTGTTTCCCAGCATCCTTTGCGCGGGCATATGTAGACACCCCTGCCCGGCTTTTTACCCTTGGAGTCGACTTCGACACGTTGCTCCGAGGATACCAGACGGACCAGTTCCCGCTTGCCCCTGGTTTCACGGCAGGCTATGCACGTGCGTTCCGGCACGTACTTCTGTTTGGCTGCCCGGGTGTCCTGCTCAACTTTCGAAGTCTTCATCTTCGTAGTACACGGTCTTCTTATGCTTCGTTTTCTTTGCCTTTGCACCGGCGTCTTTGCCATCGTCCTTTTTGGCGACTTCCTTTTTCTTAGCCTTGCCTTCCCTGCCGGCCAGAATATCTTCGGCAAAACGTATCTTAGATGGCTGCGAAGGCGATGGGGCCTCAGATGGCATAAGTATCTCTATACCGGCCGCTCCCGGCGTCTCTTCTGCGGCGACAGCAGCGGCTACCGGCTGCAACTCCGCAGTCTCTTCTGAAGGTACAGTCTCCTCGGCCGTTTCAACCGGGGCTGGCATTTCTTCGGCTTCCGCAACCGGGGCGGCCGCTGTTTCAATGTCCCTGGCCGTCTCTACCTTATGCGTTTCTTTGCCGGCATCAAGCTCGGATGCGCTCTTAATGTCAATTCTCCAGCCTGTGAGCTTGGCTGCAAGGCGAACATTTTGCCCTTCCTTGCCTATGGCAAGCGAAAGATGTTTATCCGGGACTTTTACCAGAGCGGTGGTCTCATTCTCATTAAGTGTAACATTCAGAACCTGGGCGGGACTTAAGGCATTTGCTATAAATACCCTTGGATCATCCGACCACTGAACAACGTCGATTTTCTCACCGTTGAGCTCGTTCACAATATTCTGGATCCTGATACCGCGCAGGCCTACGCAGCAACCTACCGGATCGATCCCACTTTGCCGCGTGGTTACTGCGACCTTACTGCGGTAACCTGCTTCCCTGGCAACGCCTTTGATTTCCACCGTGCCGCTGGCAATTTCAGGGATTTCCAGTATCAGGAGGTCCCTGAGCAAGTTCCTGTGAGCCCTCGAGGCAATTACTTGCGGTCCCCTGGTAGTACGGGCCACTTCGACTATATAAAGCTTGAGCCGCTGCCCCTGGCGATAACGCTCCGTCGGGACTTTTTCATTTTGAGGGATAACGGCCTCGGTCTTGCCAATATCGACAACTACCTGGTCGGGAGTAACACGCTGCACGGTACCGGTGATAATTTCACCTTCTTTGCCTACGAATTCCTCGTAAATGGCGCCACGTTCGGCATCATGCAGCTTTTGAAGTATGACCTGTTTGGCAATTTGTGCCGGTATGCGCCCTGCGTTGGGAGGAGCCGTATCAATTACCACGTTATCTCCCACGGCGAGTGTTTTATCCTTTTTCTTCGCTTCCTTCAGGGAGATTTCACGATACTCATCTTCCGGCTTATCGACAACCGCTTTTTTGAGCGTGAGCTTGACCTCACCCGTGAGCGGGTGGATCTTTACGGATATGTCCTCACCATGCGTAAAAGTCTCCTTCCTGTATGCTGAAACCATTGCTGATTCCAGGGCAGTAAGGACGATCTCCTTGGGCAGATTCTTTTCCGCCGCAAGCTGCATGAGGGCGTTCATGAACTCAGTCTTTGCCATCGAAGCTGTCTCCCTCGCTATGCATTTTTTCTCCAATAAAAAAGTGGGTACAAGGACCCACTTTTTGGACAAGTATTGAATTCAAAAGTATATTAGCATATATCGCTCGACATTGCAAATAGGAGCATACGATTTACCAATTTCGGGCCTATCTATTTAATTGATATCGACAGCTTTCCCTCCTCTGGCTGAAGGCGGGGGCGCGATACCCAGCTTTTCAAGTGAACGCTGCAGTGACCTGTGCTTCAATGCATCGAGTATTACTTTGCCATGCCAGTCGAAGGTGATGTCCGGTGAGGCAAGTATAGACTCATGTATGCCGTGACGTTCAATTACGTCGAATATGTGCTCCATCTGTTTGTCACCTAACCCGCTATAGAACCGATGGGCCCAGTAGTCTATGGAAAGCTCCTGTTTTAGTAGTCTATGCCATCTCTTCTGGTATAAAGACAGGCTCCCTGCTGACAGGCTTCCTGCGCCGAGTGCTTCATGAATGGTCCGGACGGCCAGCCTGGCGCAAAGTATTCCAAAATAGATACCGCCACCCGTCGTAGGCTTCACCTGGCCGGCTGCGTCTCCAACTACAAGGACACGCTCTCCAAATGTCCTGGGCAGCGGCTTTAACGGTACGGCGCCGTATTTCACGTCGTGCCTGCTTTCAGCTATCCGTCCACGCTGCTCCAGCATTTTAAAAAATGCGGACATGTGGGGCCGGGGATTTCCCCGGCAGAGAAGGCCGGCTTTGGCACTGGAGTTGCCCGTCGGCACCAGCCAGGCAAAGAACCCCGGAGCTATTCCGGTGCCAGTATATACTTCCACTTCATCAAGGTCATTGCATAGCACATCGGACTGGGCGCCCTGGGCGAATTCGTCTATTTGTCCGAGTCCCGCATCCTTTGCCAGCGCCGTGCCGGTCCCGCTGGCTATGACGACTAGCTCCGCCTTTAAAAGTACCCTCTCGTTGTGGCGATCGGCATACACCTCTGCAAATTGAGGTTCCAACTGGATAGAGGATGCCAGCGTAGAAAAGTTCAGGCAGGCGCCATTATTTGCTGCCTCTGATGCCATGGAACGGTCCAGAGAGGGCCTGTCCATCACATATGCCTGCGGATTATCTCGCTTGACCCTGATATATTTACCGGACGGCGAAAATACTTTGGCGGAGCATGCATCGAATTGGATTGCATCTTTGCCAACTGTCAACAGGTCCAGGCATTCCCGGCTGATTATTCCTGTACAGCTGCTTTTGGCGCCAGCCTCGGCGTTTTTTTCCAGGACGCATACTGAGTGCCCGAGTTTTGCCAGCGCAGCGGCCGCGTAGCACCCTGCTATACCGGCGCCGATGATAATTACGTCATATTTGGTGGAATGCTGCATATACACTTCCAAGCGTTATAAATGTATATAGAGGATATGTCAGCGGGAGCGGAGACCGCCGAATCTTCTCTGTCTTTTACTATAGGCGATTAAGGCTTTTTCGAATTCGTCCTTGCCGAAATCGGGCCAGAAGGTAGGTGTGAAATATAATTCCGCATAGGCGGCCTGCCATATCAGGAAGTTACTTAATCGCATCTCGTCACTGGTGCGTATAATCAAATCCGGATCGGGCATGCCAGCCGTATACAGATGCCGGGAGAACACATCCTCATCTATTTTTCCGATTGGTATTTTCTCTTTTGTTATCTGCTTTACAGCGTCGATTATCTCCATTCTGCCCCCGTAGTTAAAGGCGATGCTGACCGTCAAGCCTGTATTATTCCTGGTCAGATTAATCGCCTCCTCGGCCTTTTTTTGTAGCTCGGGCGATATCCTGTCAAGGCAACCCAGGTGCCTTATGCGGATGTTGAGGGCATGGGCAATATTAATTGCCTCGTCGATGTTATCTTTTAGAAGGCGCATTATTCCATCGACTTCGGCCCGCGGGCGGCTCCAATTTTCTGTTGAAAAGACATACAAAGTCAGGTAGGGAATATTATAGCCCGCAAAGGTTTCGACAAATTCACGAGCATGCAGGGCTCCCTGTTTATGACCGTAGAGACGGGGTTGGTGTTTCCTTCGGGCCCATCGGCCGTTACCATCCATGACAATGGCGACATGTTTCGGCAGCTTAATTTTACTTATATCAGTCATTACTTTCCTAACTCTCTTGATGCATTTGGATTCTTGACCTTACCCAGTGATATATCATGCTTTGTAAATTGATACTGCTGTTGCCCAGCAACCATGGTATCCGGAGCGAGATCTTCGGTCAGGCAGACATGCGAGCCTACAATTGAATTGGGCCCCAGACGCCGCCCGGGAAGGATTCCGGAGTTTATGCCGGTCTTGCAATTGTCACCGATGATGGCCCCAAAATGGGTTCTTCCGGTATCTACCATCATCTCATTGTATTTTACAGGCACATTCGCCTCATCGAATCGGAAATTGGCTGTCACCGTCCCAGCGCCGAAAGAACAATTGTCGCCAATGATTGAATCACCAATGTAGCTTGAATGGAACCAGCAGTTGTCTCCGACATAAGCCCCCTTTATCTCAGTTGAAAAGCCGACGACGCAGCCCGCGCCGATATGGCTATATTCCCTGATCAACGCGTTGTTGCCGATGACGCAATCACGACCAATGTAGACAGGACCGCGTATAACTGCATTTTCGAGGATGCGTACATTTTCCCCTATCACAACTTTGCCGGTTATGACAGCCCGGTCCGATATAGACACGGAATCGGCGATCTTTCTATCAGCTGCATCCAGGAAAATTTTGACTATGTCGAAAATGTGCCAGGGGTATTTGATGGGCGCCCAACAGTCTTCATAATTAATGACCTTTATTTTATGCGCATGGCGGGCCATGCCGTCCATTGCGCATTCATAGACGTCATCCCTGGTTGTCTGCACAATGTCTATGTACTCAAACAGCCTTTGAACGTTGGTATGCAGGTGCAGCAGAATATTTACGAGATCGCTGGGCTCGGTACCGGGCTCCGGTTTTTCGACTATCCTCGTCAGTTCTCCCTGATCATTTACAGCCAGGTAGCCGCCTGGAAAATAGTGCTGTACCCTGTAACCGAGCATATAGGAGGACGCCGTCCCGCTTTTATAGGCTTCCAGCAAGGCCGTGTAGGCCGAGCCGGAAAAAACGTCGTTGGGGTTAACCACCAGGATTTCACTATTTAAGAGAGGGGCAGCGCTTTTCAAGGCGTCGGCAATGCCCAGTGGCTGAGTTTGGAGGGCGAACTCAAATTTGGTCCCTTTGACCGACGCAGCCAACTGCTTAATGCGCTCTATGTTTCCCGAATTCCCAATTATTACAAAATCTGTCAGGCCGGCATCCCGGGCCATTGTCATCTGATGCTCAAGGAGTGTCCTTCCCATGAAATCAAGCAGAAACTTATCTTCGGTTATGGGGAACATCCTTTTGCCTATCCCGCCGCAGAGGAAGACTACTTTCATGATTTGGCCCCCTTTACTGCTTCTTCAACCATAGCTGTTCCGCTTTTGACAAGATCGAGAGTGCGCTTATTGTCTCTAGATTCGGCGAGGACCCGTATTGCCGGTTCAGTCCCGCTCGCCCTTATCAGCGCCCAGGCATCGCCGAACTCCAATCTGAGGCCGTCAAGGCGATTGACAGAAAGAGGTTTTAAAGACTGAACTTTATTGCTCACCTGGCGCATAGCCTGCAATTTGAGTTCGTTACTACAGGACACCTTGTCCTTACTGAAATGTAAAGGCGGCAATTTGCCGATGAATTCTCGGATATCGGAGATTTCAGTAATAGAACCAAGCAAAGTCAAGGCGGCGAAGATGCTGTCCGGATAGTACCCGGCTTGCGGCAATATGTAGACGCCTACCGACTCCACGCCGAGAGCTGCATCATTGTCCCTTGCCAGGTGGGCGGCGTAGACATCCCCGACCTTGCCCCTGATTACTGTTCCACCCAGATCTTCTATTGCCAGGTCCAGCAACATGCCGGTTTCGACTGTGGTCGCGACCTTTGTTTTGCCGGAGGACCGGACTACATTTCTGGAGATGAACGCAACCATTTCGTTAAAGCCGAGGAAGCCTTTTTGGTCGCAGAATACCACACGGTCGGCATCGCCGTCGAAACAGACCGCCAGGTCAGCGTCTTTCTGCCTGAGGAACTCAATTGTACCCTGCAAAGTATCTTCCTTGGGCTCAGAACTGCGGCCCGGAAAGTGGCCGTCAGGCACGTCATTGACCGGTATCACGGTGAAACCCAATTTATCGAATAATTCACTGGCGAATCCGGAGGCGGCGCCATTGCCTGGATCAATCATTATCTTGAGTTTGCGGTTAAAATTCGATGTGCTGACCAACGATTGTAGAAAATCGAAATACCGGTCTTTGGGGTGGGGAACCGATTCTACCATGCCCGGCTTCCCGGTCCGGAATTTCCGGGAATAGTATATTTTTTCCAGGTCCTCTTCCTGCGTACGATTAAAACCAATGGAATCAGAGTTGAACAGTTTGATGCCATTAAACTCGGGAGGATTGTGAGATGCTGTGATCATAATGCCGGCATTAAGTCCCATTTCACGCGTTAGCAAGGCAACCGCAGGTGTTGGAACGATGCCAAGATTCGCGACGTTAACCCCGGCGTCCGTTAAACCTTCGCTGACAGCTTTCTTAATTAGTTCCCTGCTTAGCCGGGAGTCTGTACCGAGGCAGACGGCTGATCCCGGGGCGAGCATGGTGCCGAGCGACTTGCCTACATCTTTGCAAAGCTCTACAGTGAGGTCCTTGTTAACAACCCCCCGTACACCGCTGGTCCCGAAAAGAGGTCTATTCATTATGATTAGCTATAAAAGAGTTACGGTAAATGATAGTAATGCCTATAGACTCCAATGTCAATTTGTATCTGAATCCACCATTTTTCTCCGGCGGACTTGTCGCCCGACCAAAAATTATTTTAGGCAGCCGGGGACAGATATACTTTATATTTGGGATTGCACAGATTCTGATGTGCGGTTATTTACATAAGATGATTGACACCTCAATAATTATCTGGTAGCATCTAACTTCGATGTTTGGGTAGTGAAGCAAAAATAAAAGTAAAGAAAGGTAGAATGTGCTGACAACAATTGAAACTACGCTGATCTACACTCTGTTACTCGGCTCCCTTTATCTCCTGGTTTCCCTGGGGTTTTCTCTTATCTGCGGTGTCCTGCGCATCTTTCATCTCGGCTACGCGTACATATTCGTAGCAACTATTTACCTGACCTGGCTGTTCTTTCATACACTGGGCCTACCATTGTGGTTATCGATCTTGCTGATGGTAGTCGTGCAGGCGGGAATAGCGATCGCTCTGTATAAAGGGATAATCGCCCGTTTCCTGAAAATGGAGGAAAAGATCATCACGGGGCTGCTGCTGATTGCGTTGATTGCACAGGAAGCGGCCAACAGATGGTATCCCATCCAGTCGGCGGTGAACCTGCCAACAACGATCTTAGAGGGCAGCATATCACTTGGATCTACCAGCATAGCGACCCAGATCCTGCTGGCCGCAGCAGTAGGCATCGTCGTCACAGCGATATTTGTTATTTTCTTTCTCAAGACGAAGACAGGGTTGGCGGTCAGGGCTATCTCGTACGATATTAACACGGCCAAGATAATGGGGATACAGGTCGAGCAAATCTACATGTTTATTATGGTAGTGGTTTTGCTCCCGGTAATTATTGCCATGTTAATGATTGCACCAGTCTGGGCTGTAGATCCTTCTATGGGTTGGGGTTACATGACGACTGCAATATTGGTCTCGGTGATGGGCGGCCTCGGCAACATCAGGGGCACGATAATAGCCAGCTATATAATTGGTTTTACACATGCAGCGGTGTCTTTTGTAATTGCAGAACCCCGTCTTATGAACCTTGCGGCACTGGTCGTAGTGATTATCATGCTGATAGTCAGACCGCAGGGCATAGCAAAGACCGAAAGTTTGTGGTGATACGATGGAACTAGAAGTTAAAAGAGAAAAACTGGTACTGCGGATCGGCAAGGGCAAATATGAATGGCATATCGAGCCCAGGTACTGGCGGAACCCGTTTATTTACGTTGGAGTATTGATTGTCCTTCCAATCATCGTCTATTTCCTCTACCCGACGATGCTGCCCACAATTATCAACGCCAATCTCCTGGCAGCAATAGCGATACCCCTGGGCTGGATGACCATCGGCACTGGCCGCATGAACTTCGGTCCCCAGTTCTATATAGGGGCCGGAGGATATGCAGCGGCCCTCTGCGGCATCCATCTGGGATGGCCCCCGATCGTGACTCTGCCTGTGACGATCGTAACGTGCCTTATATTCGGTCTTATTATGAGCCCGTTGAGCATCATAGCCGGCGGGTTGTATTACACGCTATTAACCCTGCTATTTCCCCTGGTGTTCCTGGAAATTACTTTCATTTACACGGATATTTTCAAGGGCGACACAGGCCTATTCGGGATTCCCCCTATGATAAGCGGTGGCTCATTCGGCACAAATCAATTGCTGGTCTGCCTGCTGTCCCTCTTTATGATGCTCCTCTACATGTTCATCGTTGACAAGATAATGCGCTCAAAATTCTCGGCATCCATGGCGGCCATTAACGATGATGAGGAAGTGGCGCAAGCTATGGGTGTCAATGTCAATAAGATCAAGATCATAAGCTTCACCATCCCGGCGGTGTTGATCGGCGTTCTGGGCTGGTTCTACGCTCATTACTACGGCACTTTCTCAGGCATTACCTATCTGCCACTTTCCTTTATGCTAAAGGTTCTCATGGTGAGTATGATCGGCGGACGCGTCCAGATATACGGTTGTGTAGTCGGCGGATATTTCATAGCTTTCCTCGAACTGGGTTTGCAGTATTTGGTAGGCGATTACTCCTCAGTTGTCTTCCCGATAATCCTGCTAATACTACTGCTCTCACTATCCGAAGGCCTTTTCGGGCTGTACAGAAAACGCCGCTACAGGGAATATCTGCCAACTCTGCACGTGAGGAGATGATAACGTGAACGAGTTATTACGAGTAAATAACGTATCGAAACACTTTGGCGGCCTGATGGCCGTGAATGATGTCAGCTTTACAATCAACGAAGGTGAGACACTGGGTCTGATGGGGCCCAACGGAGCCGGTAAGACTACCCTGGTTAATTTGATCACAGGCAGGTACCTTGCGGATATGGGCGACATACAATTTATGGGACACGATATCACCAGGCTTCCTCCCTACAAGAGGTGCAAGCTCGGCATCAGCCGGACATACCAGATACCCAGACCATTTCCTGAACTAACCGCCCTGATGAGCGTCGCAGTAAGCGCAATTTACGGCAAAGAGCGCGAGAACCAGAGCCTTGAGGATGCGGCTACCGAGGCGACACATTACCTTGAGTTCTGCGGGCTGTTCAGCAAACGCAATGTCCTTGGCAAGGACCTGACGCTTTACGAATTGCGCGGGCTGGAGCTGGCAAGGGCTCTTGCCACGACACCTAAACTGATTTTTGTCGATGAGGTAATGGCCGGCTTGAACCCGGGCGAGGCAACCAAGGCTGTGAGGCTACTGGAACGTGCAAAAGAAGAGTTCGGTGTAACCATACTCTGGATTGAACACGTGATGGCCGCGCTGATGAAAGCTGCTTCGAGAGTAGTTGTACTGCATTACGGTAAGAAGATTGCAGAGGGATTGCCGCAAGAGATTGCGAACGACCCCTACGTTATTGAATGCTACTTAGGATCGTGCCATGCTTGAAGTAAAAGATTTATCCGTTTCCTACGGCATCACTCCCATACTTCACGGCGTAGACATGTCGGTGGAAGCAAACGAGATGGTTGCATTGCTTGGCTCAAATGGAGCGGGCAAGTCCACGCTGTTGAACACTATCCTCGGGATGCTTAAACCGACCCATGGAACCATCACTTTTCTGGGACAGAATATTGAGAAGTTGCAGCCGCACGAGATAATCAAGCGCGGCATAGCGCAGGTACCGGAGGCCCGCAGGATTTTCCCTTATATGAGCGTGACGGATAACCTGCTGGTTGGATCTTACAATACTGCGGCATGGCGGCTCAGGAAAAAGACACTGGAACGTGTTTTTGACATGTTTCCAATATTGAAAGAGAGGAAAACCCAATCTGCAGGCACCCTGAGTGGAGGCGAACAGCAGATGATGGTGATCGGACGGGGACTAATGTCCAATCCTAAACTCCTGATGGTGGATGAACCTTCACTGGGCCTGGCCCCGAAGATCCTTGAGATTGTGTACGATACTATAAGCAAGTTACGGGATGAAAAAATAACCACGATTTTATCCGAGCAAAATGCCCGGCAGGCGTTGATCATAGCCAACAGAGGCTATGTAATGGAAAACGGCAGGGTAATTGTCTCAGATAAGAGTGAGTCCCTGCTGAACAGCGACCTGGTTAAGAAAGCTTACCTGGGGATTTAAATTATGGAAAATTATTTCGATTACACGAAAAAACTGTTCAATCCAGCTCAGATTAAAGAGAAGCCGGAAGTTTTCAAGGGTCTCAGGGTGCTGGATTTTACGCATGTGGTTTACGGGCCTACCGCCGCCAAAATATTGGGGCAATATGGCGCAGAAGTGATTAAATTCGAATTGCCATGGGTGGGCGATCTGTGGCGATTTGGCGTCTATTGGGGTAATTTCTGGCGTCATTCCAGCGTTTGCTTCCACTTTGTTCAGTACGGCAAATATTTCTTTGCTCTTAACCTTAAGCTCCCAAAAGCCAAAGAGATAATCTTGAAAATGGCTGAGAAAGCTGATGTCGTTGTGGAGAACTTCGCCGCTGGAACTACGGATACATGGGGTATAGGTTACAGCCAGCTCAGCAAAGTGAATCCGGGCATCATTTACCTCAGCTGTGCGACGTACGGCCAATACGGTCCGATGAGGTTTTTCCCGGGCTGGGACCTGCTGGCCCAGGCAGCAAGCGGTGTTATTGCACTGACGGGCTACCCTGATACTGATAAGTACTATAAATTGCCCGACTATGTTGGAGATTTCTTCCCCGGAAATATAGGCGCACTGGCAGTGATAATGGCGTTGAATTACCGCAAGAAAACAGGCAAGGGCCAATATATAGACCTGGCACAGGCGGAAGCCCTGATGAGGATAATGCCCAACTTCACCTATGAAAGCATCACCAATGAAGACCTGGGCAGGGTGGGCAATACCGACCCGACCATGGCCCCATCCGGCATATTCAAATCGAATGAAGGCAAATTTGTGGCTATTGCCGCGGCAACGGACGAACAATATAAAGGCCTGTGCGAAGCTATGGGCAGGCCTGACCTGGTCAACAAGTACAAAGACACTTTCGACAGGCTGAAGAAAGAGAATGCTAAAGAACTATTTGATGAGACGGCCAAGTGGGTAGGCGGCAGCACTACGGACAGTCTTGTTGAACTGGCCAAGAAGCACCATTTCGCCATTGCACAGGTTGAAGACGATTATGAGATTACGTACGATGAATGGCGGCAGGAAAGGGGCAGCGTAATCGAGTTTCACGACGACATGTACGGAAAGCTAATGATACCCGGCCCGTCGGCCATGTTGAGCAAGACACCCGGCAGGATCAAGTGGCTGGCACGGCCGCTGGGCTATCATAACCGTTATGTACTGAAGACAATTCTCGGTTATTCGGACGAGGAAATACAGAAACTCGAGAAAGAAAGAGTTATCGGAAACTGGGACGATAGACCGGGTATTAAACCTCCCGTCTACTACGATATCTCAAATGACCCCATGTTCAACTATAAGTGAGAATTAGGACAGGTATATGAGCGAAAAGAATAAAGAGCAAATTCTTGTAAGGTACGGGGGCAGCCGCAAAGAACGAGAAACATTCCTCAAGGCCATGATGAGCCCTGAAGGAAAACCGGAAGTGCTCGATGATGCTGTAATTCTCGATGTCAGCTACGCCAATTTATCGGGGGACATATGTTCCAGTATTTTTGCGGAGTTCGGCGCAGAGGTCATAAAGATAGAACCTGCGGAGGGAGATCCGTCAAGGAAAATCACACCGTACGGGGTTAATCGTAATGGGGTGGGTGTGCCGTTCATCATGGAAGCACGTAATAAGCGGTACATGACAATCGACCTCAGGACCGAAGAAGGGCGGAAGGAGTTTAAGGAGCTGGTTAAAAAGGCCCATGTGGTCATTGAAACATATGAACCCGGGAAAATGGATGCCTGGGGTATTGGTTACAGGCAATTGAGTGAGATCAATCCCAGCCTTGTGTACATTGCGATCAGCCCTTATGGGCAGTATGGAAAGAAAGCACAAGAAATGGTTGATGTGCCCGATTCTGACATTACTGCACAGGCGGCCTCGGGCGTAGCTGCCAATATCGGCGACATGCCCGGATCGGGGGAACCTTGGAACTGGCCGTTGAGGGCCGGCGTCTGGTTGGGGTGGTACATA
Organism: uncultured Chloroflexia bacterium; assembly: GCA_963827985.1. Taxonomy (GTDB): domain Bacteria; phylum Chloroflexota; class Dehalococcoidia; order GIF9; family UBA5629; genus JAFGLP01. The sequence continues at coordinate 22,642 of CAWHDI010000036.1, read as the reverse complement.
TCCGGCGTCGAGGCTGCCTTAGGCGGCGCGGTTGCCCGTTATTACACTCGTGAGACCGGGCAGGGGCAAATGGTAGATGTTGCCTCGGCCGATTCTTACGCCTCGCTGGTCGGCTACCCCGTGACGATTGGATTTACCTGGGACAAGGCAAGACCGAGGATTGGTAAACACGACTTCGCTATTTATCCGTACGGCTTCTGGAAGAGCAAAGACGGTATCGTGGCTATTGCAGCGGGTCGCGATCATGATTTCAGGGCGTTGCTCAAGGTACTGAACCTCTGGAAACATGAAGACGACTACAGGTTCACGTTCGATCGTATACCGGACATTCTTACACAGATCGAGGAGTTCTATAAGATCATCGAGGAACAAACGATCAAACACACTTCGGCTGAACTCGTCAAAATGGCACTGGTGTACAGTATCAAGTCGGCCCGCTCGAAATGGCGCGGAGGCGGTGTCCCTATCATCATGGAGGTACAGAAGCCTGCTACCACGAGGCAAAACCCGCATTGGTTAAAGCGCCAGGACTTTAAGGAATTTGAGGATGCGACACTGGGCAAATTTAACATGCCCGTGAATTTTATTAAGATGTCTGAGTCCCCGCCGCGTCTCAAATGGGTCAAATGCGGGATCGGACAGGACAACAATTACATACGTGATAAATACCTGAAATAATACAGCCAGGGCAGTATATTAAAAGGAGAGCTTCTAACGGAGCTCTCCTTTCTTTTCGGCCGCGTTATTTGCTGGGCTATGCCAAAAAGAAGCGCCCCGATGAAAATCGGGGCGCTTCTTATGCTGGCTGATTGCTAGGGCTTGGTGTAAGTAAAGGTGAAAGGAGTATCCACGGACTTAGCGAAATTGGGGGTTGAGATGGTGGCTTTACCTACGACCTTGTAAACACAGGGGCCGGCAGGATAAGAGTCCCAGGCCTTATCCAATGCACCCTGGACGGCATCGATCAGTTCCGCGGACCTTGGCATACACTCCGACTATGGCTGCCGTGTCCGCAGTGCCCGCCTTAACATCGTCGATTGAAGGGCCGCCTCTAATGGCGGTCAGCAGCCCGAGAGCGGCGTAATCCCATAGCGGGGGCTTTTTGCCACCCAGGAGCTTCCAGGGAGCAGCGCCTGCGATGTGTGCAGAAACGTAGTCCATGGATTTGCCCATATAGTAACCTTCAAAGGCCACTCCACCGAAACCGGTGAATGGCAGGACGTTAGCGTAATTCAGGGATATGGTGCTGTTGGCCGGGATCATCACTCCGGGCGCCACGGTCTTCAATGTGATCGACTGATCTCCGAGATAGACTGTATAGGTGAGTGCGTCCAGAGAAACCGGGTAATTATTCGGGTTGTTGAAAGTGAACAGGGAATCGGCAACAATGGTTTCCTCGCCTTGCCACTCATTCGATATATAGCTGAGCCCGACCGTGATCGGTTTGAGCTCGGAGGGAGCGCAAGCTGCCGTGCCGAGCAGGATAGCGATCATAAGAAGTGCAAATGGTAAATATAGTTTCTTCAAAGCAGCATATTCCTCCTTCCCTTATTTAGCGCCTGCTGCAGCGCGAAGCTGCGCCGGGGTCTGGTATTTGTCAAGCTGAGCATATGTCGAAGGATACATGGGTACCATCACGCCGTTGGCCTGGAATTGCGCCATGCCTATTCCAGTGGCTCCAGGTACGATCTTCTTGGGGTTATTGGGATCGGCGGCCACGCGGGAGTGGAAGAAGCCTGGTACCTTGGTCATCTCCACACGTTCATTACCGAGGGTCCCGTCCCATGACACGGTTTCAAATGAGTTGATCACCTTGTCCATGTTATCCGTTCCGCCCGCGTCCTCAACAGCTTTCTTGAAAAGATAGATGTCATCGTAGGCGCAGTTGACGGACATCTGGACGGGTATACCTCGCTTCCTTGCTTTGTCGACAAAGGCCATGTTTGTAGCTGTGATTGGCGTTTCGTAGGAAGCAGTTAGCGCACCGAGGCACTTGCCGCCGGTCAGCTGCCAGAAATCATGCGTCTGGTTGACGCCGCCGTAAAGATAGATTTCGACGTTCTTGGCAGGTGAATCGGCCCATTGCTTGGTGAATACCTCGGTGTCTGTGAACCAGCTCGACACCACGAACACTATATCCGCCCCCGATTTAGAGATTGCATCCAGTATGGGTAGATACATGCCGGTCCTGGCACTGATGGGCTTGCTGTAAACCACGTTAATGCCCCAGTCATCTTTGGCCATCTGGTCCCAGCTTGGAAGTTTATAGTCCGGCGCACCATTGCGGAAGAGAAGCGTCCAGGCCAGGTTTTCGTAGAGAATTGCCCAATTCTTTGGGGCGAAACCTTTCAATGCTACCGGGCCATTGGGATCAGCCATCCCAAAGATGAGGCTTGCCCAGGCATAATGTCCGGGCTCGGGGTTGAACATACGGAAGATCATTTTTTCCTTGTCGTAGTTCGCCAGCACGTCCTGTGTGACCTCTACGCCGCTGGCGCCGTTGGCATCCATGATATGCGGGAAATCCTTGTAGAGCAGGATGGACTCCTGCTTGGCAGGCAGAGTAATCTCGGTCCTGCCTTCGACGGAGTAGAAGACCGCATGGTCACCCTGGAGCATGCGCTGCACGGCCGCAACGGTCATGGACGTATCGCCCTTGCCGTCCTCAATCACATACTTTATCGGCCTGCCCAGTATGCCGCCGGCTGCATTAATTTCCTCGACCGCCATCTGCTGGATATCCATGCAGGGTTTGGTGCCTGGTGACGAGACGTCGCCGACATACCCCATCACGATGGGTGCTTTTCCACCCGACGGGGCAGCGCATCCGTTTACCACGATGACGCCTACCAGTGTGAGAACTACCATTAGAGAAAGAATCACGCCCTTGGACTTCATTGCCACCTCCTTATTCTGATGAAGCTATTATAACATAAGATGTCAATCAAATATGCGCGTTTTTAGAGGTTTACATACCAGATTATTTAGATACAATGTTATATCTGGAGGCTGACAAGAAGGACGGTAGGTCGACCGACCGTCCTTCTTGTGTTGGCTTGAAATTGGATTAGGCCCGAGGTTTACAGGTCGGGGATATTACCGAGCCGGTCGAATGTATAGGGTTTGTCAGTTTTAATGCCGGCCAGACGTTTAGCCAGGTTTTTGGTATTCTCAATATTGTAGGCGCCCATAATGGCAATCTGCTCCATGCGAGGTGATCCTCCGCCGTGGACACCGGCATATTGCATCACGCCGGCCGCCTCGGAGCAGGTGATTCCCTGCACCCATGCAAACGCCTTCATAACATCCTGCACATTCACGTTTGGATTGCGTGCCATGTATTTCTCCATGAATGGCCTGGTTTCTTCGTTGATCCAGTCACCCGGGCGCGGCATGGTGGCGGGCATCCCCCCGGCCAGGTCTGCCACGGCCTCGTATTCGTGGTAGATGTTAAGTCCTGCATGCCTGCGGCTTACGTTACAGTACGTAATATCAGGTACAAAAGTGCCGGACGGCGATTTCGTGGCGTTAATTGCAGCTGCGATGCCGGTTCCGTAGCAAAGCTCGGAAGTAGAGATTAGCTCGACCAGTTTCTCCTTGACGTGGGGTTCTTTTTCTATGCCGTTTACCTCTGCCATCAATGCAGCCGCGCCGGTGAGCACGTCGGTCATAGCGGGCTTGCAGCCCGTGTAGCTGTGACGATGGTAAAGGGCGAACATAAGGGCCAGGTATCCTCCCATGTCGGTTTCGCCGCATAGAAAGACATGGTCCCACGGCACAAATACGTCATCGAAGACGGTCATGGAATCCGCTCCTCCCCATGGGCCGGGCCCCGTGTAGTTTTCAGGGACGTCAGGCATGGCTATACTGACAATCTGCTTCACTCCTTCCGCGTCTGCCGGGATAGCGAAGGCCACCGCCCAGTCACCCTCTTCCTTTGTAAGCGCCCGGGTCGGGATGACATTTATCTGTTCAACCACCGGGGCATACGAATTGTGGACCTTGGCGCCCCTCACTACTATCCCATCGCTCTTCTTTTCGACGACACGCAAGTACAGGTCAAGGTCTTTTTGCTCGTGGGGCCTCGCCGGGCGGTTGCCTTTTACATCCGTCTGGGCACAGCAGGAGGTACGGTCGTTGCTCTGGAAGTCCCTTAGCCATTTCTCGAACCTCTTATGATACTCGGTACCGTATTTTTGGTCGGTCATGTAGGTTATTACGGAAAGTGCATTTGTCGAATCGATGCCCATACACCTGGCGATGCAGCCGCCCACCTGCTGGGAAGCCAGCCTGGTCATCTTCTGCTTGGACAGCAGGTCCTTTACGCTGCGATGAATGTGATTGAACCGGCTGATCTTTTCGCCGGTCAGGTGCGAGGTGGCGGTCAGTATATCTTCATAGTCCTTGAATTCAGGGTCGGTCTGTATGTCATAAGTCTTGGCGATGATGTTGGCAGCGCCCTGGAGGTACTTGTAATCGCGGTCGATAAGTTTACCGTTATTGTAGATGTTGCGCCGCATTTTGCTCAGCCTTTTCCGGTATTCACTAGATGTAATCATTAGGCCTCCTCTTATTCACTTATGCGAAATTACTTTGATGCATTCTCAAGCTAGATCGTTAGACCGCCGTCCACAATTATGTTCTGTCCTGTAATGAAGCTTGATTTATCGGAAGCCAGGAAAACTGCGGCGTTCGCCATATCCTGCGGATCGGCGATGCGCTTCAACGGCGTGCGGTCCATTATAACCTTGTAAATATCGGGATTTCCCCACAGCGCCTCGCTGAATTGGGTCCTGGTCTGACCGGGTGACAAGGTATTGGCCCTGATGCCATACGGCGCCCACTGCTGGGCCATTACTTTGGTTGCCATATTAACTCCAGCCTTACTTATGGAGTAGATCGGCAGGATGTCGGGGGTTACGCCGGCGACCGAGGAAACGTTAATAATGACGCCCCCGCCGTGCTCTTTCATTACCTTTGCAACTGCCTGGGCAAGGAAAAAGAGGCCTTTGAGGTTAAGGTTCATGATAGAGTCCCAGGCGCGGTCCGAGGCATCGAGAGCGGAATCCATGGTCGGATTGGTTGCGGCGTTATTCACGAGGATATCGATTTTGCCGTATGCCTCTTTGGCTTTCGTCACTACGTTTGCTATATCCTCCAGCCGTCCAATATGAGCAGCTACAGCGATTGCCTTCCTGCCAGTGGCCCTGGCTTCCTCGGCCGTTTTTTCAAGGTCCGCGATTTTGCGGCTGACTACGACCAGGTCCGCACCTGACTTTGCCATCTCGAGGGCAATAGCTTTCCCGATGCCCCGGCTTGCCCCGGTGACGATGGCGACCTTACCTTTAAGCGAGACTTCCATGGGATGATCCTCCTAATAAGATTATTATTTAATTTGTTTGAATGGCTTCATCACTTTGCGTGAACCAGCAGGACAGGGCAGTTCGCGCCCCTCAGCACTTTTTCCGCTATGCTACCGAACGCCCATCTGCTTATCCCGGTCCGTCCGTGCGTGGACATGACAATGAGATCGACGGAGTGTTTGTTGGCGTAGCCGATCACCTTTTCAGCCGGAATACCTTCGAGTATCTCGGCACGCGTTTTTATACGGTATTTACTAAATTTTTCCTGGATGCCGGCAAGGTAAGTCTTGCATATCTCTTTGCATCGGGCAGTCTCGTAGGCAAGATACTCATCCCAGCTCATGGCCATGGGCGGCGGATAAGTGATTGGGTGGAGCGAATATCTCGCAGACCCGCATCAATATAATTTCCAGCTTATTATCCGGAAGCTGCTTATGCAGATCCTTGAGGTGAGGCAAGCACGGTTTCAGCAACTTTTGAGCCGTCAAGAGGGGCCAGCACCGTCAATTTTCTGCCGGCATATGACATCTGGCAGCTTGCTGCTTTTACCATCCAGATCGGCACTTTCGAAGCGTGTAACACCTTTTCGGCCACGCTCCCATAGAAAAATTCGCTTACTCCGGAACGGCCGTGTGTGGCCATCACTATAAGATCGATCTTATTTGTTGCTGCAAAATTGACTATTGTATCCGCTGGTTTGCCGATTAACACCTTGCCGGAAGAATTGTCTTTGAAGGCGGCCCTGGAGCACAGTTTTTTCAAGTACGCCTGAGCGGCTGCCTTGCCCTCCGACTCTATTTTCTTCCTGTAGGACGGTTGAACCATCGGGGCGTCAAGCGGCTGCACTACGTATAGAAAGGTGACTGTCACATTTCCTTGACCTCCGGCCAGTGCCTCGACATGGGTTATCACGCATTCGGCCAGTTCGGAACCATCGAGCGGAACAAGTATGTTGGAATACATCAATTACCTCCCCGGAATATACTCCGCACTCAATACTTCATGATAATAGGTTTTATGACAGGCCCTGTCAAGACGGAGGCCTATACGATTAACCGGCGTGAGAGGGATTTTCTGGAAGAAGTATACCGTCAGATTCCAGCGCCTTTCTCATAGCTGTAATGCCAACTTCAAGCTGGCTGTCAGATGGTTTGCGCGTGGTCAGGGCTTGCAGCCACAGGCCGGGAGTAAGTATCCAATGCACGAACCAATTGCGGCTGTAGTTTGCCTCAAACCTGATTAATTCATAGCTGACGGCGGCGATGACGGGGATTAGAACGATACGCCAGAGAATACTTAGCCAGATGGAGGGACGGCCCAGCAAAGCGAATACCACTATGGCTATTACCAGGACGACAAGCAGAAAACTGGTCCCGCATCGCGTGTGGGCAGTTGAATATTTTTTCACTGAATCTACTTGCAGCGGTGCACCGGCCTCATAGGCGTTGACCGACATATGCTCGGCCCCGTGATAGGCGAAGATTTCTCTTATATCCTGCATGCGGCCGATCAGGACAAGGTATATGACGAAAAACACGATGCGGACGATGCCCTCGATCAGGTTGCTCACCAGTGCGGATGGTACCAGGAAATCGAAGAAGCGGACAATCAGCAGAGGCAACACGAAAAAGAGGACCACTGCCAGAACGACGCCAATTACGACGCTGCCCCACATCATGCCCGGCGTGATCTTCTGCTCCTCGTCTTCAGTAATGACCTGCGCGGAATACATCAGGGCGCCGGTCCCGAGGACAACCGACTCAATAAGGGCTATGATGCCTCTAACAAGGGGGATGTCCCTCCATTTACCTTTGTAGAGAGTCGCCAAAGCGCGGCTGGAGATATTTATGGCGCCATCGGGCTTGCGCACTGCCATGGCAGTGCTGTTGCGGCCCCGGATCATCACGCCTCCCATGACTGCCTGGCCGCCGTAATAGAACGGTCTTTCTTTATTCATTTACTTAAAAAAAAGGGGCGGCATGGTGTCCGCCCCTTTGATTAACGAGTTAAAGCCTAGTCAGCCTTCTTTTCCCTCTTGTACTTTTTGTTGAAGCGTTCAACACGGCCTGCGGTGTCGATGATCTTCTGCTCGCCGGTGAAGAAGGGGTGGCATTTATTACACAATTCCACCCTCAATGTCTGCCTGGTGGAACCGGTAGTAAAAGTGTTGCCGCAAGAGCAGGTGACCTTGGCATCCGGAAAATATTTTGGATGAATTTTTTCTTTCATTGACTGTTATCCCGGGTATACGCTGACCCTTTTCTTATTCTTTGCATGGGGCTCGAATTTCACTACGCCGTCAATTGTGGCAAAGAGCGTATAATCTCTGCCGCAGCCAACGTTCGTCCCCGGATGTATCTGAGTGCCGCGCTGCCTGACTATGATAGTGCCTGCGTGAACGGCCTGTCCGCCGAAACGTTTGACGCCGAGCCTTTTAGCTTTACTATCACGACCGCAACGTGTGCTGCCGCCGCCTTTCTTATGTGCCATTAGTTCTCACCTCCGGTTGCTGCCTTGGCCTTGGAGGCCTTCTTAACGGCTACCTTGCCGCCAGGTTTCACGATTTCTTTGATGAGGAGCCTGGTGTAAGGTTGTCTGTGTCCCGTCTTGCGGCGGGAGCGGACCTTGTTCTTGTAACGGAAAACGATGATTTTGCCAGCTTTGCCTTCTTCCAGGCAAGTAGCGATAACCTTGGCGCCCTTTATCTCTGGACTTCCTATGATTACCTCATCTCCGTCAGATATCATCAGTACCGGGCTCAATTCTACTTCTTTGCCCTTTTCTACATGAAGCAATTCGGAATTAATGACCTGGCCGGTCCTTACCCTGAACTGCTTGCCGCCGGTTGTTACTATTGCGTAGTTGCTCATTTCCTTATTCCTGTGAAAAAACAATAACCGTATAAATATATCAGCGGACCAGCTTTGTGTCAAATCTCGCAGGCCAGACTAAAGGGGGTCCGGCTTTGCAAGCTTGAGGGGGACTATTTAGCTGACTGCCCGTCGTCGCTATGCGCAATATCGCTGTGCTTGATGTACACGAGGTCGCTGGTCACGGTGTCACGCACGAGGTAACCACCATCAACATGGCTTACAACCATAAACCAGCGGCCTGCTTCATTCTGTATTTTTATTGGGCTATGCGAAAAATCCATCGATTGAATTAACTCAAAAAAGTGTAATTGGTCGGATTATTCTAGCACTTTCCGCTAAAAGGTCAATTTACAGCTTGAGTGCCGTCTCTGCGCCCTGCTCGACTGCTGCCAGAATCTTTCCCGGTTTGGCGGCGTCACCTATCACGTATACCTCGGGCACCAGTTTACGCGCCTGTTCTTCGAGATCACGTACGGAAGTTGCGCCGGTGGCCAGCACGATGACGTCGAAGGGGCCTATGTTCTTCTCACCATCGGGTGTATCAAGAACCACGGCGTCATCGGCTACCGACTTCACGGTCGCAAGGGTCATGATGGCCACCTGGTGTTCCTTAAGGCGTTTCCTAAGGAAGAAGCGGGCAGCCGGCCCGATATCTTTGGCTGTAGATTTCAGCATTTCAACGATTGTCACTTTTTTGCCCTGGCCAGCCAGGTAGTCTGCTGTCTCGCAGCCAACGAGGCCTCCGCCGATGACCAAGATATTTTCGCCCTCGACTTCAGTGCACAGCGCTTTGCGTGCACTTATCACGTTCTTGCGGCCAATACCCGGTATGTTGGGGATGGCTGATTCGGACCCGGTGGCGATGATTAATACGTCGGGTTTCAGCTCCTTTATCTTGTCTATGGTAAGGGCCTTGCCGACGTGAACATCCACGCACAGGTCCTTTACAGCGGCGATGCGGGAACGGGCCACATCCTGATAAACTACCTTGCATGGGGGAATGGATACAAGCTTGGTTTGGCCGCCCAGGTAGCCGTCTTTTTCGTAGAGGGTTACGCGGTGGCCGCGGAGTGCAGCGGTGCGCGCTGCCTCCAGCCCGCCCGGTCCTCCCCCTGCGATCAGTACGTGTTTGGGTTTGTCCGTTTTCGGCTGAGCATATTGTGCTTCCCTGCCGACTGCCAGGTTTTGCACGCAGGTTATGGAAGGTCTGAGCCATATTGCAAGGCCTTCGATGCAGGCCTCATTGCACGACAGGCACTGCACTAATATCCCTGGCCCGTCCCTGTGCCACTTTTGTGGGCCAGTCGGGATCGGCAAGGGACTGCCTTCCGATATGGACGATGTCGGCTTTGCCGGATTTAATGATATCTTCAGCCACTGCAGGATCATTGATACGGCCGGCCACTAAAATGGGCACTTTAAGCGCCTGTTTGAATTGAACCGACCTCTCGGTGTTGTAACCTTGCTGCATGTCCGGCGGGGCACTTGTGTACTGGCTGGATTCCGGGACGCCGATGGAAACGTCGACTGCATTTATCCCGGCTGAGACCAGGCGCTTCATCATTTCTATGCTCTCGGGCACAGTGCGTCCAAGGGTCACCATTTCATCAGCGCTGATGCGAAACAGCAGGGGAAAATCAGGGCCCACCAGTTCACGAGCCCGCTTTACTGATTTCCAGGGGGAAACGTAAAAGGCCTTCGAATCCGCCGCCGTATTCGTCCGTCCTTTTATTGGCGTAGGCGGACATAAATTCGGATATCAGGTAGCCATGGGCTCCGTGAAACTCGGCGGCGTCGCATCCCGCCTCTTTGACACGGCGGGCACCCTGGGCGAATTTTTCGACGAGCGCTTTTATCTCATCGATGGTGAGCGCATGGGGTACCTGGCGCATGATGGGGTCCGGGACCTCCGAAGGAGCAACCGGCGCTTTGCCACCCAGGAAAAAGGGGAAGGTGCTGCGGCCAGGGTGATAAAGCTGGACCGCCAGTTTTGTGCCGTACTTGTGAACGGTATCAGCAAGCTTTTTGAAACCGGGTATTAAGCCGTCGTGATCAAGGCGCAACTGATGCCCGCTGCCCAGCCCGTGCTCGGCGTCAATGGCAGTTACCTCAACTATGATCAAGCCGAAGCCTCCCATAGCCCGTCTCTCATGGTATTTAATCAGCCGTTCCGAGACACCGCCGTCATCGTTTGCGAAACCTGTACCCATGGGGGGTACCGACAGGCGGTTTTTAAGCTCCATTTTGCCTATTTTGAACGGCTGAAAGAGAGCTGAATACTTTTCTGACATCTGATTGCTCCTTGTTTCGGGAAGTCTAGAACAATAATATAGAATAGCATTTTATTAGGGTGAGCGACCAAATCACGCGGATTTCAAAGCGGAAGAAGAACAGAGCCGGCTAATGTGACCCGGATGAAAGCTTTTCAAGGAACGGCCGTGCCTTTTGGGCTGCCCTGCCGCGATGGCTGAGTTTATTTTTCAGTTCGGAAGGGATTTCTGCTATGGTTTTACGGTATTCCGGCAGGTAAAAGATGGGATCGTAGCCGAAGCCGTTTTCCCCTGCAGGCTGCAAAGCGATTTGCCCTTCGCATTTTCCTTCGAAAGTCACAGTTTTGCCGTCCGGGGACGGCAACAGCTATAACGCATCTGAACCTGGCCGTGCGCTTCTCAAGCGGCACTTGACGGAGCTTATTGAGCAAAAAGTTGACGCGTTGGGCATCGGTAGCGTCTTCTCCCGCGTAACGGGATGAGCGTACGCCCGGCTCACCGTTAAGGGCATCTACTTCCAACCCGGAATCGTCCGCTAAAGTAATAAGCCCGCTCAAAGCTGAGTAGAACTCAGCTTTTGAGCGGGCGTTCTCTTCGAAAGTTGAGTAATCTTCCGGCGCTGCCTGGTTGATACCGACCTGGTCGAGGGTCACCATCTCAAAATCGAGTCCTTTCAACAAGGCTTCGTATTCGGCGGCCTTGCCGCGGTTGGTAGTTGCCAGCAGCAGCCTGGGCATATGTCGACTATATTTTCTTGAAGCGTCCGGCCAGCTTCTTCATGACCTGGGGCATGGTGGTATATTCCATTTCTTCCAGGGGAAGCCTGTGCGGTTCGAACGGGCCATGCCTTCTCAGCATGTCCGCCATGTCGAGGGCCTGCTGACGGGCATTATTGAATGCCAGGTCGTCGAACATGTCTACCGGTCCGACCAGTTTGCCGTTGGCGAGCTGGAAGCCGGCTGCTATCACCCTGGGAGGACCGTCGAAACGCGTTGGCACGGCCTCACGCACTGACGTCGGCATTAACGGGCCGTGGTGAGAACCGCGCATCCAGCCCTCAACTATATGCGGGCGGGCAAAAGGTTCCAGTACTTCGCCAACAGCCGGGAAAATACCCTGTGCCCTGACAATACATACCGGATCATCTTTGCCAACGTAGCGCCCTGCCAGCATAGAGAGTTTCTGGGTGGATGAGCTGGCGGCTATCTCCCCTGTCTCGCGGGAGTAGACGGCCTTGACCGAGTACCTTGAGGGCGCCCCGATAAAGACCAGCATGTCGTAGATCTCCTCGGGGCAGTTGAAAACTATTTTTTTGCTTTCTTTAACATCATGGACCTCATACTTGAAGCCGCTGTGCATATTAGATGAGATAACGAGGCCGATGGTATTGAAGGGATCACAGAATATGTGATACAGAGGCAGGTTCCATGCGCCGGAAGCGGTCTTGTCGGCCATAAATACGATAATAGGCTCCGCTTCGCGTTCTTCAATGACCATCTCGGCCACACCGGGGCCCTGTCCTTTCACATTGCCGGAAAAAGCATTGGTAAGCAAATCCTGGCCGGCGCCGTGAAGCTTCAGCTTCTTTGCAATGGCGGTGCAATTGATAAATGCGTCCCAGGCCAGTTTGTGGACTTTCTTGTCGTCGACACCGTGCACATGCGTCATGATGAATTGCAGGTCGTCACCGCACTTGGTTACATGGTAGTCTATGAGAAGTCCTGATTTCTTGGCCTTGGCCAGGCATCTGTCACCTTCGGCCATTAGATCGGGATGCATGCTGGAATGCCCCACCCATCCTCCGATGTCAGCCTTGATCACGCTGAAGGTAATTTTCATGAGGCCTCCTTGAATCTTTATTTAGTAGGGTACAGCAGCATGGGCAGCATACTATGCAGAAATACGTATATGAACAGTATGCCCGCACCTCCACCGAGAACTGCTGGGGGCGATTTAACAAAATCCGCCCAACTGAGAATTTTACCAGAGAAATGAATCTAGTGTCAAAAGGATACAGGTATAAATTGGATGTTGTAAAAACCATAATCCAAAGCCATTTTGTTTCTGATATACCGGGGGTGAAGTGGTATACTTCTCAGCAGGCGTCAAAAAGTATGAGTATATTTTATGCGCTTCTCGGGTCTCTCTTCATTTTGGTTGCGCTGGTACTCCTCGCTCTTCTGCTGAGAAATCGTTCAATACTCAAGGCAGAGCACCAAACACTTTTCTCAAAGCTTGTAACGGATTTTTCTTTGCCTGCACTGATATTCTTAAATCTTTCCAGACGAACTTTCGAGATTGAAAAACTGCTGCCTGCGCTCATTATGGTGGGCACGATCATTATCGCCTGCTCAATGGGCTTTGCTGCCGGAAAGATATTGAAAATGGACAGAAAATCCCTCGGAGCCTTTATCCTGGTATCCGGCTGGGGCAGTTCATCCACTCTGGGTTACGCTTTGATTATGCAATGCTTCAGCAAGAATCCGGGAGCACTCCGGGATGCCCTGGTAATAAGCGAGTTGGGCGCAGGCTTACCGTTGTTTCTGCTCGCAATCCCGGTTGCCATGCATTTTGGAAGGGAACATGCAGATAGAAAGGATGTGCTGGTTTCGGTCCTGGAGTTCTTTCGTTCACCGGTGTTTATTGCCGTGGTGCTGGGTATCGCAGTTTCTTTCCTCAAACTGCCTGCGCAGAATATTGCGGTGAAATCGGTTGATGGCCTTTTGAAAATCGTTGGCGGTACACTGGAAGTTTTCACGGCCTTTGCAGTGGGGTTGATGCTTCAGAAGATCTCTATCAGGCAGATTTGGCCGGCCATTGCCGCGTTGTTCTTGATTAATCTTATTGCCGAACCGCTGATAGCGCTGGGAGGCGCACATTTATTCGGGCTGTCCCGCCTTGAAGATGAAGTCCTTGTGATTGAGGCGGCTATGCCCGCAGGCGCAGTTGCGGCAGTTGTTGCCGCGCGGTACGGCTGCAACGGGGCACTTGGTTCTGCGCTCGTTATTGCAATGTATGTTTTGAGCATCGGAACAATTCCGCTCATTTACTTGTTGACGATGGGCATGCGGTGAAACGATAGCAGGGGCTTCTTTATATAGCCATCCGCAATATGCCTGTTAGTGTTATAATTTGATCGAGGAGAGATGGTTATGGCGGAGGGACTGCTTTTCGATAAACTGGACAGGCAGCGTGTGCGATGCAACGTTTGCCTGTGGAGATGCGTGATAAATCCCGGCAAGACAGGCGTGTGCGGTGTGAGGCAGAATGAAAACTGGTCGGTTGTGCCGTTGAACTACGCCAAAGTCTCGTCGCTGGCTGCCGACCCCATCGAGAAAAAACCGCTGTTTCACTTTTTCCCCGGGAGCCAGGTGCTTTCGTTCGGCAGTATAGGCTGCAATTACCACTGCCTGCATTGCCAAAACTGGGAGATAGCTTGCGCCGAGGAGCCGGACAAGCTACTAAAAGGTATCCGCGAAATTCCGCCCGATGAAGCTGTGCGAATGGCCAGGAGCCGGAAATGCGCCGGCCTGGCATGGACCTACAATGAACCCGTGATCTGGCTGGAGTACACACTGGACTCGGCAAAGCTGGCGCATGAAAATGGGCTTTACACTGCCTACGTAACCAATGGTTACGCTACGCCTGAAGCGATTGACCTGCTGGGCCCGCACCTGGACGCCTGGCGCGTCGATGTTAAAGGCTTCTCCGATAAGCTTTACCGGGACCTGGCCAAAATCACCAACTGGCGCAGTATCCTTGAAACTGCAGAGAGGGCAAGGCATAAATGGAACATGCATGTCGAGGTTGTCACGAATGTAATACCGACCATGAATGATGATGATGAGCAACTATCGGGCATTGCCAGCTGGATCAAGGAAAAGCTCGGTGAGCTAACGCCCTGGCATGTTACCCGTTTTTACCCGTACCGGGAGATGGCGCACCTGCCGCCGACGCCGATGTCCACGCTGGAGAAAGCCTATAAGATAGGTACAAAGGCCGGTTTAAAGTTTATTTACCTGGGCAATGTGCCGGGCAATTCCCATGAGAATACAATCTGCTACAGTTGCGGCAGGGTCGTGATCGAGAGGACCGGCTACAGCACCAGGATAGCCGGCCTGAAGGGCTCATCGTGCGCTTATTGCGGCGCCGACCTGAATATCAGAAGCGCACTTAGATCAGGGGTGAAGAAATGATAAGAGAAGCCGCTGTAGCCGGCCAGTTCTACCCGGCCTGGCCGAAGGAATTGAAGGAAACCATAAAGTTTATGGTGGACAAAGAAGCTGGCAAATTGGATGCCATCGGCATAGTATCCCCGCATGCCGGCTATATCTACTCGGGACCGGTGGCCGGCGCAGTTTTCTCAAGGGTGAAATTCAAGGATACATTTATCCTTATAGGGCCAAATCACAGGGGCATGGGAAAGCCGTTCAGCATCATGACCTCGGGCAGCTGGAAGACCCCGCTGGGAGAAGTGGACATCAATTCCGAGCTTGCGCAGGCCATCCTGGAGGCATCGGAGTACCTGGAGGAAGACAGCCTGGCACACCGCTACGAGCATTCACTTGAGGTGCAGGTGCCATTCCTGCAGTACTTCAAGCCGGATATCATGATAGTTCCCATCCTGTTTGAGCAGGCGAATCCGGCGGTTTACGAAGAGATCGGCAGGGCGCTGGCTACAGTGCTGAAAAAACATGGAAATGATGCGATAATCGTTGCGAGCAGCGATATGACTCATTATGAACCGCACGAAAAAGCCAAAGAAAAAGACAAAAAAGCCATTGAAGCCATTCTGGACCTGGACGCCGCGGAACTGGTAAAACGCATAAGCCGGTACAACATCACGATGTGCGGTTACGCTCCTGCTATAAGCCTTATCACTGCCGCCAAAGAGCTGGGGGCAAAGAAGGCCGAGCTGGTTAAATACCAGACAAGCGGCGATACTTCAGGCGATTTTTCCAGCGTGGTAGGGTACGCGGGAATAATTATCAGCAGGTAGGTATGCAAATATGAGTAAGGAAATGCACCCGCTGGTCAAACTGGCAAAAAAAGCCGTGGAAAGCTACGTTAAAGGGCGGCAAGTCGTAAGAGAGACAGAGCTTTCGCCTGAGATGAAGGAAGAAGCCGGAGTCTTCGTTTCTCTTAAGAAGCACGGGCAGCTAAGGGGTTGCATAGGGACGTTCGAGCCCACCCAGTCGAACGTCGCCGAAGAAATTGTCCAGAATGCTATTTCTGCTGCGACGAGAGATCCCCGGTTTAACCCAGTCAGGCCGGATGAGCTGGGCGAACTTGAATACAGCGTCGATGTTTTGACCGCACCTGAGCTGGTAAAAAGCAAAGAGGAGCTGGACCCCAAAAAGTATGGTTTAATCGTCCAGTGCGGGTACAGGCGCGGCCTGCTGCTGCCGGACCTGGAAGGCGTCAAAGATGTGCAGACACAATTCGACATATGCTGCCAGAAGGGCGGCATCTCAGGCAATGAACCTGTCAAGCTCTACCGGTTCCAGGTCAAAAGATACAAGTGAAACGATGGTTGTAATAGTCCTGTCTATTTGTTATGTTATATAACGAATAGGAGGCCGATCATATGAAGTTAGTAGTAATCGGCATCGGCGATTGCGGCAGCAACGTAGCGGCGGAGTTTGTCCGCCTTAACAGCAGGGCCAGGTCCGAGACCGGAGTAGAAGTAATTGTACGGTCATATGCCATCAATGACGATCTTGCGGCATTGAACCAACTTCGTAAGGCCGGCGACAAGCTTCTTACCATACAGCTGCCTGCTCCATCTATCTGCCGGCAAGGAGTCCGAGGTTGGAGCGGAGCTGATGAAGGCCAACGGCGACCGCATCATCGCCACCATGAGGGCAGGAGAATTCTTTGAGACGGATGCCTTCATGCTGGTGGCGGGCAGCGCAGGCTCCATAGGTTCCGGCGGCATCTCCGTCCTGGCCAGGAAATTGAAGGACCGCTATGTTAATAAGCCGGTCTATGCACTGATCGTGCTGCCGCTAAGCGCAGAAAGCAACGTCCCAACAAGCGTGTATAACACAGCCCTGTGTCTGAAATCCATCGATAAAACAGCCGACGCAGTATTTCTATTCGATAATGAGAAAGTCAGGTCCGAAGCCAGCATCAAATCGGCTGCAAGCAACGATGCTATCAACAGGGAGATTGTGACTCCTTTCTTTGAACTGCTGCGGGCCAGCGAAAAAGTCGACCCGAAGTTCCTGGGGACGAGCAATATAGGCATCGGCGACATTGTGCAGTCGCTCAACGGATGGACGGCCATAGGCTATGGGACGGCCCAGATATCCTCGGGTGGCTTCTCGCTTTTCAAAAAAGGAGACAGCTTCGAGACATAAGGGAGAGGAAACCGTAAAGGCCATGGAAGCCATGAGCTCCGCCCTGAGCCATTTCTCCATAGAGTGCAAGCTGGAGGATGCCCGCAAGGCATTGTACCTCCTGTGCGTGCCGGACAAGAATGCGAATATCAATATGACAAGGTCGGTGGGCAACCGGCTGCGTGAGCTGACGAATAATGGCGAGGTGAGGGGCGGCGATTTCTACGGTGTAAAAGACCATGCCGCGGTCACGCTGGTTGCTTCCCGAATAACCTATATTGAAAAAATCAAAGACTACTATGAGCGGGCTTCGACTGATGGCGCCCGATCTCAAGAAAAGAGAGACACAGGCGCCATGACCCTCTTCGATCTCGGCTCGCCTGACCTTCAGGGGAAAAAGGCTGCCGGGGACAAAGAAGAGCCCTCAGCAAAATCAGCAATGCCCCTGGCTGCGCGGATGCGCCCGCGCAATTTCAGCTGAATACGTAGGACAGCAGCATATCATCGGCGAAGGCAAGGTGCTGCGCAAGGCCATTGAATCCGACCAACTGCCTTCCATAATATTATGGGGACCGCCGGGCAGCGGGAAGACAACGCTGGCGCAGGTGATAGCCAATGTCTCGAGTTCCTATTATGTGCACATGAGCGCTGTTACGGCCGGAGTAGCCGACCTGCGCCGCGTGGTGGACGAGGCGCGAAAGAGACGCAAGGAGACCGGACAACGCACGATACTGTTCATCGATGAAATCCACCGCTTTAACAAAGGCCAGCAGGATGCCGTGCTCCCTTTTGTTGAGGACGGTGAGGTAACGTTCGTAGGCGCGACCACCGAAAACCCTTCATTTGAAGTTATCTCGGCCTTGCTATCACGCTCGCCGTGTCTTCACGCTGAATGCACTGACCGACGATGAGATCCGGACGATTGTTGAGAGGGCCCTGAAAGACAACGAAAACGGGCTGGGGAACATGAACGTGGAGATCCCTGCGGACGCCCTCCAGCAACTGGTCACGTTATCAAATGGGGATGCACGGGTGGCGCTGAATGCCGTTGAGATGGCCGCACTGGCGGTTAAACCGGGCAAAGACGGCGTACGCCATGTTGGTCTGAATGATATAGAGGAATCCATGCAAAAGCGGGCTTTGCTGTATGACAAGGCCGGGGACCAGCATTACGACCTGATATCCGCGCTGCATAAGACGCTGCGCGGCTCGGACCCGGATGCGGCGCTCTACTGGATGGGCAGGATGCTTGAGGCGGGCGAAGACCCTCTCTATATCATGAGGCGGCTTATACGTTTCGCTTCGGAAGATGTGGGTATGGCCGATCCCCAGGCGCTTGTGGTGGCCGTGGCGGCCCAGCAGGCGGTGCACTTTGTTGGAATGCCGGAATGCAACCTGGCGCTGGCCGAGACCGTGGTGTACCTTGCCACTGCCCCAAAAAGCAACTCGCTCTATACCGCTTATACGAACGTGCAGCAGGATGTTGAGCGCACGCGAAATGACCCTGTCCCCCTGCACCTGCGCAATGCCCCCACACGCCTGATGAAGAACCTGGGCTACGGCAAAGGATATAAATACGCTCACAATTTTGAAGGGCATTTTGTCGAACAGCAGAACCTTCCCGAATCCATGAAAAACAAGCGCTATTATTTTCCATCAGACCAGGGATTTGAAAAGACCATTATTGCCAGGTTGAAGGCATGGTGGGGAGAGAGGATAGAGGGAAAGAAATGAAGAAAGAGTACGTCACTTTCCCGTGCGGCAAGCTGAAGCTGGAAGGGGTCTTTTTCGGTGCAGGTTCGAAGGACCCTTTACCTGCCGTGGTTGTCTGCCATCCTCATCCGCTGTACGGCGGTTCGATGAATAACAATGTAACACAGGCCATAGCCGGTGCCCTGGGAGAACTGCCGGTCAATGCCTTTCTTTTCAATTTTCGCGGTGTTGGTGCGAGCGGCGGAACTTACGGGGGAGGAATAGAAGAACAGGAAGATGTCAGGGCCGCCCTCGATTGGCTGCAGAAGAGGCCGGATGTGAATGCCGCCAAACTTGGACTGGTGGGATATTCATTCGGGGCCGGCGTTGTTTTCCCTGTGGCCTGCGCCGACGGGCGGGTCAAGGGCGTTGCACTGGTGTCGCCCTATTTCGAGGATTCACAGGAGAACCTGCTGCAAAACTGTGTGAAGCCCAAGCTGATAATAGGCGGCAGCGAGGACCAGGCGGTACTGGCGGATGTGGTGCTGCTGTATGGCCGGGAAGCGGCCGAGCCGAAGCAGGTGGAAATCATAAAAGGCCCCGACCATTTTGGAATGGCTACGAAGATGCGATGGCGGAGACTGTGGCCGGATTCTTCGGCGATCTGTTTACAAAGGGTCAGGGTATATAACCCTTGCTCTGCATCTTATGCAGGCCGTCGTTGGCCGCGTCAATCAGTTGCTGGTCGGTGGTGAGTTTGATAGCCTGCCTCAGATCATCGGCGCAAGGGTAATACCAGCTATTGTCCTTTTGCATGACAGCCCATATTTCATAAGCGACGGCGCGGTTTATATAGGCCTCTGCAATAGTCGGGTCGAGCTTGATGGCCTGAGTCAGCACCTTGATTCCCTCTTCGATATCGCCGTTTACGGTGAGAAATTCACCCAGCGTTACCTGCGCCGGAGCGTACGTAGGGTTCAACTCAACGGCCTTTCTGGCGTCGGCCACCGCCTGTGTGAGCTGCAGTTTGCCCCTGTAAGCGATGGCGCGCTCGAGATACATGCCGTCAAGATCGTATTTAAACGGGCCAAAGGAATCTGAGTCGGAGCTGGCTTCCAGCGCAATGGCGCGGTTAAGGTCTTTCAGCGCGGCATCGAAGTCCTGGTTGGCATTATCCACGTTGCCGCGGTAATAATAGGCCATGGCGTCGCCATCGTCGAGTTCGATAGCCTTGTTCAAGTCAGCCAGCGCCTGTGTGGATTCCTTTTCGTCTACGTGCAATAGCCCGCGGAACTTGTAGGCCTGGGCCATGTCGGGGTCCTTATCGAGCGCTTTATTAAAGCTGTCCAGCGCTGCCGCAGAGTCGCCGGTGAAAAGGTAAATCTGACCGCGGTAATTGTAGGCCGGCGCAAGATTGGGATTAATACTTAAGGCCGTGTCCATATCGGCCGCGGCATTTTTCATATCTCCCGTGGCAAAGTACGCTATGCCGCGGTTGTAATAAGCATCGTACAACTTTGGATCGAGGGCAATAGCTTTACCTGCTGCATCGATGGCATTAGCCCAGTCCTTTTTATGAACATAAAGCCAGCTCAAGTTGGAATAGGCCAGCGTGGATTTGGGGTCTATCTGGATTGTTTTGTTAAGATCCGTGGTGGCAAGATCGTATTGCTCCTTGGCAAGGTATGCGAAGGCGCGGTTCTGGTAGTTGTCAGCGCGGCTGGGATCAAGCTGAATGGCCTTTGTCAGATCGGCTATCGCCAGGTCCCATTCGGCCCTGGCATTGTAGACGGCTCCCCGATGCGTATAGGCGGTCACGAGGTTGGGATTGTGCTCGATGGCCTTACTGTACTCTGTGATCGCTTCGACGAACTGGCCCTGATCATAATAGGTATCGCCCTGCCTTAGGTACTCGGTCGTGGGGTCGCTGCCGCAAGACGTGAAGAATATGGCAAGAGAAATAAATACAGCAACGAGGCTGCTTATTTTTTTCATCGAAATTTCACCTTTCAATAAGATAACGCAGATGGGTTGCCTAAGATTAATAGCATAGCAGATTCCAGGGGCTTAATACTAAAATCATTTTAGACGGGAAAACTCCAAGCTCCAAATACCAATATCCAAACAAATCCTAAGATCTAATCCAATCAAAATATTATCAAAGATTTTGGGTTTTGACATTTGAGCTTTTGAACTTGATTTAAGATTTTTTTCCTTTGTTTGGAATTTGGCCCTTGGAATTTGGAATTTATTGCCCGAGTAGTCTCTTCCTCTTCACCATCTCATCTATCCGGCGGTGCAGGTCGTCCAATGTGCCATCATTTTTAAGGCTATAGTTGGCCATGGCGGCCGTCTTATGAATATGAAAGACCTCTTCTTCACTTCGGTCCTGGACCAGAAACTCCTCGTATTTTTCCGGGTCCCTTCCCTCATGGCGCAACAATATGCGCTGGAAACGCAGTTTGGGATCGGTCACCTCCACCCTAAGCAGTATAAACGCATCGCCGAAAATTTCCTTGAGGACGTGCACGTCCGCCGGGGCGCGAATGCCGCTGATGCCCGCCACCTCCCAGCCCTTTTTCTTTATCTCGTCCGCTACCATTTTGACAAAACATCCCTTGCCCATCTGGATGAAACACTGCTCGGATATGGTTTCCAGGTTTTCCCGGGTGGGTGCGACCCCTTCTTTCTTGGCCAGGTCACGTACCAGGTCGCCTGTAGAAATGTAAGGTATACCGTATCGGGTGTTGATATATTTGAGCACCTCGTCTTTGCCCGATCCGATCTTGCCCACTACTCCTATTATCTTCCTGGCCATATTCGTCCTTAATATTAGCATTTCTTGCGGAAAGCAGGTCAAGTATATTGAGCTATAACAGAAGAAAGCCATTTAACCGGAAATTTAGACATATTTTGCCCCGGGAGGACGTATAAGAACGCTGTGCATAGTGCGCAATTTCCGAAATTACAAAATTGAAAATTGTCATTTGATCGCAATATTGATCGCAGAAATCCCGAAAAACCGAACAAAATAATATTGACATCCCGGTGTCGACATGATAAAAAATTGAGGCCGCCGGCTAATCAGCGCAGAGGAAAAACCGCAGGCCGATGCTCACGGCTATATGTAATTGGAGGTTAAAAAAAATAAAGATGCCTGAAAATTCATTGATAACAGAGCAGATGAAATCATTTATCGGCGTGGATATAGACTGGGGACCGCCGTTCGATGTAGAAAAAGGGGCTATTAAAGCCTTTGCCGAGGCGATAAACGATCCTAATCCGCTTTTTACCGACGAGAAGTATGCCAAAAGCAAGGGCCACAGCAGCGTGGTGGCGCCTCCAATCTTTCCAACGTACAATTTACCGCTGGGCGCTCCCCTGAAAGTGCTGAAGTTCACTTTTGCTATAGCTACCGGCGTGCATGGCGGGGACGAGTGGGAATTGCTGCACGACGTTCATGCCGGGGACAGGCTGACTCCAAAGGGAAAGATCATCAACCTTGTTGATAGGGAGGGGAAAAAGGGCAGGATGCTTTTCGTGACTTCGGAGGTCACTTTCACAAACCAGCGCGGCGAGGTTGCGGCGATATACAGGCCGACTGAGATATTTATAGCAGCGCCGGCGAAGTAGAGGAGATAAATAGAAATGAAAGCCAAAGTATATTTTGAAGATATTGAACCGGGCCAGGATATACCGCACCAGGTAAAAGAAATGTTTACGACCAAAAGCCTGGTTAAATGGGCGGCGGCGGCCAGGGATTTCTATGAGATACACTATGACAAGGATTTCGCGCGTGCTGCAGGCATGCCGGACGTTATAGCCCACGGCCCTAATAAACTGGCGCTGCTGGAACGTATGCTGCAGGAATGGATGGGCGAGGAGGGACGTCTGCACAAAGTCACAGTCACTCATAAAGCCAGCAATTTCCCTGGTGAGACGCTCATTTGCAAAGGCAAGATCACGAAGAAGTACGTTAAAGACGGGAAGAATTTTGTTGAGTGCGAGATCTGGGCGGAGAACCAGAACGGGCTGGTTTGCGTCCCGGGAACCGCGGTAGTCTCTCTTCCTTCGAAGAAATAACAGGGATAGACATCCCCTTG
>CAWHDI010000035.1:0-19586 GCA_963827985.1 uncultured Chloroflexia bacterium | reverse complement strand
GATGCGAAGAAGGCCTGAACCGACCAAGCTCTTATCCTTGTCAGAAGCATTTGTAAACACGGGAAAGCTATCTTGTCTTCGCTCGACCCGCTTGCTGTATCGCCCTCCGGATTGCCCTCTTCCAACCCCAGTCTGTCATTACCTGGGGCTGGGCGAACATCTCTGCCGGGGGTTTCCCGAATTTGAAGTCAGCCGTATGGGGCGCCAGCTTTTTACCTGCAAGATATACTACATTCAAGCAGAAGTTGGGAAAGGGAAACCCGAACAAAGCAACAACTCCGACTTGTATGATAGATGACAGTGGTATCTGTAAACAGTTCTTGTGGAGAGTAAGAGCGTGATCCAGGACCATTTCTATGGGGGCATCAGCCAGCTTTTTAATACTTTCCGCCACTTCAGGACTGGCCTCTATTCGATGGAGAAACAATAAACGACGGTTTGTCAGTATCAAACTTCCGTCGCCTATGGTCCAGCCGGCCTCTACCCTATGCGCCCAACGGCGATGTTGCCTGATAATGGCCTCTAAATTTTCAGCCCGGCCAGCTGTTTTAATCTCGTCTGTCTTGTTCATCGATTGGCTTCCATATCGTGGGGGGGGCTCTTCTACATCCCCGGCAATATTGAGCGGCCTAATTATTTAACGCCGTAGAACCGCTGCCATGTTTCCAGGTAATTTTGTTCTTCCCGGCACCATTTTTCATCGTCCCAACCGAGAAGCGGTTGGCAGATTGCCCTGATTTTAGGGAGGATAGCTTATTCCGCCGTTTTCAAGGAGCAAGGCAATGCGGGTTCTCCGCAGCATCAGGTCTTCAAGGTGCACCACCGCTTCATTTTGTGCGGCAAACCGTAGTTCCGCCCACAAGGTCGCCGTGCCGGGGATTTTCTCCAGTTCACGCTGTTTTTGCACCGGCAATCAGATCCTTTGCCCGGTTACCGTAGCGCCCCTGCAGACGGGCCATGATTTCAGTTTTAAGGTCTTTTGAAACAGGTGTAATATCTTTTAATGGCGAGAAAACACGCTGCTTTTTATCAAGGTCCGGCAGCTCTCCCAGCAACGGTTGGGCGGCTTTAAGGGCATCTAAGGCAATTAGCCGGAACGTGGTTAATTTGCCGCCGGTGACGGTCAGCAATCCGTCTTCCTGCCACACAACATGGTCCCGGGATTCACTGGACGGATCTTTTTTCCCCGAGCCCACCACCGGCCGGACTCCCGAAAATGAGGCAATAATATCTTTCCGGGTAATATCCAGATGAGGAAAGTGGTACTGGATATTTTCCAGCATATAATCAGTCTCGTCCGGTGTGATCGAAGCTTCTATATCCAGGTCGGCCGTATGATCAATATCCGTATCGCCGGTAATTACCCGGCCTTCCCAGGGAAATACAAAACCGGGCCGTTTGCTGGTGGGATGCGTGATCACAATACTTTGGGATACCGGCAGCCTTTCCGCAGAAAAAACCAGGTGGCTTCCCCGCAAGGGCCGCATTCGTTTTGAGTTCGTCTTTCTGACACTGCCGCGCAATATGTCGGCCCAGGCGCCGGTGGCGTTGATCACCTGTTTGGCGTAAACATCGAGTTTATCTCCCGTGGTCCTGTCTTCCAACGCCACACCGCAAACCAGGTCGTTCTTCTTTAACAGTCCGGTAACCCGGCAATAGTTGACGGCAACGCCGCCTTCCTCTTCGGCCTGCTGCAAAACCCGGAGCACGAGCCGGGCATCATCGGTCAGGGATTCATAAAAAAGAAGACCGCATTCCAGATCCTGTTCCCGGACGCCCGGGAACCGCCTGATCATTTCCCTGACGGAATAAGTATGTGCTCTAAATTTCCGGCTCATGATGTCATATGTCAGCAGGGCAGCGCGCACAATTATTCGATCAAGCCACTTCCCCTTGTAGATTGCCATCATCATGCCGAACGGATTGACCAGGCCGGGAAGCTCTTTTATAAGCGATTCCCGCTCGCTCACGGATTGATAGGTTAGCTTAACATCCCCCTGTTTTAAGTAGCGCAAGCCGCCATGCACCAGTTGGCCGGAACGGCTGGATGACCCCCATGCGAAATCACGCTGTTCAACCAGCAGGGTTTTTACATTCCGGCGGACCGCTTCCCGCAGGATACCGGCCCCGGTAATGCCGCCGCCGATAATTACCAGGTCCCAGTTTTCTGCTTTTATCTTCCGGAAAATTTCTTCTCTATTCTGCTGCATTGTGCTCTTCCCAGGCTGCCGGATATCTCAAAATAGCCTCTGAGGATTTCGTCTACCGCGGCGAGTTGATAGTATCCCGGGCCGCCTTTTTTCACAGGGTTAATCCCTGATTTTGTAGCTTTCAAATAAGGCTTAATGATATCGGTGAACACGTTAATTTTGCAAATGCCGCCTGCAACCGCCCGGCGGATATTTTCATCACCGGTCCCTGAGCCGCCGTGAAGCACCAGGGGAACATGCACGCATGCCCGGATGGCGGACAGGCGTTGGAAATCAATGTGGGGCGTGCCCTTATAGGCGCCGTGCAACGTACCAATAGACACGGCCAGGGCATCGATGCCGGTTTGTCCGGCAAAACTCGCGGCCTGGTCCGGATCGGTCAGGTCATCGGTAAGCGCCCGGCCGTCAGGGTTGTCTTTATTGGCCCCCACGTGGCCGATTTCTGCCTCCACACTGACGCCGGCCTTATGGGCCGCATCCACAACCTGCCGGGTCATTTCCAGGTTCAGGTCAAAGTCATGGATGCTGCCATCAACCATCACGCTGGTAAACCCGGCCGTGACGGCTTTTATGCAAGTTTGAACATCCTTCCCGTGATCCAGGTGAAGGCATACGGGAACCTTCGATGCATCGCAAAGGGCGCGCACTTTGCCCACCCAGCGGTTAAAGGGCCGGAAACGGTCAATGGGCAGGGGAGGGTAGCTGGCAATAATGGGCGTCTCATATTTTTCAGCCACGCAAAGATAGTGTTTTAGCATGCCGATGCTCAGAAAATCCGGCGCTATCACAGCGTAATTGTTATTTTGGGCAGGCGCCAGTATTTCGGACAATGTGACCAGCATGAAACCTTCTCAACAGCGGACCGTCATTAGCCAACACCCTATTAGTGGGCCGTGTTTTTAAATTCCTTAAGTTTTTCCTGGATCATACCGGTTAAAAACTCCCGCTCGCTATCAAGTTTCCACATGTACATGCGGAAAATGAGCGTCACGAGCATCCAGTCCTGGAGGCTTTCCCCGGTAATTTTCATGTGGGAAGTCACGTCGGCACGGTAACGCTTTTCAAAGGCTTTACGAAATATGGGAATAATTATTTGAAGCACGATGCTGGTTCCAGGTGAGTTTTCCGCCATGGAAAGTATTAAGGACGTCATGGCGATATCAGCAGCAGGCACGCCCCTGACGGCTTCGGACCAGTCAATAACCTGGTAGCCATTATCGTAGCCATTATTGAGCATAATGTTGCCGGGATGGAAATCCATATGGCAGATATTGTTGCCGGACGGCAACTGGTCCAGGTAGCGTTGCAGGATTTCAAATTGGTCCGGCCGGATGGTCCCTTCAGGAAGCAGTCGGCTCATGCGCAATGCCTCTTCTTTGATGTCGGGCAACTCCGGGGCTTCCCGTGTTAAAAATTCCTGGTGCACCTTTGACATAAACTGCGCCCCCGAGTTCAGGTTCAAGGGGTTGCTCAGTTTGGCGTTCATCAGGTCGCGCTCGCCGGCCCATTCAAAGATTATTCCCCGCCGTCCCTCAACCTCCACAACTTCCAGCGCCCGGGGTGACTTGACGCCCGCTTTCGAAACAATCTGGCAGCGCCGGAATTCATCGTCCACCTTCGCGTCCGGCACGGTTTTGTACAACAGCTTGAGCACGTGTTTGTCTTTTGAAACATATACCTGGGAAACGCGGCCTTCAGCCAGTGGTGTCCAGTCTTGCAGATTCATATATTCCTCCTCAATTGCAGTTGAAGAATAACAAATTATACCTTGTTTTTTTCGAATTTGTATCTACTGAGGAGCGATGCGGAGAAGGGACCCAACCTCCGCATCAATGCGTAACATCATTGTCATACAGGCACCGCCATGCAGAGCTCAAAATAGAAACGGGTACATGTGGGACGGTCTGCCATAGGTATTCTGCTATTTTTCCAGCGGGGAGATAAGGTAATCACACTATCCAGTGATATGTGCGCTAGACTCCGGTAGAGCGGACTGCCAATTTATTTGCTTTTATCATTCCTCGGATTATTTCTCAAGAAATAATTCTGGCGGAGCTAAATGTCAAGAGACTGAACCTTCATTTGAAATTCCACTCTGACTCAGGCACGCGCCAAATACCTGCTGGAGCTTGAATACAAGGGGATGCCCTCACTCATCCAACAGCAGCAAATATTGACATAAAATGATATATTATTGGAGACTGGAGCATCTCATGGCGAGTCGAAACGGGAAATTCCGGCTCATGCGCACAAGTGATACCAAAAAGGAGGTATGGGATGGCAAGAACATCTGAAAGATATCCCGGCGTGACATGGGTTGGCGATGCGGGCGCTTTTATTAAAATAGATGAGAAGCAATGTACAGGCTGCGGTAATTGCGTAAAAGTTTGTCTGGGCAGCTGTTATAAACTGGAAAATAAGATTGCTAAGCTGGTAAGCCTTGATGAGTGCATGGAATGTGCCTCATGCTGGTATGTCTGCAAGGAAGGCGCAATAGATTTTTCCTGGCCTCCAGGCGGCACCGGGTACAGAAGCGATTGGGGGTGAGATGACTCAACAGGATTATGATGTGGTCGTTGTCGGGGCTGGATTTGGCGGTCCTGTGGCAGCCAAAAAGTGTGCCGATGCCGGCCTGAGAACGCTCCTCGTAGAAAGGTCAGAGAATCCCGGAGAAAAAGTCATCTCAGGGCTTACCATACCGATATATGGCTTCTTATTTGGGCCTTCCTTCATAAGGGATGGTAACCCGCCCATAGAGAGGCCGTCAGACGGGATAAGAAACTATGTTATATATGACGTAAAAACCGAAGATATTGACATAGTGGAACTGAGAATACCGAAGCCGTTATCACCGATATTTGCCTTTGGTTACAATGCGTACTGTAAACCGTTTTGCGCGTGGGAAGTGGAAAAAGCTATTGAGGCCGGAGCTGAGTTGCGAACCTCGACCACAGCAGTAGATGTCATTAAGGAAGATGGACAAATTAAAGGCATCATAACGGATAAAGGGGAAAAAATAAGCGCAAGAATTGTGATAAATTGCGAGGGATCACAGGGTATCCTGGCGATAAAGGCCGGAGTAAGGGAGAAATACCCCCCTGAGACAATTTCCCTGGCGGATACCTATGACTATGAATGTCCAAAGGAGATCATAGACAGGGTTTTGGACATACGTTGCGATTCTGCTGGGGATTTGATGAGCAGAAAATAGCTCCGCCTCTCGGCCACGGCAACGGGCTGATGAGTTGGCCCTATAGAAACAGTATCCATTGGATGCAGGACCAGTGCCTGACAATGGACCACGGTAAGATGCCAAATCTGAGAAGATTGTTTGATGAGTATCACGAGAATATCACTACGCAACTCCCCTGGTGGAGAGACGAGATAGCCCCCAATGCTAAATTGAGAGCAAGAATGTGGGAAGGGTTCGAAATATTTGTCGGGCTGGATGCCAGGCTGCGGAGCATGCCCAACTATATAGACGGTATGATACTTGTAGGAGATGCAGCCGGACTTGAAAGCACGGGCCTATGCGACGGCGTGCCGTGCGCATGGTTTTCAGCCGATATTGCTGCTGATGTAGCTATAGAGGCAATTCAGGCCAATGACTTTTCCGCTAAATTTTTGGACAGATATAATCAAAGGATACAGGCTCACCCGATAATCCAATGGGCAATTACCTGCAACGGCCGATGGAATCTGCGCAAGGCGCAAGAAAGCCACGATCGAAAAGAATTAAGAGCCATGATTAACTATCAATTTGGCCCAGCTCTTCTAACTCATGCCGGTACTCCTCTGTTAGAAGGTGTTTTTCATTGGAGCAGGAAGGACCCGACCGTGACAACAAAATGGTTAAAGATGTTTCTCAGATACTACTACAACTGGGAGCATGAACGGTTTGGCGGTGAAAAACTCCCAGGACAGCCCAAAAAGCGTGGCGCACTTGGAATAAATCTGGTGATTTTCGATTTTCTTGTCAAAGTGTTTAGCCCTTTAACCTGGGCTGCCGCTTCCCTTTTGGAGCCTTTAGCTGTAGGCGTTAATCCATTCATTAAAGTATTTCGCCCTGTAATTGAGGCCATGTTGCGCGCCGGTATCAAAATGGAGCCGCTTTTCAATCCTTTAACCAGGTGGATGCTCGATTCCGTTAAGCAAGCTGATCCTGCAATATTTAATGTTAGGAGTAAAAATTATAATTAGGCTCAAAGTATACGATTTCGCCTTTTAATTATAGGGACTTCCTCATTTCTTTATCCGCTGATAATCTGCTGAGTAGGAGAGTCATTACCATCTCGTGATAGTGTGCGCTATACTTGGCGTCGGTAACATCAGCCGAGTCGTTGTTAAAGTCCTTTCCCGTGGACGGACTGCCATAGCCACTCTGCTATCCTTCTAGCAAGGGATATACGTGATACCCACGATCCGTTGATCGTTTGGGCTATATTCCGTGTCCAAAGAAGTTCATGTCAGGAAGCACATGAAGGATAATAATAGAAACAAGACCGCCAGCAACAGATGCAAACATATTATCCGCGTCTATTGGCTGCACCGATGTTCGCCCGCTCAAGAATATTGCACCAGCCTTTCCCAAGAATTCGGCAATAGTGATTATAATAAACGATAATCGTCTCTCGACATCTCAGGACTGATATGGTATATTACGTTAAAAGCGAAAAGTGGGGGCAGTAAAATGACGGAAGAGCCAGGCGACGGCGGAGATGTATTACACACATTCACCTGCGAGTATGGCGGATATCAAGTAGTAGTATATAAGAAAGATGACAATTATTACTACGCACTACAGGCATATGATTCGTATAGATATCTTTCGCCCAATGCATATCTCGCTAACATAAATACTTATGGTCCAGTTGAAGATTTTAACGTAATAAAGAAAACCGGTGTAACTTCAACAAGATAATCTGTGCGATGATAACGGAAACGTATTAACTGGGACAGTCTATGCAATTCGCATTATACCCCCCTGGGGGGAAGAATTCTGGACGGCGGGTCCATTTACGGAAGACCAGTACGGCACCAGGCAAAATATGGAACTAAGTTACAGCGATGACATACTAAATTATATAAAGCCGCATCTGCCGCAGGGACACTTTGAACTTAGTATGCCCGCAACGGCCCGGTGGCAATTTTGATCCAGTGCAACCTACACAATGGTGGTTGGACCAGCAGGCGCAGGGTCACGTAGAATTCATCTGGCCCAGGGACTGGTACGGTATTATTTATGACCCCAAATCTGAGAATATATCAATTTCGTTCCATAAAATGGAAATCGAGGTACAGAAATCAGGTAAAATCATTTCTTTGCTCGATAAAGAATGGGGCAAGTATGTCACTACTGTTGAGCTAAGGCATTTAGGTGGCAAGGAAGAGGTTGTGAAAAAGAAATTTGATGCCAGACAAAAATACGTTTTCAATTTAAAAAAGTACCCTCGCGGACGGTACAAAGTAACAGTATATTTCGGTGATAAAATCACACTGTCAAAAATAATTGAGAAATAACGTTTCCTCTCTCCCTGCTTCAATGTCCGTTAATATAACCGATAGTGATCAAGTAACATGCGACGATACTATACATCATCAATGAAATATATTGATTTTGATGAAGGTCACAGCTTCGCGAAAAATAGCCAATCAATTGGCGCTGCTAGATTCTAATGATGTCCATACTTGCTCAATGCCGCTAGACACTTCACCACGATGGCACCGGAGAGGAAGACGGGGATGGAGTGGGCTTCGAGCCAGGTGACGATGTTGTTGCCGAAGCGCAGCATCTCGGGCTGCCAGATGGCGAGTGGTTTGCCCCTTTGCCCGGCTGCGAGGAAAGGCTGGCAGAAGCTGTCGGGATCCCCTACGAAGCCCCTGGGGGGCAGTTGAACGGCCATGCAGTTACGTTGTCATCATCGGCCATGACTTCGATGAAAGCGCCGTGGTTGTTGTTGAATGAACTCACGGTATAGATAATGCAGAAGCCGTAAGGATTGAGGCCGATCTCCCAGGCTGGAAAGCACTGTGTAGCATCTCATATCTGCTTGTCCGGCTTTCGCCATGACGATCCCATTCTGATACACACTATCCATGGCCTGGACCGCCTCACCCCCCAAGTTTTTCAGACTATCAGAATAGCTATAGCTATGCCAAAGCCGACACACCAGCATTAATAAAGGCGTTTGTTATCAGGTCACTCTTGGAGATCTTATATACGCCGTTCTGGATATTGAAGCTGAAATCCAGCACCCCTAGGAATATCAGTGCGCCGGCGGCTATCAGCGACAGATTTCGCCCAAGGGATTATTTAACAAGAGCAGTATGCCGGCCACCAGCAGCAATAAGGCCAGCAATCCATCCGGCAGCGGGAAGGAGTGCTCGTACTCCATGTAACCCTTCGGAGGATTCTTCGGCGCAAGGCCTATGGTGAAAAAGCCTATCCAGAACAGTATTAGCCCGACGGCTGTCAGCAGCTCAAGTATGGCGATTGCCATTTCAGCACCTCCTGATACAGTATTTATTATTCTGTTATCCCAGCCCTCAGTAACGGCCAGAGATTTGTAACAGGCCATATACGACTATATATCTGATATTTATGCAAATTCCACTGTTTCTCTCGACGCTTTCCTTATCCCGCAGATAGAAAAAAGACCCTATAAAGAACATGACTCCACCAAAGAGCATGAATATGGGCAACAGTTGAAGCGCGGTAATCAGGTTGATCCTGTCAGAAATCATCCCGACGAATATCGGCCCCAGGGAAGCGCCCAACAGGTTTTGTACCACGTTGGCAACTCCGTAAGAGGTCGAGCGCAGACCAGCGTGCACCACGTCCTGTGTTACTGTTGCCGCGCCGCCGTAAAACCACGGCGCAAAGAACCCCATGCCAAGCAGCGCTATATATTGGGGAGTTCCAGGCGGCAGCAAGAAGGCTATTAAGAAGCAACAGGGCGGCAATTGCAGATGTGACTGCAGGGACTATCATACGCGCCCTTTTTACCCGTTTCCGTATCGCGTCGGTCACTATACCGCCAATGGGGGCGCCGACCACGGCCAGAAGGAATACCCCCGCTGTCTGCATAGCAGCCGTTTCCATATTCGGCTTATCCATGAGTTTATAGAAGTAAGTAGGCAGCCATGTCATCAGCGCAGTCGTGACAAAGACGTTGCCTACGAATCCCATGAAGTTCATGACAAGCGACGGCTTGCTGAAAATTTCCCTGGCGATATCGGCCACCTTCATCTTTACTTTTTTCCCGGCGTCCACACCGGCAGCAACCGTTTTAGTCAGGTCAACCGACTTATAGTCCTTGAGCGTAAAGAAACAGCAAACCTATGATAAGAGCCGGTATGGCCACTATACCGAAGGCGTACCGCCATCCCAGCATTTCCGCAATTATTCCGCCTCCTAATGTGCCAAGCACGGCGCCTACAGGTACAGACGCGGTCAGTATGCCGTTCATCCGGGCGCGTAACCTCTCCGGGAAATAGGCGGATACCAGGGCAGTGCAACCCGTGCTATAGGCTGACTCCCCGATGCCCATTGTTAACCTCATTGAAAATATGGCCGGGAATGTCCTGAGAAACCCGATGATAGCGCAGCATATGCTCCAGGCAATAGTAAACAGGCCTACGCCTTTTGTCCTGCTCCACCGGTCGAGCAAGAAGGCTATGGGAACTGAAAATGCCATTACCGACCAGAATATGGCGGATACCAAAAGAGCCAGCTGTGTATCAGTCACTCCAAGCTCGGCCTTCATGAAAGGAAAGAGCGCAGTAACGACCATACGGTCAAGATAGTCTATGGTTGACACAAGAAAGAATAAAGCGAAAAAATAGTAAGCACGACCTTTCCCAACGGGATACTCAGCCGTTTGTTCTGACAATTTCAAACCTCCTTTTTTGTAATTTTTAAACTAGCATTGAAACGGTGACGATCTTCTATTTAAGTACCCAGGCTTTGCGTACGCGGGCGACGGCGTCGAAGCCGCTTCCCGCGGCGGATTCCATGTTGGTCCCGCCGAGAAGGCTGCTGGCGAAGGAAACACCATTCAGTTTCTCGGCGCGATGCTTGAAATCCATGACTCGCTGATAAGCCCCGACTGGATACTGCTCGGTGGCATAGGGGAGGCGGACGATCCTGATGTCCTCTATCCAGTTCGTGACACCCGGGATCATCAGCTCAGCATCTTCCTTCGCCTGTTTGGCGAGGTCACCGTCGGACTGTTTACACAGAGTTCCAGCGTCTTCGGCAGCACTGCCCAGAAAGTAAGCACGCTCTTGCCGCTGGGGCACATCTGCGGAACCTTGGCGCGCTCGTCAATGGCGAAGAGAAAAGTCCTCTTCATGCGCGGATCGCTCCAGTAGTTCCATATATTGCCCGGGAGCGGCCTGTCGAGGAAGAAGACCGGCATGGGCGACGGGGAATATATGATACCTTCGAAAAAACGGCGCTCCTCCGGCCAGCTCATCCGGCATTATCTTTGCGGCGGATGCGGAGTCGAGCGCAACAATTACGTGGTCCGCCTTGCGCACCTGGCCGTTTTCCAGTTCGGCACCGACGACCTTTCCCTTCTCCATGACCAACTGCTTCACCGGCGAACCGTACTGCACGCCGACACCTTTGCCAGCTCATCGGTGAGGGATGAGACGCCGCGGGTAAGGCACACATGATGTGAGATGGCAAAGGTATGGAGAGCGCGGATGAAATGGTAGAGGCTCATGTATTCGGGCGGCCCCATAGTAGCGCCAACTGCCAGAGGAAATATGAGGAAGTCCCGCAGCGCCCGGTCGCTCTCCTTGTTGAAGTGATCGAGCACCGCGATCTTGTCGCTAGTCCGGGATCGGGTCCTTGATGTGGTAGGGCACGATCTTGGTCCCGAGGACCAGGTGCCTGAATACATTCCAGTAGAGTTGGAGGTTACCGCCGAGGCCCAGCAGGTCCATATACACTGTGCCCCTGGGATACTCGTGCACTGAGCCATCCTGCAGCCGGTAGACCATGCTGCCCGTCACGTCCGTTCTCTCGCCGCTCATCTTCATCTCATCCATGAGATCGAAGCAATGCTTGAAGTTGGTGTGATAGAACTGGGCGCCCACGTCAAGCCTGTCGCCCTTCCTTTCCAGCGTCACCATGCGGCCTCCGGGCTTTTCGCCGGACTCCAGCACTTCCGTCTCGTATCCCGCCTTGCGAAGCCAGTATGCGGAGGCGAGCCCGCTTATACCGGCGCCGATTATGAGGACTTTCATTTTAGTATCTCCTTTTTAATTAAAAGTCGATCAGAATATCCCGGTTTATTCAGGCGGCGCCCACATCTCCGGACCTTCCCTGTATATGTATTCCTGGGGCAGTTCTCCGTGGCTCTTGAGCACTGCCTTTCCTTCGGTAACGATCTTCGTCATCTCGGCAACGCGTTTACCGGTTGTCCTGGCTCCCAGTATGGCCCACTCGTCCTTCATTACATTATCCTTAGCCAGGAAATCGGGCATCTGCCCGGAATAGCCTGCCACACCGATATAAGCGCCGGCAAGGGTCATTCCTGGAAATCACGATATTGTTCATCAACAGGCAGCTGTTGATCATCTGGCTCAGCGCCATCTCCTGCCCGCCGTTCTGATGCGCGCCGACGGTCATCACTCCACAGACCTTGCTGTACCTGGGTTTGTCCGTTCCCTTTTTCATGTAGAATGGCTCCATCATATTGGGCAAACGGTCCATTGCGGCCTTCATTAAGCTCGGGATACCCATGTGATACACCGGAGAACCCCAGATAAGCCCGTCAGCCGACAGGTACTTGTCCACATACTCCATCAAGTCATCTTTGAAAACGCATCGCAGCGTTTTTGTGCATTTATGGCACCCAATACAGTGATTTATTTTCTTGCCGGCCATCTCATATATCTCTATCTCTGCGCCAGGCACGGTTGCAGCCTCTTCCAACGCCGTCTTCACCAGGCGGTACGTATTAGCCTCTTTACGAGGACTGCCTACCAAACCAAGAATCTTGAACTTTTCCATGGTTTCGTCCTCTTCTTTCCTTTAAAGTAGCTTGTTTCTATCCCTGGCCCCCAAGGCGCCAGTCGTTATACTTGAATAAAGCCTTATAAGCATTTATGCCCAGATACATGAGCGGGGCGGATGGCACGTAAAAAGCTTTCCGTGCTATCAGGACATTATCTGTGAGATCGGACTTCTCATCCGCTATCATGGCCGCTATTATCTTGCCGGCCAGCTGGCTTGGGCGCAAGCCCGCAGCCGTTATATCCGGCGCTGTAGTAGATGTTACCGTGCATGCCGGTCCGGCCAACGAATGGAAGGAAATCCAGGGTAATGCCGATCAGTCCGCCCCAGGCGTGGGTCATGCGAATCCCTTTGAGAAAGGGAACTTTCTTACCATGAGGTCGTACTGCCTTTGAAACGATTTGTGACGGCAGCTATAGTCTTTTTCATTGTTGTAGTAGTAGTAAACTTCGTTCTCATTGAAAACAAGCCGGTTGTCCGCAGTGAGATTGCGTGCCCAGTACAGGTTGGTCGCTCCGAAGACGTTACCCCTCCCGCCCGGATGCTGGAACGCCTCCACTTGCGATTGGTCCAGTGGTTCGGTAGTCACAACGTAGACGTACAAGGGCAGTACCTTATACCGAAGAAAATTGAGAGGGTCGCTAAAAGCGTTCGTCGCCATAACGGCATCATCGGCAATCACCCGGCCACCATTTGTATAAATGAGTATCTTGCGTGAGGCACTGGTACCCGGTATCATCTGTGAGGCAGCGGGAGTGCTCGTAGACCTCAACGCCCATCGACTCGACGACGCGCTTCATCTCGCGCAGGAATTTCACCGGATCCATGACCCCCTCGTTCGGATAGCGTACGGCTGCCTTAATGTCCAGGCACCCGAACTGCTCACGAGCGCGTGGTCCTTCGAACCATTCCATGGGAGCATTGGCCTGTTCGCAGTCTTTCGCCTCCTCTTCCAGGCGTTTGACCTGCGCATCGGTTTCCGCAACCATAAGCCTTCCCTTCCTCTCGTAGTCGCACTGGATTTTGTGCTCCCTGATTAATTCCTCGACAAGGTCAACGCACTGTATCATCAGACTGCTGGAGCTGCATCATTTTCTCGGTACCAAACTTGTTCCTCAGGTTCCTGTAGTTATGACCCATATTTCCCGCAACTCCGCCGCAATTTCGCCCGGAGGAACCGTAGCCGATATGTTCCGCCTCAAGCACGATGACCCGTTTCCCGGGAAAACGCTGCTTGATGAAATAGGCCGAGGCCATGCCGGTGAATCCTCCACCTACGATGGCGACGTCCGCCTCCTGATCACCCCACAGATGCGGGCCCGTCTTATAGGGATTATCCAAGCCAGAGAATGTTCTTGGGTATAAGCTTTTCTTCTTTCGCAGACATTTCTATTCTCCGTCAAAGTACCCGCGTCAGCACCAGGATGACGAAAGCAGCGCACA
Source organism: uncultured Chloroflexia bacterium (assembly GCA_963827985.1). Classification (GTDB taxonomy): domain Bacteria; phylum Chloroflexota; class Dehalococcoidia; order GIF9; family UBA5629; genus JAFGLP01. The sequence continues at coordinate 5,906 of CAWHDI010000035.1, read as the reverse complement.
GCAGCAGGGCAAATATCCCCAACATCCACATATTCATGCGGACGGAACCTGTCGCCCAGCTCTTTCGAATCGCTCCCGGCAAAAAGTTCTTTTTCGAGCTTCGCAAAGCCCGTCCCATAGAAGACGAGCAGGAAAAGCCACTGCAGGACAACGGCTATGACCGGCAAGATCCCGAGCTTTCCAGTCAGGAGCAGAGCAGCAATGTAGACAGTCCCCACCAATATGGCAGTCACGTATACCGCGTGGAAAAGGCGGTTTGGCCGTTTCGTCCTGCGAAACAGCACGTAGCTCTTTCTGAACATCTGTGCGTTGCCGGTCTCAAAAAACCAGGACTGGAAACGCCCAATAAGAGCAACTCCCCGAGCATCTGGCCGGCGGCCAGGCCGGCTGTTATAACTGCAAGTAACCACAGCAATGAACCTATGTCCATCAGCCACTACCTCACTACAGAAAATCTATTTATAGCAAGAGACTTCAAGGTGCTGCCTGGGGAGACCCTCAATAACCTGGCACCCGTGATCGTTAATGATGATAAGGTTCTCATAATGGAACATGCCGATCTTGCCTTCCTTATGCCAGCCTTCCATCATGCCGGTGACCTCAAGCTCCATGGCCATTCCGGACTGGAGCAGGGTCTCTTCCGTGTGGGAAAATACGGGAGGCTCATGAACGTCCATACCAATGCCGTGTCCCACCATCTCAATTGCCATCATGCCGTTATCAAGCTGCGTCTTGGCCACGGCGTCGTAGACCAAGCTGGCCGGGACGCCGGCTTTGGCAACCTTCGCTCCTGCGTCAAAGGCCTTCCAGGCGATCTCCATTCCTTTCTTATAGTTGTCCGGCGTGGGCCCGACATAGACGAAGCGGCCCATATCGGCCCAGTACCCCTTATATCTGGCAGGGCATATCAAAAGACATGTAGTCTCCCTTCTTGATGACAATGCCGTCCCAGTGACCGCCGGTGTCAATGACGCCTTCCTTCATATCGCCGCACATGATGTGGCCGGATTTCATCCAGTCCGATCCGTTCCTGGCTGCGGTTGACATGTAAATTCTAAGCAGGTCATTTTCCGTCATGCCGGGCCTGTACTCTTCAACAATTGCGCCGAACGCCTGCCGGTGTATGTCGGCGGCATGCAATAGCCGGTCGGTTTCGAGAGGAGATTTGATCATGCGGCAGCCCCAGATCACCATGTCGCCGTCGACAAATTTGGCTTCAGGCAGAGAATCGAGGAGCAGCTTGATATCGTTGTAGGGGCGAGGGATATAGCAGTGCGCAAGCGTGCCCATCTCGAGCCCGATCCTGGCCTTGCCGTATCCCATTTCCTTGGCGATCTCGGCTATCTCGCGCGGCAGGCCGCGTTCGTTCTGTGTCTGGTGAGCATCGATCTGGCCACGGATATCACGTATCCAGCACTGGGCTTCAGCTGTCCACCTGAAGAACTCGGGGACGACGATGAGAGGCTCTCCCTTGACCGGAATCAGCGTGACACAGCACTGCAGGCTGGGGTTGAACCAGTGGGTGGAGGTAAAGCCGGCAAAATAGTGGTTGTTCTGCATGCTCCAGAGCATCAAGAGGTCAACGCCCTGTTCTTTCATGAGCTTCTGGGCTTTCTTGATCCTTGCCCTGTGCTCGTCGTAAGGAACGTCCGCCAAATGCGGAGATGGGAATACTTCATACCCGTTCGGTTGCGGCGCTGTCTTAATTGTCATAGCTCTCATTCTCCTCTTTCTCATTTTCTATATTTTGCGAAAACATTGCCCGATGGCTCACACAGCTGCTGACGATTTATCGACTGTTCTCAATCTCTCCGGAACGATATCCCTCCTGAACACGTCTTCTAATGTTTCGGCCTTCTTAATAATCTCAGCACTTGACCCATTTACAAGAATTGTCGCCGGGCGCGGCAGCGCATTGAAATTGCTTGCAGACACTTCCTGGTAGGCTCCGGTGTCCAGTATGGCGATGATATCTCCTGACTGCAGTTCGGGCACGCGGACCTCCGGTATCATGCGATCGCCGTAGCATGACCTTCCGACGATGTCGGCGGTCATAACGGGCGTGGCATCCGGCTTATTGGCCCAGATGAAGTCGTGCAGGTGCTGCTCGTACGTACCTCCCGTGAGGAAGAAATAGGTCGTATCAAGGAGCACCCAGTTCCATACAATGGGCTTTTTCTGGTGCTTGGTTTTCATGACCGTGCTCAGATGTATACCCGCGTTGCCGTACAGGCTGCGTCCCGGTTCAAGCTGGAAATGCAGCCCTTTGGTATTGAGCTTATGCTTCAGCATTGCTTTTCTGAAGGACCCCATGGTTGCTTCTGCGAAATCCTCTATTGTGGGGGCCAATTTTTTATTTGGGGTCCTTGTCAAGATCAGTTGCATCACCGATGAAAGTATCTTGTACCTGGCCCTGTCGCCGAATATCCTCAGGAAACCCATGATCGGGAAAAAGACCATGAAGAGGGGCGCATCCGCCCTGTTCATCATGCGGCCGAAGGGGTCCCTTGGTATCGGGAATCCCCCGCCGATGCTGACTTCTTTCGGCTCATACCCTCCCCATTCCTTCTTTAAAGTGGCAATCAGCTTCACATATTGTTTCATCATGCCCTGCCAGTACCAGAGAGTGTCATGATGACGGCCTGTATGAAGGTGGAAACCCACGAGTTCGATGTTCTTCATCTTGAGAGCGCGTTTGCCCATCTCAATGACATGTTCGGTGGGTATGCCGTTTTTGTAGGCCTGGGTGCCAAGATCAATGGGGACCAGTTCAAGCGTGAAGGCAGTAGGCCGCCACAAGTTGGGGAAGTCCGGCCGGACGCGGAAACGGACTTTGGCCTTCATATTCAGCTCATTGGCAACCTTTTCGACCAGCTCAAGCTCATCGACATCGTCCAGCGTTATACGGCATCCTGATTTGATGCTGTTGCGAATATGCTCTTCATCCTTTCCGCCGCCGTTTACGGAAATGACCGCGGGATCAGCCCCCGAACCCAGCGCTGCCATAAGCTCCCCGGGAGAGTACACATCGACGCCGGCGCCTTCCTGGGTGAGGATACGCCTGGTGGAAAGGGTCACGTTGGCCTTGATAGCCGGCATAACGGTGACTTTCCCTTCGGGCCAGTTGTCTTCGAATGCTTTTTTGAAACGCCGGATATTGCTGCGCAGCATCTTCTCCGACATGACGAATACAGGAGACCCGAATTTTTCCACCAGCTCGACGGTATCGCACTCTTCCACATACAGGCGTCCCTTCCGGACCGACAAGCTTTCGTCGATAATTTTCATATCATTGCCCATAACCAGCCTCCTTCAACCCTATTTATTACGTCATAGCCGCTATTCGCGGCCTAGTTTTCATGCATGTTTCTTGCCGCTTGCCCCATGACCATCCTTTTTCAGTACGAGTTGCAGAGACTCCATTATCTTTGCGATTTTTTCATCCTCGGTTAAACGTTCACGTTTATTGCCGAAGAACGCGTGAAATCTCCTGGCATGGTGTTCCGAGACCAGCGAATAACTGTAAAGCATGATATGGCTGTCGACAGAATAGGCTACTATCTCACTGCTCACATCTGCATCGATTTCCCCGCGCTTTTTAGCATCTTCGATAAGGCTTGTTAAGAACTCGTGGCCCGCGGATTCAACCTGTTCCGTTACATGTGCGAAACGATTCATGCTGCTCGCTCCGAGGTCGGAATAAACTGACAGCATATCCCTGTGTTTCTTAGTAAACTCTTTAAACCCGCGGAGAAGGCTGAGGATGGCGTCAACCAGCGTATCCGCTTCACCTGCATACTTCAGGTACAATTCCGTCATCATTACTTCGACGCCATAGTCCACGCAGGCAAAGAACATTGCCTCTTTGTTCTTGAAGTACTTGTAGAGTGCGCCGTTGGATATACCTGCCCGCCGGCATATGGTAGAAATGCTGGCGGCCTCATACCCTTTCTCAGCGATCGTCTTGATGGCAGCATCCAGTATGCGATGCTGCTTTGCGACGGGGAGTTTCTTAAAAGCTTCGTACATGATAATTCAGGTCAGAGAGTGAACGGTCACTCTCTAAGACGCCGTAGTATAATATAACCCAATTTCTTTGTCAAGATTACATTGCCGGCACGTGACTACAGCCCCTGTACGAGATGAAGCGACGAGACATAAATGCCTCCCCTGTCTCCGCCCCTCCCACTTAAGCCGGTAATCTTTGCTATGAGCCTGACCTACACCGGCTCAACGCCGCCAGGCACTTCACCGCTATGGCGCCGGAGGGGAAGACGGGGACGGAGTGGGCTTCGAGCCATTCGATTATGGATGTCGAAGCGAAGCATGTGAGGCGGCCAGACGGCCAGGGGCTTGCCTTTTTGGGCGGCGGCCAGGAAGGGCGGGCAGAAGGTTTCGGGGTCTCTAGGAAGCCCATGGGGGGCAGTTGGACGGCCATGCAGTCGACGTTCTCATCATCGGCCATGGCCTCTATGAACGCGCCGTGGTTGTTGTTGAATGAGCTGAATGTATAGATAATACCGAAATCGTACGGATTGAGTGCAATCTCCCACGCTGGAAATGTCTTATGCAGCCTCTCGTAGCTTGATTGTCCCGGCTTCGCCATGACCAGGCCGTTCTGATAGACCGTATCCGTGGCCAGGACGGCCTCGCCTCCCGGGAAAGTAGCGATGGCAATGCGGTTGCCTTTGGGAACCGGGAGATAAGAAAAGGCCTTGGCCAGATAGAGGAAATCGTCGAGGGTATCGGCCTTGATGGCTCCGGCCTGCTTCAGCGCAGATTCGAAAACGAGGTTGCTGCCCTGGACGAGAGAACCCGTATGCGACATGGCGGCCTTCGCCCCGGCATCGGTGCGACCTCCCCTTAATACGATGACTGGTTTCCTGCTGCACGTCTCTTTGAGAAGGTCGAAGAACTTGCGGCCTCCGCCTTTAATAGCTTCGAGGTGCAGGCAGATGACGCCGGTATCAGGGTCCTGCGACAGGTATTCCAGCGTGTCGACCTCGGTGATATCCATCTTGTTGCCAAGATCGATCAATTTGCTGAGGCCGAGATGAAAATCGGAGAGCATCCAGTTGAAGCGGGGCTCGTACATGCCGGACTGGAAGATGAAGGAGACGTTGCCCTGAGTCAGTTTATTGATAGTGAAGAAGCTGATGGCGAGGCTGTTGCGGCTATTTATAGGGCTGAGAGCGTTAGGGCCGATGGCCCTTATCCCCTTTTCTTTTAATATCCTGGCTATATCGTCCTGGATCTTTTTGCCTTCTGCGCCGATCTCGGAGAAGCCCCCGGTGACGATGACTGCGCCGCCTATTTTATCGCCGGGCAGGTTTTTTATTACGTCTACGACGTTGCGGGCGGCTATTGAGATAACTACGAGGTCTACGAATTCACCTATATCGGCGAAGGTTTTAAAGGTTTTGATGCCGAGGACTTCGGGCTGGTTGGGGTTTACAGGGTGGATTTTACCTTTATAACCAAGGTTGACGAGGTTTTCTACCAGGTGGTAGTTTACTGCTAATTTGTTGGAGGTAGCGCCGATGACCGCGACGCTGTTCGGGTTCAAGAATCTATGTAAGAAGTGTTCTGGCATTTATACCCTCACCCTACCCTCTCCCAAAGGAGAGGATTTTTTTAATAAGAGGGGCTTGCAGCCCCTCTTCAACGCGCTCATGACGTTCAAACATTTCCTTTCAGAGCCATGTACTGCCTCGTTTGGAACGAAGGCATTTTCAACGCTCCCGTGACGGCGAAATCCGTTTTTAACAACCATGTTCAGTTTCGTTTAGTACCGTCGGTGACTTTTGCACCGCCCTCATAAGGTGAAATTCCAAGCTCCAAATACCAAATTCCAAACAAAATAAGAAAGTTCTAAATTCTAAAACCTTTTGTAAAGACCGCGGATG